>CAMMWP010000020.1 GCA_946500615.1 uncultured Clostridium sp. | reverse complement strand
TTATCTCCACAAAATCAAGTAAAACTTGCAGAAGAAATAAATAGAATGTCAAGATATTTAGGTGTTCAATTTATAATTGCAACTCATTCGCCTTTTATGTTAGGAATTCTAAATGCTAAAATATATAATTTGGATACTAGAGATTATAAAGTTCAAAGATGGAGTGAACTTGAAAATGTAAGATATTTTTATGATTTCTTTAAAAGAAGAAAGAGTGAGTTTGAAAAATGAGATTTTCATATTAAGGGAGTTAAAAATTATGATTAAGGCAATATTTATAGACATTGATGGTACATTAAGAGATAGCAATAGAAATTTGACAGTAAAAACGATAGAAACAATAAAACAGATTAGTGAAAAAGGAATATTAGTTATATTATGTTCTGGAAGACCAAGAAAATATACAGAGCAAATAAGTAGAGAATGTTTTGCAAGTAAATATATTATTACATCAAGTGGTGGAAACATATATGATTATGAACAAGACAAAATTTTATATATTAATGAAATGGATAAAGAAGCTATAATAAAATTATATGAAATTACTAACCCAGAAGATGTAAGATTTATTATGAATGTTGGAGAAAGTAGAGTTGTAAATAAAGTAAAACATCCAGATCAAGAGAAAAAGTTAGAAGAAAATATAAGAGATTTTGTATATAAAAACGATGTTGTTCAATGTACTATTGCAGATAGTAATTTTGATAAGATAAAAAATTTAATACCTAAAATTGAAGACGTAGAAAATGTAGAAATAAAGAATAGGCATAAAAGTTTATTAGATGCAAAATTTAAAGATGATAAAACTATATTTTGCGATGTTGCAAATATAAATTCTAATAAAGGAAATGCAGTAAAAAAATTATTAGAAATTTTAAATATAAAAAATGAAGAAACTATTGCAATTGGTGATGATATAAATGATTTATCAATGTTTGAACAAGTAGGATATAAAGTAGCTGTTGATAATGCGATTGATATTGTTAAAGAAAATACTGATGAAATTACATTATCAAAAATGATGAAGATGGCGTTGCAATATTTTTGGCTAAATTACTAAAAAAGATGTAAACTACATTTTTCAATTTAGAGAAGGAAAATTAACAAATAATAGTGATTTTTAATAATGGATAAAATTAAGAGTCTACGTTATTGGAATATTATAAAAGGAGGCAATAATAATGTTAAAAAGCAATATAAAAGAATATCAACAAAAATATGACAAAAAATATTTGAAATAAAGTTAGATCATTTAGGAGCAGATGTATGGATAATAAACATGTAAAGATAAATATGTTTCAAAATATTAGTAAAATCCAGTAAAAAAGATCAGCACATTGTGGATTAACAAAAAATGAAATGGAAGATCCCCTAATTGTGTTGATGTAGAGTAGTTATAAACAAAATACAAGGGAAAGGAGAAAGAAGATTGAAAATAGGGATAGATATAGATGATACAATGGCAGATACATATGAATATTTAATTCCATATATAGCAGAATTTTTTGAGGTAGATATCAAATATTTGAAAAACAACAATATTTCATATTGCACGTTACCAAAAGATATGAAAAAAAGAGAATTAGAATTTGCAAAAAAATATTATGACAAGGTTATTCCCAATACACCTTTTAAACCTAAAGTTGCAGAATATATTGGTAAAATTAAAGAATTAGGACATGAAATAATAGTTATTACAGCAAGAGATAAAACACTTTACACAGATGAATATAAAACAACAATAGAAGAGCTAAACAATAACAATATTAAATATGATAAATTAGTTTGTAATTTTGATAAAAAGACAGTTTGTCAAAACGAAAAAATAGATGTATTTATAGATGACTCTATTGTGAATTGTAATAAAGTTAAAGAATTAGGGATTAAGGTCATATTATTTAATAGTACAAGTAACATAAACGAAATCAGTAATTTAGATAGAGTAGGTAATTGGAAAGATATATATACAAAAATAAAAGAGCTTACTGAATGAAACAACAAAATTTTTATGAAAAAAGTAAAAATGAATTGATAAAAATTGAAAAGAGGGCAACTAATTATGAATAAATGTAAATTGATTATTTTTTCAGATATACACTATTTAGACAAAAGACCCCAAAAATTGAATTTTAGATTAAAAAGAAAATTAACACAATATTCTATAGAAATAATAGATAAATTAATAGATAGAATTAATATGGACAAGCCAGATTTAAGTATTTGTTTGGGAGATTTGATAGAAGACACATTTGATCATGATAAAGATATAAAAAATTATACATATATTTGGAACAAATTAAAAAATATACAAACACCATTTTATTCTGCAATTGGAAACCATGATTTACGAACTATGAATTCCAGAAAAGAAATTGAAGAAATCATGGGATATCAAAATGCAACATTCTCCTTTGATTTGAAAGGCTATCATTTCGTTATATTAACTACAGATATTAGAGAAGATTTAGGTAAAGATGATGGTGGAATTTATAAAGCACACAGTATGTCAAAAGAAGAGATTAATTGGTTAAAGAAGAATCTAGAAAAAAATAAACTACCTTGTATTATTTTTACGCATTTTGGTTTAGCAGAAGACAAACAAATAGGAAACTATTGGTTTGAAAAAAATCCAGAAAATGGATTAATGAGTAATAGAAAAGAAATAAAAAATATCATTAAAAATGATGATAATGTAATAGCAGTATTTAATGGACATCAACATTGGACAAAACAATTAACAGAAGATGGAAAGAATTATTATATAGTGGGTTCATTAACAGAAAATATGGATATGCGAGGAGTACCAGATGGTGTGTATTTAGAATTAGAATTAGAAAATAGAAACATAAGCGTAAAAGAAAAGCATATTACAATTGAAGAGCCGAAAATGATTTAAATATACAATAATTTCAAACTCGTTTGCCTAGTCAAAATGTAATTCTTTTCCAACTTAATTTGTGCCTTAGAAGGGAATGAAATCAAAAATGAAAAAAGATATAGCAATGAAATATAATAGAAGAATATTTCCTGTATATAAAGGGTTAGGTTGGGACCCCTTATTTTATAATGCAATCATATTTTTATTCTTAACAGAAGTAAAAGGAATTGCACCAGCAAAAGTAATGTATGCAGAAGCCATATATTCTTTATTTCTCTTATTACTTCAAATACCAGTAAGTATTTTAATAGAAAGAATTGGTAGCAGAAAGGCATTAATATTGGGAACCATATTAGGTACAATTCAAATAGTAATGATGATTTTTGCCAATACATTTCCCATTTTAACTATTGCATATTTTATGTCTGCTTTTGGAAACACAATTAAAGATATTGCTAGAAATACATTATTATATGATTCTACTAAAATGTGCAATGGTAAAAACTCATTCGGAAATATAAATGCAAAAGGCTCTTCCATAAGTTATGTACTGAATGCAGTTACATCTATATTAGCAGGATTTCTATTTGTGATAAATCCATATGTTCCAATTATTTTATCTAGCATAATATCCCTATTATCAGTAATCCTAGCATACAGATTTGAAGAAATAGAAACAGATAAAAAAGAGGCAATAACCATGTCAGAATCCATAAAAGATGTGAAGCAAAGTCTTAAATTTATAGTAAATTCTGAAAGGCTAAAAGCATTATTTCTTTTCACTTCCATATTTGTAGGGGTATTAATGATGATTTCTACATATGAAAAAAGCTTGTTAACAGATTTACAAATACCACCACAGTATTTTGGTATTATTTTTGCAATGTTAACACTTATACAATGTTTTTCGGTAAAATATCAAGATAAAATACATAAAACTTTTAAAAATAGGACATTGGCATTTATATCTATTCCCATATTCATAGCATTTATTATAGCTGGAAGTATTGTCAATATAAAATTAAATTTCTCCTTTACTATCATAATTGTTATGTTTACATATTTCATACACCACTTTTTTAGAGGACCATACTGGATATTAGAAGATAGATATATTACAAATTTTACAAACTCAAATAACAGAGTCAAAATTTTATCAGTAAATAAATTTATACAAGATATAGGTCAAATGGTAATAAAATTTTTAGGAGGACTATTATTAGAATATTATACAACAAGTACATCATATATCATTGTAGGAATTACAGGGCTTATTATAATATTATGTATATTGAAATACATGAAAAAAAGAATAGGTTTAAATCCAAATGATTATAATGAAAAAGACATAGGAGATGCAATAAAACAAATATAGAAACACACTAAAAGTATGATGAAAGCTGACAAAAATAAAAATTTAGAGTAGGAGAAAAAATGAAAAAAGATAATATAATAGAAGAAATTGAAGAAAAAGATTTAATACAATTGCAAAAACTACTAAAAAATGTATTTAATAACAATATAAATTATGAAAAAATGAAAGACCTATATAAAAAGACAAAAGATAATAAAAATGTATATACAATAGGATATTACATAAATGATAATTTAATAGGTACAGTAACGCTAAACATTCTAACACTACCATCTGGAAAAGAAGCAACAATATGGGATTTAGCAGTACAAGAAGAATATAGAAGATTAGGAATTGCAACAAAATTAATGAAAAGAGCAGAAGAGATAGCAAAACAGCAAGAAATAACAAGAATATGGTTATTTAGTGGTTTCCATAGAAAATATGCACACAAGTTGTATAGAAATTTAGGATATGATGAAAATAGAGATAAAGCATTTGTAAAATACATATAAAATATTTAAATAAACACTTTCATTTAAAAAATTCCTATGATACAATAAGCATATCTTATAAAGCAGGAAATCATATCACAGTATATAATAAATAATTGCTACCAAAGAAGAAAGAAAATGAAATATAGAAGAAAATAAAAGAGGTAGTTAATATGGAATTAAATATGAAAGAACCCAGAGATAAAGAAGAATTACATCAAATGATACATTCCGTTCCAGAGGATGTTTCTATTATAATAGAAAATAATATTTTATCAATAGATGGAAAATGGTTATTAAGAAAAAAAGGTGAAAAATTAGAAAATATAAATCATATATTAGAACAAAATCACAAATCACAAAATTTTAGAAGTGAGCTAAGAAAGCAAATAGAAAGCTTTGCAGGAAGATGGGATGTTGATATAAAAAGATTGTTATATGCAAAACTGGATGAACCCAAATCAACAGAAAAAAAGCCATGTCTTACTTTATCATATTTGTCTATTTTAGAAACAGGGAATTCAGCAGATATAGAAAGTTGGAAAGAAGCAGGATTTATTTGGCAAGATATTAAGAAAGTAGATAGGACACAATTAACACCAAGTACAAGCTACACATATGGGGTGATTAGACAGAATGGACAGGAAATACAGAATGTATTAAAAACCTATAAAGAATTTAGTACAAAATTTTTTAATAAATATTGTTTATATGGAATGGAAAATAGGCATGAGGTATTAGAAGGTATTATGTATTATACAAATAGACACTTAACAAATAACTATTTACAATTAAGAGAAGAGGAACAAATCCCAAGTACAGAAGAAAAAATAGAAATTTGGAAGCAAAAAGTAGCTAAAAAATATGAACAACTATATAGATTTGTATATATGTTAGATGGAGAGCCTACTAGATTTGATTATCATTTGAGACCAGAAGAGAAAGAAACAGTAAATCAGACGATAGAGAGTACCTTGCAAAAAATATCGGATGAAAAAATCTTACTATTTTTTAACAGAGGAATATTTTTTGATGATAGAAAGTTACAACAAGATGTACAAAAAGGATGGACTTTTGACAAAATAAAAGGATATATCTGGACAGGAGAAGTATATGACTTGATGCAACAATTAGAATTTATAGAAAAGACAGATCCTCTTCAATACTATAGTAGATGGTTACAAGCTAAAATTAGCAGATTAGAAATAAGTAGCCAATATTCAAAAGAAGGTTTGGAAGAATTAAAAAAGGTATATATAAAGTATCTTGAAGAGAAAGAAAAAAAAGAAAGTAAGCATGAAATAGCAGAATAAAAATAAAAGGAGGAAAACAATGAAAGTATCTATTGGACAAGATAGTCATAGAATTGATTATACAAACACAGATAAAAAATTGATATTAGGAGGCGTAGAATTCCAAGAAAAGTTTTCGCTTCTAGGCAATAGTGATGCAGATGTTGTTTTACACGCAATTACAAATGCCATTTCAGGAATTACATGTAAAAACATATTGGGGAAGGTTTCAGATGATATGTGTAAAAAAGGTATTACGAATAGCGAAGAATATTTAAAAGAAGCCTTAAAATATTTAAATAATAAGATTATACATTTATCGATTTCCATAGAATGTAAAACACCAAAAATAAGTCCCAAAATAGAAGAAATGCGAAAAAATATAGCAAGAATATTAGAAATTAATGAAAATTCTATTGGTATAACAGCTACTTCAGGAGAAGGATTAACAGAGTTTGGAAAAGGTAATGGAATCAACGTATTTACTTGCCTTACAGTAGAGTAAATCAAAAATAATATAAAAATAGGCGAACCAAGATAATAAAATATAAGTAAGAAGCATTTTTATATAAAAATAGGAGAAATTAATGGAAGAAATATATATAAAAGCAAGGGCAAAAGTAAACTTGAGTTTAGAAGTATTAGGAAAAAGAGAAGATAATTATCATAATTTAGAATCTGTTTTTCAGAAAATCAATTTATATGATGAAATATATATAAAGAAGATACAGGAGAAGGATTTTAGATTAAAGATTAATGTAAAAGAATTGGATAGCAAAGAAAATATTATTTATAAAGCTTATAGGAAATTAAAAGAACAATATAAAGTAATTAACGGAATAGAAGTAATCGTAAACAAAAAAATTCCTATGCAAGCAGGAATGGCTGGTGGAAGCACAGACTGTGCAGCTTTCATCATAGCTATGAATAAACTCTTTAAATTAGAACTGTCAAAAAAAGAGATGGAAGCTTTAGGAAAAAGTCTAGGTGCAGATGTTGTTCCTTGTTTTTATAACAAAGCAATAAAAGCAGAAGGAATCGGAGATATGATTACAACAATAGATACAGATTTTAAGTATTATATGGTCATTATTAAACCTGAAATAGCTTGTAATACAAAAGAAATGTACCAAAAATTAGACACAGAAAAAGACATACAGCAATTACATACTTCAGAAAATATAATAAAAGCATTAGAAAACAAAGATATTCAATTATTAACAAATAATTTATATAATGTATTTGAAGAAGTTGTACAAGAAAAACAAAGTATTCAAGAAATAAAAAAAGAATTACTTAACAATGGGGCATTACAGGCACTAATGACAGGCTCTGGCTCTTGCGTCTATGGAATATTCAAAGATAAGCAATCAGCAAAAAATGCCTATATAACACTAAAAGAAAGATACCAGACATATATTTGCACATCATATAATATGAAAAAGGGGGAAATGTTTTGATAGAAAGAAAAACAGTAACAGCCATTATCTTAGTTGCAGGAAATAGTACAAGATATGGACAAAATAGAAATAAAAATTTTGAAGATGTCAATGGAAAACCAGTATTATTTTATAGTTTAAATGCATTTGATAGTAATACATATGTTGACAATATTATGGTAGCAGTAAAAAAAGATGAGATAGAAATGGTAAAAGAAATCATTCAAAAAGAGAATTTTCAAAAGCAAATTCAGATAATAGTAGGTGGAAATTCTAGAAAAGAATCTGTGTATAACTGTTTAAAAGAAGCAACCACAGATATTGTGATTATTCATGATGGTGCAAGACCTGCCATAAAGCAAAACTATATTGATAAATGTATAGAAAGTATGAAAGAATTTAAAGGTGTGACAGTTGGGGTGAAATCAAAAGATACAATTAAAATTACAGATGAAAACCATGTAGTTTTGAATACAACAGTAAGAGCAAATACATGGATTATTCAAACACCACAATGTTTTGATAGAAATATATTATTTAATATGCATGAAAAATATGAACAGGATGAAGTGACAGATGATTGTATGTTATTAGAAAAAGAAGGTTATCCAATAAAAATTATTGAAGGTGATTACACGAATATAAAAATTACAACCTATGAAGATATTAATATTATAAAACAATTTGTAAAATTAACATAAAATTCAAAAAATGTTTGACCAAAGCCTTTTTATGATATATAATAGTAATGCAGTGCAAAGATTTAAGCCAAATATAGAATATAAAAGATAGAAATTTAAGGAGGTAATTATGAAAGCATTAATTAGCGTTTCAGACAAAAGCGGAATTGTAGAGTTTGCAAAAGAATTAGAAGGATTAGGAATTGAGCTTATATCAACAGGAGGAACATACAAAAAGTTAAAAGAAAATGATGTAAAAGTAACAGAAATCTCTGATTATACAGGATTTCCAGAATGTTTAGATGGAAGAGTAAAAACACTACATCCAAAAGTACATGCAGGAATATTAGCAATGAGAAGCAATCCAAATCATATGGAACAACTAGATAAGTTAAATGTAGATACAATTGACTTTGTAGTTGTTAATCTATATCCATTTAAACAAACGATATTAAAAGAAGGTGTAAAAAGAGAAGAAGCAATTGAAAACATAGATATTGGTGGACCTACAATGCTTAGAAGCGCTGCTAAAAATTACCAAGATGTTACAGTTATAACAGACCCAAATGATTATGAAACAGTATTAACAGAACTAAAAGAAAATGGACAAGTATCATTAGATACAAAATTCTATTTAATGAATAAAGTATTTGAACATACAGCAAGTTATGATGCAATGATATGTAAATACTTAAAAGAGGAAAGAAAAGACAATTCATTACCACAAGAATTAACCTTAACATATGAAAAAGTAGAAGAAATGCGTTATGGAGAAAATCCACATCAAATTGGAGCATTATATAAAGAAATTGGAAAATGTGAAGGTTCTCTAACAATTGCAAAACAATTAAATGGAAAACAATTATCATTTAACAATATTAATGATACAAATGGAGCATTAGAATTATTGAAAGAATTTGATGAACCAACGGTTGTGGCTTGTAAACATGGAAACCCATGTGGAGTAGGAAGTAGTAGTGATATTTATGGAGCATGGAAAAAAGCTTTTGAAGCTGACAAAACTTCAATTTTTGGAGGAATCGTTGTAGCAAATAGAGAAATTACAAAAGCAATTGCACAAGAAATGAAAGAAATTTTCTTAGAAGTAATTGTTGCACCATCATATGAACCAGAAGCTTTAGAAATATTACAATCAAAGAAAAATGTAAGAGTACTAGAATTACCATCTATTACAGTAAAACAACCAGAAAATGCTTTAGATATTAAAAAAATCAATGGAGGAATGATTGTACAAACAATTGATGCAAAACTATTAGATGATTATAAAGTGGTAACAGATAGAAAACCAACAGATAAAGAATTAGAAGATATGCTATTTACATGGAAAATTGTAAAATATGTAAAATCAAATGGAATTGCACTTGGAAAAGATAAACAATCCATAGGAATTGGACCAGGACAAGTAAATAGAATTTGGGCTACTGAGCAATCAGTAGAGCATGCAGAGGAATTAATAGGAGAAGGTGTAACAAAAGGAGCAGTTCTTGCATCAGATGCATTCTTCCCATTCTCAGACTGTGTAGAAGCAGCACACAAAGCAGGAATTACAGCAATTATTCAACCAGGTGGTTCTATTAGAGATCAAGATTCTATTGATAAATGTAATGAATATGGAATAACAATGATTTTTACAGGAATGAGACATTTTAGACATTAAAAAACATCGGCGGATATAAATTATCTGCTGATATTTTTTTGAAAAGATAAATAATAAAGTTGTTATTTCTAAGGATGAATAGAATCATGAAAAGTGTGAAAAATACATATGTAGATATTTGCATAATAGCATATTTTATTACAAGGAGAAGTATATGATAGTAGAAAATCAATATTTAGAAGATATTAGGGAAATATGGAAAGAAAACAATAGTGGATATATTACAGAAGAAAGTAATCAGATGCTTTTAAATAATGATAAAATATTAAAAATAGTCTTTTTAGAAAAGAATATCCCGGCTCGGATATATTGCTGTATATCAAGGAAAAGACTTCTGTGATTTAGAGGGGTTCCCGAACAAAATAAAAAATATACCAGAAAAAGTGTTGTATATTTGGGAAGTCGTTACTAAAAAAGACTTTATGGGAAAAGGAATTGCTAAAAAATTATTAAACTATGTACTAGAAAAATTCAAGGATTATACGATATATAGTTGTATAGATGCAAATAACATACCGTCTATTCGTTTACATGAAAAGAACGGATTTAAAGAATTATATAGATTTTTACAAATGGAAAATGGAAAAACAACGCAACATATTATTTTTGTTAGAGAAGCAGTACGGGATATATAGTAAATAGAAGCCTGTTACTATAAAGGAGAAAAGATTAAAAAATGAAATATATAGATTTATTAAATGATATTCAAGACAATTGGTCAGTCAAAGAAAAAGCAAGATATTTATATCGCACAATTTGTCAAAATATGTCTTATGACGAGAGATTTGCATATAGTCATAATAAAGAATTGTTACATCAGATATATGATAGAGAAGTAGACATAAGAAAAGATGAAGATACAAGGCTTATTTGCCATACTTCGAACAAAGTGTATTATCAATTACTTTCAGAATTAGGAATAAAAGCAAAGATGATATACAAGAAATCAGCAGTAGAAAGGCCCATTAATGTAAACGATGTTGCGTTAGTGTTTTGGGACGAAGAAGGTAATAAATATTACACAAATATCGTAGGTGATATTGAAAATTGTAGATTTGGATTGAGAACGCTTTTTTTGGTATAGTGAGAAATTTATATGAAAAAGCACAAGATGTGCAAGAAATATCACCAGAAGAATTGAAAGAAATAGACATAAAAACAGGAACAATAAAAACAGATTATAATGATATGGTATTTAAATTATTAGCCAATGAAGTAAAAAACACAAATAATTTTAAGAATTTTTTAAATGCACAAGGAATAGATACAAATAACATGTCAAAAGACAATATATTAAAAAATAAGGTATTTTATTTGACTAACTTAATAAAATTTAGAGATAAAACAGCAGGTCCAGATGAATTGAAAAAATTTTATAAACGTTTATTTTCAGCATCTGTATTAGATAAATTTGAAAGTAAAAAATTTAATACTTTTGAATACATAAGGGAAGATAGAGATCAACATGATGTGGATGTTTTATCAATTTTAGAATTTAATTTAAATGACGAACCGATATATTATGTATACTCAGAAGAAGAACAAACATATATACAATTATTACCGGAGGAGATACTTGAGAAAATTAATGGATATAGTGAGAAAAAAGGAAAAAAATTATTAATAGAAGAAAGATCAAAAGCTTTATATGAGGGTGAAGAATATTAAAAATATTTTGAGAAATCGGAAATTGGGGTAAATTTTACCTCGTTTTTTTATGTTTAGAAAGTCATAAAGTTACTGTTTAAAATTTAATAAAAATTTAAAAAATAAGAGGTAGTAATTTAAGGGAAAATATGGTAAAATATGACAAAACTAAAAAAGAGGGACTAAATAAATATAATAAAAATGATGCAAAAGGAGGATAAGACATGAAAAAAAAGAAAAAGAAAAGATATAGTAAAAATCATAAAAAAACAAATACAAACAAAAAACAAATCCATAGAAGAAAGAAAAGTAGCACTTCAAAGAAGAAAAACAAGAAAGCAAAACAAAATAATCAAAAAAGTATAATAAGAGAAAATACGGTTTGTATAGCTAATCAAAAAAACAGTGAAATAAGAGAAAATTTAGAAAGTAAAGAAAAAGCTAAAACAGCAGTTATGTTACTAGATAGACCAACAGAATCGCAAAAAAGCGAAGGAAAAGAATTGCAAAATTCAGAAAATAGGACATTAGAAGAAAAAGAAAGCAATAAAAAGAATATAGAAAACGAAAAAAAGCAAAAAGAATATAAAAATGACGTAAAAAATAATACATGGAGAAAAATAGAAAAGAATGAGAAATCTAAATTAAGAGAACAAAAAAGAGCACAAAAGATTCAAGCTAAAAAAGATAAGAAAATAAGAAAAGAAGAAAAATGTAAAAAACATAAAGTTTTAAAATTTTTTCTCAAGTTTTTTCTAATACTAAGTATTTTTACATTGCTATTATTGATAGTAGGAATCTGGCTATTTGCAGGTCTATTGTTAGGATGGTTTGGAAGCGAGAACATACAAATCAGTAAAGAAGATTTAGAAATTAAGGTATCTAATTCTGTCATAGTAGACCAAAATGGTAATGTATTAGCAGACTTAAGTGGTGACGAAAAAAGAAAAATTATTACATTAGAAGAAATGGCAGATTATTTGCCAAAAGCATATATAGCAATAGAAGATGAGAGATATTATGAACATAGTGGCGTAGACTTTAAAAGAACAGCAGGAGCAATTATGAATACACTATTTAATGGTGAAAGTAGTTATGGTGGAAGCACCATTACACAACAACTGGTTAAAAATATAACAAATGACAATGAAAGTACAGGAATTGAAGGAATAAAAAGAAAAATAAGAGAATGGCAAAGAGCATATCAAGTCGAAAGAATGATATCAAAAGAGCAAATATTAGAACTATATCTAAACATCTTATTTGTCGGAGCAAATAATTTACATGGAGTAGAGTTAGGTGCTGAATACTATTTCAATAAAAGTGCAAAAGATTTATCATTAGCAGAATGTGCATTTATGGCAGGAATCAATCATTCTCCGAATTCATATAATCCATATAATACAAGTATAGATAATTCAGAAAAAATAAAAAACAGAACAATAACTGTTTTAGATAAGATGAAGGAATTGGGTTATATATCCAATGAAGAATATGCGAATGCAGTTACAGAGATACAAAAAGGACTGCAATTTGGTACAGGGAATATTATGGGAGGAAGCATATTCTCCTATCACACAGATGCTGTTATCTCACAAGTTATAAAGCAAGTTATGGAAGAAAAAAATATGACAGAACAGATGGCGAAAAACTATGTATATAGTAGTGGACTTACGATTCATTCAACAGTAGATATGAATATCCAAAATCGATTAGAAGAAGAATATACAAAAGAAAAATATATGATTCGAGGAAGAGAGAAAAACAGTGATGGAACTTTATTAAATGAACACAGTGAGTCAGGAATGGCAATTGTAGATTATAAAACAGGAAATGTAGTAGCTGTGGCAGGTGGATTTGGAGAAAAAACAAGTGCAGGATGGAATCGAGCAACACAAATGGAAAAACAAACTGGTTCTAGTATCAAACCACTAGCAGATGTAGCACCAGCATTGCAAGAAAAAATCATTACTGCTGCAACTGTTTATGATGATAGTAGTACAAGGTTTGGAAAAAATTACGAACCTAAAAACTACAATGGATTCAAAGGATGGATTAATATACGAAGCTTTATAAGAACTTCGCAAAACATACCAGCTGTTAAAATTATGGCAGAACTAACTCCTAAAAAATCATTAGAATATTTGCAAAAAATGGGAATTACATCTTTAGACACAACAACAGATAATGTACTAAGTTTAGCATTGGGAGGAATGACAAGTGGTGTTAGCCCATTAGAAATGGCATCAGCCTATGGAACAATTGCAAATGATGGTGTATATATAACACCAACCTTTTATACAAATGTAACAGATGCTAACGGAAATGTAGTTTTAACACCAAAACAAGAAACCAGACAAGTCATTTCAAAGCAAAATGCTTATATAATGAAGAGTATTATACAAGAGCCTGTAAAAACGGGGGGAACTGCAACATATTGTGCAATTCCGGGAATGGATGTGGCAGCAAAAACAGGAACAACAGACAATGATTACGATAGATGGCTTTGTGGCTTTACCCCATACTATGCAGCTGCAACATGGTATGGATATGATAATAGTGAAACAGTATATTTTAATGGAAATCCAGCGGGACAAATCTGGAGTGCAGTTATGAAAGATATACACAAAGATTTGCCAAGTGCTACTTTCATCATACCAGAAGGGATTGTAGAGAGAACGGTATGCAAAATAACCGGATGTCTAGCATCAAAAAATTGTACAAGTACATATACAGAAATTTTTACACAAGACAATCTTCCAGAGCAATGTAAAAATCATAAAAAGTTGCCTAAAGAAGCTTTAAGCTTATGGACACCATTAAAAAAGAATAAGTAAAAGGGATTTTGGGAAGGACTCATTTTCCCTTTTTAAAATTCTAGTATCGCTTCGCTCTAATGATTGCACACAAATTTTGACTTACGTAAAATTTGGTACCGAACAATAATGCGGGATTTAAAATGTTATAAATAGAGAAAATGTTTAAGAAAGCCCACTATCGTTCTTTAACAAAAAAATTATAAAAAAATACATAAAAAGTATTGACTTAAAGTAAACTCTAAGTGATATATAATAAGTGAAAGTAAAAAACAATAAAATCAAAACACATAAATGGCAATAAAACAATAGGAAGGAGGCGATATGATGCAGATATCAGAAGTGGCTAAAGCATTTGGCTTAACAACAGATACATTACGATATTATGAAAGGGAAGGGTTAATTGGACCAATTTCTAAAGGAAAAAATGGTATTCGAAACTATACAGATGATGATATAAAAAGGATACAATTTGTAAAATGCATGAGAGCAGCAGGATTAGAAATTAATTTTTTAAAAAGATATTTGCAACTGTTTGAAGGTGGAGATAAAACCATAAAAGAAAGAAGAGAAATTCTAGTAGAACAAAGAAAGATATTAAAAGAAAAATTAGATGCTATGCAAGAAGCCTATGATAGATTAAATTACAAGATTGAGTTATATGATAAAAATATTTTGGATAAAAATTTAATGTAGAAAATTATTTAGACTCAGAAAATGATAGTTTAATGCTTAAGAAAGAAACAATACAATTGAAAGAAGGTAATAAAATTTTTAATTAGATATATATAATATTTATAAGGGGGAATAAGTATGTCATATTTAGGAGAAGAAATTAAAAAACTAGGGTTTGGATTGATGAGATTACCAATGAAAGAAGATAAGATTGATATTGAACAAACCAAAATAATGGTAGACCGATTTTTAGAAGCAGGCTTCACATATTTTGATACAGCATGGGCATATACAGGAAGCGAAGATGCCATTAGACAGGCTTTAGTAGAACGTTATCCAAGAGAAACATTCCAACTAGCAACAAAAAATGCAGCTTGGATAAATTGTAAAACAAAAGAAGATGCCATTCAACAATTTGAAACATCATTAAAACAAACGGGAGCAGGATATTTTGATTTCTATTTATTACATAACTTAGGAGAAGCTAGAACAAAAGTATTTGATGATTTTGATATGTGGACATGGGTTCAAGAAAAGAAACAAGAAGGAAAAATTAAACATGTTGGATTCTCATTTCACTCAACGCCAGAAGAATTGGAAGAAATCTTGCAAAAACACCCAGAAATGGAATTTGTGCAATTACAAATTAATTATGCTGATTGGGAAAACCCAGCAATTAAATCTAGAGAATGTTATGAAGTAGCAAGAAAATATGGAAAACCAATCATTATCATGGAGCCAGTAAAAGGAGGAATGCTTGCAAACCCACCAGAACAAGTACAAGAAGTATTTAAAAAGGCAAATCCAAACACATCATTTGCCTCTTGGGCAATTAAATTTGCAGCAGGTTTAGAAGGGGTTATTACTGTATTATCTGGAATGAGTAATATAGAGCAAATGGAAGATAACATTTCCTATATGAAAAACTTTACAAAATTATCAGATAAGGAAAAAGAAACAATTGAAGAAGCACAAAAAGAGTTAAATGCAATACCTTTAATTCCTTGCACAAGTTGCAATTATTGTGCAAAAGTATGTCCTATGCAGATTGGTATATCTGGTTCTTTTACAGCAATGAATTATTTAACATTATATAAAGATAAAAAAGCAGCCAAACACCAAGAAGAATGGCTAGTTGGTGGGCATGGATTAAAGAAGGCAAGTGAATGTATTAAATGTGGTCAATGTGAAAAAGCTTGTCCTCAACATATTGCAATTAGAGAAGAACTTGAAAAAGTTACACAAGCATTCGAGAATTAAGTTTGTTTTACTAAGAATCATATAAACTAAAATCAGATATTTTTTGTAATAAATTTTTAAATACAAATGATATGTAGAAAGGAAGGTTTTCTTATGGAAAAATCAAAAGTATATTTCACAAGAGAAATCACACCAAAAAGTTTAATCAAAATGTATGAAACATTAGGTATTGAATTAAAGGGAAAGGTAGCGGTTAAGTTATCAACAGGCGAACCGGGAGGACATCATTTTTTAGATGCTAACTTAATTAAAGATTTGGTACATAAAGTAAATGGAACAATTGTAGAGTGTAATACCGCATATGGAGGAGGAAGAGATAAATCAGAAGACCATTGGAAAGCAATCAAAAATCATGGATTTATGGATATTGCATCAGTTGACATTATGGATGAAGAAGGAGATATGGCAATCCCAGTAGAAAATGGATTTCATTTAAAAGAAGATTATGTAGGCGCTCATTTAAAAAATTATGATTCGATGTTAGTATTATCCCATTTTAAAGGTCATGCTATGGGAGGATTTGGAGGTACTCTTAAAAATATTTCTATTGGTATTGGTTCTTCAAGAGGAAAACTATGGATTCACTCAGCTGGAAAATCAACAAATCAAGCAGAAGTATGGAGCCATTTGCCAGAACAAGATGATTTCCTTGAATCAATGGCTGATGCTTCAAGAGGTGTTATTGATTATATGGGAAAAGAAAATATGGTATATATTAGTATCGCAAACAATCTATCAGTTGATTGTGATTGTGATGCAAACCCACATGCACCAGAAATGGATGATTTAGGAATTTTTGCTTCAACTGATCCAGTTGCTTTAGACCAAGCATGTTATGATGCTGTTATAAATGCAGAAGATTTAGGAAAAGCAGCATTAATTGAAAGAATGAACTCAAGACATGGTATTCATACAGTAGAGGCTGCCAACAAGTTAGGACTTGGAAATAGGGAATATGAAATTGTGAATATTGACTAAAATAGGTTTTTCGTTTATAAATAAATAGATAGTTTAAATTATTTTTAGATATCTCAACAATCTTTACAAAAAATATATCATGAGAATAAGTAATATTAATAAAACAAAAAGAAAGAGGAAAAGGTTGAAAAACAATGACAATTTTTCAACCAGATTTGTGCCTTAGGAAAGGAATGATACTAAATATGAAAACATTGTATTTTGACTGTTCGAGCGGAATCAGTGGCAATATGACATTAGCAGCACTAACTGAAATTATCGGAGATGAGAACTATTTAATAGAAGAATTAGAAAAACTACATATAGAAGGATACACAATAGATATATCTAAAAAAATAAAGAATGGAATTACAGGCACTCATGTTGATGTGAATTTAACACATCAGCATGAGCATTCTCACGTTCATGAAGAACATAACCACCATCACAAACATGAGCATTTTCATCACGAACACAGAAACTTGCAGGATGTGTACGAAATGATTGACAATAGTTCTATTGATGAAGAAAGTAAAGCTTTAGCAAAAAGAATATTTATGAGAGTAGCTAAAGCAGAAAGTAAGGTACATAACAAACCGTTAGAGGAAGTTCATTTTCATGAAGTAGGAGCAATAGACTCTATTATAGACATTGTAGGTACAGCCATTTTAATTAACAAAATTCATCCAGACAAAATTATTTCAAGTGTTGTGAATGATGGGCATGGATTTATTGAATGTGTTCATGGAACGATGGCAGTTCCTGTTCCTGCAACAAGTGAAATATTTGCAAATTCCAATGTAGAATGTAAACAAATTGATATTGATACAGAATTAGTAACACCAACAGGAGCAGCCATTATTGCTGAATTAAGTTCTGAATTTACAACATTACCTGCAATGAAGATAGAAAAGATTGGCTGGGGAGCAGGTACGAAAGACTTAAAAATTCCCAATATATTAAAAGTATATTATGGAGAAATGCAAGAAGAAAAACAAAAAATTGTTGTTATGGAAACCAATATAGATGACTGTTCTGGTGAGATATTGGGATATACAGAAGAATTGTTATTCAAAGATGGTGCCTTAGATGTATTTTACACACCAATCTTTATGAAAAAAAACAGGCCTGCTTATCGCCTAACAGTTGTATGTAAAGAAACAGACCTCCTTAAATTACAAGCCATCATATTTAAAGAAACAACAACCATAGGTATTCGTTATCGTTATGAATATCGAACAGAACTAGAAAGAGAACAAATCTTAATAGATACAAAATATGGAACAGTAAGAGCAAAAAAAGTTATCAACAATGGAGAAACATATATTTATCCAGAATATGAGAGTGTAAAAGAATTGGGCGAGAAAAATGGCATTCCATTAAAAGAAGTATATAAATTAAAATTCTAATGTCCAATTGGGTGTCCTTTGGCGTTTCATTTATGTCCATTTAGGGACGTTTCTCTTTGAGACATTCTTGGGTTTTGTCCATTTGGGGACGTTTCTCTTTGAGACATTTTTATGTAAAGTTGTTCTTGCTTTATCATAATTAATTATTTATTATATTAAAATAAACTATTTCTCTTTTTTCATTATTAATGATTTAACTTTACATAAAAATGTCTCAAAGAGAAACGTCCCCAAATGGACATAAATGCACAACTGGATACCTTACTAGTAAAGAGAGGAAGTATAGAATAATGGAGATTAAAGAAATATTAGAAAAAATACAAAATCATGAAATAAGTATTGAAGAGGCAGAAAAACAAATCAAACATAACCAATATGAGGATTTGGAATATGCCAAAATTGATCATAATCGAAAAGAAAGAATTGGTACAGGAGAAGTAGTATTTTGTCAAAACAAACCAAATGATTTCTTAGTCAGTATTTATACAACAATTTATCGAGAAAATGGAGAAGTCTTAGGAACAAGAGCAAGTGAAGAACAATTCGAATTAGTAAAAAAAGAAATTCCAGAAGTACAATATCATTCACTTTCAAGAATTTTAAAGATAGAAAAACAAAAAGAAAAAATTGGTAATATTGTGGTTTGTACAGCAGGAACATCAGATATTCCAGTAGCAGAAGAAGCAGCAGAAACAGCTGGATTTTTTGGAAATCATGTAGAGAAACTTTATGATGTTGGTGTAGCGGGAATTCACAGACTATTATCACAAAGAGAAAAATTAGAAAAAGCAAATTGTATTATTGCGATTGCTGGAATGGAAGGGGCGTTGGCCTCTGTAGTAGCAGGATTAGCAAAAGTTCCAGTGATTGCTGTTCCAACATCCGTAGGTTATGGTGCAAATTTAGGAGGTATAACAGCTCTCTTAGGAATGCTTAATTCTTGTAGTAATGGAATTGCAACAGTGAATATAGATAATGGATATGGCGCAGGATATTTAGCAAATCAAATTAATCATTTAGCGGTTAATGGTTGTCATAAAAATGAGAATTCGGACAATCAATAAAGAAAAGAATAAAAATATATAAAAATAATGCCTTTAAAATGGCAGATGATGAAAAAGCAAATAGGGAGAAACATAGATGGATAAACAAACACAATTGGAGCAATATTTAAAAACTCTAAAAAAGGTAGCAATTGCCTATTCGGGTGGAATTGATTCTAGTTACTTATTATTTGTAGCAAATAAAATATTATCAAAAGAACAAGTATTGGCAGTAATTGCCGATGGCATTATGGTGTCAAGGCAAGATTACAAAGATGCGATTACATTTTTGAAAGAAAATCATTTTCAATATATAGAAGTACCATATAAGCCACTAGAAATAACACAGTTTAAAGAAAACCATAGAGATAGATGTTATTATTGCAAAAAGGAATTGATGTCAACTCTTAAACAAGTGGCTAATGAAAATGGATACCTATATCTTCTAGATGGAAAAAATGCAGATGATTTAACTGTTTATAGACCGGGAAATAGAGCAACGGAAGAACTGGGCATTATTAGTCCACTGGCTAAATTTGAAATATGTAAAGAGGACATAAGAGCGTATAGTAAAATTTTAAGAATTCCATGTTGGAATAAACCTTCAAATTCTTGTTTAGCAACGCGATTTCCATATAATACAAATTTGACAGCAGAAGGTCTAAAAAAAGTAGAACAAAGTGAAGAATTGCTAAAAAGCATAGGGATTAAAAAGGTAAGAGTTAGAATCCATAACAATATAGCAAGAATTGAAGTAGAACCAGAAGATTTTGAAATGATTTTAAATACAATAAAACATAAAAAAGAAGATAATATCATAGAAAAAATAAGGAATTTAGGATTTTCTTATGTTACGTTAGATTTATTAGGAATAAAAAATGGTAGTTTTGATTGAAACAGGATATAGATAATTATAGTGCTGACAGGATTCTAAAAGTGTATCAAAGAAAAAAAGTATATATTATTACAGTAGGTCAAATGGAGATATAAAAAGTATAATGATATAACTAGGAATTTGAACAAATAATCGAAGAACTTAAACAAAAATATATTCCACACAAAATTGCTTTGCAATTTTGGCAGGCGAACAATAACGCGGGCTTTAAAATGTTATAAAAAGAAAAAATGTTAAAAAAAGCCCACTATTATTCTTGAAAATTCGAAAAACTAATTAACTATAAAAATTGAACAAATGAGGTAAATGTGGTATAATAAGTATAGTAACTAAAAGGCAAAGTATAGTATAATTGGAAGATATATTCCAAGAAAGGAAAACAAGATGAAAAAAACAATTGGAGCTAGGACAAAATGGGAACTTACTAAAAAGATTCGAAAGGAGCGGAAGAAACATTCCGATTTAAAGCTCTTAGAAGAAGGATCTTCAAGGTGTGGAAGGACAAAGCAAAGGTTCTTTTACGCTGTTGTTAGTTATAGTTACAATTAAGCTGAATAGGTGCTGTGTGTATGCATGGCACCTATTTAGTTTAATAGGATGATAATAGTGTAGAAACTTTAAAACCTATTAAATAAGATATCTCATTTTATTGCTAAACAAATATAAATATGATAAAATATGCTCAAAGAGAGTAAAAGAAAATGAGTACAGAAAAAATAAAAAACATCATACACTTCTATATTTTGACATCTACATTAAAAGATAAAATAAGAAGTGGTTGGAAAGTATGGCATATTGAAAGAGAAAGAATAGAAAGTATAGCAGAACATATTTATGGAACATGTATGTTAGCAATTGCTATTGATTCAGAATATGATTTTGAAATAGATTTAATGAAAGTAATTAAAATACTTGTTATTCATGAACTAGAAGAAATAGAAATAAAAGACTTTACACCATTTGATAAAATTGCAACTGAAGAAAAAAGAAAAATAGGAAAAAAAGCAGTAGAAGATGTTTTAAAAGATTTAACAAAAAAAGAAGAAATAAAAGAACTGATAGAAGAATTTGAAGATTTAAAGACAAAAGAATCTATTTTTGCAAGAATGTGTGATAAGTTAGAATCTGACATACAATGCAAAATATATTGTGAAGAAGGTTGTTTAAATAGTAATAAAGATGAAAACAAGTTACTTTTACAAGATGAGAGAATACAAAAATTAATAGAAACTGGTTCAAAAACTGTATCAGATTTTTTTGTAGAAAATCATAAAAACGAAATATTAAATCAAAATAAAGTTTTTAAGGAAATGGCAGATTATATTAAGAACAATACTTTATTAAAGGAGTAAAGAGATGTTAAAAAATAAGAAAGTCATTATTTTTGATATGGATGGAACATTAATCGATTCTGTTGGTATATGGAATTTGATAGATGAAGAATTAATCAAGACAATTGGGGATGGAACAATTGACAATATTGATATTGCAAAACAGAGAGATGACAAATTAAAAGAATATAGAAGTGAAGAAGACCCTTATTTAGCATATTGTAAATTTTTAAAAGAAAAATATCATGCAACCATAGAGAAAGAAGAAATAAAAGATTTAAGATATCGTATTGCAGAAAAATATTTAAAAGAAGTAGTAGATTATAAGCTAAATGCAGAAGAGGTAATAAAATATTTAAAACAAAAAGGATATATATTAGCAATTGCAAGTACTACGAATCAGCATGCCATAGAATGTTATAAAAAAGAAAATAAAAACATCATAAATAAAGCCAATTTAGAAACGTTTTTTTCAGTTATATATGCAAGAAATGATGTAAAAGCTATCAAACCAAATCCAGAAGTACATCATAAAATTATGGAACAATTACATGTAAAACCAGAAGAATGTTTCATTGTAGAAGATGCGTTGGTAGGCGTAGAGGCAGCAAATAATGCACATATAGAAGTAGCTATCATATATGACAAATATTCTGATAGTAATAGAGAAGAAATTAATCAATTGTCTCAGTATCAATTTAAAAATTTCGAAGAAATGTTAAAAGAGATAAAAAAAGAATTAGAAGGGTAAGGAGGAAATTATGACAAAATATTGTATAATTACTACAACTTGTGATAAAGTAGAAACTGCAAACAAAATAATCGATACACTTTTACAAAAAAGATTGGTTGCTTGTTGTCAAATGACTAAAATTGAGAGTCGTTATTGGTGGAAAGATGAAATTGTAAAAGAACCAGAATTTTTGATACAAATGAAAGCAAAAAAGGACTTATTTAAAGAAATAGAAAAAGAAATACTAAATATACATGATTATGAAACCTGTGAGATATTATCTTATAATATAGAAGAAGGAAATGAGAAATATCTTAAGTGGATGGAAGAAGAAATAAAATAATAAGAATTATATCACGCGAGTGACATGAATAAAGTTTTAGGTAACTTAAAAACCTAAACATATTATATAATAGCCAAAGTGGATATGATACATTTGAAGATATAGTACCATATCTATAAAACGAATAAAGGAGAAATAGTAATGTTTACTGTAAATCATATTGCAATTAGTGTATCTGATATAGATAAAAGTGTAGAATTTTATAAAAAATTTGGTTTCAAAGAGTTGAAGAATTGGAATGCAGAAGATAATAGTATAAGAATAAGAATGTTAAAATTAAATGATGTTGTGTTAGAAATATTTTGCTATAAACAATATAATAAACTACCAGAAGAAGCCAAGTCAGTAGAAACAGATTTACCCGTATTAGGTACAAAACATTTTGCATTAGGTGTAGAAAACATTATAAAAGCGAAAGAGTTTATATTGAATAAGCATATTTGTGAAAAAGTAGAAATCAAAAGAGGAAGACTAGGAAAACCATATTTTTTTATAGAAGATATAGATGGAATATTAGTAGAAATTATTGAAAATGATTAATCAAGGAGAAAAAATATGGAAATATGGGATATATTAGATAGTGAAGGAAACCAAACAGGAAAAACAATAGTAAAAGGAGAAGAAAATGTACCAGAAGGATTTTATCATTTAGGGGCAGATGTCTGGATAAAAAAGTGAAATGGGCAACATATGAAGAAATAGAAGATATTTATCAAAAACGGTCAATTCATTAAAAATCGATGGGAATTTGTAAGAGATATTATTAGAGAATTTTAATAGAATGACATAGATATCTATGTTGTTTTTATAGGAGTTAAGATGAAAATACCAGAATTACTAGAAAATGCGATAGAAGAAAAATTAAAACATATAAAATTAACAGAACTAAAACAATATGCTAGTAAGCTCAGCGAAAAATATATGTATCAAGAAAGAACAGGAGATACTTTATTAAATACAGAATTAGAAGCATTAGCCTATTCTGTTATAAGAATGCCAGCAACTTATGGAGCAGTCTATACAGCCTTAAAAAATACATTAGAAAAAATTAATTGTCAGATGCAAACTGTATTAGATGTGGGAGCTGGAACAGGAGCAACTGCTTGGGCAGTAAGTGAATTGTTAGATATAAAAAATATTAGATGTCTTGAAAGAGAGCGAGTTATGCAAGAATTGGGAAAGGAACTTATGGATACAAACCCCAATTTCAAAGATGTTTCATGGGAATATATAGACATTGTAGAAAACAATTTAGAAGCCAAAGCAGATTTAGTTATTACAAGTTATATGTTAAATGAAATCAAACCAGAGAAAAGAGAACAAGTGATTAATAAATTAATAGAAAACACAAATCATATCCTAGTGATTATAGAGCCGGGAACGCCAGAAGGATTTAGAAATATTAAAGAAGTACAGAAAATAGCAATTCATAATGGGCTTTATATAGTTGCACCATGTACTTTTCAAGGGATTTGTCCATTACCAGATGAAGATTGGTGCCATTCAATCGTTCGTATGGAAAGAACGAAAGCACACAAATTATTAAAAAACGCAGAATTACCATATGAAGATGAGAAGTTCTCATATATCGCTATATCAAAAGAGCCTTATGATAATTCAAAAATCAGAATTTTAAGGCATCCAATCATTGAAAAAGGAAAAATCACATTAAAAGTGTGTCATAATGGAAAAATAGAAGAAATGCTTGTAACAAAAAGAAATAAAGAAATGTTCAAAAATGCAAAAAAGAAAAAATGTGGAGATAGAATCTGAAAAAATGATAGTTCGAAATTTATAATTTTATAAGATTAATAATAAAAGATTGTTTTATCAAATAAAATATGGTATAACAATCTTGTTTAAAATCTTAAAAAAGAGGAGAAAAACATGACAAACTTATTAATAAATGTATTTATAAAAGATAAAAATGTAGAAAAACCAGAAACAAGAGCAAAATACGGAATGCTTTCTAGTGTGACAGGAATTGTTGTAAATATTTTATTATCAGCAGTAAAATTGATCATTGGAATATTTGCCAATTCCATTTCCATCATTTCAGATGCACTAAACAATGTAACAGATGCAGGATCATCCATTGTTACCATGATTGGTTTTAAGGTTTCACAGAAGAAAATAGACAAAGACCACCCATGGGGGCATGGCAGAATGGAATACATTACAGCATTTATTGTAGATATTTTGATTGTGCTAGTAGGTGTAGAACTATTCAAAAGTTCTTTTGACAAAATCATTCATCCAACACTACCAGATATCAGTAATCTTACAATCATCATTTTAATCATTGCTGTACTTACAAAATTGTGGTTATTTGTATTTTATAATAAAATTGCAAAAACAATAGATTCACCAGCAATTAAAGGAAATGCCTATGATAGTATTTCAGATTCCATTTCAACTTTTGTTGTATTATTATCTGCTATGATTGCTAAAATTTTTGGAATATCGATTGATGGCTATGCTAGTATCTTAGTTGCCGTATTTATTTTATTTACAGGATTCAAAGCATTAAAAGAAACAATTGATTTATTATTAGGAATGAAACCAGATACAGAGTTTGTAGAAAAATTAGAAGAATTCACGAAAAAATATGAAATGATTTCGGGAATTCATGATATTATGGTGCATGATTATGGACCGGGAAGAAAAATTATTTCTTTTCATGCAGAAGTTCCTGCAAATTGTGATATTTGTAAAGCACATGATGTAATTGATCAGATGGAACAAGATATTTATGAAGAATTTAATTGTATTACAACCATTCATATGGATCCGATAGTGACAGATGATGAAGAAATCAATGAGATGAGAAAAGAAACAGAAAGAATTGTAAAAGAAATTAATTCGGAATTTTCTATTCATGATTTTAGAATGACAGATGGTGGAGATAGAATCAATTTAATATTTGATTTAGTGGTTTCAGCAGATAGTAAAATAAATCATGAGGAGCTAAAAAGCATAGTGCAAAATAAAATACATAGTGTAAATAACAAATATTATGCCGTGCCTAAAATAGAAAATTCATATATATAGGAATTTAGGTAAAAATGTATCAATCTAGTGCCATATATATAAGAACTTTTAGAACGATTCTGGTCGCATTCAAATCTTAAAAGTCTACTATATAGCTATTCTCAACTTGAAAAGACTGAACGGTAACGATATAGTAGATTTTAAATGAAAAGATTGATAAATTGCTATTGTAAAAAATAGCATAATAAGGTAAAATATAATCAATTCAAACTTGTTATATAGAAATTGTTTATATAACAGAAAAATAGTTAGAGCAAATACAGATCAAAGGAGGTTTTTATGAGAAAATTAGGAAACATGTTATGGGGAATTGTATTAGTCGTAATTGGTGTGATTCTTACATTAAATGCACTAGAAATCACAAATATTAATATATTTTTTAATGGATGGTGGACATTATTTATTATCATTCCTAGTGCAATAGAATTAATTGCAAGAGAAAACAAATTCTGGAGTGCTGTTTTTTTGATAATTGGTATTTTATTATTTCTAGCTTGTAGAGATATTTTAGACTTCAACTTGATTTGGAGATTAACCATTCCAGTAATTTTAATATTGATTGGAGTGAATTTAATATTCAAAGACAAGATTGATAGAAAGATGCAAGAAAAGAACAAAGAATTAAAAGAAAAAGGACAACATTTAGAAGAATATTGTGCAACTTTTGGAGAAATAAAAGAAGATTTTAACAATCAAGTATTTAATGGAGCAAATCTAACAGCAGTATTTGGAAGTGTTGATTTAGACTTAAGAAATGCAATTATAAGTGAAGATAAACTAATAAAAACATGTGCCGTATTTGGTGGAATAGACATGATTGTACCAGAAAATGTAAATATAAAAATAAAATCTATACCAATCTTTGGTGCAACTTCAAACAAAACAGGTAGAAAATATGATGAAAAATTGCCAACAATCTATATTGATAGTTTCTGTATGTTTGGAGGTGTCGATATCAAATGACAGGATTTCAAAAAATCATAAAATATGGAGCAATTGCATTTGGAATTTATCTATCGATAACAATTGTATTCGTGTTTTTAGGAATTGCTAATGGTCTTGTAGGAGGCACAAAACAATCGGTATCAGAAATAATACAAAACATAGAAGATCCAACATTAAGAGATATATCACAAGAATATACAGATATAGGAAATTTAGATATTCATTTAGAAACTGTAGAAATGACAATAAAAACAGGAGACATTTTTAAAATAGAAGGATTAGAATTACCAGAAAAATTAGAAATAAAACAAGATGGAAACACCTTAAAAATCAGTGATGAAAAAGTATCTTCAAATCCTTACAATAAAGATTATCATTTAACACTATATATTCCAGAAGAACAAAAATTAAATAAAGTGGATTTAGAAATAGAACATATATGTGTTACTATTGAAAAAATAACTGCAACAAACTTAAAATTAGATATAGATAGAGGGTATTGTGATATAGACAATATAATAGCTGATAATCTAGAAATAGATAGCGAGTACGGGGAAATAGATATGTATAATGGAGAGACGCAAAAATTAATATTTGATTCTGATTCTGGTATAGAAGATATGACCGTAAAAGTAGTAGAAAATGCACAAATCGATTTAGAATACTCAGATACAAATATGACATTCATCGGAAAACAAGAACAATATCAGATACATGCTACAAATCAATTTGGAAATACCTATATAGCTGGAACAGAACTAGAATCTGGTAGTCAAACACTAGGAAATGGAAATAGAAAAATAAATTTAAAATCAAAAAGTGCAAATGCGCATGTAGATTTTAAAGAAATGACAAATGAAAATTATTTGTAAATTTTATGTGAAAATGATTGAATATATTAACTAGTCATGTTAAAACTATACATGGCTAGTTAGTTATTATAGAGACATTAAAAAGTGCTATAATAGTGATTATCGTAGATGATTAAAGGAGAGAAAGCATGTTAGAATTAAAAAATATTACAAAAGATTATATTTCGGGAGATTCAAAAGTTCAAGCCTTAAAAGGAATTACGATAGAATTTCGAAAAAGTGAATTTGTATCCATTTTGGGTCAAAGTGGTTGTGGAAAAACAACATTATTAAATATTATTGGTGGTTTAGATAGATACACTTCTGGAGATTTAGTCATCAATGGAAAATCAACCAAAAAATTTAAAGATAAAGATTGGGATGCATATAGAAACTATTCTGTAGGGTTTGTTTTTCAAAATTATAATTTAATCCCACATCAAACTGTTCTTTCAAATGTAGAATTAGCCCTTACTATATCGGGCGTATCTAGAGAGGAAAGAAAAGAAAGAGCTATAAAAGCATTAGAAGAAGTAGGATTAAAAGAGCAAATTCATAAAAAGCCAAATCAACTATCTGGTGGACAAATGCAAAGAGTAGCAATTGCAAGAGCACTGGTAAACAACCCAGATATTATTTTAGCAGATGAGCCAACAGGAGCATTAGATACAAAAACCAGTGTGCAAATTATGGAAATTTTAAAAGAAATTTCAAAAGATAAGTTAATTGTTATGGTTACACATAACCCAGAATTAGCAGAAAACTATTCTACCAGAATAGTTAAGATTTTAGATGGTGTGATAACAGATGACTCAAAGCCATTGACAGAAGAAGATAAAGAAAAGGAAAAAGACGCAAAAGCAAAAGATGGTAGAACAGCCATGAAATTTTTTACAGCCTTAAGACTTAGCTTAAATAACTTGATGACGAAAAAAGGAAGAACACTACTAACGTCATTTGCAGGAAGTATAGGAATTATTGGTATTGCTCTAATCTTATCAATATCAAATGGTGTGCAAAGTTATATTAATAAAGTAGAAGAAGATACATTGTCTTCATATCCCATTACAATAGACGAATCAACTGTAGATATATCTAGTATGATGGAAAGTTTGATGGGAGAGACAGAAATCAATACAGAAAATCATGAAGAACAAAAAATCTATTCTAGAGATATCATGAATGAGATGATATCTACATTATCTAGCAAAGTTTCAACAAATAATTTGGAAGCATTGAAAGCATATATTGAAAGTGATGAAACAAACATAAAAGAAAAAGCTAGCAGTGTACAATATAATTATAATTTAAATATTAATTTGTATAAAAAAGATACATCAAATGGAGTGGTTCAAGTAAATCCAAGCACGGTGATGAATGCTCTTGGCATGGAAGAAATGCTAAATGCAAGAGAAAATTCTTCAATGGGTTCGATGTTTGGGTCTAGTATGACAAGTATGTCTAATACAGATGTCTGGGAAGAAATGCTAGATAATGAAGCATTATTACACTCACAATATGATTTGGTAGCAGGGAATTGGCCTAAAAATTATAACGAGGTAGTTCTTATTGTTAATGAAAATAATGAAATTAGTGATTATACATTATATGCTTTAGGACTAAAAGACCAAAAAGAATTAGAAGAAAAATGGAATAAAGTGCAAAATGGAGAAACAGTAGAAGAAACAGAACCAACATCTTATACGTATGACGAATTATTAAATTTATCTTTTAAATTAGTGTTAAATTCAGATTACTATGAAAAAGAAAATGGATTATGGATAGATAAAAGTGATAATGAAGACTATATGAAAGAATTGCTTAATCATTGTGAAGACATTAATATTGTAGGAATTATCAAACAAAATGAGCAAAGTGTAGCAACAGGAATGAGTGGTGGAATAGGATATACCAAAGCATTAAAAGAATATGTTATTCATAAAACGAATGAAGCAGAAATTGTTAAAGAACAAAAAGATAATCCAGACATTAATGTATTTACAGGATTGGCATTTCCAGATGAAAATGCCAAAACATTTGATTATAGTCAATTAAGTAGTGAACAAAGAGCAAGATTAGCAATGCTAAGTACAGAAGAATTGGCTAAAATCATGGAAACATATAGTAATAATGCGAATGCCAGTTATGACGGGAATTTGGAACTATTAGGTGCTGTGGATCTTGATAAACCTTCTTCAATTAGTATTTATCCAAAAGATTTTGATGCAAAGGATAGTATTACGCAAGAAATTGATAATTACAATCAAAAGCAAAGAGATGATGGAAAAGAAGAAAATGTCATTAATTATACAGATTTAATAGGAATTATGATGAAGTCTGTTAGTCAAATTATAGATACAATTAGTTATGTATTAATTGCGTTTGTGGCCATTTCACTTGTTGTTTCATCTATTATGATAGGTATTATCACGTATATATCTGTTTTAGAAAGAACAAAAGAGATAGGAATTTTAAGAGCTATAGGAGCTTCTAAAAAAGATATTTCAAGAGTGTTTAATGCAGAGACCTTTATTGTTGGGTTTATTGCAGGATTGCTAGGAATTGGTATTACGATATTATTAAATATTCCAATTACAAAAATTATTTATGCTGTAACTGGTGTTAGTGTTACTGTGGCACTTCCATTAGTTGGAGGAGTGATTCTTGTACTAATTAGTATGATATTAACGATTATTGCTGGCTTGATTCCAGCAAAGATGGCAAGTAGAAAAGATCCGGTGGAAGCATTAAGAACAGAATAAAAGCTTTTAGGGGATAAAAAATATAGAATATAATGTCATTACACAATTTATTATATTCTATATTTTTTTGTTTGAATCCATTGAAAAAGAAAAATGATTTGTTACTTTTTAGATTTTCCAATCTGAGGGGGGGAGCCATATGGTAGATTTTTAAAGTTCTCAGCTACCCTCCAATTCCCGTTTAAGAAATTCTAATATCTAAATCGTAACGATACCCATTTTTATGTCTAAAACCTCAAAAATCTGCTTTACTATTATTATAAAATATGTTAAAATTGTGTAGATTAATCAAAAAGAAAGAAGGAAACAACATATTGAATATTCGAGTATTAGTGATTATAAACCCAACATCTGGAAGAGGAAATATCAAAAACTATGTAACAGAAATCAAAAAAAATTTAGAAGAACAACAGATGCAAGTCAATATTCAATTTACCAAAAAAGAATATAATGCCAAAAACATTGTAATAGATAATATAGAACAGGTAGATTTAATATTGGTATGTGGTGGAGATGGAACATTTAACGAAACAATATCAGCTTTAATGGAACTAAATGCAAAAGAAGTAAGTATTGCATATATTCCCATGGGAACAACAAACGACTTAGCCAAAAGTCTAGCCATGCCAATAAAGGATATATCAATAACAAAAACGTTATTACATTCAAAAGCAAAGATATTAGACGTAGGAAAATTCAATCATGATAAATATTTTTGCTATGTGACAGCTTTTGGTGTTATGACAGATGTGGCATATCGAACATCCCAAAAAGCCAAAAATAAATATGGTCGATTAGCATATTATATGAAAGCTATAAAGGAACTGATAAAAATACCAACTTATAAAGTGAAAATAGCATTTGATGAGGAAGAATTAGAAGGAGAATTTATATATGGTGGCATTAGTAATTCTGAATCTATTGCAGGCTTTAAATGGTTTCGACCAGAAGATATTAATTTAGCTGATGGGAAATTTGAAGCGATATTTATTAGAAAACCCAAAAAACTTTCTGGATATATTCGCTTATTAAATGATTTTAGACATAAGGATTATATGATAAATCGAGATTTTGTGTATTTTAAAGCGAATAAAATTACAATTACAACAGAGAAAAATGTAGATTGGACAATTGATGGAGAGTATGCAGGAAATCTGAATTTCGTAGAGATAGAAAACTGCCACAAAGCCATTGAATTGGCAATTTGTGAAAAAGAACAATGCTGATATAGTACATTATCAAAGGTTTCGACGCACCGACAATAAAGTATGCTAATTGATTATTTAACATCAGAAACCACATTTTGCAAAACATATAGCAATAATAAAAACAAATCATTTGTAAATAAAAAGGAAAATAAAAAGAAAAGAGGAAATAAAATGAGTAAATATTATTTTACATCAGAAAGTGTCACAGAAGGGCACCCAGACAAATTATGTGATACAATTTCAGATTGCATATTAGATGAATATTTAAAACAAGATAGCCATGCAAGAGTAGCAGTAGAGACATTTGCTTCAGGTAATCGAATTACCATAGCAGGACAAGTTACAGCTAAAGGAGAAGTTAATATTGAAAAACTAGTAAGAGAAAAAATAAAAGAAATCGGATATGATAATGAAAATATTGACATGGACTATAGAACTTGTGATATTGACATTAATATGACAAAACAAAGTCCAGATATTGCATTAGGGGTCGATGTTGGAGGTGCAGGCGATCAAGGAATTATGTTTGGATTTGCTTGTGACGAAACGCCAGAATATATGCCTTATGCGATTTCTATGGCGCATAAATTAGCTAGAAGATTAACAGAAGTAAGAAAGAATAAAGAAATTACATATTTAAGACCAGATGGAAAAACACAAGTGACGGTTGAATATGAAAATGACAGGCCAAAAAGAATTGAAACAATATTAGTTTCTACGCAACATGATGAACAAATCAGCCAAGACACTGTGAAAAAAGATATCATAGAAAAAGTCATCAAATCAGTTATCCCAGAAAATATGATAGATAAAAATACAAAAATCTATATTAATCCAACAGGAAAATTTGTTATTGGAGGACCTTTAGGAGATACAGGACTAACTGGTAGAAAAATTATTGTAGATACATATGGTGGATATGCAAGACATGGTGGAGGTGCCTTTTCTGGAAAAGATGCAAGTAAAGTAGATAGGTCAGCCGCATATATGTTACGACACATTGCAAAGAATGTTGTAGCAAATGGATATGCAAAAAAATGTGAAATACAACTATCTTATGCTATCGGTATGAAAGAGCCATTATCTATCCATGTAAATACATTTGGAACAGGAACGATACGAGAAGAGGCATTAATAACAAAAATTAAAGAAAAATTTGACTTGACACCAGATGGAATTATTAAATATTTGGAATTAGACAAACCAATGTATTCATTAACAACTAATTACGGACATTTTGGAAAAGAAAACTTAACATGGGAAAAAGTAATACAATTTTAATGTACAAATAAAATTGCAATCTAGTTTTATTAGTTTAAGTAGAATGGAGAATACAAATGCTAAAACGTGTTATGGAAAAAAATTATAAATGGATTATTGCATTCCTTTGTCTAATTATTGTCTTAATGATGTTAGAAGACATTTTTGAAAATGAACAGATGTCATTAGATATGTTTGTATATCGATTAGTAATTCTAAATTTAAGGTCAGAGCCACTAACTGTCATTATGAAAGTAATAACAAACCTATCTTCTGCATATGTATTAATAGCTATCACAGTAGGAATGTTATTGTTTCTAAAAAACAAAAAAATAGGGTTATGTGTAGCTAGCAATTTAATGATCACTACAGTGTTAAATCAAGTATTAAAGTACATTATACAAAGACCGCGACCAGATGGTTATAGACTAGTGATAGAAAGTGGATATAGTTTTCCGTCAGGACATTCTATGGTCAGCATGGCATTTTATGGATTATTAATTTATCTAATTTGGAAAATGGTAAAGAATAAAAAAATCAAATATATAGCTTGTGGAATGTTAGGTATATTAATACCCCTAATAGGATTTAGTAGAATTTATTTAGGGGTACACTATGCAAGTGATGTAATAGGTGGATTTGCAATCGCAATTGCTTATTTAATAGTATTTGCTAATATTACCAAATCTATATTACAATTGGAGAAGGAAAAAAAGACGAATATGAAAAATAAAAGAAAAATAGTGGAATTAAGAAAAAAAAGAAAGAAACTAAGAAACAGTTTTAAATATGCTTTTGAAGGAATTGGAGAGGCATGGAAAACGGAACAAAATTTAAAAATACATTTTATCATTATGACATTAGTAATCATTGCAGGAATTATTTTTAACATTTCAGCTATGGAATGGATTGTGTGTTTGTTACTATTTGCTATTGTTATTTCATTAGAATTAATTAATACAGCTATTGAAACAACAGTAGATATTGCTATGCCAGATATTAATGAGAAAGCAAAATACGCAAAGGATATTGCTGCAGGTGCCGTATTATTTTCTGCTATTATTTCAATCATTGTTGGGCTAATTATATTTTTACCTAAAATATTTGTATAAAATTAAAATTTAAAAATGATTTTTGAAGTCGTATTAAACGGCTTCTTTTGCTCTTGAATAGGAAAAATCGAGTTTTTCCTATTCAAGAACATCGCTTCGCTTTAACGATTGCACACAAATTTTGACTTACGTAAAATTTGGCGCCGAACAATAACGCGGGCTTTAAAAATGTTATAGATAGAGAAAATGTTTAAAAAAGCCCGCTATTGTTCTTGTATAGGAAAAATCGAAGATTTTGACTATACAAGAACAAAAAAATAAAGACATAATA
>CAMMWP010000019.1 GCA_946500615.1 uncultured Clostridium sp. | reverse complement strand
GTTCTTCTTTCAGATTTAAAAATTTGATTTTGAGTTCACTTTTATTTTATCCGTTATCTCGAAGTTAGTCAATACATTATCGTATTTTATTTCTTATTTTTTACTTAGATTTCAAGACTCTAGGAATACACATCATTCCATAAAATTATTGGTAGCACTGATTTTCATTAATTTTTTAGATTGTAATTTTTTTTTGGATTTTTAAATTTAAATTGCATTTTTGGAATAAAATTTTTTTGATAATTTTTATTGACTTTACAATATTTTATTGTTAGAATTTAAATGTGAAGAATTTCTTAGAGTCTTGAACTAAAGGACTGAATTTTAGGATATTTATTATATTTTATTTAGATCTTTTTGAATAAAATATTTTATTATTTCCACTTTGAGTTGCGAAATTCAAAGTTTCATACTGTTTTCCTATTTTTATTTTATAACTAGGATTTTTCAATGAAAATAATATAAAAGAATTTGAATTTTTCGAATTTAAAAAAAAAGACAAAAATACTACTTAAAAGCTGGTAAAATTTTAAATATATTTTAAGGAGAAACACTTTATTAATGTTTCTCCTTTATGATTTCTTTTATAAAACTAATATCTGTATTCATAATAATTCGCATCATGACAACTGTTATTAAAAATTTTTTGTTTATTAAGTATTCTTCCCGAACAACTTACTATCTTTTCTTTCTATACAGCTACTTATTCCTTCCTTATTTTGCAAACAATACTTTTTCTGACGTATATTGTTTTATAATATGTGCTAATACCAAACTAATATAAACAATTGTAGATATAGCCATTAATACTATATGGAATACCTCTATGGTTCCATTATTAATATCTGTAAACAATACTGTAAAGTTTAAAAATGGTACGATGGAAAGTATTGGTGTTGTTGTAATTCCCATCATAAATGCAATCATACCAGGAAAGAATGAGATAAATGTTAATGGTGTTAATGCACTTTGTGCTTCTTTAAATGTTTTTGATGTACTAGCAATCGCAATACATAGACCACTAATAAAGAATGAATATGCTATGATGACAAGAGTGGCAAATAAAATGGTGATTGGTGAAAACATCATGTCAATTCCCTCGTAAATTGAAAACATATTTTTCGTAACAACTAAAGAAATAATCGCTAACCCTAAACTAATAATTCCTGTAATAATAGAGGAAACTGTAACTCCTAAAAATTTTCCTATAATGATATCTTTACTTTTTATTGGGAATGTTAATAACGTTTCTAAAGTTCCTCTTTCTCTTTCTCCTGCTGTTGTATCTGTTGCAGGATAAGTTGCTGATACTGTTATCGCCATCATGATGAAAAGAAATGCATAATTCTTTATGTAATTCGCAAAATAATTATCTTCTTCTATTACATTTTCTTCTACGGATAAAATATTCAATACCTCATTTGCATCTATCTTATTTTCTTGTAAATAACTTTGTTGTAAATATTGTTTATATGTTTGATAATATGTTTCCATCAAATTTGTTGCATAGGTACTTGTATCTGAACCATCTGTGTTAATTATATATGTATTATCTTGTTTTGTTATATATACATCAATCTCTTTCTCTTCATATTTTTGTTTTATTTCCTCTTCACTTCCACTCACAATTTCAATATTCATTTCTTCCGCAATATTTTTTTCTACTTCTGACATTTCATAAGCAAATCCGATCTGATTGTATTCTTCTATATCTTTGCTAATTTGTGCTTCAAATAAAGCAGACATTCCTATTACTAAAAGTGGTATAAATATGGGAATAATCAACATCATGGTTAATGATTTTTTATCTCTAAATAATTCTCTTAATTCTTTTCTTAAAATATTCCATAAATTATTCTTCATCTGAAACACCTCCTATCATTGCAAAAAATGCATCTCTTAAATTATCGGTATTTGTATCTGTTTTTATTTGTTCTGGTGTTCCTGTTTTTATAATTTCTCCTTTATTAATCATAATCACTTTACTACAGATATTTTCTGCTTCTTCCATATAGTGGGTAGAATACAAAATTGTTTTTCCTTTATCTCTTTCTTCTTTTATAAAATTTAATATAATTTGGCTAGAAATAATGTCTAATCCTGTTGTCGCTTCATCTAAGATATAATATTGAGGGTGATGAACTAAACATCTTGCAAGATTTACTTTTTGCGTTTGTCCTGTTGATAAATTCGCAATTTTATTATATAAAAACTGCTCCATTCCCAATACTTTTGTAATTTCCTTAATTCTTTCTTCTATTTTTTCTTTATTCACTCCATATATATCACAACACATCTTTAATAATTCATAAGTAGATAATGTGTCATATATCTTGGTATTTCCCGATAGATATGCAATTTTTTGTTTAATTTCTATTTCATGTTCTTTATAGTTCATTTCATCAAATGTGATACTACCTTCTGTTGGTTCTAAAATTCCTGCTATCATTCTTAATAATGTTGTTTTTCCTGCTCCATTTGGACCTAATATCCCTATGATTTCTCCATCATCTGCTTCAAATGTAATGTCTTTATCTGCATAAAATTCTTCTTTTTCTTTTTTATTTTTGTTTCTAATAAATTTTTTCGTAATATGCTCTACTTTAATCATGGCTTTTCTCCTCTCTGTTTACTTATGTTATCATTATGTCATATATTGGTTAAGAAAACAACATTTTTTTGTTTTTTTACCTAGTTTTATCATCTAGTAAGCTCCTATGTATGATAAGATTTACATCAAAATTTTATCTGCCAATTCATTTTGCCTTTTATATAAATATCTATTTATCATTACTGTTGCTATAATATATAAGATTGCCAAAATAGTCAGTCCCATATATACATTTATATTTTCCAATAATGCTACTGCTCCTACTAGAATAAGTATATTTATCATTGCTAGTAACATTGGAAAAACCAAATTCAAATTTTGTTTTGCTACTGCATATTCTGAATCCCAATTTAGTTTTGGTCTTTTTAAATCCACAATAATCATTAATATACTTTGTAATACTCCCATACTTGTAGCAACTAACATTAATGCTACTAATGTTAAAATAGGAAGATGTAATAGATATTGTGCCATAGCCAATGAAATGATAATTGTTACCACATTCATGATGATATTAGGAATAATTTTATATATGTATTGTTTGTACAAGGAAATTGGTACATATTTCATAAATACCGCATTTTGCCCATCTCTTGAAACAGCTGTTATAGAAATATAGATGAACATTGTAAAAAATTGAATAATTCCTAAAATAATACAAGCCATTAAAAATGTATTTGTTTGCATTTGTTCTAACATTCCGTATCATTTGTGCTAAACCATTTTTTTCGCTATTTGTTCCTCCATAAACAACAATTACCATTACAATTGGTATTAGTATCGCTGGTAATAAACATTGCATTAAAAACACAGGATTTCTCATTAAATTTTTAAATTCTTTTCCTACATAGCTTTTATACAACTTACTGTTTCTATATTCTTTTTGCGTAATTTCTTTATTTGTTTTAGTAGCTCCTCCACCAAATAAGTTTCCCACTAGACCTTTAAGATAAATTTTTTGGGCTATTAGCATATATAGAATGAATCCAATGATTGTAATAGCTAATGTTTTTAATATTCCCATTATTGTTGTCCATAAAGAATGTGTTGTTAATGCTTCCATTAAATAATCAACTGTTGGTATATATCCTTTAACCAATTCTATCATTCCATTAGCTTGAACGACCATTTGTGCCATTTCTTCATTGGTTAAATTTTCTTTCGTTCCACTTAAGGAAACTGAAAATCCTATGATAATCACTAAAAGTACTAGTGAAGCAATTAGTTGAAATCTATTCCTATTTTTTGTAAGTTTTGCAAAACTCATGATAACCATTACGATAATACTAATTAATAATACAGGTAATATTGGTATCAAAATGACTGCCCATACCATTGCTATATAATAAGCCATTCCTGCCCCTGTTAATATTCCATATATCATAAGAGGAATAAAGCCTACTAAAAATATGATTGCATACTCAGCAATTAACATCACATTTGTTCTTGCAAGTATTATTTGATATGGCTTTAAGGGTAATGGTAATAAATATTCACTATCTTTTGTAAAGTATAAAATATTGATACTAGAAAATACTGTTTGTATAATTGCTAAGCCAAAAATCATAAATAGGACCATTCCTACAAATACGGTTTCTTGGTGTATAGCAATTAACCCATCTAGTATATTATATCCTAAAAATATGATTAATCCTGCAAAATATAAGAATAACAATCCGTAAATAAAAATTTTGCTTTTTGATTTCGTAGAAATTCCCATCCTTGCATCTAAATTAGAAAAGGAATTTTTAAGAAATATTTTTGTCAATTTGATTACTTTTTTCATATAAAATTCTTCCTTTCCTTGTTATTTTTCTGTAATTTCTAAGAACAATTCCTCTAAAGATGCTTCTTCTTTAAATTTTTCCTTCATTTCATCAAATGTTCCTACAAATACGAGTTTTCCTTTATTAATAATTCCCACTCTATCACATAACTTTTCAGCCACTTCTAGGATATGTGTAGAGAAAAATACAGTTTTTCCTAATTTGGTATGTTCTCTCATCATTTCTTTCAAATCAAAAGAAGATTTTGGATCTAATCCTGTCATTGGCTCATCTAATATCCAGTTTTTTGGTTCTGAAAGTAATGCACCACATATAACAATTTTTTGCCTCATACCATGTGAATAACTTTGTATTTGATTGTTTAGTTGTTCATATATCTCAAATTTTTTAGTAAGTTCTTCTATTTTGTCTTTTCTTTTATCTTGAGGTACATCATACACATCTGCCATGAACATTAGGTATTCTATTCCTTTTAATTGTAAAAACATATCTGGGCTGTCTGGAACAAACCCAAAATTCTTTTTTGCTTCTAATGGCTCTTTTCTAATACTTTTACCATCTATTAAAATATCTCCTTCATCCATATTTAAAATACCAGTTATCATTCTTATGGTGGTTGTTTTTCCTGCTCCATTAGGACCTAAAAATCCAAATATTTCTCCATTTTTGATTTCAAGATTTAAATTCTCCACAGACTTTTTTCCTTTTACATAAGATTTTGAAACATTTTTCACTTCAATCATGATTTTTCCTCCTTTTTAAATATTGTTTTTATTTTTATAAACCAAATATATATAACTAATTGTGATAACTATTGCCAAAACCACAACAGCTCCTAATACTATCAAAGAAAAGATTGCATCCAAAAAAGCAGATATGATAAATAATAATCCTATTATGACAAAACTATATCCTATTGGCCTATTATATTTTTTCCATACTTCTCTATCCATATTTTTTCTTTCAAATCTATTTGGCTCTGCTTTAGGTAAATAATTCCCCACAATAGTAAATACAATTCCTACCGCTATACATGCTACCATTTGCATGTTTATTTTTATTCCCGCTCCATAACCAATGATTGATAAATATACCATGATTCCTATTACTGGAATAATCCATTTATATATTATTACCAATTTTCGATTTTGCTTTTTATTTTCTATTAAATCATTACCTATACAGCAAAATATTTGAAATGCTATTAAAATACTAGGAATTCCAAATACTGCAAATTCTTTAGAAGCATAACTATCGGGCTGATTATTCATCCCAAAATGAATTGCCATTTGCTCTGGCAATGTATCATAAACCATCATTCCAACTAGTATTGGTATAAGACAAATCAAAACAGTTGTTATTAATATTTTAACATCAATCTTGTTCATGTTTCTCATCCCCTTTCTTATTATTTTCATTAGCAAACTGGTAAATCCATACTAATATTTCTTCAAAGACAGATGTATTTAATTCATAATAAATATAATTTTTATATTTTTCTTCTTTTATCAAATCTGCCTTTTTCAAATAAGATAAGTGGTAAGAAACAGATGCATTTGTTATATTAAATTTTTCAGCTATTTCTCCTGCTGTCATTTTCCCTTTTCTTAGCATTTCCAATATATTTCTTCTAACAGGATCTGATATAGCTTTTAATGTTTCTGACATTCCCAATTTTATCTCTCCTAACCTGTTTAGATATTTATCTAAATAGATTTTACTCTTCTGTTTTTATAATGTCAATAGATATTTAGATATTTGTCTAAATAGTTTGTAAACAATAGCGAGCTTTTTTAACATCTTTTCTGTTTATGACATCTTAAAGCTCGCGTCATTGTTCGTGTGCCAATTTTACGTAGTAAAATTCTTTTTATTTTTTTGATTTTTTCATAACCTTATAGATTCCAAATTCTATGGCTAATACCAGAATATAAAATCCAAACCATACGCCAAAACTAATCAATTTCACATTTAACGTGTTTGCTGTTCCACTTCCATCAACAGTTCTAACAAATAAAAATATACTAACACCCATAAATAATATGAATTGAATAACTTGAAATATTTTCCACTTACTAATATTCATACGACTTCCCCCTTATATACTTAATCCACATAAATATTTCCAGATGTTGTATTTATGTTTAATATGATATCTGATTTTCTATTATTATTTTTTATGTTTGAATTCCCAGATTTTGTACTTATTTCTACATATATATCATTCTTTTCTTTTATTGTGACATTTCCTGATTTTGTATTAATAGAAGAATTCTCAATTATATTTAAATTATTTACCGCTATGCTTCCAGAATTTGTTTGCAACTGACAATATTCTTCTATTTTATTAATCTTTATTCCACCAGATGATGTTTCTGCTTGTATTCTTTTTGCTGATTCCATCATGATTTTTCCTGATGTTGTATGGATTGTGCCTTCTTCTATTGTTCCAACTTCTACACTTCCAGAAGATGTTTTTGCTGACAATTTATCAAAATTACCTGCTTGTAACTTACCAGAAGTTGCTTGTAATGTAACTTCATTTCCATTTCCAACACGGACATTACCAGATGTACTTTTTAAAGTTCCCTTATGGATATTTCCACATTCTATCTTTCCCGATGTTGATTCAAAATCAATAGTATGATTTTCTAAGTTTGTTGCACAAATATCTCCACTAGCTGTATGTACTTTGAATGTTGCTTCATAATCATTTGGAACTTGTATCACAATTTCTTCATGACACCAATAAAACATGGCTATCATAAAGATTTTTGTCTTTTCTTTTGTTATAGAAAGTTCTTTTTCATTGATTTCTTCTTTTACTTTTTCATCTTTATCTCCATAGGCTATTACTTTTACTTTATCTGTATCTACTTTTTCAATTTTTACGTTTGATGAAGAGACATCTACATTAATATTATCTACTTCTTCTGGTTGATATTCTTTTTCAAATATTTTTTCCGTATGATCTCCAAATGCGATAAATGAAAGTTTTACCTGATTATCTTTATGGATTATTTCATAAATCATAACATTTACTAATGCTATAATTATCAAAGCCAATATGATTATAAGTATAACTTTTACCCCTTTATTTTTCATTTTTTTCTCCTTTCAAATCAAAAATCAATTTTACGATTAATTCTACAAGGGCAAATACTAACCACAAAATCCAAGTAACATGCCATGCCATGGTTATAAAACTAACCACTAAATAAATAATAAGAAAAAGCATAGCAATCATTTCTATGATAATTGCTTCTGTCTTATTTCTTCCATTTACTTCTTTTATATTTTCTTCTAGTTCTTCAATTTCTTCTATGGTTTCATTAATCTCTTCTATGTCTCCTTTTATTCCCTTATCTATTTTCTTTTCTTTTTTAGGATATGCTATGAAAAAATACACTAACATAACAGTTGCAATTGTACATAATGTTGCCCAAATCATAATTGCATGTGCATCTTCATATTGTAAACTTTCTGTCATATATGGTAAGCTAAATGTAGCAATACAATACAAAAAGATACTAATACTTAGAATGATTGCTTTTCTTTTATTTCTTTTTTCATTATATTGATCTTCTGATTCTCTCTTTCCTTTTTCTTCTGTTTTGTGTCCTGCACCTTCTCCTTTAATTAATTCATCTGGGGTAATTTCAAATATATCACATAATGGTTCTATTTTATTAAAGTCTGGTACACTTTGGTCTGTTTCCCACTTTGATATGGTCTGTCTTGTGACTCCTATTTTTTCTGCTAATTGTTCTTGACTCATATTAATACGATTTCTATATTGAAATAATCTTTCTCCTAAAGTCATGTTTGCTTCCTCCTTTTTATTTTCTTTATCAAAATTATACTGTAAATTTTAGTTGCATACCACCAATTTCCCTTTGAAATTTTGTCAACTGTAACGAACATTTCTTATGATTAACACCATTGTACCAAATTGATATATATTTTTCTATAAAACATTGCACTTTGATTTATAAATTTTACAAAAAAATTGATTTGCTATTTTTAACAAACCAATTTTCTAAATTAAAGCTCTTTTTCTATTATTTCTAAATTTGCTGGTCTTTTTATTTTATTTGTGGTTGTTTTTATCAATGGTTCTTCTGAAATAAGGATTCCTCTGATTGCTTTATATTTTGGCATAACACTATTTACTTCCTTAATTTTCTCTGTTAAAACTCTATAAATATCTTCTTCGCTTTCTACTTTATAGGCTTCTTTCATGATTTCTTTGTCAAATATAATTTTTACATGTATTTTTATATTTTCTTTATCATCTGTTTGTTGTTTTCCAAATATAAATGATTCTTTAACACCTTCTATTTTATTAACTAACCCTTCCATTTCCTCTGGATATATGTTTTTACCATTTTTTAAAACAATCACACTTTTCTTTCTTCCACATATAAAAATATATCCATCTTCATCTATTCTAGCTAAATCTCCTGTATGGAACCAACCATCTTCCATAACCTCTTGTGTTGCTTTTTTATTGTTATAATATCCAAGCATAACATTTGGTCCTTTTACAACAAGTTCACCTACGCCTTCTTCATCTGCTTCATCAATTCTTGCTTGAACATGAGGAATTGGTCTTCCAATAGAGCCTGTTCTAAAATGTTCATTTGTTTCTATTCCTATAATAGGAGAAGTTTCTGTTAAGCCATATGCTTGACATAGATTGATTCCCCAATTTCTAAAAGTTTCAATTACTTCTTTATCTAAGGCTGCTGCTCCACTAATGAATAATTTTATATGGCCTCCATACATATTATGAATGTCTTGGAAAACTTCCTTTTTTTCTTGCATTGATTTATTTTTATATTTTTGCATCAATTCTTTGGTCTCTTCTACTTTTCCCTTTTTTTCGAGCATTTTCCATATATTTTTATACATAATTTCATAAATAGCTGGAACAAATGCTGCGTATGAGATTTTATATTCGTTTAAGTTCTCTACAATGTGTCTAATTCCATCACAAAAAGACCTCTCTGCTCCTACATATAACGAAACTAGCATACCTACTGTACACTCATATACATGATGTAATGGTAAAAATGATAACATTCTATCACTTGAGTCTACATCTACGACAGATGCAAAATCCATTACATTTGAAATTAAGTTTTTATGAGATAATGCTACAACTTTTGATTTTGAAGTTGTTCCTGAAGTAAATAACATAATTCGCATTTCTTCTGGATTAATTTTTACATCTATATATTCTCTATTTCCAGCATCTACTAGTTCTTTTCCTTTTTCTATTAATTCTTTTTCAGAATATATCCCTTCATCATGAATATCTGCATCCATGGAAATCAAATGTTTTAACTTGTTTTTTTCACTATATTTTATCTTTTTGATTGTTTCTTCATATTTTCTAGAATAAATTATGGCTTCTACTTCTGATCTTTCAATGACTTCTTCTAGTTCATTTGCTGGCAATGATTTATCCATTGGAACCACTATTCCTACACCACATGCAACTGATAAATAGGCAAGTTCCCATTCATATCGATTTTCCCCAATGACTGCAATTCTCTTATTTTTTAGTCCTAGATTGATTAGTGCGGTTCCTAAGTAATTTATCATGTCTCTTATTTCATTATGTGTAAAAATTTTGTATGTTCCTTTTCCTGTTTTTATTTTATATCCTGGTTTTTCTCCATATAAGTCTCTGGTTTTATTTAACATCTCTTTTAAATCTGTTACTTTTAACACTTTTTTTGCCATTTTTTATTTCCTCCGTATTTTTGCTTCTTTTGATTATGTTCATATTTTTCTTGCCTATACTAGATTAATATAGATATGATAAAATGTCAAATGTTATTGCTGTTTTTTATAAAAAATCATAAGAAAAAGAAAGATTTCGTTTTTAATCTAAATCTCTCTCCTTCTATTTATATTCTTATTATTGAAGCATTTCATATCCTTCTAAATCTGGTCTTTGAATATTCTCATCTGTAACAACATTCATTTTTACATTTCTATCACAGTCTATTTTTATAAATCCTAATGCACTATAATCAACTCTTCTGATAATTAATCCTGTTTCTTTATCAATATAAAATTTCGTAGAGTCTATTTCAAACCAATCTCTATTCCATACTTTTACTAGTATGGTATCTCTTCCCTCTATTTGTTTTTCTCCTAAATATTTAAATTCTGTATTAAATACTTCTTCATTTGAAATTAATGAATAATCAAATCCCCTTTGTCCTTCTCTGTTGATTTCAAAATTATCTAAATTGCTCACATTTGCATGTTTCTTTCCATTTAACTCTTCTGTTATACCAATATACTCTCCTGTATTATAATTTGACCAACTATGAATCTTTCCATCAACAACCACTTTTTCAATATTGTCTTTTATGTAAGTTTCTGTTTTGGTTTCATTCAAGCTTCCAAAAATCCATCTAGATTCTGATGCATAATAATAATTTGGGTATTCTTTTCCTTTTTCTAATAATTCAATTACTTCACTTCTTGTCATTGGATTATTTTTATTTAAAAATCCATCAAAATGTATTGCTACATAATATATTGCTACTGCAATTATTAATATTGCCATAATGATTCCTATGACTTTTAATACTTTTTTCATAAGCACCCCCTCCTTTTCTTATGTGTCTTGTAATCTCTTAACTCATATATATATTATACCATATTTTTGATTTACAGACAAATTTGTAATCTGTCGTGATCATTTTAATGATATATTATGATATTTTAAATATACTCATAATTTTACTTATTTTGTAATAGTTGCTCTAATATTCTATCAATATCTGGAAAAATAATATTCTTCATTCCATGCATATATAAGTTCAATACTTTATTCGCTTTATAAATTATTTCTGTTTGCAATTTATTTGACAATCTTATAGCTACTTTATTCTTTGTATATTGACTTTTTACATATTCCTTTGTTACAGGAAACATATTTTGTATTAAAAAAGCACTATATGTATTAGCAACATCTCCAAAAACAATTGTATCGATTGAAGGTCTTTTTCCTAATATTATTTGCTTTTGTATTTTTTTGTTATAAATTTTTTGGTATTTTTCTATTTTGGTACTAACAGGAATAAACCATATAATATCATTATATTTTTTACTTCTAAAACAATAATAACATGGTCTTTTATTTCCGTTTTCTTTATTCTGCATCAATTCTGGGTCATCTATAATTTTGAAAAATACATCTTTTATAAAATAAAAACAACCTATATTTATTTGCATATTCATTTCTCCTTTATATTATTAGAGGCTTGCCATTTCTGACAAGCCCCAATAATTTATTCACTCTCTTATTTGTTAGTCGCTTTAAGAGGTAGCGACAAACACATTTATTCACTCTCTCATTTATTAGTCGCCAAAGAGGCGGTGACAAACACATTTATTAAAAACAATGATGTTCTTAATTATTATATTCATAATAGCATAAAATATAATATTTTGTCAACATTTTTTTAGCTGTATTATACTTAAAAATCGACAACTTGCTATTTCTTTATTAAATTTATAGTATCTCAATAAATTATTTTTACTTGAAGAGACTATAATTTAAATGACTCTCTCTTACTCTTCTTATTATTGATTTAACAATCTTGTTTTTAAATCATATAATTTTTGAGACAAATCCACATAATATTTTTGTGGATTTTCCAATCTTTTTACTTCTTCCCAGATTGTCCCTAATTGTTCTTTTGTATATTTTACAATCTCATTTAAAGTTGGTGTTTTATATATTAATTTTCCATTTTCAAATATTTTTTCTTGTAATTCTTTTACATAATAATGATTTAATTTTTTTCTTTTCCAAGTATTATATTGGTCAAATATTTCATATTCTCCTTCTGGTTCTTTTTCATCTTTTAACATAATCACATCTGCCAATGCATAATTGGTATCCTTAGAATAAAAACGATATACCTTTTTAAAACTTGGGTTCGTGATTTTTTCTACATTTTCACTAATTTTTATTTTTGGTATAAGCTTTCCTTCTTTTTCCATTGCAGCTAATTTATACACACCACCAAATACAGAATCACTTTTTGCTGTAATTAAATTTTCACCTACACCAAATAAATCAATTTTTGCATCTTGTTCTATTAAAGAACTAATTAAGTTTTCGTCTAACGCATTTGTTGCACATATTTTACAATCTGGATATCCAGCCTCATCTAAAATAACTCTTACTTTTTTAGATAAATATGCTAAATCTCCACTATCTAATCTAACAGCAATTGGTCTAATGCCTTGTGGCTTTAAGACTTCATCAAATACTTTTATCGCATTTGGTAATCCACTTTGTAGTGTATGATATGTATCAATTAAATATGTTCCATTGTTAGGATATAATTCTGCATAAGTTTTAAAGGCTTCATATTCATTGTCAAAACTTTGTATCCAACTATGTGCCATTGTTCCACTAGCTGAAACATGAAACTTTAGACTTGCTGCTGTACAAGAAGTTCCTACTGCTCCTCCTATAATGGCTGCTCTTGCTCCATAAATTGCTGCTGACACTCCATGCGCTCTCCTTGCCCCAAATTCCATAACTGGTCTTCCTTGTGCTGCTCTTACAATTCTTGCTGTCTTTGTTGCAATTAAACTTTGATGGTTAATGATTAATAACAACATGGTTTCTAAGAGTTGTGCTTCACTAACTGGTGCTTTTACAGTCAATAATGGTTCATTGGGAAATACGACCGTTCCTTCTGGTACTGCCCAAATATCTCCTGAAAATTTAAAGTCTTTTAAATATGCTAAAAATTCTTCTGAAAACATATTTTGTTTTCTAAAATATTCTATATCTTCTTGGTCAAAAGTTAAATTTTGTATAAATTCTATAATTTGTTCTAATCCTGCTACAATGGCATACCCACCACCATCTGGAACCTTTCTAAAAAATACATCAAAATATGCCATATCGTTCTTATTTTTGGTAAAATATCCATTTGACATTGTAAATTCATAAAAATCTGCTACTAATTCTAATTTTTCTTGTTTCATTTTTATTCTCTTCCTTTCTATTTTTATTGTAGAACAAATCGGAACGCTAATAAATTTACAGTATGTTATTACAATCGAAAATTTTAATTTAGTACCAAAATTAAATTATTAAAGCGTTCCGTAAATTTGTTCTGTGCCAATTTTACGTAAGTAAAATTGTGTGCATCAGTACGCGAAGCATTTCTTATACAATAGGAAAGGGTTATTTTCCTATTGTATAAGAAAATTGACTCTTATCTTGATTCCTCTCATGCCTCTCCTTCAAGTAATATTCCTATTTTTATTTATTATCACTTACAGCCCTATTATGTTCTTTCTTAACTTTCCTAATTATCAATACTATGAAACTTAAGATGACTTCTACTATAATACATCCTACTAACATATTTAAGTTTATATTGTCTATCCAGCCTCCAGACAAATCCTGCTCTATGTATGTTGATAATATTTTAAATCCTATAAATGCAATCATAGATATGATGGCCGTAATGAACATACTAATTTGAATGGTTTTTAATACCTGTTGTTTTTCTAATACTATTAATCCTATGATATCTAATAGGCATATTATGATGCAAGTTATTCTAAATTCAAAACTTGTAAATTGTCCATATATATTTAATACTTGTGTTGTCGTTCCCTCTATTCCTATTTCTAACCTATTTTCTATTTCTTCACTTTTTTCACTTACATAGCTTTTTATGTTGCTTTTTACATTTTCTGGTATTTCATTTTGTAAATCTTCTTCTAGAATTTGATTAATTTCTTCCATTATGTCTATATTTTCATTTTTACCAGTTAAAACATCTAAATATTTGCCTGTAATTTCTTCCATATATGGGCTATTTTCTATCTTGTCCGCTATTTCATACAACGTATCATTATCTACTTCATTAATTATTTCATCTAACATATATCCACTAACTCTTTTTGTTAGAATATCTTTAGAAATTGTTTTTACTGCTACATTTTCTATAACAAAACTCATTGTTATGATAAATAACAATATAGGTAATACGATTTTTAATATGATTTTTATGCATGTTTTCATTTTTACTTGATTTCCTTTCTTAATTATAGATTATCTTTTATCCTCTTCGTATATATGATTTTAAACTTGATACTATCATACTACAAAAAAGAAAATTATTCCATACATACTTGTAATAAAATAATTTTCTTTTACTTCTTTTTTTTACTTTCTAATATTGTTCTTACCTTTACATCTCATAACTTTTACAATTATTAGACATATGATAGCTAACAAGATGATTGAACATCCAATGATAATTCCATTGCTCATTTTCTCTATTTCTTGGTTTGCTAGTTGCTTTTCTGTTTCTTCCCCTTGAATTTGTGTACTTTCTACTTCTTCTATATGTGTCTTTTTATATTCTTTAAATCGTTTTGTAAATTCATCATATCCCTCTGGCGTTTCTCTAATATATTCTACTTGATATTCTCCATTTTCCATTCTGATTTTTATATAGCACATATTTGTCTTTGTATAATAAGTACATTTATGCCCATAGTATGATGTAATTTCTGGTTCTGCATAATTCCATTCTGTATTTTCTATAGAAACAGGTGTTACAATAAATTCAATATCAGCTATGAATTCATTTTCACTTACTTCTTTCATACGAATAGCTCCCATGTTATAATCTGTAATTCTCCTATTTTCCGGCACTTCTTCACTTTTATATCCTTCTAACCACTCTTCAAAAGTTTTTTTGGCTATATCGCCTTTTTCTCTTGAAGTAGTATATGTTTCTACTGCCAATGCCATATTAGAAAAACTAATCATACTGATTATCATTATACAAAAAATACCAATTGCTATCTTTTTAGCCTTCATATTAGTTTCCCTCCTTTTTCTGTAAAGTAACTTTTTCTGTTTGCCCTCTATATTCAAAGTGGACTATAACTTTTTCTGCTTCATGATATTTTGTCAAATCAAACATACCACTAAATGTTAAAATTCCTTCTTCATCTATCCCTTTTGATCCATTCTCATTAGGACCTTGTATTAATGTGAATTTTTCTCCACTTTCATCTGTCAAATATACCGTAAGATTTGTCAATTCCTCTACTTTTTGATAATACTGTTTATAGTCATCTGTCTGTCTTTCTTTCCAACTAATATATCCTAAAATACCTGTATTTTTTAGGGGATCATCTGCTGATAATGTATCATAAAAATCATGTTCCAAAAATGACGGATATTTTGGCTTTGCTTCTGTCTTTATTTTTGTGGTTATTTGCATCCCTGTATCATATAAGGTTGCCATCTCTACTTGATAATCTTCATTAGTTGTATTTGTTTGGACATATACAACAGATTGTCTATTATACATTTTTTCTGGAACTTCCACATCAAAATGCCAATTTCCTGTTAAAATAATTTCTTCTTCTCCCATAGAAGTTCCTTCTTCTTTTGATATGTTAATTTTCCCCATGTCAATCGTTAAGATTTTACTTTTTGGATAACTACTATCTCCTCCTGTATAAATATTGTAAATGACCTTTACATGGTTTCCTTCTCTTTCAACAGGGACAATATTAACACCACTTCCGATATACATGTTTTTATCCATTGCTTCATCATAGTTTAGTCCTAAATTATGTTGCTGACTAAATTCATTATATCTAATTCCTGTTGGGCAATATAACACAATATTGTTTTCATCTGATATGACTAAATCTGAAAAATTAAATTCCCATACCTCTTCTGCTGATACAATTTCTTTTGCTTTTTCTGATAATTCTACATCAAAAGTGATACTTAAATTAAAATCATCCATGACAAATTCTGATACTTTTACCTTTGTTTCCACATCTTCTATCATTTCACCAGTTTGTATATTTTCTACTGTTGCATTGGCGTTTTTATATTCCATATCTGTGTTTTCGATATATCCCTTATGCATTGCTGTTCCCATTCCATTACCTGTCATAAAGAAATTATCATATATCTTCGTAGAAATATCTTTTGCAAAAACGATTCCTGTTATGGACAAACAACAAATCATAGTTGTAAATGTACTTTGTAGTATTTTTTTTGTTTTTTTATGTCTATTATGCAATGTTCTAAAATTTTCAATGGCAATATTTTCTTGAAGATTTTCTAATATTTTTTCCTTTTCCATTTTTAAAACCCTCCTACTTTTAAGATTTCTTTTATCTTTTTTCTGGTTCGATGTAATTTTGTTTTTACATTGCTATTTGTTAAGCACATCTCTTTTGCAATCTCTTTTACTTTTTTTCCTTCGTAATAAAATTTTTTAAATATTTCATATTCTGTATTTCCCAATGCTTTTAAATTTTTTGTAATACATTCATTCATTTCCTTTTGCTCGATAATGTTATCTACGCTAAATTCACTAATCATCTCATTTTCATATTGGGAAAATTCCATGTTTCTACTAAATTCTCTATATTTTTTATAGATTAACCTTTTAGTAATCCCTGCTATATATGGACTGAATACGGCTTTCTTATCTAATCTATCTTTGTTTTTCCATAAAATCAAAAATACATCTGCTATCATTTCTTCCTCATCTTCTAATTTAATCGTATGTTTATTTTTTATAATTGCACTTACATAGTGATAGTACTCATCAAACACTCTTGGCATGTCTAATTGGTTATGTACTATGTAACTTTCTATTGCATTTTCTTTTTTCATCTTTTTCTCCTTTTTTTCTTAAAGTACAAAATCTCGTTGAACATAAAATTTTATTTTCAACAATTTTCTTTAATCCATTATACATTTATATATTTATCATTTTTGGGAAAAGGTTACAACTTTTTCTAATCGTCTATTTGGATCCATTTAGGTGTCCATTTGGGTCCATCTGGGTGTCCAATTGGGGACGTTTCTGTTTGCGACATTTTTATGTATACCTAAAATTATTTGCTTTGGTTTCCTATTGTACAAGAATAAAAAACATATTTCAAATAATATTAAAAAAATTAATATTTTGAAATATGTTTTTTCGAATTAACAACAACTTAATTTTTATATTTTAATTGCTAAATCTTCCAATTATTCTTTTATCATGCTCTAACTCGTTGAAATCATTTCTGAGATTTTGAATAATAGTTTCAAATATTTTTAGCTACATGTATACTTTATATTTTTTCTGTACTTTACATAAAAATGTCCCAGACAGAAACGTCCCCAAATGGACAAAAATGGACACCCAAATGAACATTTATTCATCTATCGTTGATATTCCAAGTGTAATTTCTTCTAACACATCTAATACTGCTCTTACTGTATCTAATGCTGTAAACATTGGTACATTATTTTCTGTTGCACATCTTCTAATATGACTTCCATCTGTTTCTTGGTCAATAGAATCAATGTTTCTAGTATTAATCACATAACTAACATATCCTTTTCTTAATGATTCTAGTATCTCTTCACTACCTTCACTAATTTTCTTTTTCACTCTTGTTCTAATACCATGTTCTTTTAAATATTTTGCCGTTCCTTTTGTTGCTTCTATATTAAATCCTAAGTTATAAAATCTTTGGATTAATGGCAATGCCTCTTCTTTGTCTTTATCTGCAATTGTTACAAATATAGTTCCATAATTTGCAAGTTTCATTCCTGATGATTGTAATGCTTTATATAATGCTCTTGTTAATTTTTTGTCATATCCAATGGCCTCTCCTGTCGATTTCATTTCTGGAGAAAGTGTGGCATCTAATCCAGATAATTTTGAGAATGAAAAGGCTGGTGCTTTTACATACCATTTTTCTTTCTCTTTTGGATATACCATATCGATTCCTTGTTCTTTTAAAGATTTTCCAAGCATGACTAATGTTCCAATATCTGCTAAAGAATATCCCGTAGATTTTGAAATAAATGGCACAGTTCTTGATGATCTTGGATTTACTTCTATAACATAAACATCCTCATTTTGGTCAACAATGAATTGAATATTATATAATCCAACAATTCCGATTCCTAATCCTAATTTTACTGTATAATCTATAATCGTATCTTTTGCTTTTTGACTAACACTAAATGTAGGATATACACTAATACTATCTCCTGAATGGATACCTGTTTTTTCAACATGTTCCATAATTCCTGGTATAAAGACATCCCTGCCATCACATACCGCATCTACTTCTAATTCTTTTCCTGTGATATATTTATCTACTAATACTGGTTGTTCTGTATTGATTTCCACCGCTGTTTGCAAATATTTTTCTAAGGCTTTTTGATTAGAAACAATTTGCATCGCTCTTCCACCTAATACATAACTTGGTCTTACTAATACTGGATAGCCAATTTCTTTAGCAACTTTAATACCATCTTCTATATTCGTTACAGCCTCTCCTTTTGGTTGTAATAATTTTAAGTCTTTCATCACATTTTCAAAAGCATCTCTATTTTCTGCCTTTTCAATCGCATTGACATCTGTACCAATAATGTTAACACCTAATTTTGAAAGTGGTCCTGCAAGGTTAATGGCTGTTTGTCCTCCTAATGCTGCTACAACCCCTTCTGGTTTTTCTAAATCAATAATATTCATCACATCTTCTACGGTTAATGGTTCAAAGTATAGCTTGTCACTAGTGGTATAATCTGTTGAAACAGTTTCTGGGTTATTATTAATGATAATCGCTTCATATCCTGCTTCTTTTATTGTTTTTACAGCATGCACAGTAGAATAATCAAATTCTACACCTTGTCCAATTCGAATTGGGCCTGCTCCCAATACAATGACTTTTTTCTTATCACTAATAATCGATTCATTTTCCTGCTCATAAGTAGAATAGAAATATGGTACATAACTTTCAAACTCACTACTACATGTATCTATCATTTTATATACAGGATATATATTGTTTTTCTTTCTTAATTCATAAATATCGCTTTCTTTTTTCTTCCAAACTTTTGCAATATATTTATCACTAAATCCCATTTTCTTAACGGTTTTTAATGTATCAATATCTCCCATATTTGTTTGTAATACTTTTTCCATTTCAACAATATTTTTAATTTTTTCTAAGAAGAACATATCAATTTTGGTAGTGTTATAAATTAATCCCAAATCTATATTTCTTCTCATAAGTTCTGCAATTGCATAAATTCTATCATCTGTTCCATCTTTTATATATGTCATCATGTCTTCTGTTTCCATTGTATCAAATTTCTTATGATAAATATGACATACACCTGTTTCTAATGATCTGATTGCTTTTAATAAGCTTTCTTCAAATGTTCTTCCTACACTCATAACTTCTCCTGTTGCCTTCATTTGTGTACTTAGTTTATTAGAAGCTAATGTAAATTTATCAAATGGAAATCTTGGAATTTTGCAAACAATATAGTCTAATGCTGGTTCAAAACTTGCTGGTGTATTTGCTAATGGGATTTCTTCTAAACGCATACCAACTGCTATTTTTGCTGAAACTCTAGCAATTGGATATCCACTTGCTTTTGAGGCTAGCGCTGATGAACGAGACACCCTCGGATTTACTTCAATCACATAATAATTAAAAGAATGTGGGTCTAAAGCAAATTGAACATTACAACCACCCTCTATTTTTAAAGCTCTAATAATTTTTAAAGCACTATCTCTTAATAATTGATATTCTTTGTTTGTTAATGTTTGGCTTGGTGCTACAACAATCGAATCTCCTGTGTGAACCCCTACCGGGTCTAAATTTTCCATATTACAAATCGTAATTGCTGTATCATTATGATCTCTCATTACTTCATATTCAATCTCTTTATATCCTTTGATACTTTTTTCTACTAACACTTGATTAACTGGAGAAAGTGTTAAAGCATGTTTAATTAATTCTTTTAATTCTTTTTCATTATCTGCAAATCCTCCACCAGTTCCTCCTAAAGTAAAAGCTGGTCTTAACACAACAGGATATCCAATTTTATTAGCTGCTGCTATTCCCTCTTCTTCAGACTCTGCAATAATAGATTCTAAAACAGGTTCTCCTAATTCTTGGCATAATTCTTTAAATTTTTCCCTATCTTCTGCTCTTTCAATACTTTCACTACTTGTACCTAATAATTCTACTTGACACTCTTGTAGAATCCCCTTTTTGTATAACTGCATGGCAATATTTAAACCAGTTTGTCCTCCAATTCCTGGTAAAATAGCATCTGGTCTTTCATATCTAATGATTTTTGCAACATATTCTAATGTTAATGGTTCCATATATACTTTATCTGCAATCGTTGTGTCTGTCATAATCGTTGCTGGGTTTGAATTGACTAGTATTACTTTATATCCTTCTTCTTTTAAAGCTAAACAAGCTTGTGTTCCTGCATAATCAAATTCTGCTGCTTGTCCAATCACAATTGGTCCAGAACCAATTACTAATACAGTTTTTATATCTTTTCTTTTTGGCATTTTATTCCTTCCTTTCTTTGAACTTAAGGGATAGTCCTTAAAGTTCATTACATTTGCAAATTTAATTCAAATCTCTCTATAAAACCTATCCATTCTCCTTTTTTATTCTTAACACCTTGCATATATACTCTTTGATTTCTCGAGGTTACACATACAAATACTTCTTTTCCATTTGTTTTAATTCCTTCATATCCTCTTTTTATTTTTTCAATAGATTTTTCATTACTATGACAAGCAAATAAGCTTTTTCCTATTAAATCTTGATAGCCTCTTTCTTCATAATAATGATATTGTGCATTTCTATTCATATATCGAATGATATATTCATTATCAACAAACACAATTGGATAAGGATAACTATCTAAAATTCCTTCTAGTATTTCTAAATTTCCCATATTTTACCTCCATTTTTATTTATGAACTTTAGAGACTGTCCCTTAAGTTCATCATCTCAATAAATTTATCAAACAAATACCCACTATCTTGTGGTCCTGGCGCACTTTCTGGATGATATTGTACACAAAATACATTGTCTTTTTTACATTCTACACCTTCAATGGTATTATCTAACATATTTTTATGTGTTGGTACTAAATCTGTTTTTTGTAAAGATGTTTCATCTACTGCATAACTGTGATTTTGACTTGTCATTTCTACCTTATCTGTTTCTAAATTTAATACTGGATGGTTTCCACCTCTATGTCCAAATTTTAACTTATATGTTTTAGCGCCATATGCTAAACTAATCATTTGATGTCCTAAACAAATTCCAAAGATTGGATATTTTCCTTTTAATTCTTTAACAAGTTCAATGACTTCTTTTACATCTTCTGGATCTCCTGGTCCATTTGATAAAAAAACTCCATCTGGTTTTAATTCTTCTATTTCTTTTGCTGTTGTGTTATATGGCACGATGGTTACATTACAACCTCTTTTATTTAAACTTCTTATAATATTTAATTTGATACCACAATCTACTGCTACTACATGATATTTATAATTTGCTGTTCTAGAATACCATTTCTTTTTACAACTTACTTTTGACACAGCATCTTTTGGGATATCATGTGCATTTAATTTTTCAATAGCTTCTTCTTTACTTGTTGTTATGTCTGTTATAATAACTTTCCTACTTCCTTTATTTCTGATACTTCTTGTTAGTTTTCTAGTGTCTATACCTGAAATTCCTGGTATATCATTTTCTTCTAGATATTCTGATAAGGTTTTTGTATATCGGAAATTACTTGGCAAATCATTATATTCTCTTACTACCATTCCTCCTATGGTTGGTTGTTTAGTTTCATAATCTTCATCTGTAATTCCATAGTTACCGATTAAAGGATATGTCATGACTACCATTTGATATGTGTATGATGGGTCTGAAACAATTTCTTGATATCCTACCATTGAGGTATTAAATACAATTTCACAAATGGCTTCTTTGTCTGCTCCAAATCCATACCCTAAATATTCTTCTCCATCTTCTAATACAATTTTCTTGTTAAATTCTTTCATATTACCCTCCGTTCATATATATTAAATTTGTGTTTATATTGTAATTGACAAAAAAAAATAAGGAACGAAAAATCCTTATTTAAAATGCAAATGAAAATAAAACAACTATTAAGAAAACAGCTGAAATTGTTATGCAATTAGTTTTTTTCAAATAGTTTTTCATTTTCTTACTCCTTTTTTATTTGTATCTTTATTATTATATCAGAAAATATATACTGATTGCAACATTTTTTTACATTTTTTTAGGACAGAATCATTCCAATATTATACAGTTCAGTATTGCATAGTATAATATATAAAGCATTCTTATAATTTTTTATTATATTTATATAGTAAAAGCTAGGAAATCGTTCCTAGCTTTTAAAAATTTATATAACCCCTTTAATCAAAAATATCTACCTTTTCTTAGTAATTATATATTCTAACGAAAATTTAATATAATGCATATTATCGTTACTACTTTTCTTGTTTATTTTTATCAATTATAATGAGGTTCAATAAATCTATCTATAATCTTCTTTATCTTCTTCCCAAGAATTTGGCTCATAAACCGTTCCCACAAACCACACTTCTTTTGTTTCTTTATCTCTAATAATATACATAAATGGTTTATCTATTTTAATTTCTTCTACTTCATCTGTATTACCTTCTATCGATGTTGTTCTCATAATAAATGCTGTAACTGCTGCTGCCCTTATTCCTTCTTCTGAAAAATCTATATCTGCTTTGTGTAAAGCATCGCCTACATAAAGTTCTGTATCTGCCATATTAGAAAAATCTGCTAAATTTGCATCAAAAGCATCTTTTATTCCTAATTTTATTAAATCATTTTTTAGCTTTAAATTATAATCAAATGAAAATTTTGGTATAGAAATATTTATTCCAAATTTTGTTTCTGAAGCTAAAGTCATATCTTCTGTAATTTCATTTAGTTCTTTCATTGTAAATGTATTGATATATTTAGATAAATCTTCATTTGGCATTATAGCAACAAATTCTAATTGAGTATTATCATATTTTTTCAAGTCCATTGCTAATGCTGTAACTTTTTTATCTTTATAATATCCAAATTGTTCACTATTTGTTTCTTTATGCATCATTGTTGCTGTCATTGTATTACCATCTTGTAAATTAAATTCTTCTCCTTTTGTATCTTGTGTATCAAATGCATTTGCCCACTCCATATCAATTGCTAAAGCATTAATAAGAATTGTATTTGTACTTGGATTTTGTACTGTATAATCGTCTAGCATATTTTGTATAATACCTAAAGTTTTATTTTCTATCCATTTATTTACATTTGTAGCAGATTGAAAAGAATCATATTTAATGTCTGCATCATAATTTTTTGATAATATATTGGTATAATCTTGTTTTATATATTTTGCATAAGTATCACGAATATATATGCCATTTGCTAAAGATAATACTTCGTTTATAGGACTATATTTTGTTAATGTTAGCTCATTAATTACATTTTCAATTTGTGTTTTAGTATTTCCATTTGCTCCTTCTTTTAACATATGCAAACCATACTTAATTGATAGTGGGCTATATACTATATTTTTTTGTTCGTTCTCTAATTTTAAAAATTTAAAAGAAAAATCATCTTTCACTTCTTGCATGTTTGATTTATTTCCTATTGTTTTATCTGCTGTATTTTGATTGTTTACAATCACTATAGTTGCTACTATTATAATTGCTAGTATTATGATTAACGTAACTGCCGTTTTAAATTTTATCTTTATTTCCTTTTTCTCTTCCATATTTTTATCCCCCTTTTACTTTTGTATATGTATTAATTATATCAATAAATTTCATCTTTTACAATACCCTAGTAAAATCTTTTCAAGGAAAATAATCCCCTTACATTTTTTATTGTATAAGAAATGATATGAAACTGTAAATTACTTAGGCACAAGATAAACAAGTTTTATTTTCAAAAGAAAATTTTCAGATTTTAATGTAAGGTTAAGTTTCTTTGAACCATACACATTCACAAAGTGAAATGCACGTGCAGCAAACCACTTTTCTTATAAAGATTATAAACGTAAAATTACATATGGTAAACTGTCTTTTTAAACAAAAAATTTGATTTTCTCTAAAAAATATCTATTTTCATATGGAATTAAAAAATAAAAAATTACCAATTTCTTATATAAATCATAGAAGATATCCTAAAATAGGAATCCTAAGTAGATTTATCTATCTTCCAATTAAGCTCTTTCTTTAGAAAGTTCAATTTCTCCTAAATTCCATTCACCTAAAAAGGCTTGTAAATAATCTTCCATAAATTTGTGTTTCTGTTCTGCCAATACTTTTGCTGTATCTGTGTTCATAGTATTTTTTAATTTCAATAAGTAATCATAAAAATGTTCTATAGTTGTAGGTGAGTCTATGCTAATATCTCTAAAATCTTCTATTTTTCCTAATGGTTTTCCATCCCATATTTTTATTTTGTGAGCTCCTCCATAAGTAAAACTTCTTGCAATACCAATAGCTCCCATTGCATCTAAATTATCCGCATCTTGTAAAATTAAAGTTTCTAAATCATTTGCAATTCTTTGTTTACCCATAAAATTAGTTTCTTCATGATACCTAACACAATGTAAAACCTTTTTTATGGTAAGATTGCCAATATTACTATCACTTAATAACTTCTCTATATAATCCAAAGATTCTTTAGGGGAGCAATATCTTTTTCCTTTTTCTATTGCAATAACTCTATGTAAATCATGTACAAAAGCTGCAATCCCTATTACTTCTCTATTTCCACCTTCAGTTCTTTGAATTTTCAAAGCCATATTGGCAACTCTTTTCAAATGTGTAATATCATGTCCGCTATTCTCATTAACAAATAAATCTTTTATTTTTTCTTCTAAATTTAATAATACATTCTCTATCATAGTATCCTCCTTGTATTTTTATTTTCTATTCTCCTCCAATTGATTTTTATAAGCTCATTTAGATAGTAATAAAAAAGATTTCCTCAAGTGTTTTAGAAAATACTTTCCAAACTTACTGATACAAAAAAAATGAAGAAAGACATTTTCATCTTCTGAAAATTGATTAATTCATGGTACCAACGAAGTAGTTATCTACAACTTTTTGGCTCTCTTGACGATTGATATAAAAATCAATCAATTTGTTAAAGTCTATCATATATTTTATAAATTGCGATATCTAAATTTAAAATAACATTTTTCAAAAATTTGTTTTGTTTGCTTGTATTTTATTAAATATTGTTGTATATTAGTATTCATAGGAAATGAGAATAAGCAGTGTGAGTGCTACCACTTTACATACACAGTTTTGACTGTGAGAATGGGGGTGGTGCTATATGGTAGAACAAGCTATGTTAATGATAATATACTTACTTTTCTACGGTTTAGTAGGAATGACTATTATAGCATTTGCCTTGATTATTGCAATAGTAGTAATTTTGAGCAAATAATAAAAGCACCACATTATGCTTTGCCGAGCTATGTGGTGTTTTATCATAAATATATATGGTAGCACACATTTCTGTGGCTCTCATTTTCTATCTTTATTATACAGTCATTTTCTTGTTTTGTCAAATTATTCAGCAGCTTTTAATAACCATTTTCTTTGTAAAAATATCATTAATCCATATAAAGCTATATTATATATTACTGGAATAAATATAATGTATCCATATTTCTGAGAAAATTCTTTTCTAAATTTTTCTTCTTGTTTTTCTTTTATATTACTATACATATCAGAATAACTTCCATTATTTTGGTATGTACTTATTGCTTCATCTACTATATCATCCACATCATATCCACTTGCTATACTATATATTTTACCTTGTTCTTGCATGAACTGTTGATATGAGTTATAATTCACAATAAATCCTACCACTATCATAAGTATAAAAAAAATACATATATTTCTTATTATTATTTTGATGTCATCTTTTCTAATAAAATACTTTTGTACTATATTTCTTGAACCTGTCCAAACATATAAAAAAATTGTTATAGTAGATAAAATCATCTCTAATATCATCTTTGTGGTAGTATTTTCCATATTTCTAGTAGAAAATCCTATAATAAAATAACTTATTATTCCAAATATAAAAGAAGCAACTATATATTCCCAAATTAATTTTTTTGAAATATCAACTGCAGATAAACTCTTTTTTTCCATAATTTTATCCTTTCTTTTTTTTCTTAATTATTAAAACAATTACTAATACTACTATAATCGCTAAAACTATTGCCTCAATAGTTACCACCTTTTGAACAGTATCCTGAGTTCGTTTGCCAACATCTACTATTGTGTGACTATCAGTTAATTCATTTGTAGTTTTAGGTGCAACTGGTTTAAAAGAATCTGGATTTGTCATAAAAAAACTCCCCCTCCTTTGCAATGTTTATATATATAATATCAAAAAAATATTAGAAATTCAATTATTTGAAGAAAATATACAGGGAAATATTAAAAGTCCTTATGCTTTTTGTATCTAAAAATCAACAAACAAAAATATAACTCTAAAAGAAAGACTACTGCAAACTTATAAGCTTATTTAGATAGTAATAAAAAAAGATTTCCTCAAGTATTTTAGAAGATACTTTCCAAACTTACTGATACAAAAAAAATGAAGAAAGACATCTTCATCTTCTGAAAATTGATTAATTCATGGTACCGATGGTGGGACTCGAACCCACATGGTTTCCCGCTGGATTTTGAGTCCAGTGCGTCTACCAATTCCGCCACATCGGCATAAGATATATACTAATATATATTAGCACATATATTAAAAAAAGTCTAGAATAATTTCACAATTTTTTTAAAAGTTGTAAAATTATAGTTACCATTCGGCCTTTCCAAACGCAAGGGAAGTCTGAATGGTAACAAAATAATATTACACGATTTTAATTGTCTGTCCCGGATAAATGAGATTCGGATTTGGAATATCATTATATTGTAAAATTTCATTTAACGTAATTCCAAATCTCCTTGCAATTCCATATAAAGTATCGCCATCTTTAACAACATAATACACTTGAATCGTATTATCAACTGGAGATAAGTCTGTTACATCACTTTCTGTAATTCTCAACTTTTGTCCGGGATAAATCAAATCTGGATCTGGAATATCATTTATCTCCACAATATGTTGTACACTAACGTGATACGCTCTTGCTATTTGTGACAAAGTATTTCCTCTTCTTACTATATATGTAATACTTCCTGTTCCTCTTTCTTCAGTTCCCGGCACTGTTGAATTTGTAAGTACTCTTAGTTTTTCACCCGGATAAATGAGATTAGGATTTTGTATTTGATTAATATCTACAAGTTCTTGTACTGTTGTACCATATCTCCTTGCAATAGCACTTAAAGTATCTCCACTTTGTACTGTATATTCTATACTTTCTGTATTTTTAGGAAACTCATTTTCATTATTATTAGGAATTTCAGAATTCTCGTTTAGAAAAATTTCTTCTGTATATAAATCTCTATCTACACTTCCATTAATCCCATTTACACTTCCCCTATCTGTATATTGTATTCCTACATATGTATTCCAACTGGTTTGTATATTTACTAGATTATTTTTATCTTCATAATAAGCAATCCATAAGTCATAATCTTCTGCTAAACTTGTATCAAAAGTATTTCTAGCATTTGATAAGTCACTATATAGCATTATCTCTTTACTGGTTAGCGCTTCCACACGTTCCATAAATGTTCTAGCTATACGATTTACTTCTTCTCTTGCAACGCCTCCAAAACTTTCATAGTCTAATACCAATTTACAATCTGGCGTTTTCCCTTGAATCACAGAAACAAAAAAATTTGCTTCTTCGATTGCTTCTTCTGTATTAGTTGCTGTTAAAAAATGATAAAAACCTACACGTAAGCCATTTGCTTTTGCATTTTCATAATTCATATCAAAATACGCATCTTTTATATTTGTACCTTGACTAGCCTTTATATATACAACTTGTATTCCTGCATTTTTGACTTGTTCATAATCAATATATCCTTGCCAATTACTAACATCAATCCCCTCATAATTTAAACTAGATTGTGGCGTTAATGCATATGTATGATTTATTTGTATACTAAATACAAAGACAAATATAATAATACCCAATATACATTTTTTGAACATACATTCCTCCTATCAAATTTCTTATTGATATACTATGTCTTGATAGGAATTTTTGTTAAGACCAACAATAGCATGCCATTTTACGAAGTAAAATGGTGTCTAAGGACTGATGTTATAGACTAAAATCCTAATAAGTTCTATTTTTTTATATATCTTATTTATCTTCTTCAGCTTGTTCATTTAATTCTTCTAAAATAACGTCATATTCAAATACATGAATTGTTTTTATATTGACTTTAGAAAAATCATCTTTCTCGTCTTCTATATCCGCTATTTTAAATGAAGTCCTATTTATTAACTTCAAGTCCACATTTGAAAGATCTAATAAAATTTTGGTAGATATGTTTTGTCCAATTGGCAAAGTTTTATTTTGATTGTCATAAAAAATACTATTTGTATAACTAATTCCGTTCATTCCTCTTTTGGCATTTATTTTATATAAATTAAATTTATTTGTTTTATTTTTTATATCTTCATAAATTTCATTTTCTGGATTTATATTAAAAATATTAAAATCTTGGTTATTCAACTTTTCTTCGTCCACCAATTTATATACTGGTAAATCATCAATAATGACAACTTTGTTTAATGCTTTTTTTATCGTATCGACAACGGTTTCTAATGTCATTTTGTATCCGATTTGTTTTGTGTTTTTATTAATTTCTAAGATATTAAATTTATCTTTTGCAATTTCTCTATGATTTTTATTGGCAATCTTAGAAACTTTTGTCGCATCTTGTGACATCCCACCAAATATATCAAATTCTTCTATATCTTCTAATGTATTTTGCTGTTGCAACTCTTTTTTCAAGTCTTTTAATTGATTTTCGATTTCTTTTGGTAGTACTTCGTTATTTTTTACTTTATTTAGTATCGGAAAAATATTTGTTGTTGTTAAGTAAATACTATCTGTTTCACTTTTACTTAATGCTTTTCTTTCTACTTGATCCATTGTATTTCCAAAGTTTTCTAAGTCTTCATGATAATCGAATACTTTCGTGACTTTTTTTATAATATTGATCTCTTCTTCTTCCCCTGCCGCTAAAGATGCTACCTCGTCTTTATTACTATATTTCCAAAATTCAAATATACTTCTTTTATGATTATCAATTTCTTGTATAAAATTGGTTGCATTTTCTATTTTTTTTGCCATGTTTTTATTTTTCAATTTTAAAGCATTGATATCCATTAGCATATTTTTTAATTCTGTTTCATTTAATTCATATTCTTTATATAGTTGAATTAACTCTTCAATTGTGTATTTTTCTTTCTTCTTTTTTCTTTGTGTTTTTTTCTCTTCTTTGTCATCTTTTTCTTCTTGTATATTGGATTCTTCTAAAGAATTTTCTTTTATCGCATTTTTTTTGTTTTTCTTACTGTATTTAAAATAATATTTAAACTTACCAAAAAATGTTTTTTTACATTCTAAAAATGTAGATATTTGTTTTTCTTTTGCTAAATATTCTATTTCTTGAGAACCTGCAATTACTTTTAAGTTGTCTAATTTTATTTTGTTTTCTTTTAATAATTCTTCTATTAATTCTTGTTTTTGAATTCCTACTTCATATTCATCATTTATCCATTCTGCGATATTGTCATATTCTATTTTATAGTCTTGGTTATAAAATTCTAATTCACCACCTTTTGTAAGATTGGTTTTAAATGTAAAATAATGTGGCAATTCTGTTTGCAAAATAAACATTGCTTTTAACAATTTATAAAATTGATTTGCTTCTACTAAGCTATTTAATTTTATTTTGTATGGACTTCTGATGCTTTCATATACTTCTGCTTCTCCAACTATATGAATCGATAATTTTTCACTCTTATCATATACTTCATAAATTAATGGCCAATCTTTTGTAAATAACCATAAATAGTTTTCAATATCTTCAAATTCTGTTTTCTTTAAATATGTGTTACTATATGAAAGATTTCTAATTGGGACAAATATTTTTCCTGTTTTCTTTTTTTCTAATTGTTTTTTCAATAAATAGAAAAAGGTGGAATAGTCTGTATCCTCTGTTGGGACTAACATAAAATATTGATCTGTATCTTCTGCATAATATATTTGCCACAAATAATTTCCTTCATATTTTACTTTAAATGGTATTTTTTTGGTTAGCTTTGCTTGTTCTTCTTGTACTTTTTCTACATCCTCTATTTTTAAGTCTTTTAGCATTTTTAAAAATGTTGTGTGTTTTATATAATTTTTTTCATCTTCTGTATCTAAATATTCAGCTAATGGACTTGCATTTTTATATTTTTCTTGTATATCATCTAATCGGTTTGCTGGTGTTAATAATATTTGAATATCTTTTATTGGTATATATCGATATTGTCTATATTGTTTTTCATCATAAAATTTAGGTACTCTAAATTTTAATGGCTCATAATTTTCAAATTGGTTTTTTGCTTCTTCCAAGTCTAATCCTAAATAGTCTAATTTTTCTTTCATTTCATCTACTTTTTCTCCTGTTTTTTTTGGCAAAACGATAGCTCCTTTCTTTCTCATAACAGTTTTTCTGTACATGTTTATTTTATGATTTCATAAAAATTTTTGAATGTATATCCTTGTCCTAATAAATATTCTATTATATTAGGCAATGTTTCTGCTGTTACCTTTTTAGCTTCTGCATCATGCATCAAAATAACAACACTTTGCTTATTTGCGGTTGTGTCAGCAATTCTCTTCATTTCATATTCAGTGGTTGGATTTGTTGTCTCTGAATCTCCATTTAATGCATTCCAATCCACATGAACAATGCTATTTTCAAGCAATAATGCATTGGCTTGATTTTTGATTTCTGCATATTTTCCGCCATTTAATCCTCCCGGAAATCGGAATAAATGAGAATTATACTCTTGTTCACCAATGGCATTCCTTACTGCTTGATTGCATTGATTATATTCATTTATAACTGCTTCTGGTGATTGATAAATATTTTCATATATATGGGTATATCCATGATTGGCAATAAAGTGTCCTTCATCATACATTCTTTTTACAAGTTCTGGTTTTTTTTCAACATTAGATCCTAATACAAAAAAAGTAGCTTTAATTCCTTTTTCTTTTAATATATCTAATATCTGACTTGTATTGCTAGATGGTCCATCATCAAATGTTAAAAAAGCCCTTTTAGTATCAGAACTATATATATGTTTTATATTTTCTTTTCCTTCTTCTGTCAATTTCGGTAATTTTTCCTGTCTTTTTCTTTCTGCTTCTTCTTGTTCCTTTATGAGTGCTTCTTGTAGTTGTTTTTGTGCCAATTCATATTGTACCTTTATTTTAGCATTTTCTACATAGTTTACCCATGTGATAATAATTCCTATTACCATAAGTATCATAATGATAATCATGATGATTTTTTCTTTTGTAGTAAATCTAAATTTTACAGGTACTAAAGACATATTTATTTCTTCTTTCATATTTTATTTCCTATTAATTTTCATTTATTTATCCATTTTTTCGTTTCTATTATATACTATTTTATCAAGAATTTGTATAAAAAATTAAAAAAATATAGAATATTTTTTCTCACACAATTTTCTATTACCTAAATTGTTGTTTTTATATTCTATATTTTTCTAATTATTTTCTAATAATGTGTCTATCCCCATATCACTTTTTCATCACTGATTTTAAATATTCTACTTCTTCCTCTACATGTAATCTCATGAAAATAGGTTCACCTTTTTCAATGACTTTTCTATCTTTTAAAGTATCATAAGCATATATATCTTCCCATTTAATACTATCAATTTCTGTTATTCCAATTTGCCTTAAAATATTATTTGCCGTATCTGTCATAAATGGTTTGATTAAAATGGCAATTTTCCTTAAGTTTTCTATTAGATGATACATTACTGATTTTAATTCCTCTGTTTTTTCTTCTTTTGCTAAAGCCCATGGCATAGTCTCATCAATATATTTATTGGTTCTTGCAATCAAATCCCATATTTCTTGTAATGCATTTGCAATTTCATAATCATTTAATTTTTCTTCAAAATTTTTAATTTTTTCGGTTGCATATGCTTCTAGTTCTTTATCTACTGCATTTGGTGTTCCATTATATTCTGGAACATTTCCTTCAAAATATTTATTTACCATAGATACCGTTCGATTTAATAAATTACTTAAATCATTACATAAATCAAAATTATATCTTTCTACAAATGCTTCTGGTGAAAAGATTCCATCTTGATTAACAGGCATTTCTCTAAGTAAGAAATATCTTGTTGGATCCAATCCATATCTATCGATAAGTGTTTCTGGATAAATGACATTTCCTTTTGATTTTGACATTTTTCCATCTTTCATCATAATCCAATTGTGTACCAAAATCGTTTTTGGTAATGGTAAGTCTAAAGCCATTAAGAATATTGGCCAATAAATTAAATGGAATCGAGCAATGTCTTTTCCGACAATTTGCAAGTCTGCTGGCCAGTATTTTTTAAATAAGGTATCGTCTTCTGACATATATCCTAGTGCAGTTAAATAATTGGTTAAGGCGTCTAGCCATACATATACAACATGTTTGGGGTCTTTTAAAACTTTAATTCCCCAGTCAAAACTTGTCCTTGTAACACATAAGTCTTCCAATCCCGGTTTTATGAAGTTATTGATCATTTCATTTTTTCTGAATGCTGGCTTGATAAAGTCTGGATGTTCATCATAATATTTGACTAGTTTGCCTACATATTTTTTCATGTTAAAAAAATAGGATTCTTCTTTCATTAATTTTACTTCTCTGCCACAGTCTGGACATTTTCCGTCTATCAATTGGGTTTCTGTAAAATAGGTTTCACATGGTATACAATACCATCCTTCATATTCTCCTTTATAGATGTCCCCTTGTTCCATAAATTTGTCAAATATTTTTTGGACAATTTTTGTATGTCTTTCTTCTGTTGTTTGTATAAAGTCGTCGTAGTGAATTCCCATTTTTTCCCATAGTTTTTTTGCTTGTATTGCCATTTCATCTACATATTCTTTTGGTGTTTTTCCATTTTTTTCTGCAATTCCTTGTATTTTTTGTCCATGCTCATCTGTTCCTGTTAGCATATAGCTTTCTTCACCTTTGAGTTCATGATATCTTTTCATGGTATCTGCTAAGACTGTCGTATAGGCTGTTCCTATATGAAATTTTCCACTTGGATAATAAATTGGTGTTGTTACATAAAATGTATTCTTCAAATCGCTCATCTCCCTTTTATGAATGTTAAATTTTTACAAATATATTATCATAAAATTTTCAAAAAGTCTATACACGCTTTATGAAATTTAGGGAAATTTAAACTAAAAAAACCACGCATTTCCGCGTGGTTTTTTCTATTTTGCATAATCTACTGTTCTTGTTTCTCTAATAACATTAACTTTAATTTGTCCCGGATAATCCATTTCATTTTCTATTTTCTTAGAAACATCTCTTGCTAAAATTGTCATTTGGTCATCTGAAATTTTTTCTGGTTTTACAATCACTCTAATTTCACGACCAGCTTGTATAGCAAATGATTTATCAACACCTTCAAAGGAATCAGCAATTTCTTCAAGGTTTTGTAATCTTTTGATATATGCTTCTAATGTTTCTCTTCTAGCTCCCGGTCTTGATGCTGATATTGCATCAGCTGCTTGTACTAAAACAGCTTCTAATGTCTGTGGCTCTACATCTCCATGATGTGCTTCTACAGCATTAATTACCAATGGATTTTCTTTATATTTTTTTAATACTTCCACACCAATTTCTACATGTGTTCCTTCCATATCATGGTCTAACGCTTTTCCGATATCATGTAGTAATCCTGCTCTTCTAGCACGTTTTGCGTCTAATCCTAATTCTTCTGCCATGATTCTTGCTAAGTTTGAAACTTCTATTGAATGGTTTAATACATTTTGTCCATAACTTGTTCTATATTTTAATTTTCCAATTAATTTTACAAGATCTGGATGTAATCCAATAACGCCTGTTTCTAATACAGCTCTTTCTCCTTCTTCTTTGATTGTTGCATCTAATTCTTCTTTGGCTTTTTCTACCATTTCTTCAATTTTAGCTGGATGAATTCTTCCATCATCAATTAATTTTTCTAACGCGATTTTTGCAACTTCTCTTCTTAATGGGTCAAATCCTGATAATACGACAGCTTCTGGTGTATCATCGATTATTAAATCAATTCCTGTTAATGTTTCTAATGCTTTTATGTTTCTACCTTCTCTACCTATGATTCTTCCTTTCATATCGTCATTTGGAAGTGCAACAATAGATACTGTTGTTTCTTGAGAATGGTCTGCGGCACATTTTTGTACTGCATAACATAATATTTCTTTTGCATTTTTGTTTGCATCTTCTTTTGCTTTTTGTTCTTTTTCTCTGATTAATGTTGCTTTTTCTGCTGTTATTTCTTTTTCCATTTCTGCAAGCAATCTTTGTTTTGCTTCTTCTTTCGTTAAAGATGCAATTTTTTGAAGCTCAATCATTTCTTGTTCATGTAATTTTTCTAATTCTACTTGTTGGTTTTCAATATTTTGTCTTTCTCTTTCTAGTTCTTGCTCCCTTTTTTCAAAGTTTTCTGAACGTCTTTCTAAATTTTCCTCTTTTTGAATTAATCTTGCTTCTTGTTTTTGTACTTCGCCTCTTCTTTCTTTAATCTCTTGATCTAATTCTTTTCTATTATTCATAATTTCTTCTTTAGCTTTGAAAATCTCTTCTTTCTTTAGATTTTCTCCTTCTTTTTTTGCTAAATCAATTAATCTTTTGGCTTCGTTTTCTGCTCCTTGAATTTTAGATTCTGCAACTTTTTTTCTGTATATCATTCCTACTAGAAATCCTATTGCAAGTGAGATTAAGACAGAGACAATAATGATTACAATCATCATAATCATACACCTCTTTCTTATTTAATTTTCAATGTTCGAAATAAATATATATCTGTTATTTTAAATATATTTCTTCCTACCATATCTATTTTATCTTTATTATTGTAAACTGTCAAGCATTTTTAAAATAAAAGAAAAATAAAGTAAGTGTTATGTTACAGTTGAGACCTTCCAAGCTGAGGGTAGTCATATGGTAAATTTTTAAGGTTCTCGGCTACCCTCCAATTCCCGTTTAAGAAATTCTAATATCTAAATCGTAACG
>CAMMWP010000018.1 GCA_946500615.1 uncultured Clostridium sp. | reverse complement strand
ATGGAGAAATAGGTGTATTGTCAAGTACCACAGGAAATGTATATGGAATCTATGATATGTCAGGAGGAGCATGGGACAGAGCAGCAGGATATGATAAATTAGGTAACAGTACCTATGTAGATGGCTCAAGTTATGGACAAAAAATGACCCAAGAAGCCAAAAACAGTGAAGGAAATTATATTAGTACCAAATATGTAACAGCATATGAAAACGGAACAAGTACAAGTTATGGATCAAAGATTTATGACATATGTAAAGTAGGAGAAGGAACAAAAGAAGTTTACATAAGCGGTGCTTCTGCATGGTTTAACGACTACTCTTACTTCGCGTATTCGAGCGGTCCGTTCTTCCATCGTGGGGGCGGTTACAGTAGCACCAGCAGTGCAGGTGTGTTCTGTTCGGGCTACAGCGCTGGCATTAGCAGCAGCCACTACGGGTTCCGTGTCGTTCTGTGTCCGTAGCACTTTAAAAGCTTTCCTTGTACCTTGATACCTTTTATTAGTAGGTATTAAGAAAGGTAATCTCGGTAGAATAAAAAGGAAAAAACTTAGAATTTGTGCAGAAAAAAGTACAAAAATAATGTAAGTAATCAACAAGATGAATCTTTCTCTCAATGGAGATATATAAGGTAAAAAATACCAAAAATGATAGAGAATTTGTAATGATACTCAATAAAAAATAATAGTACCTTCAAAAATATATGAAATAGGGATTAAACTGTACTACTCTAACTTCGCGTATTCGAGCAATCCGTTCTTCCATCGTGGAGGCAATTACAGTAACACCAACAATGCAGGTGTGTTCTATTCGAACAACAGCAATGGCAATAGCAACAGCAACAACGGGTTCCGTGTCGTTCTGTGTCCGTAGCACTTCGATACACAAAGAAGATAAAAGGCTTCTATCCCAGATGGGCGATACTTCAAGGAGGTCGCCGAGGGTTTAAACATGATGAAAATTAACAACTGGATTTGTATCAAAGAAGTTTAATTCCTTTGGCATAGGCAGTTTTTGAAAAATGAAAACTATCTGTTTGTACTATAGGGAAATGAAAAATATAGGTACAGAAGGTTAGATTCTATGTCATAAACACATAAATAGTAATTTTGAATTAGTAGTAAAATGGCGAATATTTGAAATTATACGATAAACAGGTTTTTCACATTAGAAGGGCCTGTTTATTTTATTATAAACAGTATGAACGAAAAATTTGATTTAAATTTATTGGTTATTATATTACATAATGTTCCATTTGTAAATACAAATGAAGCATTATGTAAAAAATACTTTATATAGAATTAGAATGTTCTTCCATTAGAGTAATCAATTGTTTTTCAGATTGTTCATTCATATAAGTAGAATGATCTAGATAAAGAAAATGACAATGATTCAAAACTTTTTGTTGAAGCTTATATGACTGACAATGGGAAGAATGCCCTAGCCAAGAATTTAAACTCTGAATGGTATGTGGGATATCTAAAGTTCCTTTGCTATAGGCTGTATTCCATTTTTTAACATTTTTTTTGATTTTCTTTTTGCTATTGGTTCTTAATAATCTATGAGTAGTAAAAATACGATAACCACAAAAATTCACACCCATTTTATAAGGATAAAATCTAGACTTGTCATTTAATTCTAGATGTAAACGTTCTTTTAAAAAGGCTTCAATTTTCTTTTTAGCAACAATGCATTCTTTCTTGGTTTTTAACAATATGATAAAGTCATCCATATATCTTGTTAAATATTTGATATGAAGTTCATTTTTTATGTATTGGTCAAGTTCATTTAAATAAATATTGGCAAAAAATTGACTTGTATAATTTCCGAATAGGGATGCCTATTTTATCAGTACGATTGTCAAAAATAAGAAGATGCGTAAATGAGAGTAATTTCTTATCTGTGATATATTTTTTCATAATTTCAAAAAGAATGTAGGGATCAATACTATAGAAAAATTTTTTTATATCACATTTTAATATCCAAAAATCACCATAGTTTCTCTTAAAAATGCGAAGTTGACTTTGAACAGAATTGACAGCCATATGTGTGCCTCTGTCTTTTAAACAAGCAAAAGATGTATGAATAAATTTAGGAACAATATATGGTTTGATAAATTCTTCGACATACCATTGATGTACAATTCTGTCCTTATAGGGTAAAGCATTGATGATCCTTTCTTTAGGTTCATAAACTTTAAATTGAAAATAATTCCCAATTTTATATGTATGATTTTTAATGCTATTTAATAAATTTGTAATATTGTTTTCTAAATTAATCTCAAATTTAATCACTTCATTTTTATATGTTTTGTGTTTTCTAGCACGTAAATGTGCCTCCATTAACTTTTGAAATGTTAGATTTTTATCAAAACAATTTTTTATTTTTTTTGGCATGAATTTATCCACCCTCCTAACATATTACAAATATCCGTAACCAGACTGCTCCAAAAAGAATAATTTTTGTTCGAGATATATTGGTATTTATAGGATAATCTAATAAACACTTTAAATAAGGACAAATTAACATCAAATTCATTTAAGTGTTTTAATTTATCTTGAAGACGATATGCTTTAATTGCATATATGAGTACACGCATACCAGCATACATGGTAGTTTTAATTTCCTTGACTAATGCAAATGTCTCAGACTTTGGAAATTTTTTTACTAAATCATTTGTATAATAAATAAGCTCCATATATTTTTGGTAAATTGCTAGATTATTGGTTTGTTTATTCATAAAAATTCTCCTATCAATACAGAATAAAAGTTAATGAAAATATTTTAAAAGACTTTTCGCTTTATTGGTAATATCTTCTATAAATGAAAAAGCTTCTGTAATAGATAAATGATTGAAATCAATGGTGGCGATATCTTCTATCAATTTTTTTACAGAATCATTTTGCAAATAATTTTGACTAGAGTAAGCAGTGGATTGAATAGAGTCAATAATATCAATTTCATAATTATATAATTTTAATACATGTAAATACTTATCTAAGTTTTTTACAGGAAAACCGCATTTGACCACAGTTTCATTTAAATTAGTAAGTTTTAAATTTAAAATTTCAGACATTTTTATAGCATCTTCATCTAGAAAAATATAAAATATACCACTTTTGAATAGATAAAACTTAGAAGTATCTTCAGATTTTAATGCCCTATATTTCTCATACAATTTACTCATAAATAAGACTCCTTTCAATGTTTAGGTCATTATAAAATAAAAAAAGAAAGTTATCAACCTTATAAGGTTGATAAAATGGAAATAAAAGGTAATTAAAACAAGCAACTAGTTGTTGTATAATAAATACTGATATATTGGGGATTAGGTGATAGAAAATGGAATGGTTTGATAGATTTTTAAGAAAAGAGAAATGGATAAAAAAATCAGCAGAAATCGAAGGGAATTTATATGATAGATTAAAAGAAATATCAGAAAACGATTTAGATGCATCGATAAACAAAATCGTAGATGCTTGTATTAATGATTTGAGTTTGGGCGAAAAAGTGGTTATATATAAAAAGGAAAATAATGAAATTAATGTTGCAAGGTCAATCATTATAAGAGAATCTATGTATAAAAAACTAGAAGAAATGCGAGAAAAATACGGGATTTCCATTTCAAAATTAATTAATATAGCAATCAGAAATGGTATAGAAAAATATGACAGAAAGTAAAAAAGATACTGATTTTGAATAAAAAAACAAAGGGAGGAATATATACAATTTTCAAAAATATACGAAACATCAAAAATAGTTTACGAAAACAAAGAATCATTTTACGAAAAAGAGATGGGGGTATCATCCAATGTCATTAACTTAAGAAAAAGTAAAAGAGAAAAATCACAATTTATTGTAATTGTTCTCGTTTACTTTTTCTTAAGTTAATGACATTGTGGGGTATCATCTCTTTTTTAATTATATAGATTTCTTTCATATAAGTCATTAATAAAAACATCCTTTTCTTCGAAATTATCAATAAAACCTACTTTGGCCATATTATCATTGACACCTTGAATCCATACAGGTCTATCATCATAAAAAACATCACATTTTTCTTTATTTTCTAATATGGAATGAACTCTAGAAATATCCATACAAATTCGCCTCCTAAAAATTATATTTAATAAAAATATATCCAAAATAATGAAAAATATGCATCTGACTGGACATGTTTTTTGTACAGTGAAGAAAAATTAACCAATCTTGACTTATATCATAATTTCATATACAATAATCACAGGATACAAAAGGAGGAATTATATGAAAATACAATACAAAGACAAGATAATGGAAATAGATAAACCAACACCAATTAGTCAGATTTTAGAAAACGAAATAAAAAATCATGAACATGCAGTGATAGCTGCAATATTTAATAACGAATATGAAAATTTAAATTATTGCGTAGAAACAGACGGAAAAGTAGAATTAATAGATACCACTTCAAATGAAGGAATGAAAGTTTATAGAAGAACTTTATTATATATAATTGGAAAAGCATTTGAAAAAATATGTCCTAATAATAAAATGGAAGTAAATTACCAACTATCAAATGCTATGTTTTGCGATATTATAGATGGAGAAGTAACAGACAAATTTATTGAGGAACTAACACGGAGAAGCCAGAAGAATAGTTAAAGACAATCTTCCTATTAAACAAGTAATCATGAATAGAGAAGAAGCAACAAAGTTTTTTGAACAAACAGAAACTTCAAAAGGCAGATTACAATTAGATTTAGAAGGAAATAACCAAATTTATATGTATTATTGTGAAGACTACTATAACTATTGTTATGGGACATTGGCAAATAGAACAGGAGATATAAAAATATTTGAGATAGTAAGATATAATGATGGATTTTTAGTAAGGTATCCAAGTCAAAAAGACCCAGAAAGAATGCCTAAATTTGTAAAAAACAAAAAACTAGCATGGGCAATGGAAGAATATGATGATATTCATAAAATCTTAAATATAGAAAGAACCTATCGAATTAATGAAGCCATCAAAGAAGGGAATATCAAGGACATTATCATGCTAGCAGAAGCTTTGCATGAAAAGAAAATAGCTAAAATTGCAGATAATATTGCCAGAAATAAAGAAGTAAAAATAGTATTGATCGCTGGACCATCTTCTTCAGGAAAAACAACATTTGCACAAAGATTAGGAATTCAATTAAAACTAAATGGAATAAAGCCAGTTACCATTTCGGTAGATAATTATTTTGTAGAAAGAAAAGACACACCAAAAGACCAAAATGGGGATTATGATTTTGAATGTTTAGAAGCAATTGATACAGAATTATTTAATGATCATCTAACAAAATTACTAAATGGAGAAGAAATAGAAGTACCAGAATTTGATTTTTATGAAGGAACTAAAAAATATAATGGAAAAAAATTAAAATTGCAAAAAGGAGAAGTACTAGTAATCGAAGGAATTCATTGTTTAAATGACAAATTAACAAGTAAAATACCTTCAGACCAAAAATACAAAATCTATATCAGTGCACTAACAGTGCTAAACTTAGATAGATTTAATAGGGTTTCAACAACAGATACAAGACTAATAAGAAGAATTGTAAGAGACCATCAATTTAGAGGATATTCAGCTCAAAATACAATTAGAACATGGAATAAAGTAAATGAAGGAGAAAAGAAAAATATATTCCCATTTCAAGAAGAAGCAAATTTTATATTTAATACATCATTGGTTTATGAAATTGGCGCCTTAAAACCTATAGTGGTACCATTATTACAAGAGATAACTAATGAACAACCAGAATATGCAGAAGCACAAAGATTGTTAAAATTTTTAAAATATTTTGAAGAAATACCAAAAGAATATATACCAAATAATTCATTGTTAAAAGAATTTTTAGGTGGAGGAGACTTTAAGTATTAAGTGTCCATTTTGGGTTTTGTCCATTTAGGGACGTTTCTCTTTGGGACATCTTGTGATTTTGTCCATTTGGGGACGTTTCCTCTTGGGACATTTTTATGTAAAGTTATATAAACTTCATATATATTATATTTTTTCTTTTTGTATTTTTAATATAATAAACATTATGGATAACTTTACATAAAAATGTCCCAAGAGGAAACGTCCCCAAATGGACAAAATCACAAGATGTCCCAAAGAGAAACGTCCCTAAATGGACAAAACCCAAAATGGACACCTAAAGGTCAAAAGGAGAGAAAATGGAAAACAGAAAATTTATAGAGATAGATGAAGAATTTATATGTGAAAATTGTGGAAAAAAAGTGCCAAAATTAGGATACTCATGTAGAGATCACTGTCCACATTGTTTACACTCTAAACATGTAGATAAAAATCCGGGAGATAGGCAAGAAACTTGCCATGGAGATTTAGAGCCTGTGAGTTTAGAGATAGATAGTAAAAAAGGATATGTTATTATTTATCAATGTAAAAAGTGTGGGGCAATTAGAAAAAACAAATCAGCTAAAGATGATAATATGGATTTAATTATAGAGTTAAGTAGTAGAACATTTTTTAATATTTAATCAGATTTTGTATAATGAAAAGGGTTTACAATTTATGTAAATGATGATAAAATATCAATGATGAAACTTGTAGTGTATTCAAAAGGTATTATACCGAGATGAAAGGAGAAAAAAATGTTAAAAAATGAATTTATGAAAAGTAAAGAACTGAGAAATCGGAAGTTAGTTGACTTATATGAAGAAGGTATTATCAATATAGGGGATGAGATCCCCTATGAGCATAGTGAGAAAACCTATTTGTCGCCATTGAAAAAAAATGGTTTTCGTGATCAAACGTTTTCCACTAAGGGGATAGAGTTGAAATGGCAAGCTATAGGTGTGGAACAGATGTCTGGGGAAAGATGTTTAAAACTCATAGCTAAAGATCCTGTCTTCAAATTTATAATGGGCGGAGCAAGAGGTTTTGTAAATGGAGCAGAAGAGTTAAATAAAATATCACAATTATTTATGAGAGAAGAAATATCATTGGAAGGAAGAAGTCTAACAATTGAGGACGTAAATCAATTGCTAGATGTAGAAGTAAATAAAGCGGAAAGAAGAGTTTATCAAAAAGGCTATTTTTCAGACGATATCAATAAAAACAAATGTTTTATGCAATTATGCGAACCACTACATAAAGAAAAGTATTATGATCCAGAGAGCTTTCTGGAGAAAAAATATTCTACTAAAGAAATAATGAGCACTGCATATACGTATGAACCAACTTCTCTGAAAGGAAGAGAAAAGGAAAAAGAAATCATATTTTCGCGAGGACATGAGTATTGGTTAGCTTCTCCCGGAATAAAGGGTGATACCGCTATTGGGTTTGGGTTTTCGTATGTATGTAGGTTTGGAATTTATTTGCATGAACTCTTCGATTCGTTTGGACTTGAAAGCCATCCAAAGTATTATATTCGTCCTATCATATATCTGAAGCCTAACATGACACCAAATAATCTTATAGGGTTTTTTTATGAAAAAGAGAAAGAAAAAATAGAAAAAGAGCTAAGAAAGATTCAGCAAGAAATAAGACAAAAAGAAAAGGAATTGCAACAAGAACTAAAAAAAATAAGCCAACAAGAGTAAGATGCGGTTATCTTTTTAGAGTTTTTAACATTGTAAAACAGGTCACGTTGTGGCCTGTTTTAGTGTGCTAAAATATCAAATTACTTTAATTTTGTAACATAATTTATTTAAGTTCTTTTATAAAAAACATTTGCTTATTTTTAAATTACCTTATTCAAATTTCCGTTTGTATAATGACTACCATCAAATCTTTGATTATTTATAACTCTATGAACGATTTCATTAATTTCATCAATAGTTTCATCCAAAATATCAATTCTTGCATAATCAATGTTAAATTCTTTTGGATAAATAGAAGTTATTTTACTATTAAATATCGTTGTAACAGTTTGAATATTATCAGGTAAAATTCTAAAATTCATATGTAATCGATCTTTTAAATGATATAAATTATTAGTAATACATCTTTGTTTACAAGTTGGATAACATTTATCAGTTTCGCCTAAAAGACAATAATTCATATTTAAAAGAGGCGTTTTACCATAGACAATTAATTCATTTGGTAATTCTGAGCAATCACATAAATTATGAATAATTTTTCTATTTAATTCTGGAGACAAAGTATATCGGCAAATTCCCAATTTTTTCAATTCACCTATTGTATTGGCATTATATACATTAAATGTATAGTTTGTAATTAATTCTAAATGTTTATTAAGATCTGCAAACAGTGTATGTAATAATTTAATATTACAAATGTTTGAAATAACAAATCCTTGAATATGATAATTGTTTAAAGTGGTTTCTATGTTATTAGATAATAGATTTTTATAATTCGATTTAATAATCGTTGGCATATAGACATATAGATTAAATTTATCGTCTAAAACATGTAAAATTTCTTGATAATCCTTCATAGAAAAATATTTTAAAGGAATATATACATTTTCAATACCATGAAGTTGCGTGTAGTCATAATCTTTATGCAAAATGTTTAACAAAAGTGATAATTTTGTTTTTTTCATAGAAGTTTTATGAATAGAAGAGTTTTCTTTGTTGGGTGTATCAGACATATCACATTTGTTTACAGTATCATCAGCTTTATCATGTATTTCAAGCTTTTCTATATGGTTGCTTATATGTTTATCCACTTTAGGCGAAGTTCTTCTCATAGTTTTTATAGCATATTGTTCTACCATTTCTAAAATCGTTCTACGTAAATCGTTTAGGGTACTTAATTTCGGGATAAATATAGTATGATCTAACTCTATATCTAACGTTTTAAAGGCATAAGGCGTAGAACCTGTTTTTGAGAATTGTGATATAATGGTATTTTTATCCATTGGTCTTGTGATAGCTTTTAAAGGAATGATATCACTTGTATAGTGGATATTCAAATCTTTATATAATGCAATATTACTTGCTGAAGTAATCGTAATTGTGATAGGTTTATTTTCTTTGATAGCAATATGACAATTTAAAAGTACTTTTCTATTTTCTTTTGAACAGCTAGTTTGAGCTAAAAGATTTAATTTTTTAGAACGCATCTTATAGATTTGATTACCTAACTTGATGTTTCCCTTCATTCTACCAATGATCACTGTTTGACCAATTTCTGTAAATTTAATATTTTTCATATTGGTATCCATCAATTCTGAAATGGTATAGGTTCCTTGTTCTTTTTCTAAAGAAATCGTATCTCCAATACCAATTGGTTCATTTAATTTAACAGTAAGATACCCTTTCTTTTGATTGTATTTTTGCACTTTACCAAGAAATAGACCCATATTATTTGGTTTTTCTTTAAATACTAAATTTCTGTTGGCTTCATTGCTCAAATGTCCAGAAGAAGACATTCCTCTATTAAATACTTGTAATAACTCTTTTTTATCATTTTCATCAATACAATATTCAGTATTAGACATAGCCAAGTCTATATATTTTCTATAAATTCTTGTAACCGTAGCAACATATTCTGGAGATTTCATACGACCTTCAATTTTAAAAGATTTGACACCAGCTTGGATTAAGTTAGGGATATATTCTAATCCACACAGATCTCTAGTACTTAATAAATATCCAGAATTAATGGTCTTGCTATTTTCTAATAATTCAAATGGAAGTCTACAAGGTCCTGCACATTTTCCTCTGTTTCCAGAACGACCGCCTAGCATACTTGAAAATAGGCACTGACCAGAATAAGAGATACATAGAGCTCCATGAATAAATGTTTCGATTTCTATATTGGTATTTTTACAAATATAATCAATTTCATTAACAGAAAGCTCTCTTGCAAGAACAACTCTTGCAAATCCAAGTTCTTGCAATTCTAAAGCACCATTCAGATTATGAACAGTCATTTGTGTGCTAGCGTGAATTGGTAAATTAGGAAAATGTTTCATTAATGCCATAGCCAATCCTAAATCTTGAACAATAATGGCATCTATACCAAATTCATAAGCTTTTTTCGCAACATTGATAGCAGATTCGAATTCTGTATCAGTAACGAGTGTATTTAATGTTAAATGGGTCTTAACGCCACGAATTTTTGCATATTGAATGGCTTTTTCTAAATCTTCAAGAGAAAAGTTAGTGGCAAATGCCCTAGCACTGAAAGTATCAGCACCAAAATAAACGCTGTTAGCACCATTTTGCACAGCAGATTTTAAACATTCAAAATCACCAACAGGAGAGAGTAATTCAACCATAATTTCACCACCTTTATAAATTTAAGTAACAAGCCTTAAATTTCAATATTTTTTATTTATACTTTTTTTTATTTTTACAACTTTTGTGAATTTAGGAAATCGCTTCCACAATTCACTTTTATTATATCACAAACTGCTTGAGATTTCTAGATTATATAATTTTTTGAAAATAAATGCATATACAAATAGGTGTTTATGGTTATTAAAAAGGAATCTAATATCTACTTTTAAAAATATAAAATTAAAAAATGATTTTTTGTGTCTACGTTTCTTGATTGCCACATATTTTTACAAAAATGTGAAAAAACACAGAAAAACATCTACAAAAGTGTGATTTTTAAATTAAAAATACTTAAAAAAATGTGATAAAAATAGCGGAAAAATTGAAAAAAATGTGATTGTATGGTATAATGATATTGTAGAATGTATATAGTATAGATAGGAAGTGTTGCGAAATGAAAAGATTTATTATGGAAAAATTAATGAAATGGAAAAATAATAAATATAGAAAACCACTAATATTAAAAGGTGCTAGACAAGTAGGAAAGACATATATTATCAAACAATTTGGAGAAGAAAATTATGAAGGGGTTGCTTATTTTAACTTTGACCATGATGAAGATTTGCATCAATTATTTGTCAATACAAAAAATCCCAAAAGGATATTAGAGCAATTAGCATTTATTTATGGAAAGGCAATATTGCCAGAAAAAACATTGATTTTTTTTGATGAAGTACAAGAATGTCCAGATGCTTTAAATAGCCTAAAATATTTTCAAGAAGAAGCCAATGAATATCATATTATTTGTGCAGGAAGTTTATTAGGAATTAGATTATCCCATACATCTTTCCCAGTAGGAAAAGTAGAATTTATGAATATGTATCCAATGACATTTAGTGAATTTCTAATTGCAGACAATTGTGAAAATTTAGTAGAATATATGAAGTCAATGACTGTTATTGAAACGATACCAGAAATATTCTTTCATCAATTGGAAGAGAAACTAAAGGCATATTTTATGATTGGAGGCATGCCAGAGGCTGTATATTCATGGGTAAATGAAAAAAACATGGAAAGAATAAACACAATACAAGAAAATATATTAAAAGCATATGAAAGTGATTTTTCAAAACATACACAAAATCACGAAGCCAATAAAATTTCTTTAATTTGGAATAGCATACCATCTCAATTAGCAAAAGAAAATAAGAAGTTTTTATATCAGACAATAAAAGAAGGTGCTCGTGCAAGAGAATATGAAAGTGCATTAAATTGGCTAAATGATGCTAATTTGATATATAAAGTATATCTTATAAGCAAGACAGATTTCCCACTAAAAGCATATCATGATTTAAGTAGCTTCAAAATTTATATGAATGATATAGGCTTGCTTAGAAAAATGGCAAACTTAGATAGTAGAATTGTCATAGAAGGAGATAAACTATTTGAAGAATTTAAAGGTGCTTTTACAGAAAATTATGTATTAAATATGCTAACCACTCTTTTTGATGAAGTTCCAAACTATTTTACATTTGATAGATATGAAATTGATTTTGTGATTCAATATAAAAATAGAATTATACCAATAGAGGTAAAATCAAATCGAACAACCAACAACATAAGTTTAACAAAGTATAATAATAAAATAAATAATGATATATCTATTAGATTGTCAATGAATAATTTGAAAAAAGATGATAAGGTTTTAAATATTCCATTATTTTTATTAGAATATATGGAGAAGTTTTTAGAAACATAGGAACAATAGCGGGCCTTTTTGAACATTTTCTCTGTCTATAACATTTTTAAGCCCGCGTTATTGTTCGGCGCCAAATTTTACGTAAGTAAAATTTGTGTGCAATTGTTAGAGCGAAGCGATGTTCTTGAGTAGGAAAAACTCGATTTTTCCTATTCAAGAACAAATCGGAAAGCCTTAACATTTGAATAATTTTAACTTTTTGCTTTGGCTTTCCGTAAATTTGTTCTGTGCCGATTTTACGTAAGTAAAATTGTGTATATCTGGTGTGCGAAGCGTTTTTTATACAATAGGAAAGCATGACTTTCCTATTGTATAAAAAAGGAACTATGTTTCCATAGCTCCTTTTAATTGTTGGTTATTTGGTAGGAGTCGCCGTTCCTACATCTCTTTTGACCTCTAGGGTGTGTGGTTGCAACATTTTACCACCTCAAATAACCTACTTATATTGTACTTTAATTATACAACAATTATGCATTTTTGTCTAGTTTTTGCCAAATAATTTTTCCATTATTTATATAAGATTGAAGTCTATTTTTGCCAATTGGAATGCAAGTAATAATAGAATTTTTATTGTTTATATCATCACCTTCAACAGCTAATCTTAAGACTAAATTAACTCTTCCTATAATATTTTGATTTCTATTTTTTTCTATTATTGTTTTTAAAATCAATGCTGTATTTTTTCTTACATTGTCTTTTAAAATATAGTCTGGTTTTTCTATAATTTCAGTAAAATATTTCTCATATTTGTGTAAGACTTCTTGATGTCTTTCAGCAATATGTTCTCTCTGTTTGTCTGTTAAAATAACTTCATCTGTAAGCAATTTTTTATCTGAAATCCCATTAAAATTTTCTATATTAATTTTGCCTATATATTGCAAATTATTTACCTCTTTTTCTTTAATTTCTTATACGACATAATAACAAATTTTTACAGCATTTTCAATAATAAAAGTTAATTTTATAGTATTTTTAAGAAAATTTATATTTTTTTGTATTATTTCACATCACATTCATCGATTAATTCAAAAGTAAGATATACCACCCCAATATCTAATTTGAATTGAAACAAAAAATATTTCAATTTGTTCGCTTGAAAAGTCAAAAAAATAGTATATAATAGAAACCATAGAAAAGAGAAAAACAAAGGAGCAAAAGTAGATGCAAGAAACGGTAAAAACAAAAAAAGTAGGAGAAATATTTCATGACTATCAAACAAGAGCCAACATACAATACGCCAATATACAAGCATTAAATATTATCAAAAAAACAAATACATTAGAAGTCATGCTATATTTTGATGAATATATAGAAATCAAAGAACTATGGCTATTCGAAAAATTTCTAGTTGAAAGATTTCACTTTGAACATATAGACATGATTATCAAATATCATGAAGGAGTCGAAATAAAAAACATAAAAACAGAATGGAAAAACATCATTGCCTATATGTCACATAAATACCCACTAATGAAACCAATGTTATTATTAAAAAGTGACATAGAAGTCAACGAAAAAGAAATCAATGTAAAAATGCACATTAGAGGAGCAGACTTTTTAAAAGCAAAAAAAACAGACAAAGAACTAGAAAAAGTCTTAAAAAACTTATTTGGAAAAGAATATAAAGTAAACCTTACAGAGCAATTGTCAAAAGAAGAAATAGAAGAAATACGAGAAGAAATCAGACAAGTAGAAGAAAAAGCCATTGCACATATAGAAGAGATAAACGCAGAAAAGCAAAAAGAAAATAGTAACAATGGAAATTATAACGGGTATGAAAATGTACCAGAATACAATGACCCAGACTATGTGCCACCAACAGAGATAGAAGGATATATTCCAGAAGAGGCATTGGGAGAAGAAATGCCACCAATAGAAGGAATAGAAGATACCCAAGAACAAGAATATATTATGGGAAAACCATCAAAAGCAAAAGAAAATAAAACAGCCATTAAAGACATTACAGCAAGCAACTCTAGAATTACCATTGAAGGAAGAATCCTAACAAACGAATGTCGAGAAACAAGAACAGGAAAAGGAATGTTAATCTTCGACATATATGACGGAACAGGAACCATTACCTGTAAATCATTTGCCAAAGATGTAGAAGAAGGAAAAGAAATCACTGATAAAATTCAAAACGCAAAAGCCATAAAAGTAACTGGGAAAGCGGGACTAGATGCATATGCAGGAGATGTAACAGTTATGGTAAATACCATTATTTCAAGCAATATAGAAGTTCCAGAATTGCCAGAAGAAGATGAAAGTACACCAGTCATATTAGGAACAAACGCAAACATCACAGAACCATTAGTAAAAATTGCAGAATTAAATGTAGATGATGGAAAAGTGTCTATTGAGGGAGAAGTCATAGACATGGAAGATAGAGAACTAAAATCTGGAAAAACATTACTTAGTTTTGATATTTATGATGGAACCAGTAGTATGACATGTAAAGCTTTCTTAAACAAGGATAATAGTAAACGTGTGATAAAAAGAATAAAAAATGCAAAAGGATTAAAAATAGCAGGAACTGCACAAATGGATTCTTTCTCAAATGAATTAACCATTATGGCAAATACCATCATAGAAGGAGAAGGTATTAGAAAGAAAGTAAGAGAAGACCATGCAGAAGTAAAAAGAGTAGAACTTCATATGCACACACAGATGAGCCAAATGGATGCCATGACTTCTGCAACGGATTTAATTAAAAGAGCCATGAAATGGGGCATGAAATCCATTGCAATTACAGACCATGGAGTTGTACAAGCTTTTCCAGAAGCACATAAGATGCTAGGATATGACAATCCAGATATGAAGGTAATTTATGGAGTAGAAGCCTATTTAGCACCAGACAATACAAGAACGGTATATAATGGTAAAAAGCAAAGTATTGATACGACATATTGTGTACTAGACTTAGAAACAACTGGATTTTCAGCAACCACAGAAAAAATCACAGAAATTGGTGTCATGAAAGTAAAAAATGGAGAAGTCATTGATGAATTTAGTTGTTTTGTTAATCCAGAAAAACATATCCCAGAAAGAGTAACAGAAGTTACCAATATTACAGATGATATGGTAAAAGATGCAGAAACCATTGACAAAGTATTTCCTAAATTACTAGCCTTTTTAGGAGATGATAAAGAAACAGTGATTGTAGCCCATAATGCGAATTTTGATGTAGGATTTTTAAAACAAAATGCAAAAGTATTAGGATATGATTTTAACTATACCTATCTAGATACATTAAGTTTAGCAAAAGACTTGTTCCCAGACTATAAGAAATATAAATTGGGAAAAATTGCAGAGAACTTAGGGATCAAAGTAGAAGTAGCACACCGTGCACTAGATGATGTGGACACAACCGTAAAAGTATTTAACGTGATGGTAGATATGTTAAAGAAAAAAGGTGCAACGATTGTAGAAGATATTGATAGAGTGGCAGCAAGTGAAGAAGCCAAAAAAGAAGAATATAAAAAATTAAAAACCTATCATGCCATTATCTTAGCTAAAAATTATGTAGGCTTAAAGAATCTATATAAACTTGTTTCTTTATCACATTTACATTATTTTTATAGAAAACCACGTATTCTTAAAAGTTTATATAAAAAATATTCAGAAGGTTTGATACTTGGAAGCGCTTGTGAAGCAGGAGAGTTATATCAAGCAATTGAACTTGGTAAAACAGATGAAGAAATTGAAGCAATAGCCAATGACTATGATTATTTAGAAATCCAACCAACAGGAAATAACCAGTTCTTAATCAGAAATGGAACAGTAGCAGATGAAGAGGCATTAAGAGATATCAATAGAAGAATTGTTGAGTTGGGAGAAAAATTAAATAAACCAGTTGTTGCCACCTGTGATGTGCATTTTATGGATCCACAAGATGAAATTTATAGACGTATCTTAGAAGCAGGACAAAAATATGATGATGCCGATAATCAAGCACCACTATATTTAAGAACAACAGAAGAAATGCTAGAAGAATTTAGTTATTTAGGAAAAGAAAAAGCCTATGAAGTAGTAGTTACCAACACCAATAAAATATCGGATATGTGTGACCAAATTAGTCCTATATCTCCAGAAAAATGTCCACCACATATCCCGGGATGTGAGCAGACAATAAAAGATATAGCATATAGTAAAGCACATGAACTGTATGGAGACCCATTACCAGAAATTGTACAAACAAGATTAGACAAAGAATTAGATTCTATTATTAAAAATGGATTTTCCGTTATGTATATTATTGCACAAAAATTGGTATGGAAATCCAATGAAGACGGATATATTGTAGGTTCCAGAGGGTCTGTTGGTTCATCATTTGTGGCAAACATGACAGGAATTACAGAAGTAAATTCACTTCCAGCCCATTATAGATGTCCAAATTGTCAATATTCAGACTTTACAGATTATGGATTTAAAAATGGATTTGATTTGCCAGATAAGGCCTGTCCAAAATGTGGGCACGCATTAGATAAAGATGGAATGGATATTCCATTTGAAACTTTCTTAGGATTTAACGGAGACAAAGAGCCAGATATTGATTTAAACTTCTCTGGGGAATATCAAGCAAAAGCACATAGATATACAGAAGTCATTTTTGGAAAAGGAACAACCTTTAAAGCAGGAACCATTGGTACAGTTGCCGATAAAACGGCTTATGGATATGTGAGAAATTACTATGAAGAAAGACATATTCCAATGAACCAAGCAGAAATAAAAAGAATATCTCATGGATGTACAGGAATCAAGAGAACCACAGGACAGCATCCGGGGGGAATTATTGTTGTACCAAAAGGAAGGGAAATTTATGAATTTTGTCCAGTACAACATCCGGCAGATGATCCAAATTCTGATATTATAACCACCCATTTTGATTACCACTCTATTGACCAAAACTTGTTAAAATTAGATATACTAGGACACGACGATCCGACCGTTATTAGAATGTTACAAGATATTACAGGCATTGACCCAACTAAAATTCCGCTAGATGATAAAGCAACGATGTCTATTTTTCGTTCAACCGATGCATTAGGTGTTACCCCAAAACAAATTGGTTCAGAGGTAGGAAGTTATGGTATCCCAGAATTTGGAACAAAATTTGTAAGAGGCATGTTGGTAGATACAAGACCAACCACTTTTGATGAGTTAATTCGTATATCACGGATTATCACATGGTACAGATGTATGGTTGGGAAATGCACAAAGTTTAATTGAAGATGGAACAGTAACCCTAACAGAGGCAATCTGTTGCCGTGATGATATCATGATATATTTAATGAAACAGGGGTTGCCACCAAATTCAGCATTTAAAATTATGGAAACGGTTCGTAAAGGAAAGGCACTAAAAGACCCAGAAAAATGGAAGGAATATACAGACTTAATGAAGGAACACAATGTACCAGACTGGTATATTAAATCATGTGAAAAAATAAAATACATGTTCCCAAAAGCACATGCTGCGGCATATGTGACAAATGCGTTTCGTATTGCATGGTTTAAAGTACATGAGCCAAAAGCATATTATGCAGCCTTTTTCTCTATTAGAGCATCAGATGAATTTGATAGTGAAATTATGACTTTTGGAGAAGAAAAAGTAAAAAACAAGATGAAAGAAATTGATTTACAAGGAAATAATGCTACACAAAAAGACAAAGTGATGTATCCGGTATTAGAATTAGTACTAGAAATGTATGAAAGAGGGATTAAATTTTTACCAATTGATTTGTATAAATCTAGTAGCACAAAATTTATTGTAGAAGAAGAGGGAATACGACCACCATTAAACAGTATTGCAGGATTAGGAACTGTTGCAGCAGTTGGAATTGAAAATGCTAGAAAAGATGGAAAGTTCATGTCTATTGATGATATGAAAATTAGGTCTAAAGTGGGAGATTCTGTTGCAGATTTATTGAAAAAATTTGGCTGTCTAGATGGTATGAGCCAAAGCAACCAGTTAAGTTTATTCGGGTAAAAAAGAAATTAAAGAGAAAGCAACAGTAAGCTTAGATTTAATTAAATTTTCAATGAGTTTATTGATTAAAATAACGTAAACATAGAAAAGAGAAAATTAAAAAGAAAGAGCAAGAAATTTTAGTTTTAGACTAATTATTCTTAGCTCTTTTTCAAATTAAAAAAAGAGTAATTTAATGTAAGTAATTTTTCAGCTATGGTTATATAGTAATGAAATGGTGTTATATTATACTTAATTTCAAAGTAGCAAAGCTTCAAACTTATCACTAAACTCTTTGCAATGTTTTTTTAAATTAACAGGTCTTAAATTCTTATCAGTAAAACAATGTTTAGTTTCTGCAATGATAATATCTTTGCATGTCTTTTTATCTTTAACTTCATAACCAATGGTTAAGCGAACACCGTTAAACTCTTTTACAATGACTTTAATGAGAATAGTATCAGCAAAAGTAACATGCTGTTTATATTTACACTTTACTTCTAGAACAGGAATTGTGATATTTTGTTCTTCAAATTTTTCAAAGGGCATATCAGCTTCTTTTAGCCATGCACATCTAGCTTCTTCCAAAAAACGAATATAATTGGAATGATGTACAACGCCCATTTTATCAGTTTCATAATAATTAATTGTTCTTTCATATATAAAGCTCATTTTAAATCACATCCTTCATAATATATTTAGTTTTTAAATAAGGTTTTACCTATAAACTTGTATAAAATTTTATCAAATTTTAATGATGAGCCTTCCAAAAAAGTATTATATATAATAAAAAAACATATGTCAAATATATATCCAATAAATACGGAACTGTAACGATTTTATAGTTGAAGAACAGAATATTTTAATCAGAATGCTATATATTTTTTTCATTTACCTAGCAATTATTTGATACAAATGATATAATGCAAACAGTAAAAACAAATATAATAAAAATGTCCCAAACAGAAACGTCCCTAAATGGACATAAATGGACATCTAAATGAACAATTGAACAAAATAGAAGGTAGGAAAAATCAATGAAAAAAATAAATGGAATTATCTTACAAGCATTTGAATGGTATTTAGAAACCAATCAAAATTGGTGGAATACATTAGCCAGTAAAGCAGAAGAACTAGCAGATATAGGAATAACAGCCATGTGGCTCCCACCAGCATATAAAGGAATAGGTGGAAAAGATGAAGTAGGATATGGGGTATATGATTTATATGATTTAGGAGAATTTGATCAAAAAGGAACCATAAAAACGAAATATGGTTCTAAGGATGAATACCTAAATTGTATTATGACCTTAAAACAATCGGGTATGGAAACATATGCAGATATTGTGTTAAACCATAAAATGGGAGCAGATTTATTGCAAACCATTCCAGCTGAACAAGTTGACTGGGGAAATCATAATCAACTTGTAGAAAATCAAGTGGTTAGAGTAGCAACAAAATTCACATTTCCGGGAAGAAAACATAAATATTCTGATTTTGAATGGAATTGGACACATTTTGATGGAATAGATTATGATGATAAAACAAAGGAACATGCCATTTTTCGCTTTAAAAATAAAAGTTGGAGTGGAGCTGTTGATGAAGAATTTGGAAATTATGACTATTTAATGGGAGCAGATTTAGATTTTAAAAATCCAGAAGTGGTTCAAGAGTGTTTAGATTGGGGAAAATGGTATTTAGAACTAACAAAAGTAGATGGTTTTCGTTTAGATGCTGTCAAACATATTGATGCAGATTTTTATAGAGAATGGATAAAAACATTAAGAACACAAACAAAAGATGAGTTATTTACTGTTGGAGAATATTGGAGTGGAGATATAGCAAAATTACATAGATATATCACAGAAACAGAAGGACAAATTTCTTTATTTGATGTCCCTTTACACTATAACTTATACAATGCCTCAAAAGATGAGAATTATGATTTAACGAAAATTTTGGAGCATACACTTGTAAAAGAAAACCCAAGTAGAGCAGTAACTTTTGTAGAAAATCATGATACCCAACCGGGACAAAGTTTAGAAAGTTTTGTCGATAGATGGTTTAAATTACCAGCTTATACGATTATTTTATTACGAGATGAAGGATATCCTTGTGTGTTTTGGGGAGATATGTATGGGATTCAACACGATGAGGTAAAACCAGTAGAAGGACTAAAAACCATAATGGAATTAAGAAAAGAGAAAGCATATGGAAAACAAAATGATTATTTCGATAATCCAAATTGTATTGGATGGACAAGAGAAGGAGATAGAGAACATATAAAATCTGGATTAGCAGTGTTAATTTCCAATAAATTTGATACAGAAAAACGAATGTATATAGGAATAGACTTAGTAGGAGAAACATTTATAGATGCAATTGGAAATTGCCAAGAAGAAGTAGTAATAGACGAGCAAGGATATGGGACCTTTAAAGTAAAATCAAAATCGGTTTCTGTCTGGATAAATGCATAATTTGACTAGAAAAATAATTCATTATGTGGTAGAATACTTCATATATGTATGATTTTGACTGAAACATGAAAGGAATGGAGAAAAAAATGCCAAAATTTTTTGTAACAACAAATCAAATTCAAGAAGATACCATTGTGATACAAAATGAAGATGTAAATCACATAAAAAATGTGCTAAGAGCAAAGATTGGTGATACAATAGAAATATGTGACAGTAACACTTCTAAAAACTACCATTGCAAAATAGAACAAATACAAGAAAAAAATATTGATTGTCACATAATAGAAGAAATGGCATCTAATGTAGAATCTCCTATACAAGTAAGCATTTTTCAAGGATTACCAAAGGCAGACAAAATGGAGTGGATAATTCAGAAGGCAGTAGAATTAGGGGTATATGATATCACACCATTGGAGATGAAAAGATGTGTTGTAAAATTAAATGAAAAAGATAAAGTAAAGAAAATACAGAGGTGGCAGAAAATATCAGAAGGTGCGGCCAAGCAATCTGGAAGAGATAGAATTCCAACCATCCATCCAGTGATAAATATAAAAACATTGTGTGAACAAATAAAAGAATATGATTTGGTGTTAGTAGCATATGAAAATGAAAAAACACATACATTAAAACAAGAATTAAAAAATATCAAACTAGATAACAAAGAAATGAAAATAGCCATTATCATAGGACCAGAAGGCGGAATAGATCCAGAAGAAATGATGAAATTTGAAGAACATGATACAAAAATCATTACATTAGGAAACAGGATATTAAGGACAGAAACAGTTGCCTTACATATGTTAAGTATTATTATGTATGAATTAGATAGCTAAATAGGTGAAAAAGAATATATTCTTTTTCAATCGGTTTTATATAAGAGAAAGGGAAGAAAGCTAAAATGAAGAAAGAAAAAACAAAAGTAAGTGAAAAAGAGGTAGAAAACTTGACAGATACAATGGAAAACAAAACAGAAAATGAAAAAATGGCAGAAGAACAAGTGATGTCTAAAAAGAAAGTGCCAAAAGAGGTGTCACAAGAAATATTAAAAAAAATAGTTAAGAATTTAATATTAGCAATTGTGGTTATGATATATTTTATTGTAGCAAATATATTATATACAAAACTAGAATTCGATAAAATGAAAATGATAACACAAATCTTTTCGGGTGTATTTTTATTATCTGGCATAGTCATTTTAGAAAAGGCATATAAAAAAGAGAGCGGAACATTGCTAATGACTACCCTAGAATTATTTGTTTTAGCAACGCATGCATTGTTTATTCATCATGTTATCACGATGTATCAGTTGGATTTTAGAACATATATATTAACATCCTCATACATTTTTGCCATATATTATGTATTAAAAGCAATCATCATATATACCAAAGCAAGATGGCAATATGTAAAAAGTCTAAGTGATATATCAGAAATCGTAAAAGATGAACCAATTATAAAAGAAGCAAAGAAAAGAAATGAAGAAGTAAAAATAAAAGATAGTGCGCACAAGCAAGAAGAAATGAAGGAAAATAAAGAAAAACCAAAATCAAAAAGAGGAAAAAGTAGCAATAAGGCAACTTCTAATAAAACTTCTAAAAAAGAAGAAAAACAAAGAAAAACAAAAGATGAACAAACAACCAAAAGTAGTAAAAAACAAAAAAGCATAGAAGAAAAAATACATGTAGAAGAGAAGCCTAAAAAGAGAAATAGTACACGAAAAAATAATGATGTGGAGGAAGACAAAAAGGTAGAAAGCAAGTCAGAAAATAAAAAAAGCACTACAAGAAAAAAGAAAGCAGGGCAAAACAAAACAGAATCAGAAGAAAATAAAGAGAAGCAAAGCAAAACCATATCAGAAGAAACTGAAGAGAAGAAAAATAAAACAGTTTCAGAAGAAAATGAAAGAAAGCAAAACAAAACAGTTTCAAGAGAAAATAAAGAGAAAAAAAGCAAAATAGTTTCAGAAGAAAATAAAGAAGAAAAACAAAATAAAACAAAATCAGAAAAAAACAAAGCAAATAAAAAAGAAGAAGTAAAAACACAGCCAAAGCCAAAATCAAAAAGAGGAAGAAAGAAAAAAGAAGAAGCAAAGGAAGGAATAAAAAATGATTAAAAGCATGACTGGGTATGGAAAATCCAATATGTCTAAAAATTTAAGAGAATATCAAGTAGAAATAAAAAGTGTGAATCATAGATATCTAGATATCTCAGTAAAAATGCCTAGAAGTCTTAGCTACTTAGAAGAAGAAATCAAAAAAGCCATTTCAGCAAAGTTAGCAAGAGGAAAAATTGATGTCTATATTGTATTTAACAATAATTCTTCAGAAGGAAGAGATATAAAAATAAATACAGAAATTGCTAAAATGTATATTAAAGAATTAAAAAGTTTAGCACAGTCAGAAGAAATTGTAGAAGATATTTCTGTAACTGAAATTTCTAAATTGCCAGATGTATTAATCATTCAAAATAATCAAGATGATGAAACCATAAAGCAGGAACTATTGGAAGTAACCAACAGAGCTATTGACAATCTAGTAGGAATGAGAAAAATAGAAGGAGAAAAAATCGCACAGGATTTATTTACAAGAATACAAGAGATTGAAGAAAAAGTTAAAAAAATATCTTCACTTTCTACTGGACTTATTGAAGAATATGTAGTAAAATTAAATACGAGGATAAAAGAATTGTTGCAAGACCAAGAAATTGATGAAGCAAGACTAGCACAAGAAGTGGTCATTTATGCAGACAAATGCTCTATAGAAGAAGAAGTCACAAGATTACATAGTCATATATACCAATTTAGAGAACTATTAAATAGTCATGAAGCTGTAGGAAAAAAATTAGATTTCATGATACAAGAAATGAACCGAGAGACCAATACTATTGGTTCAAAGGCCAATAATCTAGAAATAACGAATGAAGTGATTAACATGAAAACACAGTTAGAAAATATACGAGAACAAGTACAAAATATAGAGTAAGAAGGGAATGATTTTATGCAATTAGTAAATATTGGATTTGGAAATATTGTTTCAGCAGAGAGGATTGTAGCGATTGTCAGCCCAGAATCAGCACCAATTAAAAGATTAATACAAGAAGCAAAAGATAATAAAACAGCAGTAGATGCCACTTATGGAAGAAGGACAAGAGCAGTATTAATTATGGATTCAGGACATGTTATCTTATCAGCTGTACAACCAGAAACCGTTGGTGGAAGAATTGATAAAGATATTTCACAAGAAGAAAGCTAAAAATAGATAAAAACAAAAAATTTGAATAGGTACATGGGTAAGACTATTTGATAAGCATTTATCAATAGAGGTGTATTATAAAAGAAAGGAATGAATTGAAAATGATAGTAAAACCTAGTGTTTCAGAATTACTTACAAAAGCAAATAATCGATATGAATTAGTAATTGCAACAGCTAGAAGAGCAAGACAAATTGCTTCTGGTGTAGCACCTTTGGTAGAGACAAAAGAGGAATCACCAGTAACAATAGCTGCCATTGAAATTGCAGAAGGGAAGGTTGCAATAGAATGTTAATCATATTATCTGGAGTAGCAGGCGCAGGAAAAGATACAATAAAAAAAGAACTAATGAAACGAATGGAAAATGTAGAATCACTTCCTTCTTATACATCAAGGGCAATTCGAGAAGGCGATGTAGAAGGAGAAACTTATCATTTTGTATCAAGAGAAGAATTTGAAAAAATGATAGAAAACCAAGAATTTTATGAATATGATATTCATCATAATCAATATTATGGAACTTCTAGAAAGTTATTAAATGATAAAATTAAAAGTGGAAAAATTATTGTAAAAGATATTGATGTGAATGGAACACAACATTTAAAAGAACTATTGGGAAAGGATACAAAGGTAGTTACCATATTTTTACGTGTTCCAAAAGAAGAATTGAAACATCGATTGGAAAATAGAATAGACAAGCCAAGTCCACAGGAAATTATATTACGTTTAAATCGTTTTGATTATGAAGAGTCTAAAATTAATTTTTATGATTATGTATTAAAAAATAATGATTTAGAGAAGACAGTGCAAATTATTATGACGATTATAGAAAATGAAGTAAGATTAGAAAATAACCAAATTTAGACAATCCTATTTTATAAATATACAAGAATAAGCATAGATAGCAATATTTATGTTTATTTTTATATATTAGAAAGTCAACATGACTTTTCTAATATATAAAAATACATTGCACATAATTTTACTTACGTAAAATTGGCGCCGAACAATGACGCGTGCTTTAAAACATTATAGACAGAGTAAATGTTAAAAAAGCTTGCTATTGTTTTACAATAGGAAACATACTATATGGGACTTTCAGATTGGAAATTTGAACGGTAATTTTTTTCTTATAATAAAGCGAACCAAACTCTTGTTTTTGTCGAAAAAATATAGTATAATGAGACTGGAATTTGAAATAGCAATTATGGGAGGAATGTTCATGAATGACAAAATTATCATAAAAGGAGCAAAAGAACATAATTTAAAAAATATAAATTTAGAAATACCAAGAGATAAATTAGTCGTAATCACAGGACTATCAGGTTCGGGAAAATCCAGTCTAGCATTTGACACCTTATATGCAGAAGGGCAAAGAAGATATGTAGAAAGTTTGTCATCATATGCAAGACAATTTTTAGGCTTAATGGAAAAACCAGAAGTAGAAAGTATAGAAGGGTTGTCGCCAGCCATATCCATAGATCAAAAAACAACCTCTAAAAATCCTCGTTCCACTGTAGGAACGGTCACAGAAATATATGACTATATCCGTTTATTATATGCAAGAATTGGTGTGCCATATTGTCCAAACTGTGGTAAAAAAATAGAAAAACAAACCATAGACCAAATTATAGATAATATTATGGAATTAGAAGAAGGAACTAGAATACAAGTATTAGCACCAGTTGTAAGAGGAAGAAAAGGAGAATATACTAAGCAATTAGAAGAATATCAAAAAGAAGGATTTGTCAGAGTTAGAATTGATGGAGAAATGTATGAGCTTTCCGATGATATTGATTTAGACAGAAAGAAAAAACATACGATTGAGTTAGTAGTAGACAGATTGGTAATAAAACCAGAAATTATTAGCAGATTAACAGAATCAGTAGAAGTAGCATTAAAGCATGCCAATCAATTAGTATTAATTGATATTGTAGGAAAACAAGAAAAATTATATAGTTGCAATTATGCATGTCCAGATTGCGGATTTAGTTTCCCAGAATTAACCCCTAGAATGTTTTCATTTAACAACCCAATGGGGGCTTGTCCAACTTGTACAGGTATTGGATATTTAATGAAAATGGATGAAGACTTAATTATTCCAGATAAAAATAAAACCTTATATGATGGGGTAAAAGCTTTTGGTTCTAGCACCATGAAAAAAGGTGACACCATGGCAAAGATGTATTTCGAAAGCATCGGAAAACATTATGGAATTGATATAAAAGGCAAAAAAATCAAAGAATTACCAAGAAGTTTTATGGAGAAAATCTTGTATGGTACAGGAGATGAAGAAATTGACTTTGAATATGTATCACCAGCAGGAATTAGAAAATTTACAGCACCATTTGAAGGGGTACTTCCTACATTAGATAGACGTCATAATGAAACCAAATCACAAGGTATGCGTGATTTTTATGAAATGTATATGAGTAATGCTCCATGTTATTCATGTCATGGAGCAAGATTAAAACTAGAAATTTTGTCTATAAAAGTAGGCGACAAAAATATTAATGAATTAACAGCCATGTCTATTAATCAAATAAAAGACTATCTGGATAACTTACAATTAAATAAAACAGAAGCCATGATTTCAGATTTAATCTTAAAAGAAATTCATCAAAGATTACAATTTTTAATTGATGTAGGACTAGAATATTTAACATTATCAAGAAGTGCAGGGACATTGTCTGGAGGAGAAGCACAAAGAATTCGTTTAGCTACACAAATTGGGTCTGGATTAACAGGCGTGCTATATATTTTAGATGAACCAAGTATTGGACTACATCAAAGAGATAATGATAGATTATTAGCAACATTAAAAAAATTGAGAGATTTAGGAAATACATTACTTGTTGTAGAACATGATGAGGATACCATGTATGCAGCAGATCAAGTCATTGATATTGGACCGGGTGCAGGAACACATGGTGGACAAGTTATGGCACAGGGAACAGCAGAAGAGATTAAACAAGTAGAAAGGTCAATTACTGGTAAATATTTAAGTGGAAGACTAAAAATTCCAGTACCAGAAAAAAGAAGAAAGCATACAAAATCAAAGGTGATTGAAGTACAAGGGGCTACAGAAAACAACCTAAAAAATATTAGCGTCAAATTTCCTTTGGGTATATTTACTTGTGTGACAGGTGTATCTGGATCTGGAAAATCAACACTAGTTAATGAAGTATTGTATAAAACCATTGCCAAAGAATTAAATGGTTCAAATGAAAAACCAGGAAAATGCAAAGGAATTAAGGGCATTTCTCAAATTGATAAAATTATTAATATCGACCAATCACCAATCGGAAGAACACCACGTTCAAATCCTGCAACATATACAGGTGTGTTTGATTTAATTAGAGATATCTTTGCAGAAACAGAAGAGGCAAAATTAAGAGGATATCAAAAGGGAAGATTTAGTTTTAATGTGCAAGGTGGAAGATGTGAAAGTTGTAATGGAGATGGAGTGCATAAAATTGAAATGCATTTCTTACCAGATATTTATGTACCTTGTGAAGTGTGTAAAGGAAAACGATATAATAGAGAAACATTAGAGGTAAAATATAAAGGAAAAACGATTGCAGATGTCCTAGATATGACAGTAGAAGAAGCTTTAGAATTTTTTGACAAAATACCAAGAATCAAACAAAAAATTCAAACTTTACATGATGTAGGCTTAAGTTATATCAAATTAGGACAACCATCTACAACATTATCTGGTGGAGAAGCACAAAGAGTAAAATTGGCAACAGAATTGTCTAAAAAGGCAACCGGAAAAACGCTATATATTTTAGATGAACCAACTACAGGACTTCATATTGCCGATGTTCATAAATTGGTAGATATTTTACAAAGATTAGTGGATACTGGAAATACCATTATTGTGATTGAACATAATTTGGATTTAATTAAAACTTGTGACCATATTATCGATTTAGGCCCAGAAGGGGGAGACAATGGCGGAGAAATAGTTGCTATTGGAACACCGGAACAAGTTTGTTTAAATGAAAAGAGCTATACAGGAAAATTTTTGAAGAAATATTTAGAGAAAAATTAAGTGAACATAGGGGATAATCTTTAAAGTTCAAAAAAGAACACTATTAATATATGTTTTAATAGTGTTCTTTCCATGTCCCTAAAATATCAAAACTTAAAGGAGTTTAGAGAAGTTGATTTCTAAACATTTTCGAAACGTAAAAGTTACCCCCTCTATGGTAAAAGAGATGTGATTTTTAGACAAATCGATTTCTTCTGTAGGGGTGTTATACCCCGGATTATGTGTCCAAATCCTTTCTCCTTCCCAGGTTATGGATTCTCTTACAAAGTGCCACCCTTCAGGAGCAGGAAAGGTATATAGGAGAATCTTGTAAGAATTTGGAGTACAGGGTTTGGTAAAATCACATTCTGTAGCATATAAGCCAAAAGCGATACAATCTCTTTTAATACCTTTTACAAGAAAATCAATTTCAGATGAAGTGTATGTGTGTGCTGTTCCAGTCTCGAAGAAGTCTAAAATTGATAGTAGGACATCATCGAAAATATCACCTCCTTTAGAAAGAGCTGCTAACATCCCTGGACAATAGTAGTCATGCTCTATAGGATAGTGTAGATTTAAAGCGTGAGCATAACAGTTTGTGGATTTCCAATTCCGATATTCTGGGTAAAAAGGTGGGAACTCTCCCATTGAATTTTTGATGTTCTCAAATAAGTTTTGTTTATTCATTTTATTTATCCTCTCATTTCTTTTATTTACTATCTGAACAATATGATAGCATTTTTACAATATATATCAAAATATATGTTAACATAAAATTTAGAAAATTGCAAATAAAATAAAGAATAAAAACAAAGTTTTTTACAAATACTATAAAAAACAAAAAATAATAGAAATTGGGAAAGTGAACTTTAAAGACTGTCCCTTAAGTTCAAGGAGTTGAGTGTATGTTTAATTTTAGAACAGATTTAGCAGCAGAAAGAAGAGAAATTTATAGAACAGCCAATAAACTGGAGAATGAAATTAATGGTATAGAAAGTGAAGAACAAACAATTGATGAAAATATAAAAGTAGATAGGGTAAAAATAACCAATGAAGAAGGAGAAAATGCAATAGGAAAACCCAAAGGTGTATATGTTACAATTGATATTAAAAATTTGAAAATTGCAGGAGAAGAGGAAATTCAGAAATCAGCAGATACGGTTTCAGATGAGTTAAGAAAAATTGTAGATAGTCATGTGGACAAAAGTGGAGAAATATTGGTGGTTGGGCTTGGGAATATTTATGTGACACCAGATGCACTAGGTCCCAAAGTAATTAATGATATAGAAGTAACCAGACATATGATTAAATATCTGCCACAATATGTGAAAGAAGGTGCCAGAAATGTGAGTGCTATTTCGCCGGGGGTTTTAGGAACAACAGGAATAGAAACAGTAGAAATTTTAAAGGGAATTGTTGATAATATTCATCCTAAATTATTGATAGTGATTGATGCTTTAGCTTCTAGAAGTATCGAAAGAATTAGTAGTACTGTACAAATTTCAGATACAGGAATTGTGCCGGGAGCAGGTGTAGGAAATACAAGAAAAGAGATTAGTCAAAATACATTGGGAATTCCAGTAGTAGCAATCGGCATTCCAACAGTTGTTGAAACGGCAGTTTTAGTAAATGATTCATTAGATTTATTTATTTCTAAATTACAAGATGAAGCAAAATCGAATGAGTATTTAAATCAATTAAAAGAAGAAGATAATTATGAAGAGATAAAAGAGGCTTTGGTACCACAAGATTATAATTTAATTGTGACACCAAAAGAAATTGATGACTTGATAGAAAATATGAGTAAAATTGTGGCAACAGGAATCAATCAAGCAATATAAATTTGAAATTAGTTTATTGAACCGTAATAAAAAGAGTTAGTATTCAGAGCTTCCAAGTTGAGAGCAGTCATATGGTAATTTTTTAAACTTCTCGGCTACCCTCCAATTTCCGTTTAAGAAATTCTAATATTTAAATCGTAACAATACCCGGAAACAGGACACTTTACGACTTATATATAAGAATTTCTAAAATGATTCCGGTCGCATTCAAAGCTTAAAAAATATACCATATGACTGCTCTCAGCTTGGAAACTCTGAATGGTAATGAAAAGGGAATTACAAAAAATGTAGAAAAATAGTTGAAAAAAAATCTTTCTTAATATATAATTTTTATAGATAGAAAAAAGTAAATTCTTTTCTATAAAAATAGGTATCAAAAAAATGGAAAAATGTTTTTTTGTATGAACAAATCTTTAAATTTCTTAAAAAATGAAAGTAAATTAAACTCAGAGAAATGAGATTTGTCCAAGAAAATAAAGAAAGAGGGATTTTTATGGAGAAAAAAGAAGAAAAAGTAGAAAAAACAAAAAAAGTAGAAGAAGTTAATACACAAAAAGTGGAAGAACCAAAATTCAATAAGGTATCGGGAAAAGACTTAAAGAAAGAAATAAAAATGGATACAGTTGAAACTAAGAAAGCAGATAAAAATAATAAAAAAGAAAATAAAGAGAATAAAGATGAAAAAAGTAACAAAGTAGTAGGGTATTGGGTTGGAGGAATTGTATTATTGCTTGTTGTATTAGCCATTGTTACAGCTTTAATATTATTACCAGCCACACCAGAGAAAACTGTAGATGGAATGTTAAACAGTTTGAAAAATGCAGATTTTGAAAGCATCAATAAATATATTAACTATGACGAAGCTGGAAATCAATCAGAATTTTTAGAAGACTCACAAATAGATGAAGAAGCACAAAGCCTATTATTTAATAAATTATCATGGAAGATTTTAAACATTACAAAAGAAACAGATAAAGCAAGTGTAGAAATAGAAATTACCAATAAAGATTTTGAACAAATCATATCTAATTATACACAAGAAGCATTAAAAATTGCATTTAGTGGAGAATCTTTCACAGAAGAGGAGCAAAATAACAAATTAAAAGAACAACTAAAAAATGAACAAATCGAAACAAAAACTGTCAACACAACAATTCAATTAGTAAAACAAGAAAGAGAATGGAAAGTACAAGCCAATGAGGATTTACTAAAAGCACTACTACCGGGATTACAAGAAGCAATGGACTATTTGAATGCTATTATAAATGGATAGTATCTAAAATACGATAGAGGAAATGCACCTATTCATATTAATTTAGATTAATATGTTAGGTGCATTTTACTGAATATCTGCTGATTTTACAAAAAATTATTTTTTAGTAAGTGTTTTTTTATGATATCGATATAAATTACAAATCTCACAATTTAAACAGATAGAAATACGATTTTCAAAGATTAATTGCAAAGTATTAATAAATTCATCCATTTCATTATCCACTAAATGAATATAGATTTTCTTAGGAAGTAAAGTTAATAAAGAATTTAAAGTATAATCATTAGAAGAAAAAGAAATATCACTTAAATATTTAGCATTAAAAAATTCGTCAGAAGTTAAGATGAGATCTTTATTTTCGTCCAGTAAAAGCGATTCTGTCGGTTTATAGATTAAATGCACAACATTAGAATGATTACTTTGTGAATTAATATATAACTTTAATAAAGAAATAAATTCCATATATTCTTTTTCAATGATATAGGTATTAACACCTTCTGTGATGATTTCATCTAAGATAGAAGTATAGGTTTGTAATCTAAAATTGATAAAACCGTCAAGTACCAAAATTTTATTGCTAGATATGAAAGAATATATAGCATGATAAAGTGCATCAAATTTTTTATCAAACCATGAATAATATTCATCTGAAAGTATAGTATAACAATTTTTTAATATTTTGTTTCTTTCGATAGAATCAAAATAAAAATAATTTTTATCAATCATTCTTTTCATTAGAATGTCTTCAAATTCATCAATGATCATAAAAGATAAAAGTGTACTAAGTTTTGAAAAAAAGTAAGGGTAATCATCGTCAGAAATGTAATGAATAATAATATTTTTGTAGTTTTTGAATTGATTTTCAGTAAAACATATATGCTGTATTTCAGAACATTTCAATTCGTTTTGTAGATAGTCTAGTATTTTAGAATTATTTGTTTTTATACATAAAGATTTCATATACAAAAATACCCCTTTCTCATTATACTAGTATCTACCAAACTTAAAAAACTTATACATTATTATATGATAAGAAAAAAATTAAGTGAATAAAAAAAAGCACCCAGTTTTGTCCAGTTGGGAGCGTTTCTCTTTTTGGCATTTTTGTTCAGTTTTGTCCAGTTGGGGACGTTTCTCTTTGAGACATTTTTGTGTCCAATTGGACACAAAAATGTCTCAAAGAGAAACGTCCCCAACTGGACAAAACTGGACACCAACTGGGTGCTTTTTTAATAATAAATCATATAATCAATATTTGGAAACACACAATCTTTTTTAAAGATATCTTTTAAGAAATCCTCATCAATGTTATTTTCTTTGATTTGATAATACAATTTAGTAAAACGACCAATATGATCTTTAATTCTTTTTTTAGCATAATCTACCATAGTTCCATTAGTAATAATAAATAACCAATCACTACTTTGTGCCAATAATAATTCTCGTGCGCATTGGTTTAAAGCTTTTTTCTTTAATCCTTTGGCATTTGGATATAGATGAGCAAGTTCACACATTCTATCGCCAGCAACATGAAGATGTCTATGTGCATAATCATTTGTTTGATTTAGCCATACTTCACTATATCCGTTAGCTCCCCAACTAGAACGACAAGGAGAAGCTACTTGCATATTTGGATATCTATCAATATATTCAGATGGTGTAATCAATTCAAAATTAGAATCATCATAATAGATTTTTTTAAATAAGACATATAACCAATAAGGTCCTTCATACCACCAATGACCATATAATTCAGCATCATAAGGGCATAAAATAATTGGTGGATTTTCTGTATATTGGGCAAGATTTTCAATTTGAGCATTTCTAGAATCAAAGAAATGACCGGCTTGTCTTTCAGCAGAGTCTTTTGCCCATTGAACATTATAATAATCTTTAAATTCTGTTTTTCCTGTAATTCTATAATATTTAATACCTGTATGAACTCTAACACCATTATGTGCAATATATGGTTTTATATAATCATAATCAGCCTCATAGCCGATATCACGATAAAATTCTCTGTAGTTAAAATCTCCGGGATATCCATTAATAGAGCTCCATACTTGCCTTGAAGATTCGATGTCTCTACCAAAAGCAATAACACCTTCTGGAGAGACAATAGGAGCAAAAGTACCATATAAAGGGGTAGGGTCTGCATACAAGATACCATGTGTTTCGGTAATAATATAATCAATACCAAATTCTTTTAAATATTTATCAGCTTCTGGTACATATCCACATTCTGGAAGCCAAATGCCACGAGGTTTTCTTCCAAAATATCTTTCATATGTTTGAACACCTACAGCTATTTGTGCTTTTACAGTTTTTTCATTGACATATAGGATTGGAAAATATCCATGTGTTGCTCCACAAGTGATAATTTCTAATACACCAATATCTTGAAAATGTTTAAAAGCTTGGATTAAATTACATTGATATACATCTTTAAATAAGTGTAGGTCATTGGAATATCTATCATAATAGTAATATGCTAATTGATTTAAGCGTTCATCATTAGCGGTTCTTTTAATTTCTTTTCCAGATAATTCAATCAGTTGTTTTAGGTATTTTATATATTTTCTTTGTAATAATTTGTTATCTAGCATGGAAAGTAGAGGAGGGGTCATAGACATGGTGATTCTAAATTTAACGCCTTCATCTACTAGTTTTTGAAAATTGGTTAATAATGGTATATATGTTTCAGATATTGCTTCATATAGCCAAGATTCTTCTAAATAGTCATCACTTTCTGGATGATGGATAAATGGAAGATGTGCATGAAGAACAAAACTGACATATCCTTTTTTCTCTTGCATCTAAATTCTCCTTTTATATTATTAAATAGTGTTTTTATTTTGTTGTATGTATGAATGTATTAATATTTTTTACATCATTTATCAGCTTATATTCTATTTGTAATGTATTAAAAATGAATGAGACACTTTTGAATGGCAATCATAAAGTGTCTCAAAATTATTTGAATTTTGAAGAAAGACTTCCAGATGTGGGATTACCAGAAGAAGGATTTGATATATCGTAAATTTCTTCAATATGTTCATTTTGATAAATTGCTTTGTATATATCATATATATTATATATTTTTCCCATATTTCTAATGAAGGAAATATTTGCTGAAATTGGTTTTTCAACTTGAACACCGGTTTTTACATTTCTAAAATATACCATTTTTTGTTCTTTATTAAATAAAATATGGTCATTTGGTGCTTCAATATCATTAGAAGTAGATATATAAATATAATCTGTAGTAATTTTTGGATTTTCTTTAATGGGACGTCTACCTAATTCTATTGTATAATCACATTTGGCATCATTTACATGAAGATACCAACTATTTGCAAAATCATTAATATCTATTTCAAAACTATAATTCATCGTAGTATTATGGATGATTAAAACTGGTTTGGTTGTTTCAAAAAAATTTTCACCATATTGTGCTTTATAGTTTTCTCTATCTTTATCAGAAATATCCCAATAAATAAACAGATTGTTAGGAGTTTGCGCCAATACTTTTACAACTGTTTGATTGTAGCGATATGGTAAGTCATAATATTCTACAATATCTACTTTTGCTTTTTTTGTTTTACTGTTTTTTCTTTTTGATATGGTTGTTTTCTTTGTAGTAGCTTTTTTCGTTGCTGTTTTTGCAGATACTTTTTTTGACGTAGATGTGGTGGCTGATTTCTTTTTTGTAGTTGCTACTTTTTTTGCTGTAGTAGCTTTTGCTGAGGCAACACTTTTAACAGTAGCAGAAGTCTTTTTTGCTACATTTTTTGTGCTAGATGATTTTTTTGCATCTGGTTTGGCTTTTGCAACAGTATCTTTTTTTGCAGTCGTTTTTTTAGTAACGGATTTTGTGGTTTTTGTTGCTTTTGTTGCTGTTTCTTTTTTTACCGTATCTGCTTTTTTTGTTGATATAAGTGCATTTGTTTTTTCATTTGTTTCTTTCGTTTTTCTTGGCATTCTATATCCTCCTATGTGAATCTCTTTTATTACTTTTATATATTATACTAAATGGAAAATAAATTCAAGGGGATAATGGGATTTTTTAAATTTATTTTAGAATATGGATTTTTTTAAGTGATATAAAAGAAAAAATAGTGAAAAAATAAAACTTGATACATAAAAATTTCGCTAAGTTCTAGACTCTAAGAAGATTTTTTATGTTTTAATTTTAACAATAGAATATAGTAAAGTCAATAAAAATATAAAAATTTTTAAAAGAAAAAATACATAAGAAATATTTTAGCATTATAAAATTTCAAGATAGGGAAATATACGAAAATGTCAATAATATCAATGGTTTCATCTATTGAACAATCTTCTTAGAGTCTAGAAATCTAAGCAAAAACAAGAAATAAAATACGATAATGCATTGACTTATTTCTAAAATATAAGTACAATAAAAATATCTAAAAAATATTTTTGTAAAAAGTATGGACATTGAAAAGTAAATACCATTATTTGAATAAAAAAGAAAGAAAATGTAGATACTATTTACAAAAAGGAAAACAGAATGTTTAGAAATAAAAAAGTAGAACTCTAGGAACGAAAAACATAAAACCAAAGAATACATAACAAATGAAAACAAGAGAGGAGAAAGTTAAAAATGGAGAAATTAAAGAAAAAAAGAGGAACAAAGAATAATGGTATTACCTTAATCGCATTGGTCATTACAATCATTGTGTTATTAATTTTAGCAGGTGTAAGCATTGCAACATTAACAGGAGATAATGGAATTTTAACAAAAGCAACAGAAAGCAAAGAACAAACAG
>CAMMWP010000017.1 GCA_946500615.1 uncultured Clostridium sp. | reverse complement strand
TATTAGACAACAAGGACAGCAACAGGAAGAAGATAAAAATATTAGACAACAAGGACAGCAACAGGAAGAAGATAAAAATATTAGACAACAAGGAAGACAACCGGAAGAAGATAAAAATATTAGACAACAAGGACAAGAACAGGCAGAAGACAAAAATGTTAGGCAACAAGGACAAGAACAGGCAGAAGACAAAAATGTTAGGCAACAAGAGCAAGAACAGGATGGGGGCGAAAATATAAGACAACAAAATAATACGCAGCAAGGAAATGATACGCAGCCAACTGGAAGAAGAAAAATATACCATAAAAGTAAAAATAATAAAACTAAATTAACACCTCAAGAGGTAAGAGCAGGAATGGGTAGATCTGCTAAACTAACAGCAGAACAAGCAGGTAGAAAAATTCGATCAATAGCACCAAAAGTTATTAGAGGTGTAGCAAAAGGTGCAGTAAAAGGTGCAGCAGGAGTGGCATTGGGAACAACAGCGGCAGCAATAGGCGCAACAGTAGGTATAGCAACAGGAGATCTAAGTAAGGCTGTTAGTTTTACAGCAGGAGCAGCAGGAGCAGGAGCTGGTTTAGGCTCTTCAATAATAAACTTAGAAGAATCAACAAGGACAAAGTCAGCAACACAAATTGCAAGAGAAAGAGCATATTGGGGAGACAAATATGATCAACACATTGCAGAAGAAAATATGAAAAAGTGGAAAAAGAATTCTGAAAAAAGGACGAATTTAGAAAAATATTTAGGATATGAAAAAGCAAAAGAATTATATAAGACTGGAAAAATCGATAAATATTTACAAAATGAAATTACAAACGAAAAAGATATTGCAGCCTTAGAAAAATTGCAAGAAAAGAACGATAACATTAATTTTAACGATGCATTATTAGTTTTTGATGCTTATGACAAATATGGAGATATAGATAGACAAAAGAATAAAGATAAAAAAGATATAATAGGTGGTTATGCAGAAAAATTTGAAAAAAGTGGTGTTACAAAAAAAGCAGCAAATGATAAAGCAAATTTAATTACAGGAATGACAACAAAATTAGATGGGCTAAAGAAGGATTTACAATAGCGATATACAAGAGGGAACTATATGGTTATAAATAGATAATAGGATTTGTAGTCATATAGTTTCTATTCATAAAATAACTAAGATGGATAGTGAATAAAATTAAAGAAATCAAAGAGAAAGGCTTGCTATGATATTAATGAAAAGCTTAAAAAATAATTAAAAGGATGAAAAAGATTTTTTATCACAGAATATAGAGCAAGGAGAGTGCCAATGAATAGATTCATTAGATGGTATAACCAAAATAGAAAAGTAATATGGAAGACAATAGGAATTATTGCGTTAGTAATAATTATTATACAACTATTTAACTATTGGAGTAAGGTAGATAATGAAGAAAAGTTACAAGCAATAAATCAACTTCAAAATTCAGACAAAATAGAGGAATACAATAGTGTTACTTTAGATGAAACACAGTCAACTATTACGGGAGAAAAGCTTTCTTTATCTCAATTATCGCAAGTAGATACAATAGATATGTTTATAGAGTATTGCAATAATCAACAAATTTCAGAAGCATATGCTTTGTTATCAGAAGATTGTAGACAAGAGATGTATTCAACAGAAGAAGTCTTTGCTGAAGCATATTATGAGAAAGTTTTTAAAAATAATAGAAAAAATATAAGTGTTGAAAACTGGATTGGTAATATTTATAAGGTAAAAATTAACGATGATTTTCTATCAACAGGGAAATATACAAAAGAAAATACAAAACAAGATTATATAACTGTAGTAGAAGAAGCTAATCAATATAAATTAAATATTAATAATTATATAGGAAAGAAAGATATTAATAAAACTAACGAAAAAGATGGAATTCAAATAGAAGTTTTGCAACAAAAAACATATATGGATTATCAAATTTTTAAAATACGTGTGAAAAATAACTTAGAAAATAATATCATTTTAGATGATAGACAAGATATAAATGCAATGTATATTGAAGATAAAAATGGTATTCAGTATTCAGCATATACACATGAAATCGATGAAACACAATTAGAACTTAATCCGAGAGAAACAAAAGAAATAGAAATAAAATATTACAGTAAATATGGTTCAGAAAAGAAAATAAACAAATTAGTCTTTTCTAGAATGATATTAAATTATAAAACAAATTCACCTAAATATAATAATTCAATTGGGGTAGAAATATAAAAATATAGGAGCTAATATGAATGATAAATTACAAAAAATAAAGCAAAATTTGAAAAATATTGTAAAACGAGCCATTAAATTAGTCCTACCTTTAGTATTGATAATTCTTCTTATTATATCAGCGGCTGTATATGTTGTAAAAAAGCATGATGGAACATATGAAGAAGGGAATTGGGCTAATCCACAATATGCAGCTGGACAATATACAGGAAATACATCTATAGATTCAGATGGAAAAATATCTACAAATATGTCAGCTCAAGAATTATGGGATAAATTAATGGAAGAAGGAAGTAGAGTTGATTTATATTTAGATGGACCAGAAGAATTATTAAAATTAATGAATGCTGAAATTGTAACAAATTATCCTGATTTAAGACCAAATCCAGATGATCCAATAGATTGGAATGCAATTAACAGGAACATAAATTCTACAGATGTACAAGGAATTATTAAATTTAAGAGAGCCCAAAATGATGGAGCAACTACTACAATGTCATATGTAGATAGTGATACTTTTTATAATTGGATAGAAATATATTGTACTACTGGAGATGAAACTGCTAGGCAAAATGCATTAACACATTTTACAATAGAAAAAAATATGACAATAGGAAGTGGTGCAACTGATAATTTACAATATAATGGAAGTGATATTGTAACAGACATATCAGAAAGAATTATAGCTGCAGCGCAAATAACCCCATGGCCGGGAGCAAGTTTGTGTCAAGCTTGGGTAAGAGCTGTTTATGCAAATGCAGGTTTAGGCGATGTAGCATATCCAAAAGCAGTTGACGCATATAGAGCAAATGTTGTATCAACACAAATGGATAATATACCAATAGGAGCTGCTGTTTATGGAACTGGAACAGGAGCATACGGAGCAGGACATGTTGGAATTTATATAGGCAATGGACAAGTAATGGATAGTGTTAGTAGTGGAATTAGAACACAATCTTTACAAGAGTGGGTTGCATGGCAAGAAAATTATGGTTTTATGGTAGATGGTAGAACTGGATGGCTAGGATGGGGATGGCAATCAGGAAGTCCAACTAAAATTATATCTGGCGGAGAAGAAGATAACGAAAATGAAGAAAACGACGATAATAATGATGAGGAACCATCAACTGTAGATATGCAACTAATAACAGATAATGGAAAAGTAACTTTCTATAATGGAGATGGTTCTGCAATGGAAGGTGGAAAGCTAAATGCAATAGGATACGAATTATCAGATGGACAAGTAGCTATGAAAGATTTGCAGCAATATAAAAATTGCGTAATTTATATAGAAACAGCTGAAAGTGGAGAAGGATCATATGCAAATGGAAAGTTTTTTTATGTAACAGATACAGGAGGAGGTTTGTCAAATAATCAAGTAGATGTATATGCAAATGTGGATCAGTCTACTCTAAATGCAGCACCATATGGTTCATATACAAGCGGAGCAAAAATATATCTAGTGGAAAGTAATGTTACATTAGAAGACTATAATAGTAAATATTTGGATAAAGAGTTAGGACAGGTGAATACTGGGACAACACAAAATCAAAATGCATATAGTGTTGTTGTAGCTACTTGGAACAAAACACAAGTGATAGTAGAAACAAATGATTCACAAGTAGAAGCAAGTAATAATACAACACTATCAATGACAACACAAAAAATAAATTATCAAGATTTCGTAAGTGGATATACAATGCCATTTGATTATTTGTGGGACTTATTAGTTCATAGTGAAGATCAAGATTTTGTATTAGATTTAGCAGATTTAGTGTATGCTAGCCAAATAGAAATTACAATACATGATAATTTGAATGTACATACTAAAAAAGAAAAATATAATTATACTAGAAAAGAAAAAGTACAAACAATAAATGTAGAAGGAAGTGTACACTATCAGGAAATAACAGAGAGTGGAGAAGTAACAGGCAGTGTACAAACAAAGAATTTCTCTAAAACAAATGGTTTTGTGGCTAAAGAATATCCAACACCATGTAGTACAACTAGAACAACTATAAGAACCACAAATACATTAGATATTAGTTTAACAAAGGCAGATGTATGGATAGTAAAATATGTAAAAGAGTATGAGTATAAAGGAACACAAATTGGAGAAGAACAAAGTGGAGGACAAAATACATTAGAAAATGTAGATTATGGAAATCCAGAACAAATACAAGAAGATAGAAATGGAGATGGAGCAGCAACATTAGAATCAGAAAGAAATACTTTGATTAGCCAAGGAAATACGATTGTTAGTTCATGGGTTAATACAACTTGTAATGTATGGCATGGAGTATTTGAGATAACAGAAGAAATTACAAATCAAACAGATACAACTAAATATATTTCTTCACCATCTGATATGCAAGAAAAAACAGATAAGAACGCAGCAGAGCCAAATTTTGTAACAATATTGCTAAAAGGAACAAATCGAAAGGCAAAACATCATATTTTAGGAGCTTCAGAGTGGTTATTTGATTTATTAGAAGGAAATGATAAGACAGCAGATACGATGGTTGATATAACAAAATATTTGTTATTTAAGGCATCAGGAAATTCAAAGTATTGGGATCCAGATAAACCATTTGATTTTAGTATTTATGATCCGGAATCATTTACAAATATAGATGGAAATTATGGTGATTGGGATGGAACGGGAAGTCAAGAAGACTTTATCAAGGCTGTGGCACCTTATGCTGTTATAGACATGCAACAACATCAAATATATGCATCAGTAACTATAGCACAAGCAATTATAGAATCAGGATGGGGAAAAGATAATATAGCCGTTCAATACAAAAACTTCTTTGGGATGAAAGGTGGAGGAGCTGGACCAAATGAATATTGGTCAGGTGAAGTAGTAAACTTAAACGCCTCTGAAGGTGGTGTTTCTGGATTTAGAGTATATGATAGTTTGAAAAATTCGATATATGACCATGGAAGAAACTTCCATGTAACATCGACTTACTCAGCACATGGTGTATTAGATTGTATACCACAAAATTTGGGACCAAAAGAACAATTGAGAAGAATTGCTATATCAGGATATGCTGTTTACCAAGATGGAAGTATTTCAAGACCTGATGGTGTAAGAACATATGATGTCTATTTATATGAGGAATTTATTGAAAAATATGATTTAGAAAAATATGATACAATGACACCAGAAGATTTTGAACCTATAGAAGGAAATTCTGAAATAGTAGAGATAGCAAAAACAAAATTAGGATGCCCATATGAATGGGCAGCGACAGGACCGGATAAATTTGATTGTTCAGGATTGGTAAAATGGACATATGAACAAATTGGAATTTCAGTACCACGTAGTACATATGGATATATACCATATTTAGGTACAAGTAAAGAAATATCTTGGAGTGAAGCACAACCAGGAGATATTGTTTGGAGAGAATCACATATGGGAATATATCTGGGAAATGATCAATATATCCATGCACCTCAGACCGGAGATGTGGTTAAAATTTCATCAGGTGCATCAGGCAAATTTACTAATGTATTTAGAATTACCAATTAGGAGAAAAAGTATGGAAATAAATAAAAAAGTAAGGAATATATGTATTATATTATTAATCACAGTTATAGCAATTGTTGCTATAATTGTGATGATAATAAAACAACAAAAAGATAATAAAAATGATCAAACAGAAGAAGATGAACAATTTGACATAGGATTGACATATGAATCTAATGAGAATGGTTTTCAAATTGTAAATGATTCTAATATGTTTTATACAGTAATAAACGCATTGGCTAAATATTTACAATGTTTGTCTTATTATGAAGGTATGAATATAGAGCAGAATACATTAAGTTTAACAAGTAAGGAAGAACAAAAAGAAGCAATTTTAGCATTGTTAGATGAAACATATGTAAAGAAAAATCATATAGATACGCAATATAATGAAGAAATTCCATTAATTACCTATGAATATAACTTGATTCCAATCCAAATAAAAGTAAGATATGAAGAAAATATTGTGACATATATTGCCAATGTATATATTGAAAATATAAATAATTTTCAATTGGAAGAAAAATATTATATAATTAGAATAGATAATCAAAATCAAACATTTTCAATTGAGCCTGTAGATGAAGTTGAAGGTAATATAGATATGATTTCAGTAGAAGAAACAGATAATAAAATAGAACAAAACTTGTATAATAAATATTATTTAGAAATGATTTCTATAGAAAGATTAGTAAAAATATATATGGATTTTTTCACAAGTATGACATTAAAATATCCTGATATTATATATAATAACTATTTGGACGAAGAATATAAGATAAAAAGATTTGAAAATGAAGAAAATTTTTATAATTATGTACAGAAAAATAAAGAAGAAATTGCAAAAATGCGTGCAACTAAATATTTATTGGATAGAAATGGTATAGGGACAAAATATGTTTTAAAAGACCAATTTAACCACACATATGAATTTTATGAAGACGCAACAATGATGTTTAAAGTTAGAATGGATACATATACAATACCAGCTGAAAAATTTATAGAGGAGTATCAAAAATCAGATTCACAAGAAAAGGTAATGCTAAATGTAGATAAGTGGATAGAAATGTTGAATAACAGAGATTATGTAAATGCTTATAATGTATTAGATGAAACCTTTAGAGAAAATACATTTGAACAGGAGCAAAATTTTGAAAAATATATGAGAGAATATTGTTCATCACATTATGAAGTAGAATATAAAGAGTTAAATAAAGAAGGAAACACATATATACAGAATATAGAATTAAAGGATATAGAAAATAAAGATGCTTCAACAATACAGATAACTGTTATTATGCAATTGTTAGAAGAAACAGATTTTGTTATTTCATTTAGCATTAATTCATAGGAGGAAATATGATAGAAATAAAAAATATATCTAAATCTTATATAAAAGGAGCAAAAATCATTAATAATTTAAGTTTAGAGGTTAAGGATGGAGAAATATTAGGATTTTTAGGACCAAATGGTGCAGGGAAAACAACCATAATAAAAATGATGACAGGCATTTTAGAAATAGATGAGGGAGATATTCTTATTGATGGAAAAAGCATAAAGAATGAACCATATGAAGCTAAAAAAAATATTGGACTTACCCCAGACAATCCAGACATGTTTTTAAATTTAAAGGGAATTGAATATTTGAATTTTATAGGAGATATATACAGGGTAGAGGAAGAACAAAGAATAAAATGTATAAGGGAACTATCTAAAAAATTTGAGATAGAAGAGGCTTTAAATGAGAAAATAGAAAGTTATTCACATGGAATGAGACAAAAGATTATTATCATTGGCGTTTTATTGCATAACCCTAAAAACTGGATATTAGATGAACCAATTACAGGATTAGATCCGAAAGCAATTTACGATCTAAAGATCTTAATGAAAGAACATGCAAAACGAGGAAATGTCGTGTTTTTTTCTACACATATATTAGAAGTAGCAGAAAATTTATGTGATAGAGTAGCCATTATTAATAAAGGAAAAATTGTATTTGTAGGAAAACTAGATGAGTTAAGAGAAAAAATGAAAGAAAATAACTCATTGGAAGAATTGTTTATGGAGATAATAAGTGATGATTAAAAATATAATATTGTTGACGAAAATATCCACTAGAAATTTTTTGGAAACATTTAATATAATAGATAAAGAGAAAAAAAGAATTAATAAAAAATCTATATATGTATGGTTGTTCCTAGTTGTTATTATAGCAATTACATATTTAAGTAATGAAATATTGAATTTTTTAGAAGATTATGGACAGACACATATATTTTTGGATATAATTTTTGGGTTGGTTATGATTATTATGTTTATGCAGACGATTATTGCTTGTATGAATATTTTATATTTTTCTAAAGATTTAGAATATTTTTTAATATTTCCAATAAAGTCAAAAGAATTATTATTATCAAGAATGCAAACAATGTCAAATATATTATATTTGACAGAAACGATATTTTTATTGGTACCATTAATCTTGTATGGAACATCTACAATGGCTAGTTATTTATATTATATTCTAATTGTACCTGTATTATTGTTATTACCTATTTTACCAGTAGCATTGACTAGTATCATTTTTCTAATTATTATGAATTTTATGAAAAAAGTAAAGAATAGAAATGGTTTTCAGTTGATAACTACTATAGTCTTTATAGGAATTATTGTTCTATTTGAAATATTTTTTATAAAAGGTGTATTATCTAATAATATAAATTATGAAGAGGTAGGAGTTAACTTTAAAACTGTGTTTGAAAATATAAATCATAGTTTGATTATTGTAAATCCATTAATACAAATACTAGAACAACAGGATATACTAATAAATTTACTAGAAGTATTAGGAATTTATATAATTATGTATGCAATATTAATATTTTTAGGTAATAAAGTTTATATAAAAAATATACTAAAAACAATGGAATATTATAAATCAAAGAAAAAAACAAAAATAGAAATTGAAAATGCATGCAAATTACAAAGTACATCGAAAACATATATAAAAAATGAATTTAAAAACTTATTTGGAAATACAACATTTTTTATGCAAACAATTTATCCAGCCTGTATAACAATAATGATGTTAATTATTTTGGTGCTATCTTTCCGATTTTATGTAATGGAAAAAAATCAAGAATTATATATTTTAATGGCAGATTTAAAATTAACTTTGGAAGGCGTAGCAATTATTGCTGGAATTACACAAATTTTATTTTCATTTAGTAATATTTCCATGACAGCAATTTCAAGGCAAGGAAAAAATGCAATATTTATGAAATATATACCTGTTGATATATACAAGCAGTTTATCTTAAAAAATGTACCGCAATGCATTGTAAATGGTCTAATTTCTATCATCTTATTAATTGCGATTAAAATTATGTTCATATCAGTTACTTGGAGAGAAATTTTGTGTATATTACCAATATGCATAACTTTAGGAGTTCTAAATAGTTATATAATGTTAATTGTAGATACGAAACGACCAATTTTAAATTGGAATTCAGAAATAGAAATATTTAAACAAAATGGAAATAAGATATTTCAATATATATGGACAATTACAATAATATTACTTTTAATGTATACATATAATATTTTTAAAAATGTGAACATTAATATAGTCATGCTGATAATTTTTATATTTTTTACAATATTGCTATTCATACTGGACAGATATGTAAAAAAACAAATTAAGAAAAATAAATTATTTAAAAAAATAATATAATAAAAAAGAAATATCAATAGACAAAAATTGATATTCCTTTTTTTTAAATAAAGATATTTATAAATATATTTCCGATTACTCTAAAAACAGAATTTGTATTGTATAATTCAATAAAATAATTTTTTACAAAAGGAAGCTGAAATACAATAAATAAAATAAAAATGACAATTGCAAGTGCAATAAGTGATTTTACATAATCTGAGAAAGATTTTTTATATCGTATCTTATATCCTCTATTTTTTAAATCTTGTATATAAGCATCATGATAAGCTTGATTTCTTGCTTGTTTTATATGTTGTTCATATTCCAATTTCCTTTGGTATTGTTCATCTTGAGAAAATTCATTAAAATTATGTGCACTATTTTGATGAGTTCCTCCAAATTGTTTTTCATTTTGGTAAGAACTATGTTCATTATACATATGTTGTTGCAAATCATTTAACTTATTTTTCAAAACTTGATTTTGTTCATACATTTCATCATATTTATCTTGAGATATAATAGTATCTTCTAATCTTTGATCATATAAAGACCTTTGATCAGGATTTGACAAAATTTCATAAGCTTCATTAATCATTTTAAATGTTTCTTCTGCTTCTTTTTTATGAGTAGCATCGTGTAAATCAGGATGATATTTTTTTGCTAAAGTCTTATATGCTTTTTCTATAATTTCAGGTGATGCATTTCTATCAACTTCTAATATTTCATAATAATTTTTATCCATTTTAATAATCCTTTCTAATACATCATAGCACAAAAAAAAGAAGGAAGCAACAAGAAAAATTAAGATGTAAGAAAAAGGCAAAAAAGTTTTAATAACATTAAAAAAGAATTATCTTCACTATTAAAATAAAATCATTTTTAGTAGAGATTGCATATATTATTCTAGGTGATCAAATGAAGTTAGGATTAAGTTTATCTGGTGGAGGCGTAAAAGGAGCAGCCCATATAGGCGTATTGAAAGCACTAGAAGAGGAAAATATAAAAATAGATAGTATAGCCGGGACATCTTCAGGAAGCATTGTAGCGAGTTTATATGCCATGGGATTTCATTCTGATGAAATATATACAATATTTAAAAAATATTGTAAAAGAATAAAATATGTAAATTTTTGGAATATATTAAAACTTATATATGGACTAATTTTTAAAAGAAAAATCATCATTGATGGACTAAATAGTGGAAAAGAAATTGAAAAATTGATAAACAATATGAGTCAAGAAAAACATATAGAAGATATTTCTGAAATTCAAATTCCTTTAATAATTCCTACTGTCAATTTATACAATGGAAAAGTTACGTGTTTTAGCTCTTATAAGAATGATAAGAGATACTTATCTAATACAATTTTTATAAATCATATAAATATAGGAAAAGCAGTAAGAGCAAGTTGCAGTTATCCAGTAGTATTTTCACCTTGTGAATTTAATCATACAAGTTTAATAGATGGGGGAGTTCGAGAGAATACACCATGGAGAGAGTTAAAAGAAATTGGTACAGATAAAGTCATTAGTGTTGTATTTAAAGAAAAATTTGATAAAGCGTGTTGCATGAATATTATTGATGTGGCAGCAAGGTCTATTGGTCTTCTGTCTAATGAATTGGCAAATTATGAATGGGAAGGAACAGATTATTTATTAGAAATACCCACAGAAAAAATAGGATTATTAGATATGGATAAGATAGAGGAGTTATATGAGATTGGATATGAGATTGCTAAGAAACAAATAAATAACATGAAAGAAATTACATAAAACAAAGTAATATAATGAAAAGAAGATAAATTTTATGTGTAAATATATATAAACATATTGCATAGAGTAAATATTTATTATAAAATTGAACCACCTTCATAAAGGAGGTGATTTTTCGATGAAGGATTTAGCAAAAATACTAAAGCTCCTAATACTTTTAGAAATTTTACAATACATAAATAAGGAGAAAAAATAGAGGAAGTGGCAACTTCCTCTATTTTTTAATGACTTTTCATGAAAGATTTAGCTAAAATTTCTTTCTATACATAGTATACAACAATTTAGAAAATATGTCAAATTTAACTGATTAATTTTTTAAAGTTTCTTCTTTCTCTTTCTGAACTGAATCTGTATGTGGTACTACTTCAGGTATATTTTCCTTCTCGATCGCTTCTTTTCTAGCTTGTTTTGTTTTTAAATTATCCTTTGCAACAGTCATTAATAATTTAATCCTATTTGCTTGGTTGGTTTCACTAGCACCAGGGTCATAATCCACTGGAGAAATGTTTGCATCAGGATATTTTTCTCGGATGGTTTTAATAACACCTTTACCAACAACATGATTTGGCAAACAAGCAAATGGTTGCACACAAATAATATTGGGAATATCATGTTCAATGTATTCAATCATTTCAGCTGTTAAGAACCAGCCTTCGCCAGTTTGATTTCCTATTGATAAGACATCTTTTACTTTACTTTCCAAATGCCAAATATCACAAGGTGGTAAATAGCCTTTTTTAGAATTTGCTAAGGCAAATTTCATATCTTTTTCTAAGATATCGATTAATTTAATAGCAGCTTTCATAATCTTTGACGAGGTCTTATTTATATTTAATAAGTTGTTAAAAGTAATCTTATGTGTAGCCATAAATTTAGCAAATCCCATAAAGTCAGGTAAAATAACTTCTGCACCTTCTTTTTCTAATAAATCAGCAACATGATTATTTCCAAATGGATGATATTTGATAAGAACTTCTCCAACAATACCAACCCTAGGTTTTTCGATAGAGGTATCTAATTCTATTTTTTCAAAGTCATTGACAATATCATAAATGCTTTGTTTAAATTCCTTATTTGAAGATTTTTGAAGTAACTTTTTACATTTTACCATCCATTCATCAAACAATTTTTGTGTTTCCCCTTTATTTTTTTCGTAGGCTCTATTTTTTGTTAACATTTTTTGTAATAAGTCACCATATAAAATTGTTTTTAACAAACGTTCAATTAGGGGAACGGTCAATTTAAAGCCGGGCATTTTTTCCATACCAACAATATTAAAGGAAATAACGGGTATATTTTCAAAGCCTGCATCTTTTAGAGCTTTTCTAATGAATCCTATGTAATTCGTTGCTCTACATCCTCCACCAGTTTGCGACATAATTAAAGCCGTTTTATTTAAATCATATCTACCAGATTGAAGTGCTTCAATCATTTGTCCTGTAACTAAAATAGATGGATAACAAGCATCATTATTTACATATTTTAGACCTGTTTCAACTGTTTTGGGTGTGCATTCTCTTAATAACTCTACTTTGTATCCACTAGATTGCACGGCAGCTTCTAATAATTCAAAATGAATTGGTGCCATCTGTGGAATTAAGATAGTATAGTCTTTTTTCATGTCTTTTGTAAATATCTTTTTATGTTGTTCATAATCACCAGTAGAAGTATTTTCCCTCTTTTCTTTTTCACGCTTATTCATACTAGCCAGTAATGAACGTATACGAATTCTAACAGCCCCTAAGTTATTGACTTCATCTATTTTAATGAGTGTGTACATTTTATCATAGCTAGATAAAATTTCTTCTACTTGGTCTGTTGTAACAGCATCTACACCACATCCAAAAGAGTTTAATTGTACTAATTCTAAACAATCATGTTTTCCTACAAAGTCGGCAGCTGCATAAAGTCTAGCATGGAATACCCATTGATCAACAACACGAATAGGTCTTTTTACTTCTGTTTGGTTTGAAATACTGTCTTCTGTTAACACACATAAGCCTAATGAAGTAATTAAGGTATCAATACCGTGATTAATTTCTGGATCAACATGATATGGGCGACCTGCTAAAACAATACCTTTTAAATGATTTTCTTCTATGTATTTTACGGTTTCAGCACCTTTTCTACGGATGTCTTCTTTACATTTTTGATATTCTTGTTCTGCTTTTTCAGCAGCCTCATTTAATTCTTCTTTTGTAAAGTTATATTGCTTAAATTCATCTAATTCTAATATTTTCTTTACTAAGTTCTTCTTATCAAAAGGTAAAAATGGGTTTAAGAATTTTACAGTAGGATCTTTTAATCCTTCTACATTATTTTTTAACACTTCAGAATAAGAAATAACAATAGGACAGTTATAATGGTTATCCGCTTTTTCATATTCTTTTCTAGAATATGGCATACAAGGATAAAAAATGGTTTTAATGCCTTGTTCTAATAAACTTTCAATATGTCCGTGTGAGAGTTTAGCTGGATAACAAACAGATTCTGAAGGCATAGATTCCATGCCCTTTTCATAAGTTTTTCTAGTACTTTTTTCAGATATAACAACACGGAATCCTAAGTTTGTAAGGAAGGTAAACCAGAAAGGATAATCCTCATACATGTTTAAAACCCTAGGGATTCCAATAGTTCCTCTGGTTGCATATTGTTCCTCTAATGGAGTATAGTCAAAAAGTCTTTCATATTTGTATTGTACTAAATTTGGTAAATTTTTAGATTTTGTAATAATACCGGCACCTTTTTCACAACGATTACCAGTTACATGAATTTGTCCATTGCTAAATTTATTAATCGTTAATTTACAATGATTTTCACAGTTATTACAATGGGTGTGGGTAATTTTTATTTTTAAATTATCTAATTCACCTGTTTTTAGAATTGTAGAAGTATATTCCATATCTAAATTGGCTTCATATTGTTCTTTTGAAAGTAAAGCCATTCCGTAAGCGCCCATCAATCCAGAGATATTTGGTCTTACCACATGTTTACCAACAATTAGTTCAAAAGCTCTAAGAACAGCATCATTATAAAAAGTACCACCTTGAACAACAATGTGTTTTCCTAAAGTTTCAACATCTCGAACTTTCATAACTTTTTGAATCGCATTTTTGATAACAGAATAAGATAATCCACTAGAAATATCTCCAACAGAATAGCCTTCTTTTTGTGCTTGTTTGATTTTTGAATTCATAAATACAGTACATCTTGAGCCTAAATCAACAGGTCTTCTTGACTTGATAGCTTCTTTTACAAATTCAGAGATTTCTAAATTTAAACTTTTTGCAAAAGTTTCTATAAAAGAACCACAACCAGAAGAACAAGCCTCATTTAACATGATATTATCAATAGAACCATCTTTAATACGAATATATTTCATGTCTTGCCCACCAATATCGACAATACTGGTAACATCTGGCTCAAATGTTTTAGCAGCTGTATAATGGGCAATGGTTTCAATTTCATTTAAATCGACATTTAAAGCTGTTTGGATTAATTTTTCTCCATAACCTGTAACACCACTATATCTTAGAACTGCTTTTTCAGGTAATACGCTATATAATTTTCTTAACATATCCATAACACTTTGTAATGGATTTCCTTCATTGCTACTATATAGGGAATATAATAAGTTCCCATCTTTATCAATTAATACAAGTTTTGTAGTTGTAGAACCTGCATCAATTCCTAAGAAACAATCTCCTTCATAGTTTTCTAATGACTTTGATGGAACAGTTGCTTTGTTGTGTCTTTCTTTAAAGGCTTCATATTCTGCATCATCTTTAAATAATGGATCAAGAGGTTCGGTTGTGGTATCATGAGAATTTTTAAAATTCTCTATTTTTTTCTCTAATTCATTAGGTGTAATGACCTCTGCGTTAAAAGAATCTAAAGCAGCACCTTTGGCAACTAATAGATGTGCTTCATCTGGTATAATGATTTCATCATCTGTTAGATGTAATGTTTCTATAAAACGTTTTCTCAATTCTGGAAGATAACTTAAAGGACCACCTAAAAAGGCAACATTTCCTCTAATTGGTCTACCGCAAGCCAGTCCACTAATCGTTTGGTTAACAACGGCTTGAAAAATAGAAGCAGCAATATCTTCTTTTGCAGCACCTTCATTAATTAAAGGTTGGATATCTGTTTTTGCAAAAACACCACAACGAGAAGCAATAGGATAAATGGTTTGATATCCTTTAGCTAGTTCATTTAATCCTGCTGTATCTGTATGTAATAAAGAAGCCATTTGGTCTAAAAAGGCACCAGTACCCCCAGCACAAGTTCCATTCATTCTTTGTTCAATAGAATTATCAAAATAAATGATTTTGGCATCTTCTCCACCTAATTCAATAACAACATCTGTTCTTGGAAAATATTTCTCGATAACTCTTTTACAAGAAACCACTTCTTGAATAAAATCGACTCCCAAAAATTTTGCAGCAGACATTGCTCCAGACCCAGTTAAAGCGATTGTGAAAGAAGCAGAAGGATATTTCATTAGTAATTCTTCTAAGACTTCACAAACGGTTTTTTTGGCATCTGAAAAATGTCTACGATAATCTGAATATATAGTATGTTTATTATTATCCATTACAATTATCTTGACTGTTGTAGATCCAACATCAAGTCCAACATGTAAAATTTCATTCATTTTATTATTCATGACAAAAACTCCTTTTTTGTATATAAAATTTACATCCCAATTTACCCTAATTGTATACGGAAAAGCCACTTTTGTCAAATGGAAAATGTTGTAAAAGCGATATGGCGTTTGTTTTTATCATATAGGAAACACTATGCAAATTTTAAGTTTCGCAACGCAAAAGGTAGGAAATGGATTAAAAAATAAATTAAAATGTTCTAAAAAGGACAAACAAATAATACAATAGGTAATAAATAAAACGAATAAAAAATGAAAGGAAGAAAGCAATATGAATAAAAAAATAGTGATTATTTTTACAGTTTTATTAATAGTTATTTTAGTAGGAGGATATTTCATTATCCAGTACTTTAAAGGACAAGAAGAGGAAACAACAATAGAAGAGTATACACCAGAGGAAGAAATCACAGAAGAACAAAATAGACAAACGATCGTCAGTTTATATTTCTTAGAAAAAGAGACAAATGAATTGGCACCAGAAGCAAGATTAGTAGATATAAAAGAAATAATAAATACCCCTTATGATAAATTAGTGAATATGTTAATTGAAGGACCTAAAAATGAAAAATATTTAAAGTTAATTCCGGAAAATACAAAATTAAATAAATGTTATAAAGAAAAAGATATGGTATATTTGGATTTTTCAAATGAGTTCTTAAATTATGATAAAGAAGATCCAACAGTAAAACAAAATATAATAGATAGTTTAGTAAAAACTTTGACACAATTAACAGAAGTAAATTCTATTAAAATCTTAATCGATGGAGAAGAAAATGAAGAATTTAGTGAAATTTATATTTTAAAATAAAAATTAATAAATGATTTGTTACTATTCAAAGTTAGATTCATTATATCGTATTTTTTACACTTTGTGTGTCGTAACCCACAAATTAAAATATAAGCGTAGGTTGCTCCAATCGTACTCACATTCGTTCGTTTGGTCGCTTATGCAGTGTTTCAAAATACGATATAATGAGTCTAACTTTACATAGTAATTATCTTAATATTTTATATAATTTAATATATTTGATAAATCGATGAAAATGATTTAAAAAATATTCGACTTCATGTAAAGATTTAAGCGTATTATCTTTGCAACACTTAAAATTAAATTTCTTTTTAGGAGGTGGACATTTTCCGCCTCTATTTTCTATATTTTTAATGATTTTTTTTTCCATAATGATTCACCTATTTAATAAATTTTTGAATAAAAGCTTAGTATAATATATTTCATATTTAAAAAAATGTGAATTTTTGAAGTATACGCATATGATTTATATAAATATAGCACAATTCATTTTTTAAAAGTAATGGCACATCTGTTTAAGGTAAGCAAACTTAAATAATTAGGATTTTGTTTACTTTTTAACATTTTCAATATATAATTAGAAATAATAAAAATAGAAAAGGACAAAAAAATGGAACCAAATATTGAATTAAAAGAGAATGAAAGAATTGATGACTTAGAATATAAAGATTTAAAAATCATTCAAAATAAAGAAGGATTTTGTTTTGGAATAGATAGCATATTGCTTTCAGATTTTGCCAAACAAATAAAAAAAGGTGCCAAAGTTCTAGATTTAGGAACTGGTACAGGAATTATTGCTACTTTATTATGTGGAAAAACAGAATTATCAGAAATCATAGGAATAGAAGTGCAAGAAGAAGTATACGAAATGGCGAAGAGAAGTATACGATTAAATCATTTAGAAAATAAATTTAAAATGATACAAGATAATATAACAAACTTAAATCAGCATTTTGAAAAAAATACTTTTGATGCCATTGTCACAAATCCACCATATAAAAAGAAGGAAACAGGAATACAAAACGAAGATACAAGAAAATTAATTTCTAGACATGAGATAGAAGCAAATTTAGAGGACTTTATAAAAATTTCGAAAGATATGTTAAAAGATAAAGGAGAATTTTATATAGTTTATAGACCAGAAAGATTAGTTGATTTAATATCTCTTATGCGAAAATATAAAATAGAACCAAAAAGGATACGATTTGTTTATTCCCATATCCATGCAATATCAAAATTGGTTCTAGTACAAGGCATAAAAAATGCAAATCCGTTTTTAAAATTAGAAGAAAATTTATATATTTATGATGAAAATAACCATTATACAGATGAAATCTTAGAAATTTATCATAAAAAATAAACGTAATATGAAAAAAGATGATACTGTTGAACACTGAACTGTAACATAAAAAACAATAGAAAGGACAAGAAATGAAAAAAATAGAAAATAATGAAAAAGGAATTTTATATATCGTGGCAACACCCATTGGAAATTTAGAAGATATTACATTAAGAGCCATTAAGACATTAAAAGAAGTAGACATCGTTGCAGCAGAAGACACAAGACACACATTAAAATTGTTAAACCATTTAGAAATCGCAAAACCATTAATAAGCTATCATAGGCATAATGAAGATGTCAAAACAGACATTTTAATGCAAGAATTAAAGCACGGTAAACAAATAGCACTTGTTTCTGATGCAGGTACACCGGGAATTTGCGATCCGGGAGAGGAAATCATTAAAAAATGTATAGAAGAGGAAATAACAGTTGTACCAATTCCGGGAGCTTGTGCATTTGTTAATGCACTAATATGTTCAGGGTTAGATACAAAAGAATTTAGTTTTATAGGTTTCTTGCCATTAAATAAAAAAAATAGAAAAGAGAAATTAGAAGAGATAAAAAATATAACAAATACTATCATTTTATATGAGGCACCACATAAAATGGAAGCAACATTAAAGGATTTAAAAGAAGTGATTGGAAAAAGAAAAATTGTATTGGCAAGGGAATTAACAAAAATACATGAAGAATATATTAGAGAAAATATAGATAGTTTAATTGAAAAGAGCAAACAACTAAAAGGAGAGATGGTGCTGATAATAGAAGGAGCTAAAAAGACAGAGGATAATCAAATGACACAATTATCCTTAGAGGAACATTATGCGTATTATGAGAAACAAGGATGGAATAAAAAAGAGATTATTAAACAAATTGCAAAAGATAGAAATGTAAACAAGAATGAAATATATCAGAAGTTTATGAATAAAGATTAAATTACCGGTCGCATTCGAACGCATAAAAATATACTATATATATATGCTTTCAAATGGAAAGGTCTGAACGGTAGCAAGATTAAAACCAAATAAATAAGAGCTTAGCCCTTATTTATTTGGTTTTAATTTACTTATTTTTTTTGAACAATCTTCACAAATTAATTTATCATTATAATCCATTAAATTCTCCGTATTTCCACAAAAAATACAATTTGGTTCGTATTTTTTTAGTACAATTGATGAACCATCAACATATATTTCAATAGGATCTTTTTCAGCAATATTAAATTGATTTCTGATTTCGATAGGAATAACAACTCTTCCTAATTCATCCACTTTTCGAATAATCCCTGTTGACTTCATAGCTTATCCCCCCTTAAAAAGTTAATTTACAATCCTACATACACTGATAATATATCACAAATAGAATGTAAGGTCAATTAAAAAGTAATAAAAAGTTCATATTAGAATAAAATTATTTAGGTGATAATATGTTAAATTTAGTTTGGCCAATTTTCATAATAATATCATTCTCTTATGCAATTTTTTCAGGAAATCTTCAAAATTTAAATACAAGTATATTTGATAGTGTAGAAAGTGCAGTAAACTTAAGCATAACCATGCTAGGAACCATGTGTTTATGGAGCGGAATCATTAATGTTGCCACAAATACAAATATCATGAAAATGATGAATAAATTGCTAAAACCAGTAATCAAATTCCTTTTTCCAGAAATAAAAAATAATCAAAAAGCACAAAATGAAATTTCAATGAATATGGTAGCAAATATTCTAGGATTGGGAAATGCAGCAACACCATTGGGATTAAAAGCAATGGAAACTTTACAAAAAGATAATAAACATAAAAATGAATTAAGTAATTCTATGATTATGCTAATTGTATTAAATACTGCTTCTATTCAAATCATTCCTACAACAATAATTGCTATAAGAAGTTCTTTACATTCTGAAAACCCAACGGCTATTATATTTCCTGTATGGATTGCTACAATTTGTGCAGCCATTACTGGAATTACGGTAACCAAATTGCTCATTAACTATTCTAAAAAGAGGGAGAAATTATGATAGAGTTTGTGAATTTCATTTCAAACCTAGCTATGCCAATGATTATTTTATGGATTGTCATATATGGATTGATAGAAAAAAAAGAAGTTTTTGATAAATTTGTAGAAGGTGCAAAAGAGGGAATAAAAATTGTGATTAATATTTTTCCTACACTAATAGGGCTATTTTTGGCAGTAGGAACTTTAAGAAGCTCTGGAGTTATTGATATAGTAATTAAATTCATAGATCCACTATTACAAATAGTTCATTTTCCAAGTGAAATTATGCCACTTGCCATATTAAGACCGATTTCGGGAAGTAGCTCTATTGCTATTGCAACAGATATTATGAAGAATTTTGGGGTAGATAGTCAAATAGGAATCATGGCAGGCGTGATTATGGGAGCAACAGAAACAACTTTATATACAATAGCAGTTTATTCAGCTAGTGTTAAAATCAAAAAAACAAGATTTGTTTTGCTAGCATCTTTAACCGCAGATATTGTTGGAATTTTGACCAGTATCGTGATATGTCGTTTTTTGTCGTGAAGTTTTTCTTGACAATATTTTACATATACTGTATAATAATGGAAAATGATTAGTGAGGATAATTTATCACATGTTATTAAAAATTTTAATATTTATTTCAATATTTTTTAGTATCAGAAAACTGATTGTTAAAATTTTATTTTCGAAATTATTACATTCAAAATAAAATCCTAAAAAGAAAAAAATGAAAAATGATATGAATCATAATACGTAATTTATTAAGTTTTTAAATTTGTAGAGGATATAACAACTCCCCCATAATTAGTATTTAAAAAATTTTTTGCCCCTATATTTATTAAATATTTTTTTCTATGTTATTCCTCTACAATATTATATAAATTTATCGATGATATGTTTCACCATTAGATATTTTAAAACCTCTAAAAAGTTGTTCTAATAAAAATACACGAATTAACTGGTGAGGAAATGTCATTTTTGAAAAGCAAATCTTTTGGTGAGCCTTTTTTAATATATCAGAAGAAAGTCCTAAAGAACCACCAATAACAAAAGTGATATGGCTTGTTTGTAAGGACAAATCTTCTATAGTTTTTGAAAAATCTTCAGAAGAAAGTTCTTTTCCTTTTAAATCTAAACAAATGATGTAAGAATCTTTTTTTATATGGTTTAATATGGTATTAGATTCTTTATTTTTTATCTCATTAGAAAGACTTTCATTTAATTTATCGGGTATTTTTTCATCAGGTAATTCTAAAATAGATAATTTACAATATTTACTTAATCTTTTAGAATATTCGTTTATAGCATCTTTTAAATAACTTTCTTTCATTTTCCCAATACATACAATATGTATATTTAGCATAAAATACTCCTTTATTAATGAAACGAACTTTAAGGATTGCCCCTAAAGTTTATCCAATTTTAAATCGTGATCAATTTACTATGTGTATCTCTACTAGCAACAGATAACATTAAAGAATTTTCGTTATAATTGTTAGCGATCAATTCTTCCATTACGGTTTTATAAGCTAATTCTGGAAAATTACTTTCTTTACTCAAATGACCAAGCATAGCATTTTTTAAACCAGATTTCAGTAAAAAAGAAATTGTCTTTCCTGCTATTTCATTTGATAAATGTCCAGAAGGACCAGCAATTCTAGATTTTAGAGAAAATGGATAGGATGAACATTTTAATACTTCAGGGTCATAGTTAGATTCTAACATGACAAATAAACTTTCTTCTAAATGTTTTAAGATATCATTTGTCATATGACCAATATCTGTTGCAATACTAATTTTCTTATCATTATTGAAAATTGTAAATCCACAAGGGTTTGCGGCATCATGTGGAATGGAAAATGGATTAATATCCAAATCTCCTATTGAAAATTTTTCAGCTACCTTAAATTTTTTAATATTTTTATCTGCAATTTTATCTCTTTGTTTTGGCATAGCATCTAATGTTTCTTGATTGACAAATACAGGTAGGTCAAATTTTTTAGAAAATGTTCCTAATCCTTGAACATGGTCAGAATGTTCATGGGTAATTAAAATACCATCTAATGTACAAGGATCAACTTGCATATCATTTAAAGCTTTTTCAATTTTTTTACTACTAACACCTGCATCAATTAATAATTTGGTATTGTCTGTTTCTACAAATAAACTATTTCCGCTACTTCCACTATATAAACTACAAAAATTTAGCATAATCGTATCTATCTCTTTCCTTTGTTTATTTTCACTTTTTGTTACGTAATTTAAGTTATATATGATTTCCTATTATATATAACGATCAATGTAATGTGTTATTCTTTTACTCTTTCAATTTTGGCACCTATTTTTCTGAATTTCTCCTCTATATTTTCATAACCTCTATCAATATGTTCTAAATTATAGATCTCTGTGATACCTTCGGCCGCAGTACCTGCAATAACTAAAGCAGCGCCTGCCCTTAAATCAGAAGAATATACAGGTGCACCAGATAATTTTTTAACACCTTCAAAAAAAGCTGTCTTTCCATGAGCTGTGATTTTAGCACCCATTTTATTTAGCTCTTCTGTGTATTGAAATCTAGAATCCCAAATACTTTCATTAATAGTACTTGTCCCATTAGCAAGCGATAAAACAACACCCATTTGTGGTTGCAAATCTGTAGGAAAGCCGGGATATGGCAAAGTTTTAATGATGGCTTTATTTGGTCTTTTATTACACCAAACATGGATGCTATCACCATTATCCTCTACATTACCACCAATTTCCAATATTTTTGCTGTAATAGATTCTAAATGCTTGGTAATACAATTTTTTATTAACAAATCACCTTTTGTTGCAACAGCTGCTAACATAAATGTGCCAGCTTCAATTTGATCAGGAACAACAGAATAGGTAGCGTTTCCATGTAATTTTTCTACACCATTAATTTTAATTACATCTGTACCAGCACCTCTAATATCAGCACCCATTGTATTTAAAAAGTTTGCAACATCCACAATGTGAGGCTCTTTTGCAGCATTATCAATAATAGTAGTTCCTTTTGCAAGTACTGCTGATAACATCACATTGATAGTAGCGCCTACGGATACAATATCCATATAAATAGGGCAACCTTTTAATTTTTTAGCTTTTGCATAAATTTTACCTTTTTCTACAGTAACATTTGCTCCTAGTAATTCAAATCCTTTAATATGTTGGTCAATAGGTCTAGCACCTAATTTGCAACCACCGGGCATCCCAACTTCGATTTCGCCTTTTCTGCTAAGCATAGCACCAATAATATAGTAAGAAGCCCTAAATTTACTAGTTAAATCTAAAGGTGCTTTTGTTGTTATGATATTTGATGTGTCAATGGTAATGCTGTGTTCATCATTCCAAGTAATTTTAGCACCTAACTTTTCTAATATGGTACAAGATATTTTTATATCACTAATATTTGGCAAATTTTCTATTGTACATACACCATCAATTAAAAGGGTAGCTGGTAATATAGCAACTGCTGCATTTTTAGCACCACTGATTGTTACTTCTCCTTTTAATGGTGTGGGTCCTTTTACGACTAATTTTTCCAATTTATATACCCCCAATAAATATTGATTTAAAAATAAAATAGAGTGTACATCATAAACACTCTATTCTAACATAAAATATATCATAAACCTAACTAGAATGCAACTACTTTTTTGCAGTAATTAAACCTGTATTGTTAAGAATTTCCAAAATTTTAAATTTTACTTTAAAACCAAAATCATTTTCATTGTCTGAAACGATAGAAAACTCTTCATCTGTTAAAACATCTTCTAAATCTTCCTTAGATTCTTCAGGAACAATGCCAGAAGAAACATCTGTGAAACATAATGGTGGGAACATGACACACCACCAATTTTGTCCTTTAGCTTCACCAATTTCTACTCTTAAAGCATCATAATATCCTGCTGGAAGAGAGACATCTCCGTAATGTTTTGTTGGAAATTCAAAATTTCCAATGCGGACATTGACACCATAGTCAAATCCTTCATCTTGTATGGTAGTTAAAGCAATTTTTTTAAAATCTTCAATATGTTGATGTGCAATCATGATAGCTTCTTCTTTAGAAGAACAATTTGTACATAATTGATTCATATAATCTAATAATTTATCTCGTACAATATATTTTAAATTTTGATCAATTTCAGAGTCACTATTTGCAAGGACATGTAATCGAAAAACAGAATCAGAAATATCAGTCGATATCGTATTTGCATACGATATGGCACAAATGGTTGTATAGACAAAAAATAGAAAAGTTAATAAGATTACCATTTTTACCTTGGAATGATTAAATAATTTTAAAAATTTTTTCATAAGTTACCTCCAATAAACTTTTTTTCAAAAATATTCTTTAAGATAAGTATTAACAAAATAAGAAAAAATATACATTGTCGAAAAAAAACGATGAGTTTCATTGAAATATGATTGACATATTTGTAATAAAATGGTAAAATTTACCAGTAAACAAAATAAAGAAATTCATGAATCCGTAAGGATTTTTGAGTTTGAAAGGAATGTTTGTAATGAAAAATATAACAAAAGAAAAAAGTTGTGCATTTTATGCAAGTGATTATCATTTTGAAATGATAAGTTTGCCATATATCAGTAAAAATATGGATGAAAATAATGAGATTGTTATATTAACAGAAAATAATTTAGAAGATACAGTAAACACATTACTATCAAAAATAAATTTAAAGAAAGAAAAACAAAATAAAATATTATCATTGGATTGGAGTAATAATGATTTAAAAAAATTTAAAGAGATTAGCCAAAAGAGTAAAGAAAATAGGAATATCGTTATTTTTATTAAAGGAAAACAAAATTATATTGAAAATATTAATAAAAATATTGAAAAATGGGTAGTAAACAATAACCATATAAAAATAATTGATTGCTATGATTTTTTTGAAATGGAAGAAAAGATAGATGAAGTGGCACAAAAATATGATAAAGTACTAGGGACATCTAGGATTTAGCAAATTCATGACAGAAAAATAAGACGTAAAATGACAGGTAAAAATTTACCTGTCAATATTTGACTAAAATAAAATTATGGTGTAATATATGGGTAATAATAAATAGAAAGGAAGAAGATTATGGATGTACAATTAGAAGAAATACAAGATATCTTGAAAAAATATGGACAAGAGCATTTATTAAATCACTATGATTTATTGGATGAGAAGAAGAAACAAACACTATTAGAGCAAATCAATAAAATTGATTTTGAATTAGTAAATAATTTATATAGCAGCACAAAAGAACAAAAGACAAATGGACATGATAAAATTACCCCAATTGATTATTTAGATAAATTTAAGTTAAATGATCAATATAAATATTATGAAGGTATAGGGAAAAAGGCAATTAAAGAAGGAAAACTTGCAGCAGTTACAATGGCAGGAGGACAAGGAACAAGACTTGGCCATAGCGGACCTAAAGGAACATATGATATAGGTTTAGATTCTCATAAATCTTTGTTTGAGTTATTATCAGAAAATTTAAAAGAAGAGGGAAAAAAATATGACGTGATGATCCCTTGGTTTATTATGACAAGTAGAGAAAATAACAAAGATACAGTTGAATTTTTTGAAAAACATAAATATTTTGGTTATCAAAAAAATAAAAATATATTTTTCTTTGAGCAAGGAGAACTTCCTATGATGGACACAGAAGGAAAAATATTAATTGGTGAAGATGGATTAATCAAACTTGCAGCAGATGGGCATGGAGGAATATATGAATCACTAGTAAAAACAAATATGACTAAAAAAATGAGAGAATTAGGAATTGAATGGGTATTTATTGGTGGTGTAGATAACTGTTTAGTAAAAATGGTAGATCCTGTTTTAATGGGAATTGCAATTGATAAAAAAGTAACAGTAGCTTGTAAATCTGTTGTGAAAGCAAATCCTCATGAAAAAGTTGGTGTATTTTGTAGAAGAAATGGAAAACCAAATGTAATTGAATATTCAGAAATAACAGATGAAATGGCAGAGGCAACAGATGAAAATGGAGAATTACTATATGGTGAGTCACATATATTATGTAATTTATTTAGTATTGATGCAATTGAGAGAATGGGCTCAGAACCACTTCCATATCATGTAGCATTTAAAAAAGCAAAATATATTGACAAGGATGGAAATTTGGTAGAACCAGATTCACCAAATGCTTATAAATTTGAGGCATTTTTATTTGATGCTTTTGGTGAAGTGGATGATATGGCGGTTCTAAGAGTGAAAAGAGAAGAAGAATTTGCACCAGTAAAAAATAGTGATGAAAAAGGTGTGGATTGCCCTAAGACTGCAAGAGAGTTATATAAGAAATTTTATCATTTAGACTAAAAATATTAGAACTGGTTTTTTAATGTTGATAAGGTATGAAAAAATTAATATACGAAATAGAGGGGATTGTTCACATCAGAGAACTTTCCTCTATTTGTTATTGTATAGGGAAAATTGCTTTTCCTATACAATAACAAATTGCTTCGCTCTAACAATTGCACACAAATTTTACTTTAGTAAAATTTGGCGCCGAACAATGACGCGGGCTGTAAAAAGTCATAAACAGAGAAAATGTTTAAAAAGCCCACTATTGTTCTTTAAATTTAAAAAAAAGGGTTTTTTTATTAAAGTATTTATGATAGGATAACAGTAATGATTAATTAAGAAAAGGAGGACATGGAATGAATTATTTAGAAGAATATGAAAAATGGTGTCAAAGCCCAGAATTTGACGAAGAAACAAAAAAAGAATTACTAGAAATTAAGGACGATGAGAAAGAAATAGAAGATAGGTTTTATAAAGAACTAGAATTTGGAACAGCAGGACTTAGAGGTGTCATTGGAGCAGGGACTAACAGGATGAATCAATATACAGTAGGAAAGGCTACACAAGGATTAGCAAATTATATATTAGAGCAAGGAACAGAAAATAAGGGAGTGGCTATTAGTTATGATTCCAGAAAAATGTCTAAAGAGTTTAGTATGCAAACAGCATTGATTTTATGTGCCAATGGAATTAAAACATATTTATTTGAAAGTTTAAGACCAGTTCCAGAATTGTCATTTGCGATAAGAGAATTACAATGTACGGCAGGAATTATGATAACAGCAAGTCACAATCCACCAAAGTATAATGGATACAAGGTATATTGGGATGATGGAGCACAAATCGTATCTCCAAGAGATAAAGACATTATTGCAAAAGTAAGAACTGTAGAAAATTTTTCTGAAATAAAGCAAATGTCAGAAGAGGAAGCAAAAGATAAAGGACTATTAAATTTTGTAGGAAAAGAAATGGATGATCAATATATTGAAAAACTAAAAAGTTTGATTTTGAATCCACAAATTGTAAAAGAACAAGGAAAAAAATTAAAAGTGGTTTATACACCTTTACATGGAACAGGAAATATGGTAGCCGAGAGACTTTTAAAAGAAATAGGAATAGAAAATCTATATGTTGTACCAGAGCAAAAAGAACCAGATGGAAATTTTCCGACAGTAGATTACCCAAATCCAGAAGATCCAAAAGCATTTAAATTAGCATTAGAATTAGCAAAAAAAGTAGATGCAGATGTTGTTTTAGCAACTGATCCAGATGCTGATAGATTAGGGATATTTGTAAAAGATACGAAAACAGGAGAATATAAAGATTATACAGGAAACATGTCAGCATTGTTGATTGCAGAATATAGAATCTCTCAAATGAAAGAAAAAGAAATATTACCAAAAAATGGAATGATCATAACAACAATCGTATCATCAAATTTAACAAAGGCAATTGGTGAGTATTATGGATTAGAGGTTATAGAAGTTTTAACAGGATTTAAAAATATCGGTGCGATTATGAGAAAAGCAGAAGAAAACAAAGATAAACAATATGTATTTGGTTTTGAAGAAAGCTATGGATGCCTAATTGGAGATTATGCAAGAGATAAAGATGGAATTGCAGCTGTTATGGCTCTTTGTGAAGCAGCATGTTATTATCAATCTAAAGGAATGACATTATGGGATCAAATGATGGCAATATATGAAAAATATGGATATTATAAAGAGGCACAAGTATCAATTGTCAGAGAAGGTGCAGAAGGTGCAGAAGAAATTAAACAAATGATGACAAGTACACGTAACAAAGATATAGAAAAAATTGGAGATTACAAAGTGCTAACTTTTAAAGATATAGATAAAGATTATGTAAAAAATAGGATAACAGGAGAAGAAAGTAAAAGTGGACTTCCAAAGTCAAATGTTTTGTATTATGAATTAGAAGATAATAATTGGTGTTGTATTAGACCATCAGGAACAGAACCAAAAATAAAATTATATATGGGAATAAAAGGAAAGACAGAAGAGGAAGCTAATAAAAAATTGGAAGATTTAAAACAAGCTATGTTAGATGTTGTTAAAATATAAAAAGTGGAAATTTGGGAAAAGACTCTTTTTTCCCTTTCTTAATTGATTTATCTAAAAAATATAGAATATAAAAATCATTACACAATTTTGTATAAGCTAAATTTTCATAGAAATTCTTGAATAAAAAAGTGAGCCTCTTTCATTATTGCTATAAAGCATTAGCAAAATGAACATCCCTCACTTTTTTATTTTAGAATTTCTAAATTCAAATTTAGATACGCAAAATCGTTTCATTTTTTTTATATTCTATATTTTTTATTAATAAAACGAAAAAGGGAAAAAAGAGTCTTTTCCCAAATTCCTTTAAATTTTCCAATCGTCTAAGTTTCTTTGGATGGCACCAAATATGTTTGCCCTTATCATAGGAATATTTTTAGATAACGTATAAATTAAATTTTTCATATCTTCTCTTTTGGAAGTTCCATCCATTGGACAAACTTTAGGCATAACATTTATGGAATTTTTTCTTACAAAGCGTTTAATTTCTTTTTCGGGTGTATAAATGAGAGGTCTAATTAAGGTTATCTTTGACCTATCCATATAACTTTTAGGAGAAAACGTACTAATATTTCCTGTATACAATAAATTTAAAAGAAACGTTTCTAAAACATCGTCTTGATTATGCCCAAGTGCAATCTTATTACAACCTTCTCGAATAGCGATAGAATTAATGACACCTCTACGTAAATTTGCACACAAAGAGCAAGGATTTTTCTCTTTTCGAATATCAAATACAATTTCCTTAGCATTGCTATTTTCGATAAATAATGGAACATTTACTTCTTGACAGATGTGCTTTAAAAAGTTAATGTCAAAAAATTCAAATCCGGGATTGACACTTACAGCGATGATTTCAAATTTTTTAGGATAAAATATTTGTAGGTTCTTAAATGCTTTTAACATAGTAATGGAGTCTTTTCCACCTGAAAGGCAGATGGCAATTTTATCTCCTGCTTCTATCATGTGATATTCTTCTATGGCTTTTCGCATATGACTCAATATTTTTTGCATATTTCATATCATTCCTTTCTTTGTTCCTTTTTCTAATTTTTTTATTATATCATATCATGTCAATAAGTTTGTTACTGTTCAGTGTTTACTTCTTTGGAGGTATATATATTATATTTTAAGCGGATTTCGGGGGGACCGACACGCTACATACTCTTATTAAATCAGTGACAGTTCCGTGGGAGCTGATTTCATTAGAGTATGTAAAGTGTTGGGATAGCGAAAAATATAATATATATACCTCCAAAGAAGTAAACACTGAACAGTAACATAAGTTTTAATACAATCTAAAGGTTGATTTTTTTGGTAGCATATAATATAATATATTGGACATATGTGCTTATAGCTCAGCAGGATAGAGCAGTCGCCTCCTAAGCGACCGATGGGGGTTCGAGTCCCTCTAGGCACACCAAATATAACATGCCTCATCTAATACAAAGTAAAAGATATAAACAATATCAAATGGGAGGAAACATGGAAGAAAAATTTATGCAAGAGGCCCTAAAAGAAGCAAAAAAAGCATATGAAAAAAAGGAAGTTCCTGTAGGATGTGTCATAGTAAAAGATGGAAAAATCATCGGAAGAGGGCATAATCTAAAAGAAACAAAAAAAGACACAACAAAACATGCAGAAATCATGGCAATACAAAAAGCTAGTAAGAAATTAGATTCATGGAGGCTATTAGATTGTGAGATGTATGTGACATTAGAGCCATGTAGTATGTGTGCAGGGGCTATCATAAATGCTAGAATAAAAAAAATATATATTGGCACATTAGATGACAAAACAGGAGCAGCAGGTTCTGTTCTTAATTTATTTGACGATTATACATTTAATCATAAAGTAGAAGTAAAAACAGGTATACTACAAGAAGATTGTGAAAAAATTTTAAAAGATTTTTTTAGAGAACTGAGAAAATTAAAAAGCAAAAGTTAAAAAATAGATAAAAAATACCAATATGGGAGGGAAACATGTTAGATAATCTAAAAAAGCTAACAAAAAGTAAAAGTTTTCATATTTGTATGATCATGATTATAGTTGTTGTTATTTTATTTATAGTAGGTATGTTAATTTTAAGGTATCATGTAGAAGGAGAAACCAATATGCCTTTTGAGCTAACTAAAATAACAATGATTAGTTCACAAGAAGGAATTAGTGATGGTCAGACAGACACAAAATGGTCTTATGATGTACATCAAGCAAATGATATTTATCTATATATTGACAAAAATGATAATTATCGTAAAACAGAAATTATTCAATCTGTCACGATTGATAATATACAAGTGGAAGCAGATAATAGGGAACATATAAAAATATATAAACCAGATGCACAAGAAGAAAAAGTCATTTTCAAATATAAGGATGAGGACATTGTAGAGAGTTTAGAATATTTAGGAGATGTCGAGTCTGATTTGAAAAATTTAAAAATATCCAATCAAGGTGGAATTATTGCTTTTAGATGTTCCAATAATTATGTGACAAAATATAAGTCAAATGATGAAGAAATCAACCATAATGAATTATTGAAAAAAGCAAATATAGCAAATGAAAGTCTCCAAATGAAGGTATCGTTTTCTTTAACAATCAAGCTTGAAGGTGGTAAGGAATATCAAGCAGAAGTAAAAGTAGATTTACCAAGTGGAAATGTGGTGGAAGAGGGAAATACATCAATAGAAGTGACAAATTTGGAAGATATTATTTTTAAAAGAATTCGTAATTAAAATTCTAAAAATAATACTTGATTAAATATTAAAATCATTATATAATACAAATGGTATGATATTTAATCTTTGTATGGAGAGTATCCAATAAAGACCTATGAATCTTGTCAGGTCCGGAAGGAAGCAGCAATAAGTAGTTTATCTTTATGTGGTATACTTTCCATAGAGAGATTAAATATTCATGACCATTTTTTTCTGTTAAACAGAAGAAATATAAAGGATGTGATAATAATGGGGTACACAGCTCTTTATAGAAAATTTAGACCATTAAACTTTTCAGAAATGGTGGGGCAAGAACATATAACAAGAACATTAAAAAACCAAATCATTGCCAATAGAGTAGGGCATGCTTATCTATTTAATGGTGGAAGAGGTACAGGAAAGACATCAGCTGCGAAAATACTAGCAAGAGCAATTAATTGTTTAAATCCAAAAGATGGTGAGCCATGCAATGAATGTGAAATTTGTAAAGGGGCTATTTCAGGGGCATTAACAGATATCGTAGAAATGGATGCAGCTTCTAATAATAGTGTAGAAGATATCAGAAGCATAAGAGAAGAAGTAAATTTTTTACCAACAAAAGCAAAATATAGAGTATATATTATAGACGAGGTACATATGTTATCAACAGGGGCTTTTAATGCATTATTAAAAACATTAGAAGAACCACCAGAACATGTAAAATTTATATTAGCAACGACAGAGCCACAAAAATTACCTGCAACCATATTATCTAGATGCCAAAGATTTGATTTTAAAAAGATATCTAATGAAAATATTATAAAAAGGCTAGACATAGTTTGTAAAGAAAGCAACATAGAAATCACGCAAGAAGCCTTAAATGTGATTGCTATATTATCAGAAGGAGCAATGAGAGATGCTTTATCTATTTTAGAAAGATGTATACAAGATGGAGAGAATAAGATAGATGAAGATAAAATAAAAGATTTGGTAGGAATTCCGAAAATGGTATCTGTACATGAAATTGTAAAATCAATTTTACAATATGATGTAGATAAAGCATTAGTAACAGTAAATCAAGTTCTAGATGATGGAAAAGATATGTCTAATTTATTATGGGAAACAATAAAATATATAAAAGATATATTGTTATATAAGGCAACAAATCATGTGGATTTATATAATGAAGATGAGAAAAATAAAATAAAGGAAATTTCAGAAATTGTTGAAAGAGAAAGACTGATAAATTTAGTATATGAACTTTCAGAATTAGAAAATAGAATGAAATTTTCAACACAAAAAAATATTGTTTTTCAAGCCGGAATTATAAAATTGTGTAGTAATACATTTTCAGAGAACAATGGAGATCTAGAACAACGTGTTACAAAAATAGAAAAATACCTAAAAAATAATCAGATAGCAACACAAAACCATAATATACAAGCAACAGACACAAAAAAAACAATGGCCTATACAATAAATGCAAATCCAGTTTCAGAGACAACAAAGAATACGAGTAGAACAACAAGTAATAAAAAAATACAAGATAAAACAACTTCATATTCTAATAAAGTAGAAGAATATTGGCCACAAATTGTGCAAGATTTGAAACAAAATGGAAAGATTGTCTTGTATACAAATTTAATGAATACAAAAGCAAAAGAAATAAATGATATGACTGTGGGAATAGAATTCCCAAATGGGATAACTGCATTTGGCAAGACAATATTAGAAAAGCAAGAAAATGTAAAAGAATTGACAACTCTAGTATCTATGGCTTCAGGAAAACCCATGAATATCAAATATATTACAGATATGGGAAATGCACAAGTACCAGAAGAACAGAATATTAAAAGTATAGCAAAAGAATCAGATATACCATTTCATGTAATAGAATAAAAAATTATATAAAAGAAAGGAATGTGAAAAAAATGGCAAAAAGAGGCGGATTCCCGGGAGGTATGGGAGGATTTGGCGGAATGAATATTAACAATTTGATGAAAGAAGCAAAAAAAATGCAAGCAGATATGGAAAAATCTCAAGCAGAGTTAGCGACAAAAGAGTTTGATGCAACAGCAGGAGGAGGAGCTATATCTGTAAAAGTAACTGGACAAAAAGTGTTAAAGGAAATCAAAATACAAAAAGATGTTGTTGATCCAGATGATGTAGAGATGTTGGAAGATTTAATATTAACATGCGTAAATGAGGCATTAAGAAAAGTAGATAGTGCACAAGCAGATCAATTAGGAAAATTTAATTTACCGGGATTTATGTAAAAAGTATAGGGATTATGGGGTTTTCCAATAATCTCTTTTAAATTATATACAAATGGAGGTACAATATGTCATTATATTCACCATCAATTGAAAAATTAATAGAAAGTTTTGAAAAATTACCTAGTATTGGACATAAAACAGCAGCAAGACTTGCTTTTTATATTTTAAATAGCTCAGAAGAGGAAACAAAAGAATTTGTAAATTCCATTTTAGAAGCAAAAAAGAATCTAAAATATTGTAGTCAATGTTATAACATTTCTGATACAGATCCTTGTCCAATTTGTAGTAATCCAAAAAGAGACACAACTTCTATTTGTGTAGTAGAAGATGTAAGAGACATTATTGCTATGGAGAAAACGCATGAATTTAGAGGTGTGTATCATGTTTTACATGGGTCTATCTCTCCAATGAATGGTGTAGGACCAGATGATATTAAAATAAAAGAGTTATTAGCAAGATTAATGGATGGAAGTGTAAAAGAAGTAATCCTTGCTACAAATCCAAGAGTAGAGGGAGAAGCTACGGCTATGTATCTATCAAAATTGATAAAACCGTTAGGTATAAAAGTTACAAGAATTGCTCATGGGATACCAGTTGGCGGAGATTTGGAATATACAGATGAAATTACACTTACGAAAGCTTTAGAAGGAAGAAGAGAATTATAAAAACGATCAAGCGACATGTTTTTAATGTGTCGCTTGATTGTTTAATAAAATATTACAAATTTCTTGTGTAGAGTGCAATTTAGCTAATTTTTTTGTGTGTTGTTTCATCGTTTCTAAAGTTTCTGGATTTGAAAATAAATTTTTTAGTATTTCTGCTACATTATCCTCTTTTTTAATCCATATAGCTATACCATTTTCCACTAAAAATTCTGCATTTTCTTCTTCTTGACCGGGAATAGGGTTAATGATTACCATAGGTAATTCAGAAGCTAGACTTTCTGTCGTTGTTAATCCACCGGGTTTGGTAACGACTAAATCAGATACACTCATAAATTCTGGAACTTGACTAGTATATTCAAATAATGCAATGCTATTTTCTCTATGATACTTAGAAATGATTTTATCAAAAGCATTTTTCATTTTTTCATTTTTTCCAGCAATAGCAATCATTTGCATATCTGAACAATACCTAACAAAATTTTCAAAAATTTCAATTGTTCTTGTTTTTCCAAGTCCAAATTCTCCACCACCAAAAAATAGAATCGTTTTCTTTCTTGAATCTAAATTTAGCTCCTTTAATATTTTTTCTTTATTATAAGATTTTAGAAATCTATTAGATAGAGGAATACCTGTTGCAAAAATATGCTCAAAAGGAATTCCCTTTTGTATTAAATAGTGTTTCATATGTTCGTGAGCGACAAAATAATAATCTGTAAAATCTGATCCAACTAACCATTGGTCATGTGGTGCAAAATCAGTCATAATGGTAGCGATTTTAGCATGTATTTTTCCTTTCCTTTTTAAATAACTACACATCTGACTTCCAAAAGGGTGTGTTGAAATAATTAAATCTGGCTGTTTTTCTCGTAATAATTTTAATAATTTGATAGCCATAATTTTATTAGAACGACTAGTAATATGTGCAAGAGGACCTCTTTGAGCGTCAGAATAGATTCTTCCCCAAGCCCAAGGTGCTTTTTTAGCCATTTCTGTATATGCCTTTGTTGTAAATTTTTCAATTGTTTTATTAATATATTTCATACAGTCAATTAATTCTACGTGTAAATGATTATCACTCTTTTGCAAACATTCATTAATAGATTTAGCAGCATTTAAATGTCCTCCACCATAAGAAGCGTAAAAAATTAAAATATTCATGAACAGTCTCCTTTTATTTCATTTATTGTTTTGTTCTGTTATAGGAAAAATCAAAGGTTTTCCTATAACATCAATCATTGCACACAATTTTACATGCGTAAAATTGGCGCTGAACAATGACGCGGGCTTTAAAATGTTATAGATAGAGAAAATGTTTAATAAAGCCCTCTATTGTTCAATTTTAACATAAATACAATAAAATTTCAAAAAATGGAATAATTTTTTATAAAAAAAGAAAAAATAAAAATAAAAACAGAGGTGAAATTGTGAAAAATATAGTAAAAATTATTATGACATTTATTTTATTAAGCTTTTTATTTGTGATGATCGTTGTTTTAGGTAAAAATCATTCAAACCAAAATATTAGTTATGCAGCGACATCAAATTCATCAGATATTCAATTGATGGCAAGAGCCATTAATGGTGAAGCAAGGGGAGAACCATATGAAGGACAAGTAGCAGTTGGTGCCGTTATTCTAAATAGAGTAAAGGATTCTAGATTTCCCAATTCTATATCAGGTGTTATTTATCAATCAGGAGCTTTTACAGCTGTAGCAGATGGACAAATTAATACACCAATTAGTGAAGGGTCAACTGTGTATAAAGCAGCACAAGATGCTTTAAATGGGTGGGATCCAACAGGTGGTTGCGTTTATTATTTTAATCCCGATACAGCTACAAATAGTTGGATATGGTCAAGACCACATGTAATTACAATAGGAAAACATAGATTTTGTAAATAAGGAAAGGAAGAGAGAATATGAATAAATTAGTAGAATGGAAGGAAAGGCTAAAAAAAGGACATATGCTAAGTATCATATGTGCATTATTAATCATTGTTGCCATATTAGGATTTGTTTTATATAAAAAGCAAAGAGAATATAGACAGGCATCAGAAAATTCATATAATATGGCATTTTATGAAGTGGTAGATTATGTACAAAATGTGGAAACATATTTGGCAAAATCGCTTATATCAACAACACCAGAACATGGTGCTGAAACATTAACCCATTTATGGAGAGAAGCCAATTTAGCACAAAGCTATTTAAGTATGTTACCAATCGAGAGTCAAGAACTAGAAAATACAGAAAAGTTTTTAAATCAAGTAAGTGACTATAGCTATTCTTTATCAAGAAAAAATATATACAATGAAGGCTTAACAGAAGAAGATTTAACAAACCTTGAAGAATTACACACATATAGTACAGAATTAGAAAATACATTAAATCAATTATCAGAAGATTTAAATAATGGAAGATTTCAATGGGGAGAGCTAACCAAAAAAGGAACAGTTGCATTTGCACAACAAGTTGATAATATTTCAAAAGAAAGTTTTAGTAATTTGGAAGAAAATTTCCACGAATATTCTGGACTTATCTATGATGGAGCATATTCAGAGCATATGACCAGTACAGAAAAAAAGGGATTAACAGGAGAAGATATTGACGAAAATAAAGCTAAAGAAATAGCAGAAAACTTGATAGGAAAAGATAAAATAAAAGAAATATCTAATTTGGGATTATCAGAAAATGCAACCATACCAGCATATAGTTTTTCAGTAACAAGTAGTAATGATGAAAATATCAATATATCGATTTCTCAAAAAGGTGGACATGTTATTTATATGAATACAAATAGAGAAGTAAATTCTGAAATTTTATCACAAGAAGAAGCAACAAAAAAAGGTAAAGAATTTTTGAATAATAAAGGTTTTCCAGATATGCAAGAAACATACTATGTTACACAAGAAGGGGTTACCACAATCAATTATGCCTATATGCAAAATGATGTAATCATATATTCTGACTTAATAAAGGTAAAAGTAGCTCTAGATAATGGAGATATATTAGGAATAGAAACAACAGGATATTTAAATAATCATACACAAAGAGATATTAGTCATATACAAATTACAAAGGAAGAAGCAAAAAAGAATTTAAATTCTAAATTGGAACTTACAAGTGAAAGAATGGCAATTATTCCAACAGAGTGGCAGACAGAAATCTTGTGTTATGAATTTAAAGGGACAGTTAATGATAAACAATTTTTGGTTTATATCAATGCGGAAAATGGAAGAGAAGAAGATATTTTAATCATTACAGACACACGGAAACGGTGTTCTAACTATGTAATCATTAGGGGCTATTTAGTTGTCCAGTTAGTTGTCCATTTAGGGACGTTTCTCTTTGGGACATTTGAGTGTCCAGCTGGGGACGTTTCCCTTTGGACATAATTTAGAATATCATAATTTTAAACGTATATATTAAAAAATTATTCTATTCCTCGGCTAACATTACATCATAAAGA
>CAMMWP010000016.1 GCA_946500615.1 uncultured Clostridium sp. | reverse complement strand
TAGTTAAATATATTATTTAATATTAAAACTTGATTTTACTTTTACAATATACGACTTAAAGAATTGGTAAAATAATAAACAATATATATAGTCAAAATCATAGAAGTATGTTATAATGTAAAAAACATTTGAGGACTAAACTTAATAAAAGAAAAGGAGGAAAATTATGCGATTAAAAGTAAAGAATATTTTGTATGATTCACAACAAGTAACAGAGATATTGTTAGGAGAAAGAGAATCCAGTACTTTTTTAGAAGTATTGGATAATGAAAGACCATTAGACACATTAGACAATTTTAAGGAAATGACTTCAGATTCTTCACTACCATTAGAGGACGTAATTGTAAAAATCGAATATTAAGTTTAGATTCCTTAAGCCAACATTTATTTATGTTGGCTTAATTTATAGAAAATCAAATAAGACAATTAATATACTATTGAAGAAATAAAAGAAAATGCTATCTAAATTTTGATATAGACATTATGATAAAAAAAGGAAATTTAAAAATGATTTTACGATTATCTACACTTCCTTATGATTTAGAAAAAGTTCCTAAACAGCAAAAAAAGGTGTCAAAACACCAAGCTGGCGAATATTGGGCAGGAAAAATTACCACACCAATATTCGTTCTTTTTTTGTACCTTTTTTTCTTTTTCTGTACTCATTTTAATACAAATAAAAAATATATGTTATCTTATTATAAATTTAAATTAAAACAATAGTCATTTTTAAATTAAATTTTAATAATAATTACATAGGTGAATAATTATGAATGAAAATAATATACAAGCAAAAGATAAAATATTTTTCATCTATAATAGTGAAAAAGAAAATATAAATACTAAAATAGAAAAATCCTTTGAAATATACTTAAAAGATTTGATAGAGAATAACAAAGTGACTTGAAGAATTAGATAAACAGCTATATAATTTCTCTAGCAAGTGATTGCTAGAATAATGGAGGTGCAAATGAATTTTAGCAATCAAAATACAATTAATAGAGCATTTAAAGTAGGAATCTATATACGTTTATCTCGTGAAGATGGAGATAAGTTAGAAAGTGATAGTATTTCAAATCAAAGGGATATACTACAAAGATACATAAAAGAAAAACAGCTTATATTAGTAGATGAGTACAAAGATGATGGCATTTCACGGAACAACTTTTGATAGACCTGATTTCAACAGGATGATAGAAGATATTGAAAATAAGAAAATAAATATGGTAATTACTAAAGACTTATCACGACTTGGAAGAGATTATATAAAAACTGGTTATTATATAGAAAATTATTTTCCAGAAAATAATGTAAGATATGTTTCAATACTAGATGGAATAGATACTTTTTTAGATAGTACCAATAATGATGTAACACCATTTAAGGCAATTATAAATGATATGTATGCAAAAGATATATCTAAAAAAATCAAAGGAGTTTTACAAGAAAAAGAACTTAAAGGAGAATATCTAGGAAGTATCGCTCCATATGGTTACAAAAAAAGTAAAGTATATAAAAATAAATTAGAAATTGATAAAAATGTATCCTATGTAGTAGAAAAAATATTTGAACTATATTTACAAGGAAATGGTTTGCAGAAAATATCAAACATTTTAGATCAAGAAGGAATTGAGCCTCCAAGTAAATACTTCGATTTAAAATATCAAAGAACAACTTGGAGTCCTAAAACGATAAGAGCAATGCTTGTAAACGAGGTCTATATTGGAAATACTGTACAAAATAAAAGTGCGAATGTTTCATATAAGGTTAAAAAACGAAAACAAAAAAATGAAAGTGAATATATAAGAGTAGAAAATACACACGAGGCAATTATTTCAAAAGATGTATTTATTAAAGCACAGGAGATATTAAAAAGTAAAAAAAGTTTATCTACCCCAAAACATAATGAACTGCTAAAAGGATTAATCTTCTGCCATAATTGTGGCAGACAACTTAGAGTTTGTTATCGAGGGAAAATTAATAAAATCGGATATATAGATTGTAGTTTGGCACGAGAAAAAGATAAAAAATGTAAAACTTGTAACTATAATTATAAAAGATTTGAAAATAAAGTGTTGGATAGCATAAAAGATATAGTTAATACATTCTGTGATAAAAATGCTTTAAAACAGATATATGAAAGGAATAAAAATAATTATAACTATACTATAAAAAAGGAAGAGCAAAAATTATTGAACATAAAAAGCAATATGGATGCTATATCAAAAAAGCTAGATAAAATGTATCTGGATAATGTAAATGAAGTTATAACAAATGAAGATTATTTTAGGTATTCAAGAGATTTTATAGAAAAAAGGGAAAAATTAAAAAAAGATAAAGCAAATATTCAAGAACAGATAAAACTATTGCAAAGCAACATTCAAAAAAATCAAGATAAAGAAAAAGCTGATAAAGCCATTGAAGAATTTTTAAAATTTGAAAAGCCAAACAAACAAATATTATTTGAATTAGTGGATAGAATAGAATTAGATGAATTTAAAAACATATACATATATTTTAATTTTTCAGAATTAAACATTATTATGAACAATTAAATAATGTGCAATTTATATAAAGTGCTTAAATAGGATGAGCACAAAAAAATGGTAACATTAGCAATGCTTCACATTTAGCATGGATATATGATATATTTTGTAAAACAGGAATAAAAATATCTTTTCCAATTATAGCAGATAGAAACGGAGAAATTGCCAGAAGATATGGAATGATTTCAAATGATATTAGCAATACAGAAACTGTCAGAAATGTTTATATAATAGACGATAAAGGAATTATCAGAACAATTCTAATTTATCCAATGAATATAGGAAGGTTTATCCCAGAAATTATTAGAATCGTGCAGGCATTACAAATGGCAGATTGTGCAAATGCTTCAACCGCAGCAAATTGGATTCCAAATCAACCAGTAATTTTGGCACCACCAAAAACTTATGAAAACCTTATTGAACGAGTTAATGAAATAGAAGATAATAGAAATGGAATTAGTTGGTATTTAAGTTTTAAAGAAGCACCAGAAAAATGTATGAATGAAAAATGTGATACAGAATAATTAATTTGTAATAGAGTTGCATACAAACAAAAAAAAATCACATAATAATAGTATGAACAAAAATAAAGTTCATATACAAATTTTTGGAGGTAACAAAATGGAAGGAAATCAAAAAATACATTGTACAGTAGAGACTTGTAAATACAATGAAAGAAATCAAAACTTGTGTAAATTACAAGCCATCCAAGTAGAACCAACTAAAAATTGTAAGACAAAACAAGCAGATGAATCTATGTGTTCAAGTTATATATATGGGAAGGAATAATTTTCTTCTCATTTTTATATATTAAAAAGTCATGCTAACTGTCTAATATATAAAAATACATTGCATACAAATTTTGACTTACGTAAAATTTGGCGCCGAACAATGACACGGGCTTTAAAATGTCATAAACAGAGAAAATGTTTAAAAAAAGCCTATTATTCTGCTTGACATATTTATAAATTAGAAATAAAATAGCCTTAGCAAAATTAATAGGGGAAAACCCAAAAAGGAGGAAAAGATATGTTAGTTACGACAAAGGAAATGTTTGAAAAATCAATGAAAGAAGGATTTGCAGTAGGAGCATTTAACGTCAATAACATGGAAATTGTGCAAGCGATCACAGATGCAGCTCATGAAACACAATCACCAGTTATATTACAAGCATCATCAAGCGCTATTAAATATGCAAGAATAGGATATTTGATGAAAATGGTACAAGCAGCAGTAGAACAATATCCAGAAGTTCCAATTGCTATTCATTTAGATCATGGACCAGATTTTGAAACAGCAAAAATGTGTATTGATAATGGATTTACATCTGTTATGATAGACGGCTCAAAATATGATTTTGAAGAAAATATAGCACTAACAAAACAAGTTGTTGATTATGCACATTCAAAAGGTGTTGTTGTAGAAGCTGAACTTGGAAAATTAGCAGGTATAGAAGATGATGTTAATGTATCTGCATCAGATGCTATGTATACAGATCCCGCACAAGCAGAAGAATTTGTAAAAAGAACAGGATGTGATTCTCTAGCAATCGCCATCGGAACAAGTCATGGTGCATATAAATTTAAAGGAGAAGCAAAATTAAGATTTGATATTTTAAAAGAAATTAAAGAAAGAATACCAAATACACCAATTGTATTGCATGGGGCTTCAACAGTTATACCTGAACTAGTAAATATGTGTAACCAATATGGCGGAAATATTCCCGGAGCAAAAGGGGTACCAGATGAAATGTTACATGAGGCAAGTATATCTGGTGTTTCTAAAATTAATGTAGATACAGATTTAAGATTAGCCATGACAGCGGGTATTAGAAAAGTATTTGTAGAAGATCCAAGTGCATTTGATCCAAGAAAATATTTGACACCAGCAAGAGAGTTAATAAAAGAAACCGTAGCTCATAAAATGAGAGATGTATTTGGTTCAGCCGGTAAAATATAAGGATAAAAAAACATATATTCTTAATATTAAAAAAAGAACAAGATACATAAATCCTGTTCTTTTTTCTACAATAGGAAACAGATGCACACAATTTTACTACGTAAAATTGGCACAGAACAATAACGCGGGCTTTAAAATATTATAGACAAAGAAAATGTTTAAGAAAGCCCGCTATTGTTAGTATTGTTTATTTTTTAGATTGATAGCAATTTGTTTTTGTGCATCTTTTTTAGCTATATCTTGACGTTTATCATATAATTTTTTACCTTTTCCAATACCTAATTCAAGTTTTACAAAGTTTCCTTTAAAATATATACTAATAGGTATTAAGGTATAACCTTTTTGTTTAGTTAGACCAATTAGTTTTTCAATTTCTTTTCTGTTCAACAGCAATTTTCTATCTCTTAAAGGATTTTTATTAAATATGTTTCCATGTTCATAAGGACTAATATGCATTCCAGATATGTAAACTTCGCCATTTTTGATATGGGCATAACTGTCTTTTAAATTTACTTTACCAGCTCTAATAGATTTAATTTCTGTTCCAAAAAGGACAATACCTGTTTCTATTTTATCTTCAATAAAATAATTATGATAAGCAGTTGGATTTTTTGCAATTAACTTAGTATTCATATAATTACCTCTCATTTTTTTGAATATTATAACATATATGATTCAATAATAAAATAGAACAGATAGAAAATATTTTTATCTTCTATCTGCAATGGTAAAAGCGAAGCATTTTTTATTGTATAGGAAACAATATGAAACTTAAAAGTTGCATGGTGTTTCCTATACAATAAAAAATTAATCTCTTCTTGAATGATTATTTTCAGAAGTTAATTGATTAGAATAATACCAAACAACAGCAATAATAGCAATTGCAGCAATACCTAAAATTAACCATGTCCAAGCAGTTGCATTCATACCCATGAAAGTTGCATTTGTATCAGTAGAAGTTCTTGTAGCTGTATAAGTATTTTGGTTACTTCTAGTTCCAGCTGTTGCATTATTTATATCTCTTTCCACAGTATTTCCAGACTCTTCCATTTTGTTACCAGCGTTCTCCATAGTATTTTCAGTTTTATGAGTAGAATCTTTGATAGCATTACCAGCATTTTGCATAGCACCTTCTACAGCATCTTCTGTATTATTAACAGCATCTCTTACAGTATTTGTTGCATCTTTTAAAACATCTTCTGCTGCAAAACATACTGAAAATGAAAATATGATAGCAACAATGATTGCAAGTACTACCAATAATCTTTTTTGCATACCGAATCCTCCTTTAAAAAATAGTATGAAAATAATATTTGAACAATATATTCTCATTAATATTATTTTAAAAAGAAAAATAAATATACATGTAAAAATTGGACAAAAAAAGATTTTAACCCAAAAGTTAAAATCCAAAATATATTATTTGCTAAGTCTAATCAAAATAGCAATTGCAAGTAGTATTAATAAAACACCAATAGCAATTAAAATAATACACAAAATATTAGATAGACCTAACTCATTTTCTGGTAAATTTCCCATTACGGTTGTTGTATTAGAAGTAGAACTAGTAGAAGATGTATTTGTTTGACTACTTGATGAAGCATTTGTAGATGTATTTCTTGAAGTATTAGAAGTGCTAGATGTATTAGACGAATTTGTATCAGATGTACTATTTGAAATATTTTGAGTATCTGTTTCATTTATATCCATATCTACAGCAAACGTTTTTGGAACAAAAACCAACATGGCTATAAATACCAATATAGTAGAAAATATTTTTAATTTTTTAATCATATTTCATTACCTCCATTTAAGAAACCAATTCTCTTTAGTTCCTTTCTATGATATCATAAACATTAAAAACATGTCTAGTATTTTTAAAAAAATGTAAAAAATAATATCCATTTTTTGAAAATTATGATATCATAAAAAGCAAAGGAGGGGAAAAAGTGAAAAAAATTTTTAAAAAATTGATCATCATCATATCAATAGCATTTATTATTAGTATGATTATGATCGGAACGATTATGAAAGAAAATGACAATCAAGAAAAAATACAATATTTAAACAATTTAAACTATGATGTAACATTAAACAAAGACGGAAGTATAGATGTAACTGAAACATGGGATGTATATGTAAAAAACACAGGAACCCTATTTAAAAACTTTTCACTTTCCAAATCATTATATGGGGACATTACGAATGTAAAAGTAAAAGATTTGGAAACAAATACAGAATTAAAGCAGATTTATCAAGAAACATATCACGTAGGAAAAGATCTTTTCTATGGATTAGACATTGGAGGAAATGTATTTGAAATTGCTTGGGGGACAGGAATGAGTTTATCTTCTGGAAATAAAAAATATCAAATTTCCTATACAATAGAAGATGTTATTACTAGTTACAAAGATTGTCAAGAATTTTATTGGAAATTTATTGAAGAAGGCAAAAATGCAATCCCTGTAAAACATTTAACAGGAAAAATTACATTGCCTCAAGATGTTAAAAATATAGAAAATTTGAAGATATGGGGACATGGGCAAGTAAATGGAAACATTCAAAAAGTATCTAATCATGCATTAGAATTTGAAATAAATAATTTGAGACCTAGTGCTATGTTAGAAGTAAGAGTTGTAACAACAGAAAATATTTTTGAGGTATCAACTAATAAAGAAAGAAATTATCATAATATAGATAACATTATAAAAGAAGAAACAGAATGGTCAAATGAAACAAATAGACTATCTTGGATAACTAGAATTGTTTTTATAGCAATTTATGTAATTATATTTATCATTTATGTAATAAAAATTATCAAATACAGAAAAATTAATCAAAAAGAAAATGACGGTATTCTAAAAAAAGAATTAAAATATTATAGAGATATTCCAAGAGAAGGAAATTCTACACCAAATGAAGCTATCTATCTTTATCATTTTGAAAAAGAAAGATTAGAAACTTCAAGTATTCAATCACAAATGGTAGCTTCTACAATATTAAACTTATGCTTAAAGAAAATCATTGCTTTAGAGATAGAAAATGAAAAAATCTATATTTCTCTAATTGCAGATGGAACATCTTTACAGGAAGAAGAATATGAGGTATATAAATTATTAGCAGAAGCAAGTAAAGGAAAAGAAACATTAGAAATTACTGAACTCAATGATTATGCTAAAAAGCATTATTCAAATTATAGCATGTGTATAAATCAAATGGTAAATGAAACTAGAAATAAGTTATATATGATGCAATATATTGATAAAAAAGAAGAAAAAACGTATAGACAATTAAAATGTGCCAACATATTTTTCAATGTGATTTTTTGTATATATAGTTTCTTAGTAGTATTTGCTGGAATGATAAATATACCTATTTTGCATCTTCCAGTTGATATTTCTCTAGCGATAGGTTGGAGAGAATCAATGACAGCATTTACAATTGGAATATTGCCTTTGGTCATTTGCGTTTTGTATTCATTACACTTAAAAGGAAAGTTAGAAAATAAAATTGCTGTGATTACACAAAAAGGGTATGATGAAAAAATTCAGTGGGAGGCATTAAAAAGATTTTTAGAAGATTATTCTTTATTAAATGAAAAAGAGGTTCCACAATTAGCTGTTTGGGAAAAATATTTAGTATATGCAACTGCTTTTGGAATTGCTAACAAAGTGATAGATCAGATGAAAGCAAAATATCCGAAAGTATTTCTTGAAGACTCTTGGGATACAGAGATGAAGAAAAATTATCCAATTATTTATTTTTCAAGCAATCCTATATATTATTCAACACATACAATTGGTACTTCTCCAATATCTATGCTAAATCAAGGAGTATCAAAAGCATATTCTACATCAGTTGCACAAATTGCAGCCCATAGTACATCTAGCGGCTATGGAGGAGGCGGTGGCTTCTCTAGTGGCGGCGGACGGCGGAGGTGGCCGGAGGCCGGAATGGGCGGAAGATAAGAAGGATAAAAATATTTAAGACAATACGCTTATGTATTGTCTGTTATTTTTATCGTACTACTATTGTAAAAAAATTAAAAATAATTGTAACATAAACAAGATTTTTCACACTAATAAAGTGAAAGGAGGAAATGTTATGCAGAATATGGAAGAAATATATAGTAAATATTCAGAAATTGTATATAAATATATATTCTGCTTAACAGGAAAAAAGGAAATAGCTGAAGAAATCGTACAAGAAACATTTTTAGTAGCTATAGAAAATATTAATAAATTTCAAGGCAAATGCAAAATATCTACATGGCTATGTCAAGTTGCAAAATATATTTGGTTTAATCAATATAGGAAAGGCAAAAAAAGAAAAGAATTTCCCATTAGTACGCTTGAAAATACAGTATTTATAGAAGAAACAGTAGAAGATATTGTCACACAAAAAGAAGAAAAAATCAATTTGCTAAAGAAAATTCAAACATTAAATGAAGAAACTAAAAATGTTATGTATTTACGAATCCTCGGTAATTTGGAATATGAAGAGATAGGGGAAATATTGGGAAAAAATGCTAACTGGGCTAGAGTTACCTTTTTTCGTGGAAAGCAAAAAATGAAAGGAGAGGGTAAAGATGAAAAAAGAATGTGAAGTTGTTCAAGATTTACTATTCGGATATTGTGATGAAACATTAAATAAGTATTCAAAAGAATTAGTTGAAAAGCATTTAATAAATTGCATAGAATGTCAAAAAGCATATGAAGAAATCAAAAAAGAAAGAGCAATAAATAGTAATGATAAAATTGAAATTGATTATTTAAAAAAAATTAATAACAAATTAAAGAAAAAGAAAATCATTATAACAGTTATTAGTCTCATTATATTACTAGTAGTAATTTTTAATGTATGTATATTCCTTTATACATATGACAATTGTAGAACAATGGAAGTTTTCTTAAAGGACAATATTACACAAGAACAAATGATAAATATTGAAAATATAATAAAAAATGAATCTAAAGATGCAGAAATTGCATATATTTCTAAAGAGGATGAATTAGCAAACTTGAAAAAAGCATTAAATGAAAATAATGACTTATTAGCTGGATATGAAGGAGATAATAATATTTTTCCTGCTTCATATGTTGTAAAAGTAAAACAAATCAAAGATATAGAAAAATTAGAAAAAAAATTAGAGACTATTGATGGGATAGAATATATAACATGGTTTAATGAAAAAAACCCATATATATTGTTTTTATTAGATGTTTTTCATAAAAATTAGCATAAGTTTTTTATATTGCTAAAATATTGATTTTATGATATATAATAATTAAAATATAAAGTGAAAGGAAGTCATCCATATAGAAACTTTAGAATTAACCAATAAAGAATTAAAAGAAATATTTAAAGAAAGAGAAAAAAATAGTCACAAAGGAACCTATGGGTATGTAGGAATTATAGGAGGTTGTTTAGAATATACAGGAGCCATTAAACTAGCAAATATGAGTTCTACGGCATTGCGAGCAGGTTGTGGTGTTGTACGAGTAATTGTTCCAAAAAGTATAGAAGTAGGTATTACACCATATTTGTTAGAACAAACGATTTTTCCTATGGAAGATGATGAAAAACAAAAAATGAAATTTAATACGAAAGAAATTGATACAGCATTAGAAAATTTAAAAGCAATAGCAATTGGAATGGGATGGGGAAAAGGTAAAGATTATGAAAAGATTTTAGAATATATACTACAAACAAAAGAAATACCTTGTATTATTGATGCTGATGGATTAAACATTTTATCTCAAATGGATTTAAAGATTTTACAAAATACAAAATGTAAAATTGTCTTAACACCACATCTAAAAGAATTTGAAAGATTATCAAAAATACCTATCAAAATAATTGAAGAAAATCCTGTAAAAATAGCACAAGCATTTGCTAGTAAATATCATGTTATTTTACTGTTAAAGGGAAGTACAACCATTGTCACAGACGGTATAACCACATATTTCATAAAAAGAGGTTGTCCAGGAATGGCAACAGCAGGAAGTGGAGATGTGTTGTCAGGCGTTTTAGTTGGTATGTTAGGATATCATAAACCAACTCCTCAAATTATAGCAGCAGGCAGTTACCTAGCTGGTATGGCAGGAGAATTAGCACAAGAAAAATATACAGATATTAGTATGAAAGCATCAGATACAATTGAAATGTTTCCAGTAGCTATTAAGAATATACGAAATGCAGAAAATCTAGAACAATAGAGGACTTTTTTAGCATTTCCTATACAGTAAAAAATAAACTTAGTAAATTAAGACTAAGTTTATTTTTTGAATAACTTTAGCAGTAATTCCCTAGTATAACTGGGGGGGAATTATATGAAATTATAGACTTATAGGAAGATTGATAAAAATATTTATAACATGTTTGCTCATAATTTTGCTAAAGGATTACTTTCGACAGCGTTTCTAACTTGCATATTATCTACATGCGTATAAATTTCTGTAGTAGAAATACTTTCATGTCCTAAAAGTACCTGTAAAGCTCTGATATCCACATTTCCATATTGATACATCAAAGTAGCAGCAGTATGCCTTAACTTATGTACAGAATATTTATTTGTATCAAGTCCTGCCGCTTGTAGTTCTTTATTTACAACATATTGAACCGTTCGTTTACTAATTCTTTCACGTCGTTCGCTAAGAAATAGAGCTTTATGAGAATTTAATTTGTCAACTTTAACACCTTCTTTAGGCCTTACTTGCAAATACTCACTAATTGCTTTTAGACAAGCTTGGTTTAAGTAAATGGTTCTTTCTTTATTCCCTTTACCAATTACATTTAATTTAGCTTCACTAAAATCAATGTCTTTTATATCAATACCAACTAATTCAGATAAACGAAGACCACAATTTAAAAATAATGTGATAATGGCATAATCTCGTTGGTAATTTCGATTATCTTCATTTTCTACAACAGATAATAGTCGTTTGCTTTCTTCTAAATTTAAATACTTAGGAAGTCTCTTATCTGCTTTTGGTGTTTCTAAGTTTTGTGCAGGATTGACATCTATCAAGTTAGCTTTTTGTGAAAGATATTTAAAGAAAATTCTAATGGTAGATACTTTTCTAGCTCTTGTAGCAGATTTGCTTTTTAATTCTATTGCCAAATAACTAATAAATGCATGAATATCCTCTAATGTAATCTTTTTAACAATGCTAATAGGAATATCGTTAATTTCAATTTTGGTAAAGTCAGTTTCATTTGCCATATGAAAATGCATTTTTATAAATCGAAAAAACATCATTAAATCATAATTATATTCTTTGATACTATTAGGTGATTTATTTAAAATAGTAGCACTATAATCTAAAAAAGAATTGATATAGTCCGGATTTTCTTCCCTTTTTATCATATGTTTTCACGCTCCTTTGGTATATATGTTATTATATATCAATAAATATAAAAAAGAAATATAAATTAAGAAAGTTTTGCGCAAAGTTTCATTTTGTTTTTTCACGTATTGTGATATACTATTGATGAAATTCATAATAAAGGATAGTGAATATATGTTTAATAATAATGATGAAGATGAAATGCCTAGAGCCATGAGAAAAATGAAAAAAGAAAAAGAAGAACGAGAAAAATTAATAGAAGAAGAAAACAAGAAAAAACTTAAAAACAAACATAAAAAAAATAAGCATCGTAAACAAAAGAATGAAGAAAATGATGCTGATTTCAAAAAAGCCATGAGAAAAAAGAAACGAAAAAAAATCATCATCATTCTAGTGGCTACGATTATAGTTACTTTAGCTATTATATTAGGAGCTTCTGCTTACAAATGGAAGCAAATAACAACAGATATGTTTGTCAATAAAAATTCTGTTGTTGTAGATACAGAAGGTAATATCATTGCAGAGCTTGGTAGTGAAAGAAAAAAAATAAAAGTTGAAAATGAAACTATGCCGGAAAGTTTAAAAAATGCTTATGTATCCATTGAAGATGAACGATATTATAAACATCATGGTGTGGATATTAAGCGAACAGGTTCAGCAATTTTGAATTATGTGATACATTTAGGAAAATCTTCATTCGGAGGAAGTACAATTACTCAACAATTGGTTAAAAATTTAACAGGAGATAATAGTGGTTCTATTACTAGAAAAGTAAAAGAATGGTGGAAAGCTTATTTACTAGAATGCTATTTTTCGAAAGAAGAAATATTAGACATGTATTTAAATGTCATCTATGTTGGACCAAATATATATGGTGTAGGAGCTGGTAGCAAATATTATTTCAACAAAAATGTTCAAGAATTATCTTTAGCTGAATGTGCTTTTCTAGCAGGAATTAACAATTCGCCAAACTCATATAATCCATTTGATAGTGAACTAGATAACACAGAAAAAATTAAAAAAAGAACAATAACTGTCTTAGATAAAATGCTAGAATTAGAATATATTACGCAAGATGCGTATCAGACAGCTGAAGCAGAGGTAAATAATGGGTTAGATTTTAAACAAGGAACAATTGATGTGGGTAATGGGATTTATTCTTATCATACAGATGCCTTAATCACAGAAGTAATTAGTGATATTTCAGACAAAAAACACATAACAGAAGAATTTGCTACAAACTATTTATATTTAGGTGGTTTAACAATCAATAGCACACAAAATTCAAATATTCAAAAAGAAACAGAAAAAGAATTTGATAAACGTCAATATAAAATTGCTTCTCGAGAAGGAGGAGATGCAGCACAAGCAGCCATGGTAATTATTGACCATAAAACTGGTCAAGTAGTATCTTGTGTAGGTGGTTTGGGAGAAAAAAATATAGCAAGAGGATTTAATCGAGCAACACAAAGTACAAGACAAACGGGTTCTTCTATTAAACCACTAGCTGTACTAGCTCCGGGAATTGATAAGAAAAAATTTACAGGAGCAACAATTTATGCAGATGTAGAAACAACTTTTGAAGGAAATTATCGACCTGTTAATTATGATGGTTATCTAGGGGAGGTAACAGTAAGAAGGGCAGTAGAATCTTCTCAAAACATTCCATTTGTTGAGATGATGCAAGAAATAGGAATTAAAACCTCTATTTCCTATCTGAAAAATATGGGAATTACTTCTCTAACAGAAAAAGATAAGAGTTTATCTTTAGCACTAGGAGGCTTAGATAAGGGAATTACACCTTTAGAAATGGCTAGTGCATATGCTACAATTGCGAATGATGGTGTATATATAGAATCTACTTTTTATACAAAGATAACAAATTCGTTAGGAAAGACAATTGCAGAAGCAAAACCGGAATCTCATAGAGTATTTTCAGAGCAAGTGGCCTATGTCTTAAAAGAAGTATTGACGCAACCTGTTACAGGAAGTCATGGAACAGCTACATACTGCTCTATTGCAGGGATAGATGTGGCAGCCAAAACAGGAACAACAGATGAAAATTATGATAGATGGTTATGTGGGTTTACGCCATACTATACTGCAACGACATGGTTTGGTTATGACCAAAATGAAACAATTTATTTTAATAAGCAGAATCCAGCAGGAATCATTTGGGCAAATGTGATGAGAAATATTCATTTGGGGTTAACGAATGCAGCATTTGAAAAACCTAGTTGGATACAAACAGAAACTATTTGTGCTGATTCTGGAGGAATTGCGAATAGTGGTTGTACAAATACATATGAAGAATATTTTTTGTGGGGGACAAAACCTAGTAAGTGTACAAAACATTCTGGAGGCAAAGTGACAACTAATCATAATCAAAATCAACAAAAAGAAGAAACTAATCAAAATGTATTTAGTGATGATTTAACATTAGATCCAAGTCTAGAAAATGAAATTCCAGAAACAAATACATCGACAAATACGACATTAAATACAATAACAGAGAATAATAAAACTAATACAACAGATGTAGATAAAAATAATTCAACCTCGACAAATTCTAATACAACCAATTCAATCATCCATAATACTGCTAATAACATAGGAAATACAAATGTTTCAACTAACACAACAAATACGAATGTAAATACAAACATAAATAATACTACTTCTAATACCGCTGTGATTGAAGATGATAACGAAATGGATTAAAAGTTTGAGAAACAAATTAAGTAGTTTAATTAAATAATACCTTGTAAAAAAAGATTATAAGATATGAAAATGACTTAAATAAGAGATTAAAAAAATATGATATTACATTTTCACAACTGCAAGTATTATTAGTAATTAAAGATAATAGTAAAATATGTCAAAAGGACATTGCAGAAGTATTAAATAAATTAGAGGAAGGAACAGATAATGGAAGTTAATTAAGTTACGAAGAAGAATAACTAGAGAAGCTAGTGATTCAGTTGTTATAAAGAATATTTGAAAGGAGAAGGCGAGATTTTAAAATGGTTATAAAAGAATTAAATGTAAAAAATATACTAACAAAATCGAATTTACCAGTATCAGATTATTCTGTTAATCCTTATGTTGGCTGCTCTCATTCGTGTAAATATTGTTATGCCTCATTTATGAAAAGGTTTACAAATCATCCAGAACAATGGGGAACATTTGTAGATGTTAAGTATTGGGAAAAAATTAAGAATCCTAAAAAATATGCAGGAAAAGATTTGTTTATTGGTTCAGTAACTGATCCATACATGCCACTTGAAGAAAAATATAAAAGAACAAGAGCTTTACTTGAAGAAATGCAAGGAAGTGGTTGTAAAATTAGTATCGCTACAAAATCAGATCTAGTATTAAGAGATTTAGATTTAATAAAAACATATCCAGAAGCAAGAGTGTCTTGGTCTATCAATACATTAGATGAAGAATTTAGAAAAGAAATGGATCATTCAGTATCTATTGAAAAAAAGATAGAAGCAATGAAGAAATTCCATGAAGCAAGTGTTAGGACAACTTGTTTTATATCTCCAATTTTTCCTGGTATAACAGATATTAAAAGTATCATATTAAAAACAAAAGATTATTGTAATCTTATATGGCTTGAGAATTTGAATTTAAGAGGAGATTATAAGTTTAGAATATTGAAGTATATAAAAGAAAAGTACCCTAAACTATATCCTTTATATGATGAAATATATAACAGAGGAAATAGAGATTATTGGGAAAATTTGAATAATGAAATTGCTGAATTTTGTAAGGAACAAAATCTTGAATATGTAAGAAATGATGATTCACTAAAAAGAGGAATCAATGAGCCACCAATAGTTGTAAATTACTTTTACCACGAAGAAATTAGAAAACGATAAAGAGAGGGGATAAGTGTTAGAAATAATGCAAATGTATTAAAGCAAAGAGATCTTACTGAAAATGATTATAAACTAATTGGAGAAAACTTTAGTAAAAGTGCAAAAGAACACAATATGACAGTACAAACTTGTTTTGAAGAAATAAATTTAGTTGAATATGGATTTATTAAAGGAGAATGTTTATCACATGAACTTGCCTATAAAATAACAGGTAAACAATTTCCAAATTGGAAAGCAAGAAAAGAACAAAAGTGTGATTGTGTGCAAATGGTAGATGTCGGAGCATATAATACTTGCCCTCATCATTGTAAATATTGTTATGCAAATTATAATGAACAAGCAATAGAAAATAATATGAAAAAACATGATGATAATTCAAGTTTGTTGATTGGATATTTAAGTGATGATGATAAAATCACAAGAAGAAAAAAATAAGATAATAAAATTTAGGAGGAATTAAAAATGGATTTTTATGAAGTAGTTAATAAAAGAAGAACCGTTAGAGAGTTTTTAGATAAGGAGGTTGATTTTGAAGCAATTAAAAGAATTTTAGAAGCAGGTAACAAAGCACCAACTTGGAATCATAATCGTAATTGGAATTATATTATTTTAAAAACAGACGAAGAAAAAGAATATGCTTTTGAATATGCAAAGAAAATAGCTGATAAATTTGACGCTGAAAAGTATTTAAATGTTCCAAGACCATATCCGATTACACTAGGTCAAAAAATGTATGCACATGCAATGCCAAGACAGTTTACAATGCTAAAAGATGCTCCGTATGTAATCATTCCAGTGTTTAAATCAAAAGAATTAAATGGTGAAAGTGTATCTAAATTAAATCCATTTGCAACAATTTGGTGTGTTATAGAAAATATATTTTTAGCAGCAACTGCTGAAGGATTAGCTTGTTCTATGAGAATACCATTAAACGAAGAACATGATATTGTAAAAGCAAAGTTAAAAGTACCACCAACATATATGATTCCTGTGTTTATCGGAATTGGTTATGCTGATCCGAATGAAAAGGAATTGGAACAATTTAATCCAGAAATTGAAAAACAACTACACTTTGGCAAATGGAGATAAGTTGGTAGTTGAAATAGTGTTATGGGATAAAGACAATCACAGGTATATTTTTAAAGGTTAGTTTTATAACTAATCTTTTAAATTACGAAAATGTAAGAAATTCGTAAGACAAAATAATAGCAATATATAAAATAAACTGATATAATTATAGAAAATACTTTTAAAAGTGTTAAAATTCAATAACGCGGGCTTTAAAAAATGTCATAAATAGAAAAAATGTTTAAAAAGATTCGCGAAAGTTAAGTAACTACGCAAAAAATCACACAGAAATTAATTGATGTTTTATGAAAAGGAGAATAAATTATGAGCTTTTTAGGAAATATTTTATGGTTTATCTTTGGCGGTTTTTTTAGTGGGCTTTCTTGGGTATTATCTGGAATAATTTGGTGTATAACCATTGTAGGTATACCTTATGGTAGACAATGTTTCAAATTTGCATCAATGTCTTTTGCTCCATTTGGAAAGGAAGTAGAATATGGTGGAGGAATTCCATCGCTTTTGGCAAATGTAATATGGATTATCTTTTTTGGGATCCCAATGGCATTGGAAAATTTGATTTTTGGTTGTATTTGGTGCATAACCATTGTCGGCATACCATTTGGACTTCAATTTTTTAAGATTGCAAAACTTTCTTTAGCACCTTTTGGAGCAAGAATAGTATAACTCAGTGTGAATGTATAGTTAACAAGGTATTAATTTTAAGTATATGTGGTTTTAGGAGAGCAGCAGTTGTTGCTCTCCTTTAAAAATTTTATAAAACTATTGACATATTGTTATATCTGTTATAATATAAATATAACAGATGTAACAAAAAGGAGGGATAAATATGAACATAATCATTAGTAATAATAATGGCGAGACGATTTTTGAGCAAATAGAAAATGCTATAAAACAAGCTATATTTTCTAATGAATTAAAAGAAGAAGATATGCTACCCTCTGTAAGAAGTTTGGCAAATGATTTAAAAATTAGTTTTCTAACAGTAAAAAGAGCTTATGACGAATTGGAACAAGCAGGATTTATAAGAACTGTTCCTGGCAAAGGAAGTTTTGTTGCACCTAAAAATTTGGAACTAATAAAAGAAGAAAAACTAAAAGAAATTCAAGACTATATTGAAAAAATATATAACATATCAAAGGTAGCAAATATTTCTGAAGATGAGATAAAAGAATTATTTAAAATCATATTTGAGGAGGGTATTTAATATGGAAAATAACATAGAATTACAAAATGTTTCAAAAAAATATGTAGATTTTGAACTAAAAAACATTAGTTTTAATGTTCCAGAAGGTTGTATAGTAGGACTAATTGGAGAAAATGGTGCAGGAAAAACAACTACAATAAAATCAATATTGAATATTACAAAAGCTGAAGGAACAATAAAAATATTTGAAAAAGACAATATCAAAAATGAAAAAGAAATAAAAGAGCAAATTGGTGTCGTTTTAGACGACAGTTTTCTATCAGAATATTTAACTGCAAAACAAGTAAGTTCCATAATGAAAGACATTTATAATGCATGGGATGAAAATAAATATATTAATTTATTAAAACAGTTTAATTTGCCAATAGATAAATTAATAAAAGATTTTTCAAGTGGTATGAAAATGAAATTAAAAATTGCAACAGCTATATCACATAATCCAAAACTTCTAATACTAGATGAGCCAACAAGTGGTCTTGATCCTGTTGTAAGAAATGAGATTTTGGATATTTTCAGAAAATATATAGAAGAAGATGAAACAAGATCTATATTATTATCAACTCATATTACAACAGATTTGGAACATATATCAGATTATATTGTATTTATAGAAAAAGGAAAAATGATATTTAATTTGCCAACAAGTGAACTATTAGAAAATTATGGATTAATAAAATGTAGCAAAAATGATTTTATTAGACTAGATGAAAAAGATTACATTAAATATCAAAAAGGAAAATATCAATATGAAGTATTAACAGATAATAAAGAAAATATAAGAAGAAAATACAATATAACAACGATTGATAAACCATCAATTGAAGATATAATGCTATTTTATATTAAGGGGGAAAAATAATTATGATAAAAGGATTATTAAAAAAAGATTTATACAATTTGTATAGTTATAAGGCATCATTGATTATTATTTTATTATTTTGTGGAATTGCAATAATTGGAACAGGACAAATTAAGTTTGGACCAATTATAGTATGTGTCATTTTAGGTATGATTTCACTTGCTACATTTAGTTATGACGAATTAGCAAAATCAAATAAGTATGTTTTAACATTTCCAACCAACAAAAAGGAAATAATAAAAGAAAAATATATTTTAGCAATAGGAGCAACTATATTAGGAGGAATCATAGGAATACTACTAACAATTATAGTTGCAAATCTTTTAAACTATTTTAGACCAGATAACTTAATAAATATAGATTATGAAAGTTTGCTCACAACAACGATAGGAGGAATGTGGGGAATTTCTCTAATACAAGCGATACAAATTCCAAGTATATATAAATGGGGAGCAGAAAAAGGAAGAATCCAAATGTTTGTATTATTTTTTGCAATTATCGTAGTAGTTCTAGGAATAGGATTTCTAATTTCAAAAATAGCATTTAATATAGATATGGAAATGATAAATAATTTTATCAATCAATTTGGACTAATATTACTTGTTTTACTTATGATAATTATGTATATTGTGTCTTATAAAATATCATGTAAAATATACAATAAGAAAGAAGAATAGCTTATAATCTGCAAAAGCAGTTTATATATAGATGTAGCAACAAATGTCTTATTAAAAAATTTTAAGGAGGAATGGATATGAACACAAAGTTATCTTATAACGGAAAAGAATTGTACCAAATGACAATTAGCGAACTAGAAGCACAATTAAAGGCAAATAAGATAAGAATGCTTGTAAGAAGTATATTCTTGCTTTTGGTAACATTAGCTGCTGGACTTGCTATGTCGATTTTGGTTATTGTACCAATAGCAATTCTTGTTATTACAGACTACTGGTTATTGCAAAACAACAAAGAAATACAGAAAGAAATTGCAAGAAGGTAATGATAGTTCATTACACAACTGGCTAAGGTTGTATATGTTGCTACATCAAAAGAGGGAGTGATTATAACAAATAATTACTTCCTCTTTCTAATAAAATATATTTTATATAACCATATTGTAGAATAATTTTACTTTTTGTGATATGATAGAGCAAAAAGTAATTTGTTGGGAGGATTAAAAATGTGGTTGTTCATTAGTATAGTAATAATTTCTTTAATTATATTTTTAATATATAACTTAAAATCAAAGAAAATAATAAATAATAGTGACAAGAAAGAGCATGAAATATTAGCAAATAATATTTCAAGTTCATTTCCCTCAATTCAAATAGTAGAAAGTAAAAATATCATTCCTAATGAGAAAAATAAAATTAAAGATATCGATATAAAAAAGGCAATCTCAATTATAGATAACACTGTTCCAAATTCTGCAATAATTGGAAGAAATATAAAAACTGGTAAACAATTATTGAACAATAATAGAGCCTTTTTTTCAGCAAGTAAAAAAGGTACTGAAAATATGATGAGGGTTAAAGGTACAAATCAAGTATATGGAGCACAAGTCGTAGGAAACAAAATAGATAAACAAACAAAATTTATAAATGAGAATCAAATGATTAAAAAGGCAGGTAAAGATGCTTTAGTTAATGCAGGGTTTAATATGGCTTCAATGGTTGTTGGACAATACTATATGAATGAAATTAATAATAAACTTGATGATTTAAAAGATACAATCAGTGATATTTCTGACTATTTAGATTCTGAATATAAAGGTAGGATAGCACATATTATTTCAAAAATGAAAGAAATAATTGATAATAAATCAGAAATTTTAAGTAATGAGTTTTCTATAAATAAACGATATGATGAAATATTAGAACTAGAAAGTGAGTGTTCAAAATTATTGGGACAAGCCAACGAGATGATAAAAAGCAATATTACGGAAGTAGAAATTGATTATAATAAATATGAAAAAAAATTAAAAGAACTTTATAAATGGTTTTCAAGACAACAAATATTACAGAAGTTGCTATTAGAAATAGGAAATTTAAGATATGTATTAGCAAAAGGAAATGAAACATCAAAATTGAGTCATACTCAATATAATAATTATTTATTGCAAATCAATAGTATTATTGAATCATTAGAAAATTGGAATAATTTAGTTTGTAAAAAACTAGGAATTGATGTTAAAGTAGCAAGAAGAAGTGGAAAATTCTTTAAATTAAAGAAAAATACAATAGGAAAGATAAATGAGGAATGGGCATATCACAAGCTTAATGAAAATATTGTAAATGTAATAGAAAGTCAAACAAATGTAAAAAGATTAGAACCATATACAAATAAAAAACAAGATGAGATAATAAAAATTCAAAAGTATAATGGAGAATATTATAATTTAATTGAAGAATAAAATAGATAAATTACAAGTTTGAAAGGAGATAATTATGGATAAAAAATTAAGAATAATAGAAGATAAATGCCCACAAAATCATAAATGCCCAGCAGTAAATGTTTGCCCAGTAAGAGCATTAAGTCAGAAAGATTTTGAAGCACCTAAAGTAGATTATGATAAATGTATAAGATGTGGTAAATGCTCAAATTTTTGCTCTAAAAAAGCATTAGTGTTAGAATAACTAATTATAGGGAGGAAAAAAGTATACAAATAATCATGTATGGTTCACAATATGGAACTGCAAGACAATATGCAATAGAATTATCTAATAAATAGTGTTTATGAAAGGGCAAAAATTTTCCGTTTAAGAGGTGGAATTGTATATGAAAAATTATTCAAAAATCAAAGAGATTATATTGATGTTAAGTAAAGATAAATCATTAAAAGGGAAAGTTATTATAGTTGGAGGTACAGTTCCATACTTAATTTCTGGTACTATATCAAATAGGGAACATTCTGACATAGATGTAATTGTTGAAGAAAAGAATATGGATATAATTAGATTATATTTAAAAAATAACAATTTGTATGACACAAAATTAGATTCAAAGGAATTTAATTATAATAAAGAAAAAATGGATTACGGAGTTAATTGTATTATTAATGGAACTACTGTTAATTTTGCTCCTTTTGAAATAGTAAATAATAATATGATACAAAGAAATTTTTTGAGTAAACAAAGTAATGGAATAAATGCACTTGTTACTGTTATTATTGAAAATTTAAAATTAGAAGAATGTAGTACAAGTTTTGTTATAGAGCAAGTAGAAGTAAGAACTTATAGTTTAGAAATGGTAAAATTAATGAAAGAAAAGTCGAATAAAACAAAAGATAAAATCGATATAGAAATAATAAATGAACATGGATATAATAAGGAAAAATATAATGATTTAAAAATTAAAACTAACAATATGAAATTTAAAATTTATCCAAAAAATAAAATTTTAAGATTATTTTTGAAATAAATAATCAATTTTACAAATGTTAAAAAACTTTGACAAACTTCCAAATAGCTTTGGTAGAAATATTTAAGGAAGTGCTATAAAATTATAACAAGAAGGAGGTATATTAATGGACTTAGGTTCTAAAATTTTAGAATTAAGAAAAAAACAACAACTTTCTCAAGAAAAATTGGGAGAAAAAGTTGGAGTAACAAGACAAACCATTTCTAACTGGGAACTCAATATTACTTTACCAGACACAAAGCAACTAATAGCACTTTCACAAGCATTATTAGTCAGTATAGACGAATTAGTTGGAAATAATACTCAAAATTTATTAGAACAAAAAGTTGAAAAAGTAGAAGAAAAAATCACAACAAATAATAATCTTAATAAGTTAATTATTGCTTTAATAATAATGGTTGCGATTTTACTAATTATTTTTATTTCAGCTGTTTAGAAGGAGGAAAAAGAAATGAAGATGAAAAATAATACTTATTTGACAGTAGTATGGTTGATTTCTTTATTTGTATCTATTGATGTTGGTAATCATGCTTTACACTTTTTAGAAAATGTTGGGCTAAATGTATGGGGAGCTAGAGTAGTAGGACTTATTGTTTGCATATTAGTTGGAATTATCTTTTATAATTTATGGATAAAGAAAGTTAGTAAAAAATAATTATTAATTATTGGGCAGATAAATTGAAATTATCTGTCCTTTATTATATAATCTAAGCAAACAATGGTAATTTGTGTTGAGATAGGAGATGTAACAATATGTCTAGTGAAAGTAAAAAAGATTTTAATACAATGATGAATAACAATAAAGATATGCCTAAAATACAAATAGTAGAAGATGAAAAGACAATAAAAAAATATGGTGGAATTAAAATGTTTTTCGCACCACCAATTTATTATGATGAGTTAATGAAAAAAGTACCAAAAGGAAAATTGATAACAGTAAGTCAAATGAGAGAATATTTAGCAAAACAAAATAATGCAGATTTTACAGATCCAATGACAGCAGGAATATTTGTTAATATTGTCGCTTGGGCTAGTTATCAAAGAAATGCAAATATAACACCTTATTGGAGAACTTTGAAATCTGATGGAGAATTAAATGTTAAATATCCAGAAGCAGTAGAATTACAAAAAAGATTACTTGAAGATGAAGGACATACTATAATTACCAAAGGTACAAAAAATATAAAATACTATGTTAAAGATTTTGAAAATAGTTTAGTAGAATTATAAAATAAAAAATCCAAAAGTGAGGTGACTATGAAAATAGAAATAAAAAAAGAATTTCCAAAATATTTTAAATCTTCATATTCTAATATTAAAAGAGAAAAATGTTTTGCACTTAATTTTTTGCCAATTAGTTATTATGATAAATTGGTAGCTACAATAAATCATAATAATTATGAAGATGACGAATTTAAAGTTGGAGAGTTCACAGTAGAAAAAGCAAAAACAATAAATGCACCAGTAATAAAAGAAGCATTTATGAATATAGAATGTAATTTAAAAGATATACAAGATTTAAGTGGAGCAGGTATAACTTCAATGGTTATAGGAAAAGTTGAACATATATCAGTAGAAGAAGAATATTCACAAGGATATGAAAAAAGATATGGAAAAGATGGATTTATGATGTTAGTTCCAGCACCTCAAAATTTGAAAACAGGAGATTCAGCACAATCTGGAATTGGAACTATAAATATTGAAATGTTAGATTAAAGTAAATTAAAATAACAAATTGCAATTTAGGAATTTGTAAGGAGATATCTATGATTAAATCAAATATAAAAAAGCAATTTTTTTGTGATAAAAATAAGTTATGGAACATTATTACAGATAATTCAAATTATAAATGGCGAAGTGATTTGTCTAAAATTGAAATAATAGATGAAACACATTTTGTTGAATATACTAAAAATAACTTTCCTACTCACTTTACTATAACCTCAAAAATCAAATTAAAAGAGTATAAGTTTGATATAGAAAATACTAACTTAAAAGGAAAATGGATTGGCATTTTCAAAGAACTTCCAAATGATACCATAGAATTAGATTTTACTGAAGAAATTGAAGCAAATAGTTTGATTATGAAACTGTTGGCAAAATCATATTTAAAAAGCCAACAAAAGAGATATATGAGAGATTTAGAAAAAGCGTTGAATAAGTAATAGAAAGGTATAAAAATTATGAAATATAATAATAAATTAGAATTAATAGAAACAATTAAAAATAATGCAAATTCATTTATAAAAGAATATTCTGATTTAGAAGAAACATCTATGAATAAGATTGATGAAGAAATAGAATATAATCCTTTTCAGATGTTAGCATTTTGTATAGGATGGATGGATTTAGTTTTAGCTTGGGAAGATGAAGAACAAAAAGGAATACAAGAAACATCACTTGCAACAGAATGGAAGTGGAATGATTTAGGTTGGTTATATCAAAGTTTTTATGATAAATACAATAATTATTCCTTAAATGAATTAATAAACGCCTTTAATCAAAAAGTGGAAAGCATAGTAGATTTAATAAATAATTTATCTGATGAAGAACTATTTGAAGATGGGAAAAGAAATTGGGCTAAAACGAATGGTAAGGATTTTAGTATATGTAGATTAATTCATTTAAACACTATTGCTAATTTTAAAAATTTTAAAAGTAAAATTAGAAAGTGGAAAAAGAATAATAAATAACTACAAATTACAATTTAAAAATTTGTAATAAGTTAGGAGGTGGAAAGATGTATAAAACAGTTGTTATAGAATATTCGCCTAAAACAGATAATATGGCACAAAAAATAGAAGAAAAGGCAAATGAAATGTTACAAGAAGGCTATGAATTAATTACTATGTCAATTACAGGAACAGCAAAATCAATTTTAGTATTTAAAAAAAATTGAAAAAAGCTTTGCATAAATTAATTTGAAAGAGAGTAATATTATGAAATATATAGCATTATTGAGAGGAATAAATATAAGTGGAAAAAATAAAATTGTAATGATTGATTTAAAAAAAGAATTTACTACTTTAGGATATAAAGAAGTAATTACTTATCTAAATAGTGGTAATGTTGTTTTTGAAAGTGATATTGAAGATAAAAACACAATTAAAAATGATATACAAGTAATGATAAAAAATAAATTTGATTTTGATATACCAACTTATGTTATGACTTCACAAGAATTGGAAGAATTGATAAATCATAGTCCAGACTGGTGGGGAAAAAATAATAAAGAAATATACGATAATATAATATTTATTATTCCACCAACTACTTATAATGAAGTATTTGATACGATAGGCTCTCCTAATGAATATGAAAAAATACAAGAATATAAAAATAATATTTTCTGGTCTTTTGATTTAAAAAATTATAGAAAATCTAATTGGTGGAGTAAAACGGCAAGTACAGAAGTAAGTAATAAAATTACTATAAGAACTGCTAATACTATGAAAAAAGTATTAGAACTATGTAAAAGATAAATTTATTTGGAGAAATAGTATGAAAAGAGAAAATTTTAAAATAGATAATATTCCATCAATATTATGGGGAGAAAAAAGTAACAAAGTATTTATTGCAATACACGGAAATATGTCTAACAAAGAAGATGAAGTTATTAGAATATTAGTAGACAATGTAACTAATAAAGGCTATCAAGTATTAAGTTTTGACTTACCAGAACATGGAGAAAGAAAAGAAAATAAAGAATATTTGTGCAAAGTACAAAATTGTGTTAAAGATTTAAGAAAAATTATTGAGTATGCAAAGACTAACTATAATGAAATAAATCTTTTTGCTTGTAGTATGGGAGCTTATTTTAGCTTATTAGAATATAAAGATGAAACAATAAATCAATGCTTGTTTTTATCGCCAGTAGTTAATATGAAATGTGTTATTGATAATATGATGAGATGGGCTAATACAACAGAAAAAGAATTAGAAGAAAAACAAGAAATAAATACTGATTTTGGGCAAACTTTATATTGGGATTATTATTTGTATGTTAAGAATAACCCAATTAATAAGTGGAATAAAAAGACATATATTTTGTATGGAAATAAAGATAATATACAAGATGAAAATACAATAAGAAATTTTGCTCAAAGATTTAATTGTAATTTATCTATTTTAGAAAATGGAGAACATTATTTCCATACAAAAAAACAATTAGAATATTATAAAAAATGGGTAGATGATTCAGTAAAATAATTTGCAGTTTGACAAAAACAAGAAATTTAATTATAATTCGAACAATAGCGGGCTTTCTTAAACATTTTCTCTACCTATAACATTTTAAAGCCCGCGTTTCCTATACAATAAAATAGCAGATGTCTGCTATTTTTGATTTTCACGATATTCATTTCCCCATTTTACCATAGAATCTAATATAGGTTTTAAACTTAAACCTGTATCAGATAAAGAATATTCCACTTTTGGAGGAACTTCTGCATATACTTTTCTTAAAACAAGTCCAGAAGATTCCATTTGTCTTAAATTGTTAGTTAATACTTTTTGTGTAATACCAGTTAAAGACTTTTTTAATTCTCCAAATCGTTTAGTTCCAGTCAATAAATCCCTAATAATCAAAACTTTCCATTTATCTCCAATTAAACCCATTGTAATTTCAACAGGACAAGCAGGTAATTCTGTTTTCATAGTTATAACCTCCATAAGCAAAGTATAGCAAAAAAACTATAAAATGTAAATAGATGTAATATTAGAAAATAGGCAATAGTATAAAATAAGATAGTAGTATTCTAAAAGAATATAAATAATAAAAAATATTTGAAAAAATTTTATCCTGTGTGAACTATGAAAATACATAAAAGTATCTTCGAGGAAACTATACCACTTTAAAGTGCCTACTTTACAAAGTAAAAATATGACATTAAAATAATTGTAGAAATTGAAAAATAGAGTAGCTACTAAATTTCAAAAGATTATAATAAAAATAATTGGAGGTATTTAGGTATGGAATCAAAAAGAATTGATTTAAAAAAAGGATTTATAGAGGTATATGATTTTGGAGAAATAAAATTACACAGTTATCAAACAAATGATTTAATGTATGATGAAAGTTATATCTTAGAAAATAAAGAAAATGTATTATTAGTAGAATTTCCAGCATTTTATGATAATTTAGAAGAATTTGAACAATATGTAAAAGGATTAAATAAAAACATTGTTGGAAAAGTATTTTCAGATCACCCAAATGGAGGAACAATCTTAAAAGATGTAAAAGGCTATGCATCAGTTGGTACAATAAAATCAATGAAAGAAGGAACAATAAACGGATTAGTAACAGGATTTGAAACAGCCTTTGGTGGAACATTTGCAAAAGAATATCATGAAATAACAGATATATTAAAAGATAATCAAGTAAATATCGGTGGATTTGAGTTAAATATAACATACCATGATGAAAATATCGAAATTGAGTTCCCACAAATAGGATGTGTATATACACACATGTTAGGACATGATTGCCATTCAATCGTAGCAGGAGAAGGGCATGCAAATGCAATGATAGAACAATTAAAAGGATATAAAGCAAAAGGATATAATTTAGTTTTATCAAGTCATTATACACCAGAAACTTTAAAAGATGTCGATACAAAAATTGCATATCTTGAAGAACTAAAAATAATTGCAAAAGACAGTAAAGATATAAACGATTTTAAAGATAAAGTAAAAGCAAAATACCCAGAATATAGTGGATTAAATTATTTAGATATGACAGCAGGATTTTTCTTTCCACAAAACTAATTAAGAAGTCAAGGATTGCATCTACAAATTTTGCAATCCTTTACCTATAATATGAGGAGAATTTGAATGAATAAATTAGATTTTTTAATAGAGTATTTATTAAAAGAAAACGAAGAAATAACAGTAGAAAAAATGCCTACGAAAATTGAAGATAAAAAGAACTTATGGAGGAGTTTGTGTAATATAAGGGAAGCAAAGCCAATTTCTAATAAATATATACAAATAGAAAAAGAATATTTACAAGAAGAATTAAAGAATAAGTCTATTACGAAAGTAGAAGATATAAAACCAATTTCTGTTAATATAAAGGAATCTAATTTACAAAATAAAGATAAAATATGTTTATGGAAGGGAGATATAACAACACTTAAAATAGATTCTATTGTAAATGCAGCAAACTCTAGGGGACTTCGGTTGTTTTGTTCCTTGCCATAAGTGTATTGATAACCAAATAAATACATTTGCAGGTATAGGATTAAGACTAGAATGTAATGAAATCATGAGAATAAAAAATTATCATTTAGAAACAGGAAAAGCAATCATAACAAAAGGATATAATTTACCATCTAAAAATGTTATTCATACAGTCCGGACCGATTATATATGATTTGGTAACAAAAGAAAAAGAAAAGGAACTTGAAGATTGCTATATAAATTCATTAAAATTAGCGATAAAAAATAACATTAAAACAATAGCCTTTCCTTGTATATCAACAGGAGAGTTTAGATTTCCAAAAGAGCTAGCTTGTAAGATAGCAATACAAACAATAGATATGTTTTTAACAGAAAATAAAGAAGAGATAGAAAAGGTTGTGTTTAATGTTTATGGAGAGGAGGATTACAAAATATATGAACAGCAAATTAGAAAAAATTGAACAAATAAAGAAATTAATGGAAGAGGCAGATTATATTTTAATTGGAGCAGGAGCAGGACTTTCAACATCAGCAGGAATAGAATATACTGGAAAAAGATTTACAGACAATTTTGCAGAATTTATAGAAAAATATCATTTTACAGATATGTACTCATCAGGATTTTATAATTTTGAAACAGAAGAAGAAAAATGGGCTTATTGGGCAAAACACATGTATATAAATTGTATAGGAATGAAAGCTACAAAATTGTATAAAGATTTATTTGAAATATTAAAAAACAAAAATTATTTTGTAATCACAACAAATGTAGATGAACAATTTTATAAATCTGGATTTGATAAAGAAAGAATATTTGCTGTGCAAGGAAGTTATAGATATATCCAATGTAGTCATTCTTGCCATAATAAAATATATGATGCAACAGATATGGTAACAAAAATGATACATGAAACAAAAGAGTGTAAAATTCCAACGAGATTAGTTCCAATTTGCCCTGTATGTGGAGAGAAAATGGAAACTAATTTAAGAAAAGATGCTTATTTTGTTCAAGATGATAATTGGCATAAGCAAAATGAAAAATATGATAAATTTTTAGAAAATGCAAGAGATAAAAAGGTAGTATTATTAGAATTAGGAGTGGGGTTTAATACACCTGGAATTATAAGATTTCCTTTTGAACAAATGGTATATCAAAACAATAATTGGAATTTAGTAAGATTCAATAAGGATAATTGTATGAAATTTTTAGATATTGAAGATAAGTATATAGATATTGAGAATGATATAAATGAAACAATGCAATTATTAAGTCATTAAGGAATATGCAAATTGTCTATTTTTATGGTATAATCATTACAATATATAAGAATGTTAATAAGCATTGCTTGTAGCAACGGACGATTCTTTATATAATGTTTGTAAAGAAAGGAGTTGTTGTAAAATGTTAAAAGAGAACATTAAATCAATAAGAAAATCAAAAGGGCTTTCACAAGAAGAACTTGCTATAAAGTTAAATGTAGTTAGACAAACAATTTCTAAGTGGGAACAAGGTCTATCTGTTCCTGATGCAGAAATGTTAATTACAATATCAGAAGTTCTTGAAACACCTGTAAGTACATTACTTGGAGAAAATATTTTCGAATCCAAAGTTGATGATATAAAAGTAATTTCTGAAAAATTAGAGGTAATAAACTTACAACTATCACAAAGAAAGAATGAAAGAAGAAAAATAGCTCGATGGTTGCTAATCTCATTGTGTATAATTATAATAATTATTTTCATATCTTTAATCTTATTAAATAGTCCATACTTAAATTGGGATTATAGTAAACCTAAAAATGCTGTTTTAGGAGTTGCCTTTCATTCTTTTGAATGGCTATTTATCAGAATAGCACCAATTATTTTTATTGGATTACTCATTGGAATTTTCTTAACTAAAAAGAAAGATTAAAACAATTCTTTAGAAAATATCTAGTTTTAGTTATTAAATTAATAGTAAGTTATAGATTAGTTTTAGCAACTAATCTATTTTTTTAAAAAAGAAATTATTATAGTAAACAAAACTATTGACAATAATTTTTTATTTTTCTAAACTTTAAATAGTAAGTGCTTACAATAATTTAAAGTAAGGAGAAATAAAAATGTATCATGCAAGATTTAAGGGAAATTACTATGAAGTTGGTTATAAATGGGGGAGTTTATTATATAAAAACAATAAAATTATAAGTAAACAACACACTTTTAAAATTACTGAAGAAAGAAAAAAATTTGCTAAAAAATGTTTACCAATTTATCAAAAATACTATCCAAAAATATTGGAAGAAATAAAAGGCATTGCCGAAGGACAAAAAATTTCGTATGAAGATTTATATACTTTCTTATTAAGTATGTATTGTTTTGAATTTGACAATCATTGCACCTGTTTCGCTTTTAAAGATAACGATAATATCATATTTGGTAGAAATAGTGATTTTTTAGTGGAACTAGAAAAACTATATACGAATTGCTTATATAATTTAGATAATAGTTATGCGTTTAATGGTAATTCAACGGCATTTGTGGAAATTGAGGACGGAATAAATGAATTTGGACTTGCAATAGGACTTACTTTTATATATCCCAAAATAAGACAAGCAGGTTTTAATGCAGGTATGTTAGTTCGTTATTTGTTAGAGAAATGTAAGACAACAGAGGAAACAATATTAAAACTAAAAGAATTACCTATTGCTTCAGCACAGACCTTGACAATTATAGATAGAACAGGAGATATGGCAGTAGTAGAGTGTAACTCAGAACAAATAGAAATATTAAAACCAAATAAAGAGGAAAATTTTGTTATAGCTACTAATAATTTTCATTCTGATAAATTAAAAAAATATGAGCATCCAGATTATATAGATGACTGGAAGGCAGAAGAAAGATATAAAGTAGCATATAATAGCCTAAAAGAAAATAAAAGTAATTTTTCACTTGAATTAGCAAAAGACATTCTATCTGGAAAATATGGATTTATGTGTCAATATGATAGAAAAACAGGAGCTGATACGGTATGGTCTGTTATTTATGATATTAAAAATAGTAAAATATATAGAGTAGAAGGTAATCCATCAAGGAAAAAGTTTATTCAAGATGAAAGAATGAAATTCAAAACATATTGATAATAAAATAGCTTATAAGAACTAAGACCATTTATGGGTATATGTAAGTTGTAGAATAGACATATCTTTAAAAGTGGAATGTTTTATTTTAAAATTATAATTTAAGGAGATTAAAAAATATGAGTTATATTATGGATTTAAGAAAATATGTAGGACATAATCCTATTTTAATATGTGCGTGTGGATGCTTAATATTTAATGATAAAGGTCAAGTATTACTTCAAAGAAGAAGTGATGATGAACTATGGGGAAATCCAGGTGGTTCAATGGAATTAGGAGAAACTATTTATGATACTGTAAAAAGAGAAATAAAAGAGGAAGTAGGCATTGACTTGGAAAATGATAATTTGGACATATTTAATATATATTCTGGCGAAGGACAACACCATATTTATCCAAATAATGATGAAGCATATTTTGTTAATATAATTTTTAAAACTAATAGCTATACTGGAATAATAAAAAATGACAATGAAAGTTTAGAGTTGAAATTTTTTGACATAGATAAATTGCCTACTAATATTACAAGACCTTTTGAGAATGTGAAGAAAGATTTAGAAAAACAATATAAAAAATAATATTAAAAATTTGAATAATAATTATAGCGATAAATTACAATTTTGTAAAATGTGTTGTTAAACAAATTTACATTAGATACAAAATTATAAAGTTATATATACAATATGATTAGTAATATATAAATTTGTATAACCGAATAATAACGATTATATGAAAATGTATATAACAATAAATAAAAATAACTAGATAAAAACTATATAGAAAGCTATAAGCTAGTAATAGCAAGGCTTGTAATGGACATATGTAAAAGGTGTCTTATATTTTACCTTTATGCCTAATTGCACAAAACTTTGATAATCGAGCGTTTTTATATGAAATTTTAAAAAAATATTGATTATTTTACGATAATATGATATATTTAAAGTACAGTAAGCAATAAATTTATAAAAATTACATATAATATTATTGCTATACCAAATAGCTAAAAAGTTGGTGAATCCAGCCAATAAATGGAACTTAAAAAAGCGGTGTATCCAGCCAGTAAATGGAACTTAAAAAAGCGGTGTATCCAGCCATAAGTTGGAATTTAAAAAAGAAGATTAGAGTTTAGGCTCTAATCTTTAATTTTTTGCTACAGTCCTTAATTGCGTTTTTTTCAAAAATAATATATAATAAATTAAATTTAAGGAGGCAGATATAATGATATTAAATTTAGAGATAGTCAGAGTTGATTCAGATTATTGTGATTATTTGAGACAATTTGATAATAAAGTAGCTTATAATAAACATGAAAAAGAATTAAGACCATTTATAGGTATATTATTTGAAATAGATACTTGTAAATATTTTGCTCCTTTATCTAGTCCAAAACCTAAACATAGGAAAATGAAAAACATGATAGACTTTTTTAAGATAAAAGATGGAGAATTAGGTGCTGTTAATTTTAATAATATGATACCTGTAACAGATAAAAATTATACTTTAGTAGATTTAAATAAAGAAACATTAACTATTTCAGAATTGAAATACCAAAAATTATTAAAAGAACAACTATCTTGGTTAAATGCTCATTATCGTCAAGTAAAAAATAAATCTTTTAAATTATACCAATTATATAACAGCGGAAAACTACCAGATAATATGAAATCAAGATGTTGTAATTTTAAATTATTAGAAGAAAAATGTTTAGAGTATAATAATATAAAATAGTAATTTGGAGGTGAAATATGTATAAGAAGATATCAAGTAATGAAAAAATAACAAGAAAGATTAGTGAAGTACATTCAGCAGATAATTATTTGACAAAGGAAACTACAGAGAATATAAGTTTAGCAGTTACTAAATTAAATGGAAAATTAGATTCAAATAAGATAACAAATGAAAGAGTTTATTACTTTATTAGCGCAGATGTTAATTTTATAATCGATGATGAAAAAGTTCATTGTAATAATGGAGATGTATTATATTTGGCTAAGAATACTATATACTCTGCTGAAGGAGATTTTGAAGCTATTACTATTAATATACCAGCATTTGGAGTGATAAAATAGTATTCATAAAAATTATAATTTATAAAAAGATTGACAATAATATTAAAACTAGGAAACAGTGGAGTAGGGGGGACAACCATAAAATTACATATAGCAAAATAAATTAATATAAAATCATAAAATAAATTTACTTACAGAAAATAAGAACTCTTCATTATTATTACATAAGTCGAAAATTGAAAGTTTAAATTTAAAATGCAAAATATAATTTTATATAAAAAGAATTTATTAATTAAAAAATAAAATTAGTATTTTATAAAATTTCAAAAATAATTTTGTGCAAAGTTTTAAATTTATAAAATTATATTTCGAAAACGAACATTTGTTGTTTGATAAAAATTAATATGGAAATCTGCTTTGTTTATAAAAATTTTATATAAAATGAAATGTAATTATAAAATTATAAATTATTAATTTATAAAGCCTGAAAATCGTTTTTAAGGTATTTTAGAAAAAACGTCTAAAATCAATTTTAAACGATTTTTTTATAAAAGATAACAAGTTATATGATAAAAAATATAACTTATATTAGTATGCAAATAAAAATGATAAAAACAAAAGAAAAAATATATTGAAATTAAAACTAAGATAAAAGATTATATAGTTATAATATAATTAGTAATATATGAATATGTATATATAAATAATTATAAATATAATCAATAATAATAGCTAGATAAAACTTATATAGAAAGCTAAAAGCTCGTAATAGCAAGGCTTGTAATGGACATCTGTAAAAGGTGTCTTATATTTTACCTCTACGTCTAATTGCACAAAAGATTGATTTTGTGCAATGTTTTGTATTTATAATAATTAAGGGAAATGTATACTTCTCCTTGTAACATCCCCTATCTTCTATATTTATTATTTAAATTTTTGAATATATGTATCTATTTTATCAATAAATTCATCGTTATTTTTTGTTTTTGTCATTTCGCTAATCACTTGTTCTGTAACTTCTGCTATAGGCATTGCATTCATTGCCTTTCTTAGAGCAAAAACAGTTTCTCTTTCTACAGGTGTTAGCAATAAATCCTCTCTTCGAGTACCTGACTTATTAATATCAATTGCAGGAAATATTCTTTTTTCAGAAAGCTTTCTATCAAGATGAACTTCCATATTGCCAGTTCCCTTAAATTCTTCAAAAATAACATCATCCATTCTGCTACCAGTATCTATTAGAGCAGTTGCAAGAATTGTTAAACTTCCCCCATTTTCTATATTTCTTGCTGCTCCAAAGAATTTTTTAGGTTTATGTAATGCTGCTGGATCTATACCACCTGACAAAGTTCTTCCCGAAGAAGGAATAACAAGGTTGTATGCTCTAGTCAATCTGGTAATACTATCTAATAAAATGACAACATCTTTCCCCTGCTCTATCAATCTTTTTGCTCTAGCTAGAACCATTTCTGCAACTTTTACATGATGTTCTGGTAGTTCATCAAAAGTTGAATGAATGACTTGACCTTTAATAGAACGTTTCATATCTGTTACTTCTTCTGGTCTTTCGTCTATCAAAAGAACAATTAATTCCACTTCTGGATTATTTTGACTAATGCTATTTGCAACTTTTTTTAAAAGCGTTGTTTTTCCAACTTTAGGAGGTGCAACAATCATTCCTCTCTGACCTTTTCCAATAGGACACATTAAATCTATAATTCTAGTAGCATAATCATTTGGAGTAGTTTCCAGTTTTAATTTTTCATTTGGATAGATAGGAATTAATTCATCAAATCTTTTTCTTTTAATTGCCTTTTCTGGATGTTCTCCATTGACTTCACCAACGAATATTAATGAAGGGAATTTTTCACCTTCTCTATACCTTGAAATTCCTTTTATAATATCTCCTGTATCAAGCCTAAATCTTCTTATTTGAACCATTGATATATAAACATCTTTTTCGCTAGATAAGTAGTTATCTCCTCGCAAAAAACCATAACCATCTGGCATAATATCTAGTATTCCTTCTACAATTTCATCACCCTCGTTGGTTAGTTTGTAATCCACAATGGGTTCTCCATTTTCGTCATATTGCCTTTCAATAGTTTCTTTTTTTACTTCATCACTATTTTCTTGAAATTCATTATTATTTTTATTTTCATACATATTGTTATCTGTTTCGAATATTTGTCTTAATACTTCTACAATTTCTTCTTTTTTTAGTTTTGAAATATTTTTAATATTGCGTTCTTTAGCAAGTGTTTTTAATTCTGCTAAACTCATTGATTCTAAATTTGCCATAAAACCTCCTCAATTTATATATAATTTTAAATATTATGGGAATAAAACGAACTTAATACAGATTCTATTATATCACAAAATATCTGAAAAATAAACAAAATTTTCCAAAAAAGGAATATAATCTAAAAAAGACTACATTCCTTGATCAACATATACTCTTTCAGTTGGGTAATACATATCTAATTTTTCTCTTGCCATTTCTTCAATAAAATCTAATGAATTAACATCATTTTTCTTTTGATTTAATTCTTCATTGGTTGCTTTTTCTGTAGCAATTTGTTGATTTAGCTCTTCCGTATTTTTACTATATTGATTTAATGTTTTTTGTTGATTAATTATTACAAATATAATATATATAGCAATAGCAACAATAAGTATATTTCTTAAAATTTTTTTATTTTTTTTCATAAGTAATCTCCAATTTATAAAAGTTTCACATATATATTATTCTACACATTTTATTTAAATCCTTCTAATTTTTTACTTTTTTTACAAATTTAGTAGATAATTTTGATTTTTTTAGAAAATCGCCAAAATTTTTAAATATTTTTGTAGAAAATTTTCTAATATTTATAATAATAAAAGATATCGGATTAAATAATACTTTTTTTAATATTGTTGTTAAAAATTCAAAAGGAATTTTAATCATTGAAATTATTGTATGGAAAATTTTTTTAATGAAGTTAATCGTTGTTAGTGTAATTTTTAAAATAAATCTACTAAGGCAAATATAATACAATATAAAGCCAATGATAATAGCGAAAAACATGAATAATCTAATTTCACCATTGTTGTAAGTAAATATAGAATATAATATTAAAAGACCTGTTAAAATCCAAAATAATGCGTCTTCCATATAGGTTATGAAATCAGGAGTTTTTATTGCTTTTCGTAATATTCTAAAAAAATCAAATAATAATCCAATTATTAAACCATCTAAAAGGAATATGCAGAATAAGTATATTTGTGTATAAATCATTATTTTCCCCCTATTTCTAAAATCTATTTGAATATTTTACTAATAATACTTCCTTTATTCTTTTCTACTTCTTTGTTACTATATGCTAAATAGGAAATATTTCCTTCTACAATTACTTCAGATGTATCAATACTTAATTTTGTAATTCTAAGGTTTTCACCTTTAATTGTTAATAAGCCTAGTTCAGTTTCTACCATGATTACTTGGTCATCAAAGCTTAGTACATCTAATACACCAGATATACTTAACTTTCCTCTATTTTCTAATATCAAATTCTGAATAACTGCTGTATTGATTGTTTTTCTTTCATCTATTGTCATATGCGTACCTCCATATTTTTAATCTAAATTATATATATTCAAAGGTTGTCTAATTTAGAACTAAAAACAAGTGGATTACACAATAGAAATTTCATTCTTTACTCGTCTGATCACTTATGTGATATACTATATAATTAAAAATAGAATTACGTCAAATTGTAATTCTATTTTAATTTTAAAAAATACTTTATTGCAATAGTCATTATCATTTTTACTTATTCATAAGTATCTCATCATGCAATTTTTCTAACATTTTATCATTAACAAATGTTTTAAAAGTAATTGAAATTTTACTTTCTGAAACATTAAATTCTAACATTTCTAATTTGTTTTGTTTAATAAAATTAATTGCTTTAACAATAGCATCTGTGTTTCTTATCATTCCGTTGCCTATAATAGATATTCTAGATATGTCTTTCTTTATAATACTTTTGATTTCGTTTTTCTCAATTTTCTCATTAGATATAACTGTACCATAATTATTATTAAATGTCGATTTTGTAATAATTGGAATATTATATTTTTCACCAATTTCAATGCAACGATTATGCAATACTTTTGCACCTTCATTTGACAATTCTAACATTTCATCATAAGAAATCTTGGTTAGTTTTCTAGCATTTTGTACCTTATTGGGATCAGAAGAATAAATACCATCTACATCAGAAAAAATATAACAATTTTTTGCTTTTAATGCTGCTGCTACTGCAACTGCTGTTGTATCAGATCCACCTCTACCAAAAGTAGTTATGTCTAGATTTTTATTGATTCCTTGAAATCCTGTTATGATAACGATATTCTCATTTTCTAGCTCTGAATAAATTCTTTGGGTGTCGATTGTTTCAATTAAAGCATCTTGATTTGTATTGTTGGTATAAATACCAGCTTGCCATCCTGTTAATGATACAGAAGGAAATCCTAAACTATTAAGTAGAATACTTAATTTAGCTGCTGACATTTGTTCTCCACAGCTGACAAGTGCATCTAGTTCTCTTTTATTAACCTCCTCTGTTAATTCATAAGCTTCATTAATTAGCTTATCGGTAGTTTTTCCTTGTGCCGATAAAATAACAACAATGTGTTTGTTATTGTTTTTGAAATCAATAATTTTGTTGGCAACGATTTTTAGATTTTCATTATTTGAAACAGAACTACCTCCAAATTTTAATACGATTATGTCCTCCATATTGAGCACCTTCTTTATTTCATAATAATAAAAAGTTAAATTTATTTAAATTTAACTCTTTACATTATATTCGATTATGTTTAAATATGTCAAATTATTTAGAAATTTTAAAATATTTTTATTTTTCACGTATATTGTAAAAGTAAAATCAAGTTTTAATATTAAATAATATATTTAACTAT
>CAMMWP010000015.1 GCA_946500615.1 uncultured Clostridium sp. | reverse complement strand
TGTATAAACATTAATCTCTAAGCTCCTTTCCTGTAAGTTCTAGGAATACATCATTTAATGTTGGTCTTTCTGAATAGATTTTGTTATATTTAATTTTGTTTTCTTTTAAATATTCCATTAGTTCTACTAGATTATTTTTTCCTTTTGTGTATGTAGCAAGTAATAAATTATTTTCACATTTTACTTCATCTATATTTTTTAATTTCTTGATTTCTTCTACATATTTTTCTTGTAATTCATTTATTTCAACTGTTATTTTTTCTTCTATTTTAGCAAGTTCTTTTAATTCATCACTTGTTCCTGTTGCTAATATTTTACCTTTATCTAAAATAATAATTCTATCACAAATAATTTCTACTTCTTCCATATAGTGTGTTGTGTAGATAATTGTTGCTCCATTATCTCTTAATTTTTTTATTCCATCTAATATATTATTTCTACTTTGTGGATCTACTGCTACTGTTGGCTCATCTAAAAATATTAGTTTTGGTTTATGTGCTATTCCACAAGCAATATTTAATCTTCTAAGCAAACCTCCAGATAATTGTTTTGGATAAAATTTTTTAAATTCTTCTAAACCCACTAATTCTATTGCATCTTCTATATATTGTTTCCTTAATTTTTTATCTTTTATATATAATCCACAAAAATAATCTATATTGTCATATACTGTTAATTCTTCAAATACTGCCACATCTTGGAATACTACACCAATCTTTGATTTTATATCATAGGCATCTGGTTTCATTTCTTTACCAAATATCTTTATACTTCCTTTGCTAAAATTTAGTAATGATAATATGCAATTTATTGTTGTTGATTTTCCACTACCATTTGGTCCGAAGAAGTCCTAAAATTTCTCCTTCATGTACTTCAAATGATAAATTATCTATTGCTTTTAATTTTTTATATTCTTTACTTAAATTTTCAACTTCTATTATATTATTCATTACTGTTTCCTCCCATTTTTAATCCTTTTAACATCTCCAAAACTGTACTTCTTAACAATTCACTTATTTCTTCATCAGATATTTTAATTGTTGCTGTAGCAACTAGGCAAGCTATTCCATGTGTAAATATCCATACTTTTATATGGAATTTCTTTTGCTCTTCAAAAGATAATCCTGTAAGTTTTTGTCCTGCTTTTATTACATTATCTCCTACTTTATCTGACATAACAAAGTTTTCAGCATTTAGATCTGTTTTTTGCATAAAAATAATCTTAAAAAATTCAGGGTAATCTTTTGCAAATTTTATATAGGATATTCCCATTTTTTTATATGCTTTATTTTCATTTATTTCAACTTGCATATATTCTTGGTATTTAGCATATATCTTTTTATAAACTGCTTTTTTTAGTTCTTCCATATCAGTAAAATGTCTAAAAATTGGATGTACTGATGAGTTCAATTCTTTTGCAATTCTTCTTGCATTCAAACCTTCAAATCCTTCTTTTTTTACTATTGCATAGGCTACATTTAAGACATCTTCTTTTTTGAATACTGTTCTTGGTGGCATTTTATCATCTCCTCAATAACTTTTGTTACCTAACATTTGTTATTTTATCATATATATTTGTTTTTGTATATAGTTTATAAAAAAAAGAACAAGAATATTTACTTGTTCATTTAAATCGTTATTTTATAGTAATATTTCAATATAAAAATTGTAATTCTGCAATTACCTTATATCTTTGTCATTATCTTTCCAAAAATCATAAATCACATTGGAAAGTACTTTTGGATTATCAATATTTACCTCGTGTCCTGCATTTTCTATAATTTTAAATTTACTATTTTTTATAACCTTATTTAACTGCTTTGCACTTTTCATATTTATATTATCTTTTTCCTTTTCGCCACATATAATTAGGGTGTTACTTTTTATACTTGGTACTTTATCTGGAACAGATAAATTTTTCATTGAGTCTAGCAATCTAATTATATCTTTTTTAGGGCAACCCATTTTTTCAAATATTCTTTTAGGCATAAACTTGTAAATAATATTTTGTATAGTAAATATAGTTTTTGGTATTTCGTATGGTGTTCCTATTAGTATTATTGAATTTACTTTCTCTGGAAATTCTGCTATGTAATCAATAGCAAGTATTCCACCAAGAGAAAGTCCTACTAAATTTATTTTTTCATTAAAACTATTACAATAATCGGCAAATGTTTTATACATATTTTCATAATTTACTTGATAATTTTTTACTATAGAAAACAGATTTGGTGTTTCTACATTTATTCCACTATTATTTAATTGATTTTTAACTTCATTCCAGCTTTTTTCATTTTGTCCTAGACCGTGAACTAAAATATTTATCATTTTTAAATCTCCTCTATTTATTGTAATTTGTAATTCTAATCTTTCATAAGTTTTTTATTTTCAAATACTAATAAAACACTAAATATTATCTCTATCCCTATCATCATCATTGCAAGAATATAATTTTCAAAAGTTAATCCTACTACTAATGATAATATATGGATTATTATAGATAACACCATATATGATTTTGAATTATATAACCAACTATAAGGTAATAGATGACCCCCAAAAATCATAGCAATAACCATTAGCATTTTATCTGGCAATGTAGGATAAATCCACATTGCTATTAAAAGATATATCATTTGATTTGCAGAAAATAGTATTCCTAAATTATTTAATGGATTACTTCTATCTTGAAATTGTATTTTTAATATTTTGGATATTAAAAAAGCTATTGGTAATAATGGTGCAGTACAACAAAATGTTAATAGATTTTTTGTTAATACAGGCAAATTTGTTAATTGTATTATTAAAACCATAGTCCATATTACTACTGATGCAATGATAAAATGTATACCTTTCTTTTGCTTTTTACTGCAATCTTTTTTTAATTCTTCCAAATTCATTTTTTATCCTTCCCCACAACTTACTATTTTGTTGTTACTATACTATCATAAAAGCGAATGGTTTTCAAATTCATTCGCTTTTATTTTTCTATTTGAATAATAAATATTTTTTAATTCTATCCAAGTAACTAACTTTTTTATTTTTTTCCTTTTCTAATAAATCTTGTTGTTCTTTCCATATACTTCTTTTTGCAGATATTATTTTATATGCAAGTTCTGATCCATTGATTTTTGGATATTTATATACATAGTCTGCAATATTTTTATATTTTGAACATAAAACGGGATCTGGACTAAATGATACAACTATAAACTTTGGACTATTTACTTGCTTACTATATTCTATTATTATATCTAATCCTGAAAATCTATGTTTTCTCATTAAATCAGTTACAACTATATCTGGTTTAAATTCTTCTATCATTCTAATTTCTTCTTCATCACTATTCGCTACACCTAATATTTTTATTTGATTATACATACTTAAATATTCTTTTATTTCTTCACATGTTCTTATCTCATCATTAGCAATTATAATTTTTATCTCATTGATATTTATATCTTCACTAATATATTCCATTTTCTGTATTTTTTTCTCCTTTCTTTTGGTCGCTAATTGGTACGCAACACTTTATTTGCAAAAATAGTATATTATTATTTTGTATATTTTTATTTTGGAGGTGTAATAATAACTATAAATGAAAACAAAAAATTTAAACGGGTTACAAAACATTATCGGTCCTAATATACAAAAATATAGAGAACTTGCTGGACTTTCTCAAAGAGAATTAGCAAATAAAGTTGCGTTATTAGGTGTAACTTTATATAACTCTGATATATCTCGCATAGAAAATCAAACCCTATTTGTTAGAGATTATGAACAAAAAGCTATTTGTAAAGTTCTAAATATATCTTGTGAACAATTATATGAAAATACCGATAAATATTTTTCCTAAACAAATTCTTTCTGTATAGTGATAGAATTTGTTTTTTTATTTTTAAAGATGTGTTGTACGCAACAGTTTGTGTAAAAAAATATCTATTCTGTTTTTATTAAAATGATCATATTGTCCTTTATACATATTTTTACTTTATTATTTCTATTTATGTTCAATTCTTCTCTTAACTCTCTTGGAATAAGTATTCTGCCTAATTCATCAATAACTTTTAATTCATGATTTTTATTGTAGTTTTTATCAAATCTAGTTTTGAGATTTTTTACTTCGATATCAATTTCTAATTCTCCATTTATAATTGCTCTTACTATTTGAATTGTATCTTTAGTAATTTTTACATCAACTTTTTTTAATATAATGTTTTTTCCACTCTTGTATACCTCTAGTTTATCTCCTGTACTGATTTTTAGTTCTTTTCTCTTTGTTGCTGGTATTGTAATTCTGCCTAAATCATCTACCTTTCTTATATCTTCTTTTCTTTTAATTCTTAAATTCTCCATAATATTTTCCCTTTCTTTCTTAAATTTTAATTATTGTTGAAAACTATTATGGCTTTTAATCTCATATATTACTATAATTAAACTACTTTTATTATTCTAATAAGCCATTTAATAAATATTCCTCCTTTCAAATTTGCTTATCATATTTCCGTTTTTGTTTAATTATTAAATGTATTATAATTTATTACTACTACTTATAAAGCTCATATATTATTTTATAAATTTCCAAATTTTCTTTATATTCTACTAAATATGATTTATTTTTTATATTATACTTTCTTTTATTTATATAGTCAATCCTTGCAGTAGTCAAAATAACTCTTTTATTGATTATAGCAAGTAAAAAAAATTTATCGACTTTTTTCTACATTTTAAGTCAAAAAAAGAAACTAGATTTTTCTAGTTTCAGTATTTCTAGCTATTCAAAGCATTATATATTGCAATATTTGTTAGTTTATAAATTGATAAGCCATATTTATTTTTTAATTCTTCCAATTTATTATATGATGATTCTCTAATTGCAAAGTTATGTGCCTCTACAATTTCATTGTCAGATCTTTCATATAATTTTACATTTTCAGTTTTTATCATTTCTATTATTGCTACATTTACCATCTTATTAATCGATGCATCATAAATTTCTGCTAGCTCTACAAGTTTTTCATATAGTGAATTATCTATTTCTATTCTTCGTTTTAGAAGATTATCCTTTTTTAGAAAGTATTTATCAAAAGTATTCAATTTAACCACCTCACAATACTATTATAATGTCTAATTATCTGCTTTTTAATTCCTATGTGGTGGTTATTATGACTACTGCAAGAGTGTGTTAATTTTTTAAACCTAAACCTAATAATTGTAGTTCTATATCAATTTTATTTATTTCATAATGCTCGAATCCATAGTTTCTTAAATCTGTTCGAGTCTTATTTGATAATTGTCCCAATGTTTTTACATTATTGCTTTTTAATATATTTAACATATTTTCTTTTATGAATAAAAATCTATCTATTGATTGTTTTGTGTATTTTTCTTCCATTATTATACTTCCTTTTCTTTTATTGCTATTAGTGTTTCATTATCTTGTACTAACATATTTGCATTATTATACTTAAATCTTTGCCCTTCTAAATATACTTTATATCTATTATTTACTAATTTGGTTTTTAGTAAATTCAAAAATAAACTTTTTTCGTTTTTGTTCAAGCCATATTTTACATTTACTTCATAAAAAGAATATCTAATAAAATTTTCATCTTGTTTCATTTTATCATTTAGTGTTTGTTCTATTAAATTGATTATCTGTCTTTCTGTCATCTTTATCACTCTTTTCTTTTTACGAGTTCCAAATTATTATAGCATATATTTGTTATTTTGTCTTAAAATATATGAAATTTTTTTGTAAAAAAATAAAAGGTACTAACCATATAAGCTAGTACCATAAATTTTATTTTGTGATTACTTTTAATAAATTAATAAATATAGCTTGTAAGACATTAACAACTATACTATTGCCCGCCTGTTTATATAATTGTGTATCAGATATTCCAGCATTTTTTGCATTATAAAAGTCAATATCATCAAACCCCATAAGCCTCCAGCATTCTAATGGTGTAAGTTTTCTAATTTTTAAATATGTTTTTAAATCCTCTGATATTAAAACAGCAGCACTTGATGTTGTATTTCCACAGGATGTGGTTTGTGTAGGTGCAACATCTATTACTTCTTTATTATTATATGGATTGAACATTTTTCTTTCTGCTATTTTGGATCTAAACTCACTTGCTGTTACTGTTGTTGCAATGCCATTAGAATCATAAATTCTATCTTGAATACTTACTTTTTTATTCTTATTTAAACAAATTGGTTTATTTACATTTTCAACTACTGCCATATTAGGAGATGTTAAAATAGTTTGTGATACTTCTTTTCCTACTCTACCTCTTTTCTTCGTATTATTAGGATATGAAATATTTATAGAATCACCTTCTCTTGCCTCTGATGTACCTTTTTTAGTACCTTCATTTACAAGAACAAAAGGTTGCTTATCTCCTCCAGGAAACATTGTCGTTAATGTAGGAGAAATTGAATTTGGATCATATATACTTCCTGCTTGTCTTTTTCTTTCTTCTGTATCATATATTCCACCAATTCGTTTAGGTTTATTTACTTCTGAAATATATTGATTATTTCTTCCATCCATTTTATGATATCCTGCGATTATGCAAGAACTAACATCTGGATTATTATTATTTCTAATTAATTTATTATTTTTCTTTATAAGCCTACCTATACCTTTTTCAGTTAAATAGTATTTTTCATCTACTGTTTCCTCCAGTAAATCTTTTAATTTTAATTGTAGTTGCATTTTCTCTGGAAAAGTAAAATTATCATTATCTATGTCTTTTCTTATACTTATAATGAAAACACGTTCCCTGTTTTGTGGTATTCTATAATCTTTAGCATTTAATACTTGCCAATAGTTATTATAGCCTAAATCTGATAAATCCTTTAAAATAGATTCAAATTCATTTTTAAATCTCTTGCTTGTTAAATTCTTTACATTTTCTATTATACTTACTTGTGGTCTTTTGGCTTTTAGAATTCTATAACCTTCATAATATAGCCCGCTTCTTGTTTTTCCTTCTTTTATCCCTTTCAATTTACCCGCGATGCTTATATCTTGACATGGAAATCCCCAAGTCATAATATCAAAATCTGGCAAGCTATTTTCATTTATTAATTTTATATCTCCATAATTTTTATCGTCCAAAACATTATGTATTGCACAATAACTCTTTATTGCATACTTATCTACCTCTGAAAACCCAATTAATTCATATTCTACTTTTAGTCTTTCTAGTGCTTTTTCAAATGCACCTATGCCACTAAACAGACTAAATAATTTTAACATTAAATCCCTCCTCTTTTGTAAATTGCATAAAAAAGAACCTAGTCTTACCTAGATTCTGATTAATAACTATACAATTTATCTATTTCTTTTTTCTTGTTTAAAACATGTTCTTCTAATTCTTTACCTGTTATATCTTGAAGTTTATTATTATTTTCATCATATAACTCGTATTTTTTATCATCTACCAAATATAAAGTATAGTACTGATATTTCTCATTAAATGCAGTATATTTCTTTGGTATATATATTTTTTCTTTTGTATATGGTAATGTAACACAATATTCACTATCTTTTGAATTTTTATAATCTATGTGATTAACTCCAAATTTTATATTGTGTATGAATAATCCACTTTTTGATAATTTCTCTTCTTTTATTGTATCTAAATGATTCAATTCTCGTTGCAAATCTAAAACTTCTTTTTTAGTTTTATTTATTTCAATTCGCTCTTTTCTTGATGACTTTATTAAATCTCTTGCTTGTTCTATTGTATTAATATTTAATTCTTTTTGTAAACTTAAAAATATTTCTACTTCTTTTGGCATTATATATTTTGGATCTTGTTCTTTATAACTTAAAGCATATTCATATACTTTATAGAGTCTTATATAATCTTGTGCTTTTTCTGTTTTTTCGATAATCTCATTATATCTTTTTTTATTTTTCTTTATAGTAATATTTTTTGCTTTTATTTCACTTCTTTTTAATTCTATCTGATTTTCAATATCATCAAATGATTTTATATCATATTTATCTAAATACTCTAACTGTTGTTTTAAATCGTAAAATCTTTTAATTTCTTGATAACGTGTTTTTTGATATTCATTATATTTCTTTCCATTTAATTGTATTTCTGTTTTTTCAATTGCAGTTTTTGATTCTATCGCTTTTGATAATAAATCTATATTAAACTTGTTTTCTTCAAAATTAATCTCTTCTAACTTAATTTTATCTTTGTTTTTAAAATAACTATATAAATTACTAATACTTAAATTATTATTTATAGTATTCAATCTAGCAAATCTTTCCATTCCTAAACATTTAACAGATAAATTTTTTCCTCTTCTTATTTCATAACCTGAAATAGATAATTCATCTAAAAATTCTTCTAATGAATTACATTTATGTAATATCCCTTCTACATCCTCTTTTATTTTTTCTTTCCAGGTTTGTTCTTTATATTGATGATAATAATCTTTTGTTTTAGATTTCATATATGTTTTTCTTGGCATAATAAAGCAACCATATTCAGCTGCGATTTTATCACTTGTATCACTAAGTCCATATAATCCTTCTTTTTCATTTGATAATCTATCTTCTAATTTTCTACCATCTAAACTTATCGCATTCAAACATATATGATTATGAATATGTCCCTTATCTGTATGTGTTGATATAATACACTGAAAATTTGGATATAATTCTTCACACAATTTCTTTCCTATTTCATTTGCTTGTTCTTCTGTTATATTATCTTTTGGAGAAAAACTTTGAATAATATGATATGCTACTCTACTTCCTTTCATTTTATATTTTCTCTGTATATCTTTAAATTCTAATAATGCTGTTTCTGGATTACAATTTATTGAAGATATTTGACCCACCTTTTCTCCATTGTGTTTTTCATCTAAAATATAATTAATTAATTGTTTTGGAGAACCATAATGTGCTTCTCTTTTTGTTATTGGCAATCTATATGATCCCTTTTATTTATTTCTTGCCAAATATCTATATCTAATTTCTTTTCAATTAATTGTAATATTTGCTTTTGTTTTTTTAATATTGTAAACATCATTATAGAAATATCTTTTAAATCATCTTTTGAAATTTGAGTTGCATATTTACTAAAATGTCTAAATTCTTTTGCTATTTTTTTTAATTCTTTTGTATTATTACTGTAAGCCTCATATATCTCGTTTTTGCTTTTTAAATCAATATGTGTAACTTTTTCGTATATAGCTGTATCTCTAATATAACTTGCAATTGTTTTATATCCATAGAAACTTGCTTTTGTTTCTAATAAACATCTTTCCTCATCAGACACTATAACTTTAATACTTTTTCTTCTTGACTTTGTATCAAATTGCATATTCTCACTTCCTTCAAAAAAGAGCAAGATAAACTTGCCCTATAACATAATAATATTATTATTTTTCATATTTTTTTAAAATATTTTCTAAAACACTAAATTTTTCATCTGGTAAATGATATAATCCTGCTACTATTGACATTGTTGAAGTTCTAACAGCACCAACTGAACAATCATAGAAACTAGCAACTTTTTTATATGTATTATGCTCCCTTATATTTGGTCCAAGATTATACACCATATTAAATCTTCTTTTTTGTAAATCCGTTTTCTTTGTACTCATTACAATATTATATATTGCCTGTTTTTCCTCATCATTTAATATATCCAGTTTTAAATATTTTAGTATTTTATTAACTACATAAATTCGATTTTCAATATTGTTAATATGATTCACCTCCAGTTATCTTAACGAATCCATAATCAATTGACATGCTGTCGAAAATCCTTTTACAAATGATTCTTCCATTTCGATTGAAGAAACTTCATTCTCAAGCTCTATATATTCTTGCAACAAATCAAAGTCCTGTTTGCTAATTGAGTTTTCTATAAGATCCATCTTTGCTTTTCTGCGATTAGTAGCCTCTTTGTAAGACTCTTCTTCTACCAATTCAAAATTAAATGTTTCCTCAAACGCTTTAAATAATTCTCTAACAGATTTCTTATCAAGCATTTCAACCTCCTTTATATGCTTAGCATATATACTTTTTATAACCGATTATATTAACTTTATAACGTATATTTAGCTGTTTGTCAGCGTTATTCTTTAATTTTTTTCAAAAAAATTATCATATATATATCCTGCTTTAATATATTTTTCTGTTAGTTCCATTTTATAGTTTTCTAATAACTCTAAATATTTATATTTAAAACATTTTTTAGAAAGCCATTCAATTCCTTCTTTGGTAATTACAAACTCATTTTTTAATACATATCTATAATTGCTATTTACCTTTATCATCTTCCAAATTGCTTTCTCAATAGTTTCATACTTTCTTTTAAAATATCTTGATAATTCCTCTAAATTCATATCTCTTTCAAATAAATTTTTAGATTCCACTTTCAATAATTTCTCATAAGATTTTATTCTTTCTTCAAAAAATTCAATATCTGCATCTATTAATTTTTTTTCATTATTAAAGTAAACATATTTTAACCAGTAATATCCTTCAATAAGAATATAACTATTTTTACTTCTGATTTTTTCACTTTTCCACCTACAATTCTTATGTTTCATTTGCATAACTGTTATAGCTTTTCTTAAATCTTTATGAGTAATATCTTTTTTTTCTTTGCTTTTTATTTCTTGAATATTTAATCTAAACAAAATTTTATCGTATGATAAAAATACTTCATCTAATTTACTTTCATTATAAATTTTCTTTTCCTCCAATCAAAAAAAGAAGAAGTCAAAACTCCTTCTAAATTTTGTTTTTAATTTCTCGGTCCCATGAATTTATCTCCGTTTAAATGTATCATGTGATCAGGCATTTCACTCAACCACACCTCTGTTTCCCATGCTAATTGTTCAGTAAATTTCTTAAATGTTTTCATGTCAATAAATGCCGTAACATATATTTTACCTAGTTTACAATCTTTTGTCATATCTGTTATTTCAACAATTCTCTTTGGACTTATAGGTCCAACACTTGTAACAGCTTCAATAAAGTATATCCACTTTTTCTCTTTTTGATATAAAATAACATCTGGTAATTTTTCGTGTTCACCCATTGATATTTTTAATTTTTCCAGTAATTCTACATCTTTATACAAATCTTTATCTTTAGTATCTCCAACATAGAGAACAATACTATTTTGTGCAAATCTAGGTGCAAATTCTTCTATTATGGCTTTTTGCAATTCATTATGCTTTCCTGTACTAAATTCAAAATTTTCTCCATTAATTTTAACTGGAATCTTTGTTAAGTTTCTTTTATTTTCATATATACTAATTAACTTTTTGTGATTTTTTAAATATTTTTCCAATTCTTTATTCCACTCATTAGTACCATATTTTTTTATTAAATTCAATGCTTCATTCGTAATTCTATATCTATAATTTGGACTATTAGTTGCTTTTGAATTATCTTCTATTAAAGCTGCAATTCTAAAATGATGCATAGCTTGTTTTCTAAAAGTTTCTCTACTATTTTCAGCATAAGCAACACCATAATTTTGTTTTATAAATCCCATTATATCATGAATCCTTATGTATTCATTTGTTGCTGTATTCCATTTTGATTTTTCTTTTATATTTAACAAAGATAACAATGTATATGCGCATAAATCAGCTTGCTGTGCTTTTGGCATTCCTATTTTTGCTAATATATCTTTTGCCTGTTCTAATTTATTCATCACTTATCGCCTCCAATAAAATACTATCACATATTTCTGTTGTAATATTTTCTTTTGTTTGCAATTTCTTTCCAATTTCTTCTATAAGATTTTCTTTTGGAATAGGAATATTATTAATTTCAGTAGCATTTACCTGTGTTGAGCCATTAAGAATCCTATAATATTTATCATATAATGTACTATTATAGATTCCATAAAGACCATAAATTAAATCTTTTTTTATTTCCTTATTGTCAATACTTCCAATAAAATTAACATGATTTTCAGTTGATATAAAATCATACTCTTCAAAATCAGTTTTAAAAAACATTGCTGGTTGTATTCTTCTTTTTTCTTCTTTACTGCTAAATCTTTTTATAAGTAAATAATTCGTAGTCTTTTGCAATAAAGCTCTATTATCTTTTCTAACATATTGAGCTTCATCTTCATTACTTGGAAATTTAATTATGCCATCTTTAAAATGAATTGAAGATAGTAAAGGGACATTATTATTAGATGCATTTTTTTCTAAATATTCTTCATTTCTAAAATCAACTGTTAATCCCGTTTTTAATTTTAAACCTATATCCTTTAATTTAGTATTAAAACCATTTATTGTTTTCAATACTTTAATGTCATTGCTATCCAATGGTAAATAAACGTATCTTTCATTTTCTTTTTCCACACAAATACTATAATCAATATTATATGTGCTTATATTGTCAAAATCATCATTACTATATGATTGAGTAACTATAATATCTTTTGGCTCTTTGTTTGTTTTTAAAGCTCTCAAAATCATTGTTTCTTGTAATACGTTTTCTTTATTAAAAACTTTATCTCTACTCACAAAAAGGTGTATATTGGTTAATTTAACATTATTTAAAAATACTTCTCTAAACTTCTTAAAATAAGTACCCGAAGTCCATGATCTAGGTACAATAAATATTAATTCTCCATCATCTTTAAGTAATCTCTCTGCCATAGCCATAAATAAAAAATACATATTAGGTTGTCCATATACAACATTTTCCATTATAGTTGATTCAATATCATTTTTGCCAATTTTTTTATATGGTGGATTGCTTATCACAATATCATATATTTTATTGTAATTGTCTTTATTTTTAGTTATAAAATTTTCTTTAATTATATTATATTTTTGTAACTTTTCTATTTTTAATTTTGCTTTTTGCATATTATCTTCTAATAGCTTAACAATCTGCTCATCATTTTCATATAAATCTATTTCTATACTTTTTATTTTGTCATTATTATTCAATTGTTCTAATAGGGCAATGCTTAATATTCCACTTCCTGCTCCAGCATCTAAAACTTTGATGTTTTCTTTTTGGCATTTGCTTAAATTTGCCATAAATAAAGCAGTTTCTTTTGATGTAAAAAATTGTCCTATTTTTTTTCTCTCTGTTTTAGTTTTAGAGTTTAAATAATTGTCAGTAGCTTGCAGTACATCATTTAATAACATTTTCTTTCCTTTCCTAATAATTATAATTACTAATTAATTACAGTTATTAAATACTAGATAAATTTCATACACATTATATCACTTTTCTATTTTTTATTCCATATATCTACAAATCTTTTTAATTAAAATTTATGCTAACGAAGTGTAGCATATAATTTTAGGGCAAATCTATTTTGCCCCGAATATTGAGAGCATTTTTTAGTGCCCAATATTCGCCAGCTTGGTGTTTTGACACCATTTTGCTGTTTAGGGAAAAATCCCTAAAACCCTTTTGGCCCGCTGGGAGAATATTTTTTATATTTAAAATTCTATAAAAAGTGGAGCATTATTACTCCACTTCTTTTACTTTTTCAAGCATACTCATAATCAATATCGTTTTCATTTTCTAATTCATTTTCAACAATATTATTTGATATTTCTTGGACTTTTTGAATATTTTTTTTATTTTCTTCAACAGCTAATCTACTTTTATAAAGTACATCAAATGATAAATTATTTAGCAATCTTTTTATATTGTCTGCTGCTGAAACAATCTCACTAATTGTTAACCCTAATGATTTTCTTATAGAAACCATCTTTTCTATATACTCATCTTTATTAAAGGAATTATAATAATCCTGTATTTTTTTAACACAATTTGAAACATTACCATCAGTACAGTCCACTTCAAAACTAAAATCATATCCATATATTGTAGTTCGTTTTATCTGCCAAATTCCATTTTTATTTATAACATTCCATCTACATTCTCTTATGATACTTTCTAATTTGTTTAATGAAATTTTATCTATATTTATAAGCTCTCTTTCAGCAAAGTATTTGCCTATTTTTAATTCTTTAAATATTCTATCTACATCACTAAACCTTGAAGTGATACAAGCATTTTTCAATAATCTATTTTCTAATTCTATAATAGAATCATCATAGTAACATCTATACCCCTCTTTATCATAATGAGCAATATCTCCACACGCATTCATAAAAAAATTATACATAGCATTTGTCAAGTTTTCCAATGAATTATCTTTTTGTAACCTTCTATAACTTCTAACGATTTTTTTAAATGAATATACTGTATTTCCTTCATAAGTAATATCGGATTTTAACTTATTTTTATCAATGCAATCTTGTATTATAATTCTGTCTTTGTCTTCTAATCCCGTAAGATTTAGATTTTCTATAATTGTTTTTTCTTTTTCTACAATAGCTTTATTTCCATACAATTTTATTTTTCTATTGTTTTTTATAATTTCAATTCTTTCCATATTTCTCCTTCTAAAAAAGATATTGTAAATGATATTTAATCAAACATATCATCAACAATATCTGGCTCCTCTTTTTTATTATTTAATTCCAATTTCTTTTTATCCTCATATATAATTTGTTTTCTAAAACTTATTGACTTAATATCTTCTATATCAAAATCTCTATAAAAATTTGTATTTGCATATATCTGTTTTAATTCTTCTCTTTTACTTACTTCTGGAATATTATAAGCACTAAGCCAAAAATTATATAGTTGTTCTCTTGGATATTTAAAAGTAATTTCTTTTCCATCATGACACAAATTAATTGTAATCATTTGTGCATCTAAATCTTTTATTGCTTCAATAATATCGTGTTTCTTTTTATATTCATTATTAGGATTATTTTTTAATTCTAAAATCAATTTATCTTCTAAATCTTTTTCTAATAATCGTGCTCCAATTCTTTCTTTTACAGTTAATTTTATATCAGGAATACCTGATGCTTTAGAATACAATCTTTCTGTTTTTTCTTCATTATTTATATATTCTTCAAAAACATTATATATAGTTTCTTCTGGATTTTCTAATGCTTTCATTATTAAATCGTGCATATCATTACTTTGTTCATATTTAGAACTACTTATATTAAATTCTATTTGATTATTATCTGAATGATATATATACTTATTAACTGCTTCTTTTTTTATACTTTCATAATCTTCTTTGGAAGATATAAATTTATCAAAAGAATCTTTTGCCATTTCTTTTAGTGTTTTTAAATTATCTTTTATATAATTATTTAATAATTTATCTGCTCCTTTATATAAATCTATTTTAATCTGTCCTATTGTACCACTATAAAAATTGCTCATACTATCTTTGTTATAAGAACTATTAAAATCAAAGCTAGATCCATATAACTTTTTATTACTCTTGTTAAACAATCCTACACATTTTAGACTTTTGTCAAAATCTAATTTTCCATAGTCTGTTTTAAAAATATAGTCAATATTATCATTATATTTAACTTTTAAAATATAATCTCTATCTAACTCACAACTGTTTTTATTGCTTGTTAAAAATTCATCAATTGTCAAAATAAATTCCCTCCTTTTATTAATAATCATAATCAATATCTTCTTGTGAAGTATTTTCTATTTCTTCTTTATTATTTTTCAAATATTCAATTTCTTGTTTTAATTTTTTATTTTCTTCTAACAAAAAACTTTTTGTAGTTTCTTCTATTTCATCATTAGTAAATTCTTTATTAAATTTTTTTATTTTTTCCATACTTATATATTCTTTTTCAGTAACAATAATATGATCTAATAATTCTATATTAAAAGTTTTTAAAAGATTATTTGTTATGTTTGTTATATGTATATCTGGCAAACTAGGATCTAATTTATTTGACGGATGATTATGTACTAAAATTACTTTTTCACTGCAAGATAATAAAGCAGTTCTAATAATATCTTTACTATCAATTAACACTTCACAATTAGATCCTATTCCTAAAATACTTATATTTCTTATATTGTTACCTCTGTCTACTCCAATAAATAATAAATGTTCTTTTACTGCATTTCTAATCGCTTGTACTTGTTCTAAATTAACAACATCTGTACTACTTAAAACTTTTATTTCTTCTGTGATATTTCTTTGTGTTTTTTCTAATATCGGTACATTTATATTCAATGTTTTTCCTCCTTTTATACCTCATTCCCCCAACAGTCCCAGCCGTCTACTGTTTGCCTTGCAAATAATTCAATTCGTGGCAAATCTCCAACCAATTCAACAATTCTTTCTCTTACTATTGCTGGTTTTTTACTATGTTCTTCAATATGAGTATCAACTACTTGTGAAACCTTTTTAGAAACTCTAGGTATTTTTCCCTTTGTTCCTAATAAACAAAGTTCTGCATTTGCTCTCGTCCATGCTCCTAATCCAAAGAACCATGTATCAGCAATTTTATTTCTTTTTACCCATGTAAAGCCACAAGTTTTATATTTGAATCCCCATTCTTTCATTACTTTTAATCCTTCTATTAGACAAGGGAATGTTACCCATAAAAAAAGAATACAATTCTCATCTGATATTGACTTAATTGTATCCTTCATATCAATTATCTTATCTACTTTCATTGTTGGATAATGTCTTTCAACACTTCTAGGTCCTTTTCTCCAACCTGTATAATGCCAGGGCGGATCTGCATAAATTATGTTATATTTTTTATTTGTATTATATATATCTACTACCAATTAATTCCTCCATTTCTTTAGTATTATAAAAATAATGAATGAGTACATTAAAACTAATATACTCATTCTAACAGTCATATTTCCAAAGCATATTGCAATTAGTAAAACAAGTGTAATAAATATAATTTTCATTATAAATAAAAATAATTTTTTCACTTAATAGTCTATATCTACCTCATCTGCTAAATCAATATTTTTTTCTTCTTCAAAAAGTTTATTTTTATCTTCAATAAAACTTTCTATTATTTTTTGATTATCTATATTTTTACACTTTTCTTCAACATACTTTGTCATTAAATTTGACATTAAATCTTTTCCGTAGTCATTAATTAAATCTTGCGTTTTTCTTTTACTTTGCTGTTCTTCTTGATATTTTAATCCATCTGCAGAATAACAAGTATATAAAAATTTAACACGAGTATAACCGTCCTTATCTAGATCTGTCCATTCAATTTTTATAGGTTTATATTCGTGTTTTAATCTACTATCATATAATCTAAAAAAACCATTTTCTTCACAAAATTTTTCAATGTAACGTTCATCTGTTAATTCAATATCGTCTATATCTTTATTAAACTTTTGTAATACTTTTACTATATTTTCTTTTGTATGTGCATATTCATAGAATCCTACTCTATTATAATCAGAAAATTCCTTTGTATAGTTTTTAAAATAATCTTCTGGTATATCTACTCTAAAACAACTATCTAAAAAAATATATTCAGGGTTTGGATATTTTTTCTCATATTCTTTTGGAGAACAAGAAGTATATTTTCTATCTGGCCTACTTCCTTGCATTATTTCTATAAATAGATATTTTCCATCACTTGTAGGTACAATTCCTCTTATTCTGTGATTTCTTGTTTCATCTATATCCATACCCATTTTTATCATTTTTATTTTCAAATATTATAACCTCCCATCTAATTACTTTAATCTACCAAATCCATAAAAATTGCTACCATTCCACCAACCATTATTATATTTACTAATCTTTACTCCTTCTGGATTTCCACCAGTATCTATTATCCATTCTGCTGTTTCTCCTTTTATTGTTAATGTTCCCATATAAATACCAACATGAGAAATACCTCCAGGCGTTCCTGTATCATAAGTATCTTTCAAAAAAATCAAATCTCCTGCTTGTCTATTATTTACTTCTACTGGATTACAATAATCAGAATATAATCCACTAGCACCAGTATTTGGAATAATTTTTATTCCTGTATGTGCCAAACAATGAATTACAAAACTAGAACAATCATAGGTATCCATACAAGTATCGTAAGATAGATTACTATGATCCATAAGGTATGGCTTACCCATATTTTTTAAAAACTCATTATATATTGCTTGAAGATTCGGATCATCAATTTGTATCATATAACTTGAAATTTCATCAAAATTTATATTGTCTGCTTCATCAGATGTTTTAAAATTTAAAAAGTTTCCTATTGCTGCAATAATTAAAATAATTATTATAATTGGTGCAATAGACGGTAGCATTGATAATATCATTTTCATACTTTCTGCCACTAATTTTGCAACAATTTTTGTTGCCTTTTCTACTACATTTACTGTTTTCTTAACAAGTTTTTTCCCTTGCTTTTTTACAACCTTTTTAGTTTCTTTTCCTAATTTTGATGTTACTTTTTCTGCTACTTTCTTTGCTGGTTTTGTCATTATTCTGCTTGAACTTTTTTCAAAACTTTTTAGTCCCCCCTCATTTGTTGCAGTATTTAATGTCTTACCAGTTTTTATAAATTTATTTGCAGTATTATTTATAAATTTCATACCTTTTATAGCTGTACTAATTTTGCTATTTATTTTTCCTTTTTTATTTCCTAATTCTTTCACTTCTTCTTCATTTTTTATAGTATCTTCTAGTGTTTCATCTTCTTTTTGAGTTTTTAATCTACTTATATTTTGATTAGTAACATTATTCTTTTTATTGTTAGTTTGGATTTCGGTATAATCTTCTACTTTAGTTTGTAATTTATTTATTTTTTCTTCTGTTTCTTCTACAATGTTATTATCTATATTTGTTTCAAGTCTTGAATTTTGTGTATTTCCCTCTATAATTTTTTCTACTTGTTTTTCATACCATTTATTAATTTGGTTAACACTATCTAAAGCAATATTTGTACCTTTGTTTATCGTATTTGAATATTCACTTAATGAATTTGCAACATCTTTTCCATTTTCTTTTGGCATTTTTAACTCCTACTAATTTGCATATTAGAAGTTTGATTTATTTGATATATGTAAAACTCTTTAGCAATTTGATTTCTAAAAGCCACTTTATCTTCTCCATATACGATTATTCCTTGTCCTGCTGGACTATCAATTACATATTTAGATTCTTCATCACTTATATCGAATATCTTACAAATTGCTGGTAAATCTAATGGTTTTTGTTTTAATATCATTGCAAACTCTGAATTAGATAGTATTTTACACCCTTGTTCATTTTTTATTACATCTGCAATATTTTGTGTGATAATTGTAGGAATTGCATTTTCCTTCCTACCTGTTTTATATATTTTTGCAATATAATCAGCACTATATTGATTTGCAAGTAATATATGAAACTCATCTATGAATATCCAAGTATGTTTACCAAGATTTTTATTTCGTTTTAATCTATTCATAATATGCTCTAAAACAACTAAATACCCCGTAGTCTGTATGCTACGAGGTAAATCTGAAATATCAAATGATATAAATCTATTCTTAATTTCAATATTTGTTTTCTTTGCAAAAATATCCATACCACCGAAGTACATATCTTTCAATTACTAATGCTAAATTTTTAGCTTCTTCCTCAGGCTGTTTTAATAATTCTTCATAAAACTTTATAAAATCTGGCTCATATTCTTCACTAAATCCATGTAATTGATATTCTTCATACATATTTTTAGTACAACGATCTACTAATGTCTTTTGTTCTCCAGTTAGTCCATTGCTAGAAACAATTGATTCAATAAATGCAAGTGAAAACTCTATCTTGTTATTTAAAGCATCATCACTATCTTTTTCATATTGAAGTGAACTATCAAATGGATTTATATATGTATTAGTCGATGTACTTATATTTAATGTTTGCCCATTAAAAGCCTCTATTAATGGCTGGTATTCGCCGTTGTGGGTCCAAAATCACAACCTCATCTTGTGGATAGCGAAGCAATACTTGCTCTATTATTACTTTAATAGAAAATGATTTTCCTGCTCCTGATGTTGCAAGTACACAACCGTTTCCATTCAACAATTTTTTTCTATCACAAAATACTGGATTTTTAGATACCAAATTGATTCCATGATATATTGAATTTGGGTGCATTAAATCTTTTGTATTAAATGGTATATTTATCGCAGTAGATTCAGAAGTCAAAGATCGTTGTATTTGTAAAGTATTCCATCCAAAAGGCAAACAATTTTGAACTCCCTCTAATTGTTGCCAATCTAAATTATATATTGTAATTAAATGTTCATTACCAATACTTTTTATTACTTTTGTAGTCTTATCTAATTCTTCAATACTATCTGCTTGAATACAAATCAAAACATTATTAGTAAATAATTTTTGTTTTTTCTTTTGCAAAGCATCTCTTAAATTTTGTGCATCTCTTATTGAATCTTCTAATTTTTCATCTTTTACTGCCTCATAACTATAATTGTTTTTGTTAGCTTTTTTTATTTTTTCAAGCCTTTCTGTTTTCATACCACTTATTTTTTTATTTACCATTTTAATTACTTTTGCTGGGTCTGTTGGTGTTATATTTAAAGTGGTTATTATATTGCAATTTTCAATTGTTGTAATTCTGTTATAAAATCTAGGTGTTACAGATTTTGGGAGTCTAGCCACATATAAAACTCTTACATATTTTTTATTTCCAATATTAATATAATTTTTTTCTTTTAATATAACATCATCTTTTGGTGCTAATACATCATAAATACTTAAATTATGATTTTTAGTAATTTCATTTATATTTTTCAAAATATCCTTTTCTAATAAATCATTGTGAAATAAATTGTATAGAGTTTTTAATCTTTCATCTATACTTACTCTTCTTATTTTAGACTTTAGTTCCTTAAATTTTTCTTCTGTTCGCAATTGATATTGCATAAAAATATCTTGTGCATCTTTTAAACTTTCTGCTTTAGTAGTTATTACAATTAGTCTTGTTTCTTTTAATATTTTCTCTTTATTTCCTAATGTTGTTTCAATTAACCTATTAAATTCATTTGCAATTTTCTTTTCATTTCCACTAAATTTTTCTTCATCATAAATATAATCTTTTTTATAATCAGATTTTTTGACTGGTCTACCAGCATAAACAACTTGAATATGATCGTTATAGTTAAATGAATGTAAATATTCAACCCACTTTAAAAAAATATTTTCTTGTGTTTCATAGTTTGCTTTATCAAATGAAATATCTTGATATTCAAAGCAAACTGAATAATGATTTTTATCTAATTGTATAATAGAATTTTGTTCATCAAAATCCTTGAAAAACATTCTCATTATTTGTGAAGTAGTTTTTGGTTTTGCAATTTTAAACTTACTAAAAAATTTTCTTATTTTATCTAACATTGTTTCTTTTTTTAATTTATTTTTATTAACTTTTACCTTTGTTTTTTTAGGCAATTTATCAATCCTCCTTACTGTTTTTTAGAAGATTAGGAATAAAATACCATTTTCCCTCATCTAACTGTTTAAACATATTTGAATATGTTAAACTTTCTGTTATAGGCTGATGTTTTAGTTTCCTTTTATAAACTGTATATAAATCAACTCTAGTTGCTAAAAGTGGATGCTTGTTATTAAAAACACGCACCCACTTAGCTTTGAATTTATCTAAATAATATTTAAGGAATTTATATTCCCATTCAGTTAAATCTTGTATATTTATCATCTCCCAAGCAATTTTAATAATACTTCTTGTTCTTCTTTTGTTAATTTAGATAGTTTTTCAATTAATTCATTATCTTTTTTATCTATCTTATCTTTTGTTTTATTGCTTCTTATAATTTCAACATTTTCAGTTATTCCATATTTCTTTTTAGCTTTCATAAGTAATTTTTCTTGTTTTTGCTTTCTTTTTATTTCTTTTGCACTTTGTTTATCTATTTTCTGCATTTGACGACTTTTACTTTTCTTTCCTTTTTTCTTTTTTTCATGAAGAAGTTTATATTCTTCATCACTAATATAATGAATTGGCTTAGCAAATAAAAAATAGTGTCTAAACCAATATGGCAATATTTTTTCTGCTTCTAATTCATGAATTTTCACAAACCCAATAAATCCAAGACTACCTGCAATTGCAATTACTATATAACTTGTAATTTCTTCTCCAATCTTATCTTTTAAAATGATATATGTTGGAATAACTATAACAGCTATTAAAATAGCAAATATCCATTGTCTAAAATTAAAGAAGTAGATTTTTTCTTTATAATCTTTAATTTCATCAAATACTGTTATTTCTATATCATCCATAATTAATGACCTCCTGTTAGTTTTTCTGCAAATTGGCTACCATATTGAATTACTGCTAAATACATTCCATTTAAGAAGAGCATTGCTACAATTGTTGATATTGCACTTGTTGAACCTACTGTTCCACTCAATCCTGAAAGTCCTATTGCATACACATTTGTCGCAATATATATTATAATTGCCTCAAGTCCTACACTTGCAGAAAATAAAAAATATTGGATAGCTTTATTTCTTCCTTCATCATCTGCTGCTAGTGCTATTGGTATTGGTGCAAAAGCAAAGCATAATATCAATTTTACAACTCTTAAAAAAATCTGTGTTAAAATTTGAACTATTGTTGTCATGAATGGAATGAATAATATTAGATACAAACCGATATGTCATAATGCTATCTATAAATCCGATCTGGTACTGCATTTATTAAAGTATCTGCAATATTAATACTTGTATTATTATTACTTATTACATTTGTAACACTAATAAATATGTCATTAACAATATTCATTATTGTAGATAAAAATGTATATCCATTTTGTATAAAATATTTTAGCAATAAAAAAGAAACAACTGACATTACAATTCTTTCCCAAGATATTCTTTCAACTTCCATTGCTTTTTTTATTAGATTAATCATAAAGAAAAGTATAAGTAAACTCAATGCAATTGGAACTATAACATCATTAACTGTCTTTCCTATGCTCCAAATATTAATATTTTGAACACTTGAAAAGTTTGTCAACTTTTGTACTGAACTTATTAGATTTCCACTATCTAGTTCAACTCCAAAAACTGTAAACTTGAAACTATATAGAAGTCTAATTATTCCATCCACTTATAAAATTCCTCCTTTTAAAGACCAAATAAGTTTTTAGATTGAGCAATTGCAACTAGCATAAATCCAGCCATTAATGTCATAAGACCCCTTGACTTTCCTTCCGCGTCCTCACGCTGCCAACCTAATGCAAACATAACACCTCCAACAAGAGCAATTACTCCACCAATTTTAGTTAGCCAATCACAAGCAAAATTTATAAATGAATCAATAGAACCTGTGTTGGAATCAGCATATACTCTTGATGTTAGAAGTATCATACTACTTGCTATACCTCCAGTTAATATTGTTATTTTTTCTTTTATCTTTTTTACTTTTTTATTTTCTTTTATTCTTTTTACTAAATTCATAAATCCTCCAATTTTAAATCTTCATACTCAATTATTTTAGTTTTATATAATTTTTTTAATTCATTTTCATTCACATCTTCTATTTTTAGCTTTTCAATTGGTCTAGCAAATTCTAAACCTAAATCACATAATAATTTGTAATTTGAATTTGACTGATATTCCAATTCTTTTTTATGGTTATATAGTTTTTCTATATTTTTTGTCCAAGGTTCATAAAGTTCTGAATAATTTGGATGGCTTTTTAAATCAAACAGTTTTGAATAAAAAGCACCTACTCTTGCAATAAATAATATACAATATCCACTAGGCATAGTTGACAATTCATCTAAAGTTGCAAGTTCTCTCCCTACTATATCCCAATTTGTAGAAGAAGAACCTTGCCTTGAAAATGTTCTTCCTGTGGATTTTTTATACCATGTTTTTTTACCGAAGTAGTGTTACCATATATTCTAAACTTTCTTTTGCAGAACTTCCTAAAAACAAAAAAGAATCTACACAATCTAAAACAGATTCCCAACTGTCTTTATATTTTTTCTTTAGTTGACTTAATGATTGAAGTCCTATTGTTATTCCAACATTTAACCCACGAAGATATGCAAGTTCTTCAACAAATCTTGGTATTTCTCCGTAATTGTGCCCACTCATCCATATATATTTCCAATGGTGTTGCTAAACTTCCTCCACATTTTTTAGCATTTTCATCTATCATTGCAAATATTTGTGTATATAGCATACTTGCAAGAAAATTAAATGTTCCGATCACTTGGTTTTGTAATTATGAAAATAGCAATTTTTCCATTTCCAATATGTTTTTTAGAATTATTGTTTATTTCTTTTAAGAGTGGATCATTATCATTTACTGGCATACCAATTCTTTCAAGTTCCATATCATCATCATCTGTCAACTCGTGTACTTCTTTAATATTAAAAATAGCAAGTCTTGCTGTTGCCGTCATTATAATTGTACTCATCATTTTTGGTGTTCCTGCTGCTACTTTAAAATGTTTATATTGTTTAACACCTATACTATCTGGCTCTACTGCCTCCCATTCAAGAAATAAGCTATCTAGTTCTGATACACCATTATTATTTGGACTACTTAATCTAATTAAATTTAAAACAGTTGTAAAATTTTGATGTCTTTTATCATAGTGCCTAATAGTATAATAAAATAATGCTTGAAGATAAATCATTTCTGCTTTAATCCAAAATGGATCTCCTGTTGTACTGTCAATTCCTTCAACTTTAGTATTTGCAATTAAAGTATTTATTAATGTCATAACATCATCTTCTTGTATTTTATGATTATCTTCATATTCTAAAATGTCATAAAAATTATCTAATTGTTTAACATATACAATAGGATTATAATGATTAGACTGACTTTTCTCATCTAAATTCAAAACTTTAATTGTATAACCCTTTTTCTTTAGAGAATAACCACAATCTCGTAGTAATTCTCCTTTTGGATCTGTAACAATTATAGAACCATTTGCACTTAATATATTAGGCTTAAAATAGTATCTTGATTTCCCGTGTTCCAGGACGACCTAATAAAATAACATGTCTATTCATACCACTTTTTTTCATATTTTTAGAAACAAGTTCTGTTTGAGTAAGAATCATATTATTTTCAAAGTCTTTATCTCTTTTGTTTTTTATATCTTTTGGACTTTTCCATTCTGCAGAACCGATATGTATTTTCTTGAATATTCTTTTTATTTTGCATTTTGTAGGTTTCATATAGCATTAAAACAAAAAAAGCCACACCAATTGACATTGCAACATTGTGGGTTGTAAATGATATTGGTGTGGTTATTTTATATAACTCATTTAAGCAATTTGAAAATATATCAAAACTCCAAATTCCATTATTTAATTCAACTTCTGTTGTTACTCTTAACATATAATAAAAAATTATTATAAATACTAAAAATAGAATGATAAATGAATTATTTTTTTGCTTTTTTATAAGCAAAGTTATTCATCACCTACCTCTTTTTCTTTCTCCAAATTAATATCTATTTCTTTATTATTATCAGTAAGTTCAATTGTGTTATTTTCAATTATGTGGTATTTTTCTAATTCTTCATCTACTACATTTCTTTTTTTTTCTGTTTCAACTAATTCTTCTAAATCTGTTTTTAATACAGTCCAAAGACATTCATTTTCTTGTCTTTTCATAACATAGTTTTTACCACTTAATTTAGAATAAGTTTTTCTTTCATCTTCGCCAATTTTTGTTGTAAATGTTACTAATTCATCTTGTGAACTAATACTCCATTGTAAATTCTTATTTTCATTACCATATACTCTTATCTGCCCATAAGAATTAAATCCTAATTCACAATATCTTTCTAAATCACTATTATTCATATAAATATTTGCAATTTCCTTATCATCATTGTTTTTTGTTACTTTCATACCATATTGAATATCTGCAACTTCTAAATCGTCTTTAATACTCATATAAGCAGAAAATGGCATTTCATGAATGCAATAATCTTTTTTAAATTTTTCTATTTCTACATTTCCCATTTCGTGAAGTTTAAATTTCTCTGATAATTCTTGCAATTGTTGTGTATTTAATGGCATTTCATTTTCTTTATCTATATTTTTAATTGCACTTTGCATAGTTTCATCAAATAATTTTTGAGAAATACCTGTTCTAAGTTCAATTACATCAGCAATTCTAGCAGACATATAATCCCTTTTTGATTTATTAAAGTACACGTTATAATGTTTATTTTTATGTCTTATTTGTTCTTCTTTTTGTTTAGATTCGTTCTTCTTGATAAATGAATCTATATGAAGAAATTTAGCAATTTTAGGGTGATCTGCTTTTAAATTACTCATTTGTTTTATTCTTCTTGCATACTTGGTTATTTTCTTTTGTTGATATAAAGATTTCTTTTTCCCAAATTCACTATTTTCATTTGATAAAGCTCTTTCAGTAGCAACTACTCTAACTCCATCATTTTGACATTTTTCCATTACTTTTATTGTTTCTTCATAAGATAAGTTAGTAATTTTTTCTAATTCTTTTGTTGGACCATCTTTTTGTACTGCTCTTATTCCTTCTATAAAATAATGATAACCAAATATAGTTAGTGGTTTTAATAAATATTTAAAAGTTCCTTTCATACCTGTTCTACTAGATTTTACAGCACCTTCATATACTTGTGTTGCATCACTTTTATTAGTTGCCTGCATAGCTCATCACCTCTTTTTCTTTTTGAATTTCATATAATCTATAATACTTATGATAAAATTCATCAATTCCAATTTTAGCAATCCAACATTTTTTATGTTCATTATTATCAATTCTATATTCACTCATTGTTGCTGTATTTCCATTATAATCTACTATTTCAAGTCTTTCGTTATTCCTTTTATATAACTGTTTTGGAATGTATAAAACATTTTCATCTGAAATTGGCAAATATATTCCTTTATATGTTTCCTTTTCATTACCTGATAATGTTATAAAAATAGATGTATTATTTTTTTCTTTCGTTTCTTGCTTTTCAATAGTTTCATTAACTTTTGTTTTATTTTTTTCTAATTCTTTTGTTTCTTCTTTTAAATTTTCCTTTGTTAATTCTAAAATATTTTTATTATTATTAAATACTAGCAATGTTTTAAATTTATTATTATTCACATATTTCCTACTCATAGCAGATTTTAATTCTTCTGGATATGCTAATCCATATCGAATAGCTTCCATTACACTATCATTTCTAAATCTTGTAATAGCTTGCTCTTTTAATGTTTCTACATAAGTTTTTGGAAATAATTTTTCAAATTGCAAATGATTATTTGCAATAAAAATTTCTTCAAATTCATCTGTATTATTTTCAATATATTTTTTTACTTCATTGTCAAAACTTTCATTATATTGTTTTATTACTTTTTCTTTTTGCTCGAGATTTAGTTTAATATCGACAATATTTCCTTTTTCATCATATCCTTTACAATTATTTAGCAAATTATCTAAAATGAACATTTTATCATTTTTAAAATCTATGTAATTTTTTGATTTTACTAAATATTCTTCAACAAAACTCACAATGTCAATTTCCAGTTTATCTTTATTTAAAAACTTTTCATTATCTAAATTATTTAAAATTTCATAACTAGATAATTTATTGGAATTTATATATTTTATTAAAACTCTATCATTGTGCTGTATTGCATATTCTTTTATTAAACTTATTATATGTGAATAAAAATAAGCATCTTTATATTTTGAAATTTGACTACTCATTTTATATTTCCTCTATTTCAATGAAATCATTAATATAATGTTCTATTTCTAAATCATTCTCATTGCTAATAAATAATAAATCACATTCATTTATTTTTTCATCAAATAAAGTTAGTAAAATTATTGTTTTTCTTCTTAATAACTCTACTAACTCATATATTTCTTTAATTGTATAATAATCTTTTAGTTTAAAAGATATATGTTTTATACGATTTTTAGAATTTGTTATTCTTCTTAAAATTGTATAAAATTCTCTACTTATATTTTCTTTTTTCTTAATTTTTTCAAAAAATATATCATCATACATTAAATAGTATGTATTTTCTTTAGCCTTACTAACTAAAATATCATGTATTTCATTGTTATCATTTATAATTTTTGCGTGTACCAAAATTCCTCCTTTTAATTTAGAAAAAGAGTGGTTTTACCCACTCAAATTCTATTTATTATTTTTCTTTTTTAGTAATATAATTCCACCTATAATTCCTGTTATTGCAATTGCACCAATTACAAGTAATAAAGCATAATTCATTTCATTTCCTGTTTGGATAATTGGCAATAAAGAATTATAGTATTCAAAACTATATACTCCATTATTTTCTTCAAGTGAAACACCATCTGCAAATACACCTTTATCATTAATTTCTATTTTAACTACCTGATCTGAAAGTTTATATCCTAAAGGCGCTTTTATTTCTTTAATGTAATATGTACCAAATCTAAGACCTTCAAATAATGCTGTTCCTTCATATTCATTTGCCCCTGCTTCTTTTATTAATTTAGTACATTCTTCATCCTCATAAATTCCAAATGTGAATTTATTTGACTTGATATGTTCTCCAGTATCTTTGTCGATTTTTTCAACTTGAACTGATCTTAATATAGGCATATCTTTCATCTCGATTAGTTGCGTAGCTTTATCAGTAGTTACTGTAAATTCAATACTTTCAGCAACTTCAAATCCGATATGGTGCTGTTATTTCAGTTAATACATATTTTTTACCTTCTTCTAAACCAACAACATGATGTGGTTCTTTGGTTGAAGTCCACTTATCTATTTCGTTACCATTTTCATCTGTTACTACTAATTCTGCTCCTTCAACTTCTTCTCCATTTACCATATCAATTTTTGTAACATCTACTATTTTATCAATTAACTCCAAGTGTTGTGTTTGTTTATCATAAGTTACTTCAAATTCGACATCTGTTGCTTTAACATAATACCCTACTGAAACTTCTTCATGTAAAATATAAGATTTTCCTTCTTCTAAGTTTTTGATTTTATGAGGTTCTTTTCCTGACACCCACTCATCAATTATATTGCCTTCATGATCTAAAACTTGCATTTTTGCACCTTCTATTTCATTTCCACCAATATCAACTTTGCTCATATCAACGATTTTGTCAATCATTGTTACTTTCTGTACCTTATTTGTATTTTCTACTTTAAATTCTATATCTGTTGCTTTCACATAATCTTCTGGTGTAATTTGCTCTCTTAAAATATATGTTTCTCCAACTTTTAAACCTTCAATTTTGTGTGTCTTATTACCTGATATCCATTCATCAATAATATTTCCGTTTTTATCAATAACTTGTAATTTTGCTCCTTCTAATTCTTTATCTCCAGTAATATCTGTTTTTGAAAATTCAAATACTGTTGTATCATTTGAAATTTCTTTCTTTTCTTCATATACTTTTGTTGTTAAGTCTTTTTGAGTAAATACTACATCATAAATAGTTTCATTTAATACTAACCCATCTAATGTTTTTGTTTCTTGTAATTGGTATTCTCCTAGTGGCAAATTGCTTAAAGTATAATTTCCATCTTTATCTAAATTAAATCTTTTTACTTCTTTGCCTTTTTCATAGATTATACTTCCATCTGCCATATCTATAATATTTTCTTTAGCTGTTAGCTTAAATTCAATTCCTGATAAATCTTCAATATTATTTATTAATGATGTATCTATATCTTCTCTTACTGCAACAGACTTGTCTACTATTAAAGTTCCTGTTGGTTGTTCATTTTTTATATTTACTGTTATATATGCATCATAATCTTTATCATATTCTAATGTTTCATTACTTCTACTTATTTCGAAAGTACATTCTTCTTCTAATTGTAAAAAACCATCTGGAACTACAATTTCAGCTACTTTATATGTTCCTGCATCTAGTTTTGTTTCTGTATAGGCAATACCATTTTCATCTGTTGTCCATTTATCAAAACTTTCTTTTCCTAATTTGCAAGAAACTCTTTCCCATTCATTTGTTTCTTCATTTAGTTTATATAATGAAAAAGTTGTATTTGAAAAGGTAACTGTTTTTTCTGTTTTTTTATCTATTTTCACTAGCTTTATATAACTTTGGAAAGGTGTATCATTTTCTACTACTTCTTTTATAACACCATCACTATTTTCATTTATATCTATATAAAACTCTTGAACTGGATTTATCCTATCACTTGGACAATATGTTTCATTTACTGTATATTTTCCATAAGCTAGTAATCCTGATATACCATGTCCGTTTTTATCTGTTTTAAATATAGAATATTCATCTTCGGCGAACTCATCTAAATGTTTTAATGCCTCATCAAAACTTCCATAATAGTCAACATATTTTGTAAGTATTGCAGTAAATTCTGCTCCTTCAATAACTGGTGCTGTTGTATTTTCTATTGAAGAAATTTTTATAACTTCAAATTTTGCTTTCTTAACTAAATTTGTAAAAGTATCTTCCAATTTAATTACTTTTGTATTCATATCTTTATATTTGAAAGTTATTGAATGTATTTCTTCATCTTGTAAATATCCTTCTGTTACATTAGTTTCTTTTGCATAATAATTTCCCATTGGTAATCCTTTTAATGTTTCTTTATCTATCGTTAATTTTGCAGTTTCACTTTTGGTTGTTATATTTATTGTTGGTATTCCATTACCATTAAATTTAAAAGTTGCAATTCTTTCATCTTTTGAAAAATATTTAACCGTTTTTGCTACATTATATATATCTTCTTTTGCATATAATGTATATTCTGTTCCATCTAATGTAGCATCTCCATGATGACTTGTTCCATCAATTCTATTTTCTCTGCCTGTTTCTCTATCTGTTTTTATTAGTTTAAGTTCTCCTGTTGGCTCATAATTTTTGAAGGATATTTCTGTTGTTTCATTTACATTAACTTCTACTTTTTGAACCGTATTATCTAGTAAATATCCTTCTGGTACTTTTGTTTCTTTAACATAGTAAGTTCCAGGTGCTAATCTTTTAAAATAAATATTTCCATTAGAATCTGATGTTCCTGTTCTAACTTTTTGAGTACAATTTTCATCTTTGTATAATTCAAAAGTACAGCCTGCTAAAGTATCTCCATTAGCATTTGTTTTTATTACTAAAGCATTTCCATATTCTATTTCAACAGTTACACTAAATGCAGATGGATCCACATAATTTGAAAACATTACATTTTGAACTGCTCCTGATGTAAATTCAAAATATACATAGTTTGACATTGTTGAACTATCATATTGTTTTCCATTTGGCATTAGTTGATATAGTCCAAAATCTCTTGAATTAAAAGTTACACTATCTGCAGTACAATTGCTATCAACAGTTATTGTTAAATCATTACTTCCTTGATTATGGCTAAAAGTTACTCCATTTATATTTTGATTAAATGATTGATATGATGCTAATCTTCCAGTTGTATCTTTCAATGTTGTACTTTGTCCTATTGTAGCCTTGTTTGTTGTTCCATTAAATGATGTATTTCCATGATATAAGTTATAATATTGTTCTGTTCTAGCTGTCCAATCTGCTAAATGTCCTGTTGACATATAGTTTCCATTCCAACTACTTCTTGATGGTACACTTATACTACCATCTATATTATTATGTATATATTCCCATACCCATTGTTGCGTACAACAAGCTGCTCGAATTGCTTCTGTACTTGTTGGAAGACCATATCCATAATTCATTGTATATCCAAAATAAATCATTTCTGCAATTTTTTCATATTGTGGCAAGTTATTTTTATAATGAACTATAAAATCTCCATTATATGTGTAATCTCCACCATTTGGACTCGTTTTTCCATATTGAGTACAAAACACCAAATATCTCGTTCCATCATAGTCTGCATAATGGAGTTCATGCCCATAATTTGCTAAACTTCCTGAAATAACACCAAACCTTGCATTTGAATTAATATCTGTTATAAAAGCTGCAAAAGTTTGTAATGGTAAAGTTGTTAATAAAATTAGTATTAAACAAATTATTGACATTAATTTTTTTGTTTTACTTTTCATTTTTTATCAATCCTTTCCTAAATACAAAAAGAACTTTAACATTAGCTTTTGCTATTATTAAAGTTCTTTTATATTTTTTATTTAATTATTATTTATTGTATTGCCCAAAAATAGAATAATCCACAACCACACTGACTTATTTTATATTGAACTGATGCCCAACCTTTTGTATAATCTTCAAAAGCCTTATGAGCATCTTCCCAAGTTTTATAATATCCATGTTCGTTAGTGCCATCTCCTGCAATATGATGGCTTCCTCCCTCTATACACCAATAACTCAAATCGCTTTGATCTAATTGTGTATCACTTTGCGAATTGTTTGTATTTTCTTTAGTTATATTTTCTTGATTATTAGTATTTTTTTGAGAATTACTATCATTTTTTGTTGATTTACTATTTGGGCTTTTATTTTGATTAGAAGTTATCTTTGTATCTTTTGTTGAAGGTATTTCTTTTTCTACTTTTTCTTCAATTTTTTCTTGTATAATAATTTTAAACTCTTTTTGTGATTTATTATTATAAATATCCTCTACCTCTACTATTGCAATATATTCTCCTGGTAATTCTTTGTTCACATTAGAAAAATTAATATTATATTCTTTTGTTTCTGACAAATCAGTAATTTTTATGTATTCACTAAAATCATAGTTAGTTAAGTCTGTATTATAAGGTAATTCAATTTTTTCACTAACATTTATTTCTGGAGAAATAGAATCTTTAATTATAACCTTTTGTGCTAAATCTAAATCTTTGTAATAAACATGAATAGAATATTCTCCAACTTCTGCATAACCTTTTTCATTATTAATTGTTATTTCATTATTTACACTTATTTTCTCTAAATTAATAAAATCAAATTTATTCATATCTATCAAATCATTTATACTAGGATTATAACTTTCTCCATATTCAATCTCTATACTTTCATTTATCAAAGAAATTTTAGAATCTCTATAATCAATGTATATATAAAAACCTATTATAATGACACTAATTATAAATGCTATGACTAAACTTATAATAATAATTTTCTTTTTCATACAAGATCACCTCTTAATTTAATAATAACGTGCTCTTCTAAATTTGTCAGCCCTTTTTAATAAAAGTTTAATAAAAAGTTACTCTCATTCCCAAATATACTCCTTCACTATCTTGTATTGGGGTACATTCTCCTGCATATCCACTAGAAGTTAAATAATCTTGTGCTGCTTGTGTTACATTTTCCATAGTATATCCATCAGTAAATAAAAAGTCTTTACTAGAAGGTTTTGAAGATGTTTTCTCTGTTTTTTGTTCTTCTTGTTTATTATTTGAATTAGAATTATCTGCTTTTTTATTTTCTTTTTCTATTTCTTTTATTTGAACTTCTGTATTAATTTCTTCTTCTGTTTCTTTTGTTTCTTGTGTTTCTTCTTGTTTTTCTTTTTCACTTTCTTCTGTTTTTTTAATAATATTTTCATTTTTAGTTGTCTTTTCAGTTTCACTTATTGTATTTTCGTTTGTAATATTCTCATCTAGCATTACATTTTCATTACTTGATAGTACATATTTTTTAATAGATGCAACACCAATTATAATTATACATACTAGAATTAATACTATTATAATTCTTTTCTTTCGTAAATCTTTTAAATATAAACTTAAAATCTCCTGTTCTTTATCGGTCATAAATCACCTCACTTTAGACTATTTAAAAATTCTGTTGAATTATTTTCTAATTTTTCATATTCCTTTTTAAATGTATATAATTTTTTTAGTTTTGAATCTAAATCATCAATCTCTAATTTAATTTCTGCAATTTTATCTAGTTTAGTTTGTTTTTGCATTTCAAATTTTTGTATTTTGTTTAATATTTTCTTTAACATAATTTATATTACACATCACCTTCCTTTTTGTTAATTTATTTTATTTAGTGTTGCAATAATATAATATCTTTGGTCTGTTGGTCTTGTTTTACTATTTATATAAGAACAGGTTGATAATTTAATTATCTTATCAGTAATATCTACATTATTAGTTTGTATTTTACTTGAATTTTTATAATATTCAATTCTTTCTTCATAGTTCAAATTAGATATATTACTTTTTTCCTTTTCTATTCCTATTGAATATGCACTAAATATAATTCCTTCATAATCACAAGTAGGTGTATAAATATTTATTTTTTGATGTGCAAATAAAAAATCTTTATCAAGATAATTTCCTAATAAAGAAAACATTGTATCATTCCTCATATTATGACCATATAATAAAGTTTCGCAATCTTCAAAAGGTTGTTTATCTAAAGTAAAAATAGATCCATTACTATTGTATTTTTTTAAATAATTATGTTTTAAATAATACAAATTTCCATTATCTTTTAATATCGGATAATTAATTTGTGTTCCTTCTATTTCAATCCAAGCTATAATATCTTCATTTATTGATTTTAAATATTCCCAATCTATTTTACTTTTTTTTTCTGTTGAATTATCTATAAATACTTCATCTATCAAATCTTCTATATCTTTGTTATTAGAACCATATTCTAAATAATCTTTTAATAACAAATAACCTATAATTAATAAAACGATTATACAAATTATTATAATTGTAATTATTATTTTTTTCATTCCAAAGACAATTTTACACCTCCCTTAACATATTTTTCTTTATTGCAACAGCTAATATATAATTTAATATTTCAAGTCTTAAATCTTCTTGTTTATTAAAATCTAAATTCATTATTTCTTTTATTTTTATAGGTGTTAGTTTTTTAAAATACTTCAAACAAATAAATTTATATTTTTCTTTATCTTTTATCTTATATTGATTCAAAACTAAACTTATTAATTTCTGCCATTTTCTAACTTTATATATTCTTTGTTCAAGTTCAATATTACGTATTGCTTCATCTTCTAAACTACTACTTTTATTTTTTATCCATATATTATAAGTTTGTTTATAATCTTGATTATCTGTTTCATCTACTAATTTACTTATTTTTAGTTCTAATAAATTATATTTTTTCAAATAATACTCAATTTTCTTTATTCCTGATTTATATAAATAACTCTCCATGTTCCTGTAAAAACTTTCTTGCTATATAAAAACCTAAATCATCTTTACTCTTAAATTTTCTTTGATATTGAGTACCATTATCTTTTTCACATATTAACATATATTGACCTTCATATTTTAATAATAAACAATAGAATTTAGTTGTTGCTATTGCAAATATAATATCTTTTTTAGGTTCTATTTTCTTAAAGTCAGTATCTTTATTAGATATTAGATCAATTAATTCTTCTAAATCCAAATCATCAATATCACAAATTGTTTTATCTACACATTCTAATATTTCAAATAGCCTTTTAATTATTTCTTTAATATCTATATTACTAACATTAAAACATTCTTTAGCTTTCTTAAATAATATCTTTTTCTCTAATAAATTCAAATCCAATTTGTGAAAATTCTCTAGTTGTTTAAATAACTGATGAACTATATATAGATCTTCTAGATTTTCCTTTTCTTCATCAGTTAATCTGTTGTATTTTTCAAATATATTTATCATATATCGTAACCTCCTATATCTTCTATTTCATTTTTATTAGGCATAAAAAAAGAAGGACCTTGTTTATCCTTCGTTAATTCGTTTGTAATACTTTTATAATAATAATTTATAAAATTCTCTATTGGATTATTTTGATTTTTATATTCATCTTCTTTAAGTTTACAATCATTATATATTTTAAATAATTTATCTCTATTAACTTTATAAGTTAGGTGTTGTAATTTATCTCTGACAATTAATGCTATTGCATAATCTATAATTTTTATTCTTTCAAGATTATCTCCAGTTATATATTGCAACGAATCTTTAGTGTAGAACATATCATATTTCTTTAGTAGTTCATATATATTATTAAAATCTACTTTTGAAAATTCTGCTGGAAATTCCTCTTTATTGTTTATAATATAATTAAAAAATCTATCTATCTTATTATTACTTATAATATTATATTGTCCTTTTTGGGACATACCCTCTGTCCCATTTATCGAATAGGGGTATGTCCTATTTATCGTATAGGGTGTGTCATTTGGATAAATTCTTCGTTGGATAATTTCTCCCTTTTCATTTTTTATCATATCTAAACATACAAAACCACATTCTTTTAAATGAGATACCCATTTTGATATTGTATGTGGCTGTGCATTTAATAAGCTACTCAAATAAGAATTTGAAGCAAAGCAATATCCTTCTTTATTTGAAAGTATTGTTATTATTGCATATAATAACTTTTCATTTGCTTTTAAATCTTTATTAAATAAAATAGTAGCTGGTATAACTGCATAATATCCAATCTTATTTTCTTCATTCAAATTTATTTTTTCCCCCTTTCTATCATACCTTCAATTCTATTAGGAGAAAATAAACTTGTTAGATATTATTTCAATAACAACTTTTAAGAACATAACTGTAAATTATTTGCAAAGTCCTCGAATTTATCTACTGTATCTGTTTTCATCTTTTGTGTTACTCTTACATATATTTCATAAGTAGTTCTAATGTTACTATGTCCTAATCTTTTAGCAATAGCTTTAATGTCAGCTCCAGCTTCAATAAGTTTTGTGGCATGTGTTTCTCTAAAATCGTGAAATCTACAATTAATTCCTAGTTCATAATGAATAACTTTAAATGGATATTTAGAAGTATCTGTTCCTTCAAATACTCCATTGTGTTTTACAAATACTAAATTAACTTCTTTTAAAGCAATATCCAATTCTGCATAGGCATTTAATATTTTATATTCAGGCTTATTATTATAGTAATTTTTAGTTTCTTTAATATAATGTTTCATATATAAATCACCATATTCTTTTTTATCTCTTTCTTGTTCTTCTTTATATTCTTTTAATGCTTTTACTAGAGTATCACCAATCTCAATAGTTCTATAACTTCCAGGAGTTTTACATGTACCAAAATACCATACTGTTGTTGCTTTACCACTAATATGCCTACCATGTGTTGCACCACTTTGGTTCTTTTTTAATATATTCTTATTAACTGTTAGTGTTTTCCTTTCAAAATCTATATCATCCCATGTCAAAGCAAAAAGTTCTGCTGCTCTTAATCCAGTACAGTATGCTGTTAGAATAGCATAATACATAGCATGATTATTTTTAAATCTTTGTAACATCATATTTATTTCTTCGTTTGTAAAGATATGTGCCGGATCTTTGTCTGGAATATCATATTTAGGTAAGGTTACATTTTTAGCTGGATTTTCTTTTATGAATCCTACAACATTAGCAGCATATCCAAAAGATGTCTTTAATACTTTTAGTATATTTTTTAAAAAATTTTTTGAAAATGCTTTTTCAACATAAATATTATTCATAAATTCTTGTAATGTAGATGTAGTAATTTGGGCTAATCTATAAAAACCTAATCTTGGTTTAATATGATTTTTTATAATATTTGTATATGCTTGTATAGTATGATATTTAAGATTAATATGACAATAATTTTCTAACCAATAATCTAAATAATCACTATACGATATTGTCGCAGGTGTAAATGAATGACCTGTTTGATTATATTCATTATATGCTTTTATTCCTGCTTCTTCTGCCTCCTTTTTAGTTTTAAAACCCGATTTGACCTGCTGTTTTCTTTTGCCATTTACTGGGGCAATTTCAAAATAATATTGATACCCTTTTCCTCTTTTTCTAACATTAACCATAGTTAATTACCTCCTAAAAATTTTATTTGGTAAATAAAAAGAGCTACCCATATAAAATGTTTAACTCTTTTAACTATAATTAATTTTGACATCGAGGCTATAATCAGCTTGTATCAAAGGTTTTCAATCTTTGACATCCAAAATTTCAATTTTCGATGTCAAATGGATGTCAAAATGCTATTTTTACTATATCTTATACATTCGTTTATATCCTGTAACCCTTGATATTATTGATTTTTACCACAACAATTCTTGTATTTCTTACCACTTCCACATGGGCATGGATCATTTCTTCCTACCTTTGGACCATCATTTCTAATCGTTCTGTCAACATCTGTTCCAATTTTTGAACCACCGTCAACACTATGAATAGCTTCTAATGCTGCTCCAGTAATTTTAACAGTTTCTTGTCTTTTTGTTTCTCCTTGTGCACGAATATTCATTAAAATTTTAGTCACATCTACTTTTATATCTGAAATCATTTCTTCAAACATATCCATACCTTCGATTCTGTATTTAACAACAGGATCTTGTTGTCCATATGCACGAAGACCAATACCATTTTTTAATTCATCCATACTATCGATATGGTTCATCCATTTTTCATCAACAACTTTTAACATAACGATTCTTTCAAGTTCTCTCATTTGTTCAGCGCCAACTTGAACTTCTTTTTCTACATATTTTGCATTTGCCTGTTTTACAAGTTCTTTTGAAATTTCTTCTGGATTAGAAATATGCTCTTTTATATATGAAAACATATCAATTCCATATGTATTTAAAATATCTTGATTTAATGCTTCTACATTTACTTCATTTGTTTCTGGTTCTACATACATATGAACAATTGCATCTGCTACAGAGTTTACCATATCTATGATGCTATCATGGATATTTTCGCCATCTAAAACTTCACGTCTTTGCGCATAGATGATTTCTCTTTGTGCATTCATAACATCATCATATTTTAAGACATTTTTACGAATGCTAAAGTTTCTACCCTCTACTTTCTTTTGAGCATTTTCAACCGCTTTAGATATCAATTTTAATTCAATTGGCATATCTTCATCTGCACCTAATGAATTATATACTCTTGTAATGGTATCTCCACCAAAAATTTTCATTAAATCATCATTTAAAGCAATATAGAATTTAGATTCACCAATATCTCCTTGACGTCCAGAACGCCCTCTTAACTGATTATCAATTCTTCTAGACTCATGTCTTTCTGTTCCGATAATTTTTAATCCGCCAGCATCAATAACTTTTTGTTTTTCTTCTTTAATTTGTTCTTCATACTTATTAACTAAGTTTTTAAATTCTTTTCTAGCATTTAAAATGTCTTCATTATCTGTTTCATAATAGGTGTTTGCTTCTTCAATTAGTTCATGAGGCATTTTCTTTCTTCTCATTTCTTCTTTTGCTAAAAATTCGCTATTTCCACCTAAAATAATATCTGTACCACGTCCTGCCATGTTTGTTGCAATGGTTACTGCACCAAACTTACCAGCTTGTGCAACAATTTCAGCTTCTTTTTCATGATATTTTGCATTTAATACTTCATGCTTAATGCCTTCTTGTTTTAGTAATTTACTTAATTTTTCAGATTTTTCAATGGAAACTGTACCTACTAGAACAGGTTGTCCTTTTTCATGACTTTCTTTTATACTTTTTACTATTGCTCTAAATTTTGCATTTTCATTTTTATAAATAATATCATTTTCATCCTTACGGATCATTGGCTTATTCGTTGGTATTTCTACAACGTCTAAATTATAAATTTCTTCAAATTCTGCTTCTTCTGTCATAGCTGTACCTGTCATACCAGATAATTTGTCATACATTCTAAAGTAATTTTGGAATGTAATTGTTGCTAATGTCTTAGATTCATCTGCAATTTTAACATGTTCTTTTGCTTCAATTGCTTGGTGTAATCCGTTGTTATATCTTCTTCCATACATGATACGACCTGTAAATTCGTCAACAATTAATACTTCCCCATCTTTTACGATATAGTCTATGTCTTTCTTCATAACACCATATGCTCTTAAAGCTTGGTTAACATGATGTACTAATGTTGAATTTTCTAAGTCGTTGAAGTTTTCTAGTTCAAATGCTTCTTCTGCTTTTTTAATACCTTTTTGTGTCAATGATGCAGATTTTGCTTTTAAGTCTACAATATAATCATATTTTTCGTTATCTTCTGCTTGTTCATAATTTTTTACATCTTCTTCTACAATAACTTTTGGTGTTAATCTTCTAACAAAATTATCTGCCTTTTTGTATAAGTCAGATGATTCATTCGCTCTTCCTGAAATAATCAGTGGTGTTCTTGCTTCATCAATTAAAATACTGTCTATCTCATCGACAATGGCATAATGTAATCCTCTTTGTACTAATTGGTCTTTATAAATAACCATATTATCTCTTAGATAATCAAATCCAAATTCGTTATTTGTACCATATGTTACATCAGCATTGTATGCTTCTTGTTTTGCTTTAGGTTCCATTCCAGCTATTACTAGCCCAACAGATAGCCCTAAAAATTTATAAAGTTTTCCCATCCATTCACTATCTCTTTTTGCTAGGTAGTCATTGACAGTAATAACGTGAACACCTTTTCCCTCTAGTGCATTTAGGTATACTGGTAAAGTGGCAACTAATGTCTTTCCTTCTCCTGTTTTCATTTCGGCAATTCTACCTTGATGTAAAATGATACCACCAATTAATTGCACATCAAAATGTCTCATTCCTAAAACTCTTTTTGAAGCTTCTCTAACGACTGCATAGGCTTCTGGTAATATATCATCTAATGTTTTTCCTTCTGATAATTGTTTTTTAAAGTATTCTGTTTTTCCTCTTAATTCACTATCACTTAATTTTCCCATCTCTTCTTCAAGTGCATTGATTTTAGTAACTAATGGCTTTATCCTTTTTACTTCTTTTTCACTATATGTTTTAAATAATCCCATTGTTTATCGGTCCTCCTAAGTTTATTTTTTCACTTTGTTACTATATCACTAAAATCTTTTTTTATCAAGTGTTTAAAGCCATTTATTTGAAAATATGTATATTTGTTGCAAGTTCAGACCTTCCCATTTTTAGGGAGCCATATGGTAGAGTTTTTAAGGTTCGAATGCGACCGGAATCGTTTTAGAAATTCTTATATATAAGTCG
>CAMMWP010000014.1 GCA_946500615.1 uncultured Clostridium sp. | reverse complement strand
CTATATATCTTTAAGTTCTCAAAAAAGCGTAAAGATTTGTCGACGCGAAAAATTGCGAAGCAATTTTTCTGTGCAATATTGTTTTTTTGTTGAATAGGAAAAACTCGATTTTTCCTATTCAATAAAAAAATGAGAGAAAAAACATTACTGCTTTTTCCCCTTATTTAAAAATCTTGTTCACTTTCTACATATCCAATATATGGTAAGTTTCTATAATTTTGATTATAATCTAATCCATACCCTACTACAAATTTGTCTTCAATTCTAAACCCAATATACTCTACTTGTAATTCTTTCGTTCTTCTTGATGGTTTACTAAGTAATGTTGCAATTTTTAGACTATTTGGCTTTTTTAACATTAGATATTCCTTTAAAAATGCTAACGTTGTTCCTGTATCAATAATATCTTCTATAATTAGTACATCTTTTCCTTCAATACTATTTTTAATATCTTTTACGATTTTGACTTTTCCTGTGCTTTCTGTTCCTTCATAGCTTGACACTTCAATAAATTCGAATTGTACCTTTGTTTTTAATCGTTTTGCTAATTCTACCATGAATACTACAGAGCCTTTTAAAATTCCTATTAAAATGATTTCTTTTCCTTCATAGTTTTTGTCTATTTCTTTTGCCATTTCATCTAATCTTTTTTCAATTCTTGTTTCGTTTATTAATACATTCATATTAATCCCCTATTCCTTTCTAGGTACATGTTTGAGGGAAAATGTTATCTTCTCAATCATATCCCTTTACTTATATTTAGGTTTTATTACATTGGATTACCCATAACCTTTTCTTTTACTGATTGTATTATATAAGAAAGTTCTCATAATATCAATAAAATTGTACATATATTTACAATTTATACTAGTTTACAGTTCAGACTTTCCAAGATACACTATGATTTGAAAATACTACATAAAAGATATCGTATTATTGTTTTTTATACATCACAAAAGGGGTCCTAAAATAGGCCCCTCTTGCTTTACAAAAAACTGAGGCACAGATTTATTAGAAAGAATCTAATCCGTCCTTTTCTTGATTTTGAGGTTCTTCGAATCCAAAATCAGCTGGATCGTCAATGGAATCTACCCCCAAGGACTCTCCATTTCTAATAACTTCTTCTAATACATTATTAGAAAAAAACTTTCTAGCCATATTTTCCTTTCCCTATTCACAATTTTCTTGTGTTCGTTCCCAAATATATCTTTGGCTAAAAGATATATTTTCGTCTACCTTTCAAGACCGGGGCATTTTTTTATTTTTTTGTACAAAGAAAAACAGGCTAAAAACAGCCTCAGTTTTTATGAGGTGCTTAGCACCTATTTTCCAATGTACTATACAATCTCTTTAGATTGTACTTTTTATATTATACCATGTTCTTCTTTCATTTACAATATTTTTTAATTTATTGGTTAATATTGTTGTTTACTTAACGTTACCACAAATAATTTTTTTGACAGGACTTGCGTATTTTTGCATTTTAGTATAATATAATAAAGTAAATTAAAGTATGCAAGAAAATTTATAGAAAGGAGTGTTATCATTTTATCATTAGCGCCCGGACACTGATTAACGTGTTGACGAGGTTCAAGGTTATCGAAAGATTCGGCGGATGCCTTGATGGCTTTAACTTATGGTCATAAGTATTAATGAAAAAGCAATAGCAATATTGTAACAAAGGTTAATATATATAAGTTAATTTGCATACCTTTAATTCCAGACTTTTACTTTATTTTAGTAAATTTAGTCGTAACAATTAAAATTTATCATAAGCAATCAGATAATTGCTTGAATGGAGGATTTATTATGTGTGGAATTGTAGGTTATATAGGAAAACAAAAAGCAAGCCCTATATTAATTAATGGACTTTTAAGATTAGAATATAGAGGATATGACTCTGCTGGTATTTCAACAATTGAACCAGAAGGTTTAGTTGTCATGAAGGATAAAGGAAGAGTAAAAAATTTATATAATATAAAAGGAATTGATGATTTAGAAGGTACGATTGGAATTGCTCATACAAGATGGGCAACACATGGAAAACCATCTAAAGAAAATGCTCATCCTCATCAAGATAATGCAAAATTTTTCAGTGTTGTTCATAATGGTATTATTGAGAATTATAATGAATTAAGAAAATTTTTAATGGATAATGGATATACTTTTTATTCTGATACAGATACAGAAATTGTTCCAAATTTAATTCATTACTATTATACAAAAGAGACAAAAGAAACAGGAAAAATGAAATTCTTAACAGCTGTAAAAAATGCTTGTTCTGATTTAAAAGGAAGTTTTGCTTTAGAAGTTATTTGTAAAGACTTTCCAGATAATATGGTAGTTGTTAGAAAAGATAGTCCTTTAGTTATTGGAAAAAGAATCGATGAAAATTATATTTCTTCTGACATTCCTGCTATTTTGTCATTCACTAGAAACTTCTATCTTTTAAATGATTTTGAATATGTATTTTTATCAAGAGATTCTGCTGAATTTTATGATAAAGATTTAAATACAGTGAATAAAAAGACTCAAAGCATTGAATGGGACGCTGCTAGTAGTGAAAAAAATGGTTATGAAGATTTTATGTTAAAAGAAATTCATGAACAACCAACAGCCATTCGTGAAACCATTGGTGCCAAGTTTAGTGAAAATTCAAAATGTGAATTTGATGAACTAAAATTCACAAAAGAATATTTATCAAGTTTAAATAAAATCTATATTGTCGCTTGTGGTACAGCTATGCATGCTGGATTAGTTGGAAAAAATGTGATAGAAAAACTTTGTAGAATTCCAACAGAAGTAGACATTGCTTCTGAATTTAGATATAGAAATCCATTAATTGATGACAAAACATTGTGTATTTTTATTTCTCAATCAGGGGAAACAGCAGATACAATTGCAGCATTAAAATTGTCAAAACAAAAAGGTGCCAAAACACTTGCTATTTCTAATGTTATTGGTAGCTCTATTACAAGAGAAGCAGATTATTCTATTTATACACATGCCGGTCCAGAAATTGCAGTTGCTTCTACAAAAGCATATACTTCACAAGTTATTTTGATGGTTATATTAGCCATTTATTTTGCAGAAACATTAGAAAAGAAATGTGATCATTTATGTGAATTGAAAAAAGAAATTTTAGATTTACCAAGAAAAATTGAAGAATGCTTGAAATTAGAAGATATTGTTAAGCAGTTTTCAAAAAGAATTTATCAAGAAAAAGATATTTTCTTTATCGGTAGAGGTGTTGATGAAACAGTTGCAAAAGAAGGCTCTTTAAAATTAAAAGAAATTTCTTATATTCATTCTGAAAGTTATGCTGCTGGAGAATTAAAACATGGTCCTATTGCTTTAATTGAAAAAGATGTAACAGTTGTCGGTATTATGACAGAACCTACATTGGTAGAAAAAACGGTTAGCAATATTCAAGAGGTTATCACGCGTGGTGCTAAAACGCTGATTATTACAAATCAAAAAATAGATAAGGCTATGTTTGATACTGTATTAGAAATACCTAACGTACATCCATTTATCTCACCAATTTTAGCTATTGTTCCTTTACAATTGTTATCATATTATATTTCAAAAGAAAAGGGATTAGATGTAGATAAACCTAGGAACTTAGCAAAATCTGTTACAGTTGAATAGGTAAAAAGGAATTTTGAGGCTGGACTCAATTTTCCTTTTTTATTGTATATAAAACAATATGAAACTTTAAGTTACTTAGGAGCAAAGTGAAAATAAATTGAGTCAAAATATTTAATTATGCTACTGTTGTTTTTCTATCCTACTAATAATTTAACAATTATTAAACAAACTGCTCCCGGTAATCCCAGTAATCCTATAATGATACTATTTATCATATTCAATCCTATATGAAATCCAAAATTTGCCCCTATTAAATTAATGATATATATAATCATTCCTCCAAATATAGAATTTAAGATTAACTTTAGTATTTTTTTTATCGGAACGATAAAAATTCTTCCAATAATGAATATGAAACAGATACAAGCTAAATATGTAATGATATTTAAATCCATTTTTCCCTCCAATAGATAGCATATAAATTCTTTTACTAATAATTATGCTAAAAATTGGACAAATAGACCTACCCTACTTCCTCGTCATCTAAAAGTCTATATTTTATATCATTAATCATATCTACTGTTATTCCCTTCATTTTTGCCATTTTGATCAAATAATTTAATTTTGCTTGGTTCGCCTTCATTTGATAAATATAATAATCCACTAAATCATCTTGTGCATATTCAAAATTTGTGTCTACATTTTTTATTTCTCTCCTTGTATCAATAATATTTTTAATTAGCTCTATTTCTTTTTCTCTTTCATTTAATGTTTCTATCTCGTTTTCTTGCCTATAACCGTCTACCATATTTTTCACCTCGTTTATATTTGTAATAGTATATTCCAATACATATTTTTTTATACTCATCAGATTCAAAAATTAATTACTATTTAGAGATATAACACTCAAAAGTTACAGTTCAGACCTTTCAAGTTGAGGGGAGGCATATGATATATTTTTTTTAGGTTCGAATGCGACCGGAATTGTTTTAGAAATTCTTATATATAAGTCGTAAAAGGTCCTGTTTCCGGGTATTGTTACGATTTAGATATTAGAATTTCTTAAACGAAAATTGGAGGGTAGCCGAGAACCTAAAAAAATATATCATATGCCTCCCCTCAGCTTGAAAGGTCTGAACTGTAACTTTTATTGTAAAAACTTCAAACAAATTTAACTAAAAGTCTTGTTTTTTTGGCTATTTTGTAGGATAATATATATGTATGAGTTTAAATTTTGAAAGGATATTTTAGATGAAGCTGATAGATAATTTTTTGAAGAAATTAAATATAAACAGAAATACATTTGCAACTTACATACTAACTCTATTAACTGTATATTTAGCTGTTGATAGAATTGTTGAAATGCTTCTTATGATATTTACAGGTGTATCATACTCTTATTGGGGACCTATCCAATATACATTGGCATTAGCTTGTCCTATATTCGCATTCTTATTTTCAGGAAGCTCAGAATTTGCAACATCAAACATGAAAAAAGTTTCTATTTTTTATGTATATGTTATTGGGTTATATGTAATTGCTGTTTCTATGTTCACTCAATGGCTAAATATGGGACTTTGGTTATTACTATTATCTGCACCAAATTACGTAGAAATTATTACAGAATTTTCTGATTTAGTAAAACCTGCTTTTATTAGTATTTCACTTTATTTGCCATTAGTAACTATATTCCCTATATTTAAATGGTTATATCTTGGAGTCAATGATAGCTTGGATCAAATTCGTTCTATTTGGGATTACAAAGGTATTAACTTGTCAGATCCTAAAAAAGACAGAGGTGTTTATACTTGTGAAGTCTTTTTATGTACAGATCATGATTATGGTAAAACCATTATTATTCCAGAAGTTTCTAGATATTTATCTTTATTTGTTTGTGGAGGATCTGGAACAGGAAAAACTTCTTTAGTATTTGAACCGATGATTGCTAGAGATATTGAAAAGAAATATTTCTTTAGAGAAATGGGAAAAGAAATGGGATATACTGCTTTAAAAACAGGTATTGCTTATTTAAACAGACCTTATGATAATGATTATTTAAATGAAAACTTTAAACTAGAAATGCTTTCTCCTACTGAAGGTAAAGAAGATGTATATAATGCTTATATGAAAAAAATGACCCTTGGAACATATAATGGAGAAACAATTTATAAAAATCTAGGAATGGAAATCATGTCACCTGATTATGAACTAATTGATCATATGATTAAAGTATGTGATAATTATGGGTTTAAATATAATATCATTGATCCTTCTAATCCAAATTCAATGGGATTAAATCCTTTTGTATATGATGAACCTTCAAAAATAGCTATTACCATATCTTCTGCTTTAAAGGCTATGTATAATACTGCTCATGAAGAAGTTGAAGATGCTTACAGAGAAGATTTCATTATTCAAGCTATAGAAAATTTAGCTATTATATTGAAAGAAATGTATCCTAGAATGAATGAAGGTGCTCTTCCTAATATGGAAGACATGCTAAAAATGTTCACGAATTTTGATTTAATTGAAAAAATGTGTGAAATTTTAGCTCATGATGAAGAATTGAAAGAAAAATATGCTATTCAACTTGCTTATTTTAAAAAATGTTTTTACAAAGATGGTATTGCAAAACAACAAACAGAAAAAGATATTTATGCAGCTGTCACACAACTAGATAACCTTCTAAGATTACCGGGCGTAAAATCAATTTTATGTAATCGTTTTAATAATATAGATTTTGATAAAGCTCTTGCAAATGGAGATATTACATTTGTATGTACTAGACGTGGAGACTTAGGGTCATCAACTCATCAAGCTTTCGGAATGTTTTTCTTAATTTCAATGCAAAATGCTGTTTTAAGAAGACCCGGTAGCGAAAGTTCAAGAGTTCCTAACTTCTTATATGTTGATGAATTCCCTGATTTCATTTGTAAAGCAACAGAAGCTATCTTTACAATGTATAGAAAATATCGTGTAGGAACAATTATTTCTGCACAAAACTTAGCACAGTTAGATACACCAAAATCTAGAGAAAATTATAAAAATACGATTTTATCAAATTGTTCAAATAAAGTATTTACAGGTAATGCAGTTATAGAAGAACTACAATGGTGGGTTTCAGAATTTGGTTCACATAGAGAATGGACCTATAAAGTAGATTTTGATACAGAAAAAACACAATATGCCCCTAAATATGGTGATGCAAAATGGGCATATGTTGACTACTTTACACCTGGCAAATTACAAGGTATGCTTACAGATAAAATATGTGCTTATAAAGTAAAAGACATTGGTGGAAAATTAATGGTAGGTCCGGGTAGATTTAATTATCTAGAATCAAAATATAAAGAAAAGCAGAAAGTCAAAACTTTCGATTTTGGGAAATATTCAGATGGTGTTACTACTGCCACAGAGGATGATACTTCGAAAAAGAAATTTGATTTAAAAAATTTAGACTTTAAAGATGAAAGAGACGAAATCAACCCTGTTCAAACAGATACCACAGATTCAAAATATTTATTTGATAATGATGATGCTGTTGTTATCAACTTTAAGAAAAATGAAAAGAAATAAGTATAGAAAAGAAAAAAAGTGAAATTTTTATGTTTCACTTTTTTTGGCTTTTATTATATATTTAATCCAATTAATTCTAAGAAAATACCTGATATGACACCGATTATATATAATAAAATTGTAATCTTTACATTTTCCTTTATGCCCTTATTTGTTCTAAATAATACAGCTAGTCCCACACCTGCACCAACTAATAAACCTGCAATCATTGTTCCAACAGATATAATATTTTCTAAATACATTTGCGTAATAATCACTGAAGATGCACAATTTGGAATTAATCCTATCAGTCCAGATACAATTGGTCCTATAATAGGTCTGTCCAACATAAATGAAGCAATCGTTTCTTCTCCTATTATATGAATTGCTAAATTAATAACAAATGTTATGATAAAAATAAATATAAAGATGTTTACTGTGTGTTTTAAAGCAGATTTAATGATTCCATGTTCACAATGGCAATGTTCTTTTTCACATAAATCAATAATTTTTTCTTCTTCTTGTCCATTTTTATTCCTTAATCTTAGTACAAAGTCAATTAGAAATCCTGCCATCATACCAATTACTAATTTTATTGCTAATATTTTTAATATAACATCTATTGCCACACCTTCTGATAAAAATATGGGTAACATCTCATCTGATGTAGACAAATATACAGCAATTAGTGTACCTAGCGTGATGACTCTTGCCGCATATAAATTAGTAGCAGAAACAGAAAATCCACATTGTGGAACAATACCAAGTAATGCTCCAAAAAAAGGTCCAAATTTTCCCGACTTTTTTATTGTTTCTTTGGTCTTTTCTTTTGTTTTATGTTCTATATATTCCATCAATAAATATGTAAGGAATAGAAATGGAATTAGTTTTATACTATCTTCTATTGTGTGCTCTAAAATCTCTAACATTTTTTCCTCCTTTTTCGTATTATATATATTACCATAAATTTTTTTATAATTCAACTAGAAAAATTGTTATGCAATTTTCTGAACAACATTAAATACAGTTACCCTAAGAGTAGGTATATGTTATATTTTTAAGAGTTCTCAGCTACCCTCCAATTCCCGTTTAAGAGATTCTAATATCTAAATCGTAACCATACCCGAAAACAGGACCCTTTACGACTTATATATAAGAATTTCTAAAACGATTCCGGTCGCATTCGAACTCTTAAAAATATAACATATACCTACTCTTAGGGTGGAAGGGATGAACTGTATCTAATATTGTTCAGCATCAACTTTACGTAAGTAAAATGTGTGTCATCCTCAGAGCGAATCTACATTCAAAACCATCTACTGTCTTCTTCTATACCTACCACAAATACAACCACTTCTTCCATTATTTGCCGTATTTGGTACCACATTAATCCTTGTCGTTATCTCATCTGTATTATTAGGGCAATTATTATCCACTATTCTAATCACACCATTAATCGTATTTACTTGATTGTTGTTATCATCTCTACATCCACAATTATCATTATTATTACAACAAGCGCTATTATTACTACTTATTGTGAGTAAATCATTTGAATTTCCATTTGCGCAATTACTACTAATGGTTAGTAGATCTCCATTTCCATTATTTTGGCAATTACTACTAATGGTTAGCAAATTATTGTCATTGTTAGTACAACAAGAATGTTTTCTCCTACAACAGTTATCCCTGTCATCATTATTGCAATATCGATTAATTAAACAAGTAATGAGAGCTACTATATAGCTGATAAGTGTATATACTAAAGTTGCTGCTAGTGCAATTAAACTTCCTATAATAAAGGTAATGATAATTCCAATTGCAAATATAATACCTGCTACCAAAGCTGGACATCTTAGTATTTTTTGTAACGCAATGGAAAACACGATAACTGCTAATGGAATTGCAAAAAATATAAGTAAAATAATATTCATAATTTTCTCCTTTTCCGTTTTTACTTTATTTTATGCATATTCCTTCTATTTTGTTCATAAAATGAAGATTGCCTCTTTTTAGTCATATTCTACTTTTACCAAGTATAACCCCTGTGGTGGCAATGTTTTTCCTGCTTTTTCTCTTTTTTTATCAAGGAGGATTGTCTCTATCTCTTTTGGTTCTATTTTTCCTAATCCTACTTCGACAAGTGTTCCCGAAATAATTCTAACCATATTGTATAGAAAACCATTTCCTGTTAATTCTATGTAAATTCTTTCATTCTCTGCTTTTTTTACTTCTGCTTTATAAATGGTTCTAACACTACTTTTACTACTTGTTCCACTAGCTTTAAATGCTTTAAAGTCATGTTCCCCTTCAAAATATTTCACTGCTTCTTGCATTTTTGATATATCTAATTTCATAGGTATATGTGTTTCTAAATTTCTGTAAATTGCTGTTCCATATTTTGAGTTATGAATGATATATCGATATGTTTTTTTCTTACAATTTAATCGGCTATGAAATCTTTCGTCTACCTCTTCTGCTGATTTTATCAGTATCGATTTTTTCAAATTTGTATTTAACGCTATTGGAATTTTTTCTATAGGAATTGTTGAATTTGTTTTAAAATTTGCTACTTGTCCCAGTGCATGTACGCCTGCATCTGTCCTTCCAGAAGCTGTTAAATCCACTTTTTCACCAGTTATTGTTTCAATTGCTTTTTCGATTTCTCCTTGTATATTTAATTTATTAGGTTGTTTTTGCCATCCATTAAATTCTTTTCCATCATATTCAATGATTAATTTGATATTTCTCACTCTGTTATTCCTTTCTACTAAAGATAATATGTGCATCAGTTGTGCAAAGCGTCTTTTATTGTATAGGAAAAGCGATTTTCTTTTGAAAATAAAACTTATTGTTTATTTTCACTTTGGGTGGTTAAATTCAGAGTTTCATATTGTTTTCTATACAATAAAATAGTAAAAGTCGCAAATAGCGACTTTATTCTTCTTTTTCTCTAGTTTCTTTTAATTCCTGCTTTTCTTTATTCAATCTTTCTCTTATCTCTCTTATCTTATTTCTTCTTTCTCTTTTTTCAATAGCAAATCTTTTTGTTACAATATTGCTAATCAAGATTTTCTTCAAAGCTTCTTCACTGACATCTGCAATTAATGTACCATCTTTTGCAATTGATATTTTTCCCGTTTCTTCTGAAACTACAACAACAATACTATCTGATTCTTTAGAAATTCCTATTGCCGCTCTATGTCTTGTCCCTAATTCTCTTGCAATATCATTATCATCTGCTAATGGCAATACACATGCCGCAGCGGCTATTTTATTTCCAGAAATAACAACTGCTCCATCATGTAATGGTGTTTTTGGTTCAAAAATGTTGACCAACAACTGTGGAGATACATCTGCATTCATAGGAATTCCACCTGATATAATATCTTGGATTTTAATATCTCTTTCGATAACAATTAAGGCACCTGTTTTACTTTTTGATAATTCTACAGATGCAATTACAATTTTATAGATATCTTCTTTCGTTTTTGTTGCTAAGTCTTTATCAATTCCAAAAAACTTTGTGAATTTGTTTGTGCCTAATTGTTCTAATCCTCTTCTTAATTCTGGTTGGAAGATAACTATTATGGCAATCACTCCTAAATTCATAATTCCTGTTAATATCCAATTCAATATTTGCAGATTACACAATCCACTAATCCATGTAATAACAATCAAAAGTACAATCCCTTTTATTAATTGCCATGCTCTAGATCCTTTCACAATTTTTAAAAATGAATATATTAAAAATATTACAATTGCTAAATCGATTATTAAGGTTATTAATTCAAAGGGATTTTGTTGTAATGACTTAATATATCCTACAATATTATCTGTATAAAAATTTTCCCAATTCATTCCAAAATCAATTATCATATTTCTACCTCTTTTTATTATATCATTAGTGCATATATAAGTGATGATGCCGCTGCAATAATCATTAATACTGCTAGAATTCCTGCCATTACTTTTACAAATATTTGTCCTTTATCATAATTTTTTGTTTTTTTAACTTTTCCTTGTTGCTTTTTTTCTTTTTTCATGATTATCATCCTTTCTATTTATATAGTTATTTTAATTCTATATAAAACATTGTTTTTGCCTACAAGTCTAATTATAGCATATTTTACATAACATATCAATACAAAAAATTGCAAGTTATAAGTATTTCCTATTTTTATTTTCCTAATTGTACCTCTCCTCTTATTGCATAATATCGAGTATCATTTTTGGTTTTTCAACCTTTTCTTGTGTTATTTTTATCACATTGAATAATCTTTCTTTTGCATCTTCCAATTTTTCCTTTGAATTTGCATATATTGTGGCTAACACTTCTCCATTTTCAATTTTGTCAGAAACTTTTTTATTTAATATCATTCCTACTGCATTATCAATCTTATCTTCTTTTCTGACTCTTCCGGCACCTAAATGACAAACTATCTTCCCTATTTCTTTTGCATTCATATTTTGTATATATCCTGTTTCATTACTATATACATTTTCTATATATTTCGCTTTAGGGAATTGATCAATATCTTTTATATACGAACTATCTCCACCTTGATTTTCTATTAATTGAATAAATTTTTCATATCCTTTACCATTGTTTATATTTTCTAACATTTTAGCTTTATTTTCTTCAATATCATTTCCTTTACCTGCCAGTTTTATCATATATGCACCTAATTCTAAAACAACCTCTTTTACATCTTCTGGCATATCTCCTTTTAGAAACTGAATTGCTTCGATAACTTCTAAAGAGTTTCCAATTGCAAATCCTAATGGTTCGTCCATATTGGTAATAACACATATTGTTTCTTTATTTGCTAACTTGCCAATGTCAATCATTTCACTTGCTAATTCCTTTGCTGTTTCTTTTGACTGCATAAAAGCACCAGAACCACAAGTTACATCTAAAACAATTTTTTGTGCTCCACTTGCTATCTTTTTGCTCATAATACTAGATGCGATTAATGATATATTTTCCACACAAGAAATACTATCTCTTAAGCTATATATTTTTTTATCTGCTGGCGCTAAATTGAGTGTTTGAGAAATCATGCTGATTCCTATGTTTTCCACATTTTTTACAAAATTGTGGATATCTACTTCTGTTTTATAACCCGGAATTGATTCTAATTTATCAACTGTTCCTCCTGTAAAACCTAATCCTCTCCCCGACATTTTAGCAACTGGTATTCCTAAAGATGCTACAAGTGGTAATAAAATTAAAGATACTTTATCTCCCACCCCACCAGTGGAATGTTTGTCTACAATGATTTCATTTAAGCTAGTTAAATTCAATGTTTCACCTGAATTTGCCATAGCAATTGTTAAGTCTGTTGTTTCTTGTTTTGTCATACCATTTAAATAGATTGCCATCAATAGAGCTGATGCTTGATAATCTGCTATTATTTGATTTGTATATCCTTCTACAAAAAACTCAATTTCTTCTCTTGATAATTCTTTTTTATCTCTCTTTTTTTCTATAATTTCTAAAATATTCATATCTTCTCTCTTTCTATGTTTACACATCATTATATAAAGTTTTTTATAAATGATTTTCTATGTATTGGACATGGGCCATATTCTTTTATAGCTTCTATGTGTTTTGCTGTTCCATATCCCTTATGATGAATAAAACCATACTGAGGATAAATTTCGTCCCATTGCCTCATAATTCTATCTCTTGTTACTTTTGCAATAATTGATGCAGCAGATATATTATAGCATTTTGCATCACCTTTAATAATCGAATCATATGGTATTCCTTTTGTGTTAATATGTGTTAAAGCATCTACTAAAATCAGATTTGGTTTTACATCTAACTCTTCTACTACTTTTGTAACCCCTTGTTTAGTGGCATTTAAAATATTTATATCATCTATTACATCTTGTCCTATAATGGCAACCGAATAACTAATGGCTTCTTCTAAAATATCATCATACAATTTTTCTCTTTTCTTTTCAGATACTTTTTTGGAATCATTAATCCCTTCTATCATTGAATCTTCTGGCATAATAACACCTGCAATAACAACAGGACCAGCCAGTGGTCCTCTTCCTGCTTCATCAATGCCACATATGTATTTAAATCCTTTGTGATATAACTCTTTTTCTATACTTTTTAATTTTGTTAGTCTTTCTAATTCTTTTTCTTTTATTGTTTCCATCCTTCTTTCATATTTTTTAGTTATATATTTTCTATATACATAAAATTTGGCTTTTTATAATTGTATTTGTTCTATTTCTGTTAATGAATATTTTCCTTGAAATCCTATTGTATGATAGATTTCTGCTGTTATGTCCTTTACATTATATACAATGACATACCATCCTTCTTCATCATTGGACTCAACATCATGAATCCCCATCTTTTTCAAGTTCTCTGTCGTTAATTTATATACATTTCCATTATTCATTGCTTCTTGGGAAATTCCTATTTCGGTCAATTTACTAGCAATGCTGTCACTTACAGTTACTTGTGTTCCTTTATCTTCTCCACTTAATTCACTTTGCGCTTTTGCTTTCATTTCATCTGTTGCATTTTCTGGATTGATTCCTAGATCAAAACTAGCATTTTCAACAAATTCTCTTGCCTTTGTTTCGATTAATAACATATTTGTTTTTAGTCCTTCTAGATTGGCTCTTTTGATAGAATCTTTTCCACTATATATGGTTATTCCTGCCAAAATGATTAAAACTATAATTGTTATGGTTAATACAACTAATGTTATTCCTTTTTCACTTCTTTTCATTTTATCAATCTCCTACTATCATACTTAATTTATTATTTCATATTTTTTCTATATTATATCTTTTTCTATTTTTTTTTTCAATAAAATTTATATGAAATTTTTGTCTTATTACTTAAAAAACCCATTTTTTTCACAAAAAATTCACAAACCTATTGTATGATATCCCTAGAATCGGTTAATATATAATATATAGGAGGTAATAATTTATGGAAAATAAAAATGAAGAAAATACTAATACTGTGAATGATTCAAAATTTAAAACAGTTTCAAATCCGGGTACATATAAAACAGTTTATGAAGTGGATACAAAACCAAAAAAGAATTCTCACTTTGGAAAAAATGTGGTATTACCATTTTTTAGTGGTGTTGTTGGTTGTGCTGTTGTCATCGGTACTTGTTTTGGAGTTCCCTCAATTAGAAACCAGATTATAGGTTCAGATACTACCAATAATTCTCAATCTTCTCACTCACAATTTACTGGAACAGTTGACCAAATTTCATTGTCAAATTATTCTGATACATCTGTATATGCTGCAAATAAAATCCTTCCATCTATCGTTGGTATTCAAATTGAATATAATGTAACATCTATGTTTTCAATGTTTGGTGGTGGTCAAACTTCAAAAGCTACTGCAACAGGATCTGGTATTATTATCAGTGATGACGGATATATCCTTACAAATAATCATGTTGTATCTTCAAGTGAATCTGAAGCTTATTATCAAGTATCAGAAGCAACCAAAATTACTGTAAAATTGTTTGATGATGAAACTCAATATGAAGCTAAAATCGTAGGTACAGATGAAGAAACAGATTTAGCTGTTATAAAAATTGAAAAAACTGGTTTAACGAAAGCTGAATTTGCAGATTCTGACTCTATAAAAGTAGGTGAATTTGCAATGGCTGTAGGTAGCCCTCTAGGATTACAAAGTTCAATCACTTGTGGTGTTGTAAGTGCTGTGAACAGAGAAGTTACTGATTCTGACGGAAAAACTTATACTTTAATTCAAACAGATGCTGCTATCAATGCTGGTAATAGTGGTGGTGCTCTAGTAAATAGTGAAGGTAAGGTAATTGGTGTTAATACCCTAAAATTAACAGGTGAAGATGTGGAAGGTATGGGATTTGCTATTCCAATTAATTCTACAACAGATATTACCTCACAATTAATTCAATATAGTAAAGTAAGAAGACCTTATATTGGAATTACAGGAATGGATTTAGATTCTAAAACAGCAAGTGCTAATAAGTTAGTAGAAGGAATTTATGTCAGAGATGTTGAAACTTTTTCAGCTGCCGAAAAAGCTGGAATAAAAATTGGAGATGTTATTATTGAGGTAGATGGAAAATCTGTAAAAACTATGGATGAATTAAATGAAATTAAAAATTCACATAACATTGGTGATGAGATGAAAATTAAAGTTAACAGAGATGGTGAAGAAAAAGAATTAACCATTAAATTAGGTGAACAACCTTAACTAAATCTTGATTTCACAAGGCTTAGATATGTTTTCATAAAACATTTTCTGAGCTTTCTTTGTTCTGTTATGGGAAAATCTTCAATTTTCTTTTGAAAATAAAATTTATTGTTTATTTTCACTTTGCGTTGTAAAACTTAAAAGTTTCATAGTGTTTCCTATACTCTAACGATATTACTTTTTTTTCACTTATAGTTCACAAGATGGACAAATTTGTAGATTATAATACTAACATAATCAGTAAATACTACTGATTTAAATAAAAAAACATCCCCTTTTATTTTCAAAAAATGGTATAACAATAAACAAGTTATACCATTTCTTTTTTAGTTCAAACTGAATGTCAAGATGATATATATTATTTTTTGAATTTATCGACGAATGTGACGCAAAATAGATATACAAATTCTTAGATTTCAATAAATGAGGAAGCGCGATACAGCGAGAGGCTCGTTTGTTTAAATCTTAGAATTTGTTATCTATGGAGCTAGCTGAGGAGTAAATGAAAAAAATAATATATATCATCTTGACATTTAGTTTGAATCATAACCTTTCTTATTTTATATAATCACTAAATCCATTTCTCTTGTTAGATTTTCATTTCCATATGCATATATAATATAAATTTTTCCATCTTTTATAAAAAATTCTTGGGAATTTTCTATATGATACATTTCATCATTTGGATTTCTTTCAAAAATACTATAACCCAAACTTTTTAAATCTTCTACCCTTTGTTGTTCTGAAACAATTTCATCTTTTATTTTATCTTGAACTTCATTCTTATTTAGCTGTTTCTGGCTTAAGATTTCTTCTAAGGTCACTTCTTTATTATTTTTTAAATCATAATTAAATGTTTGTATAATTAATCTTTGTGCATTTGAACCTTGTTTTAAATTTGCTCGTATCATCAAAGATAAAATGTCATTTTCAATTGTTGCTTCATATTCTAAGCTATAAATAATATTTTGGTTTTCTGTTTTTAATGTATCTTCTGCTTTTTGTACATATGTTTGTTTAATTTCTTCATTATATTTTGCAATAATTTCATTGTCTATATTGATATAAGGAATATTTAAATCTAAATCATAACTATTTTGTTCATTTTCTTCATTTGTATAGTATGTATATATATAATCTTTTCCTTCATCTATCTTTTTTATGTCTAGATCGGTTGTATATTCTTCTAATTGATTTTGAAATATCTCATCAAAATTAGAAGCTAATAACTGATAATCTGTATCTTCTTTTGTTAGACTAGAACCTCCAATGGTTACTAATCTATCTAATTCATTGCTTCCAAAATACATTGATAATCCTATAATAATAACTGCTATCATACAAACAATCATAGAAACTGTATATATTACAATAGCTTTCACATTCATTTTTGGCTTCTTTGGTAAATTTACATTCATATAAATACCTCTTATATTATAATCTCGTTTTATTATACCATTTTTATATGAATATTTCAACACAAATGTTCTTAAATTTGTTGACTATTCACACAATTTGGGGTATGATATATATTGTATATTTATATAGAAATGAGGAGTTTAAAGTATGTTATGTTCAGAATGTAATAAAAACCCAGCTATACTTTTTTATAAAAAAATTGAAAATGGAAAAGAATCATTAGAAGGATATTGCTACAACTGTGCAAAATCAAAAGGAATTAACCCTAATGAAGTATTATATAGGCAAAATGAAATTTTGTCTAAAGATAATGTAAATTTAAATGATATGACAAAACAATTTGAAACAATTTTTAAAGATTTAGCTGAAAATATTAATTTAGAAGATATTGAAAATATTGATGGTGCTATCACATTTGAAAATAATGTTGATGAAAATGGAGATGGTTCTGGCAAAGTAGCTGGTGCTGCTATTCCATTAAGTTCGCTATTTTCTAATATGTTTGGTAATGCCGGCAATACACATGATAACAATGAACAAGAGTTAAATAATGGAAGAAAAAAGGTAAAAGTAGAAAAGAAAAAAACCACAAAGCAGAATAAAAAGAAAAAATTTTTAGACACTTATGGTACAAATCTAACAGTAAAAGCAAAAAATAATGAATTAGATATCGTGATTGGTAGAGACAATGAAATTAAAAGAATTGTTCAAATTTTAAATAGACGTTCTAAAAACAATCCTTGCTTAATCGGTGAGCCGGGCGTTGGAAAAACGGCTATTGCACAAGGATTAGCTATCCGAATAGCAAATCAAAATGTGCCAGCTAAATTATTAAATAAAGAAGTTTATTTATTAGATATGACAGCAGTAATTGCTGGAACACAATTTAGAGGGCAATTTGAATCTAGAATGAAAGGAATCATTGATGAGTGTAAGGAATATGGAAACATTATTCTAGTCATTGATGAAATTCATAATATCATTGGTGCTGGAGATGGTGAACATTCAATGAATGCTGCTAATATTTTAAAACCAGCCCTTTCAAATGGTGAAATTCAATTAATTGGTACAACAACTTTAAAAGAATATAGAAAATATATTGAAAAAGATTCTGCTTTAGAAAGAAGATTTCAACAAGTACTAGTGGAAGAACCAAATATTGATGATTCAATTGGTATTTTGGAAGGTATTAAAAAATATTATGAAGAATATCATAAAGTAAAAATTTCTTTAGACGTCATCAAACAAGCGGTTATCATGTCTGAAAAATATATTCATGATAGATTTTTACCAGATAAAGCAATTGATATTTTAGATGAAGCTTGTTCAAGAATTAATTTAGAAAACAAAGAATTATTTACTTTAGAAAAGTTAAGGCAAGAGCTAGAACAAGTACAAACAGAAAAAGAAGAAGTCATTGCTGCTGATTCGACAGAAGATTATCAAAAAGCAGCTGATTTAAAAACACGTGAATGTCAATTAATTGAACAAATTGATCAATTAAATAAGACAATGAAGCCAAGACAATTAACAATTCAAGATATTGCCAATGTAATTGAAAGTTGGACAAAAATTCCTGTACAAAAAATTACAGAAGCAGAAACACAAAAATTGTTAAACCTTGAAACCAATCTTCATAAAAGAATTATTGGGCAAGATGAAGCGGTAAGTGCCGTATCTAGAGCAATTCGTAGAAATAGAGCAGGCTTAAAATCAACCAAAAGACCACCTTCATTCATCTTTGTTGGTCCAACTGGTGTTGGAAAAACTGAACTTGCCAAAAGTTTAGCTTATGAAATGTTTGGCTCTGAAGATTCGATCATTAGAATTGATATGTCTGAATATATGGAAAGTCACTCTACTTCTAAATTAATTGGGGCTCCTCCGGGATATGTTGGTTATGATGATGCAGGTCAATTAACAGATAAAGTTAAGAGAAAGTCATATTCTATCATTTTATTAGATGAAATTGAAAAAGCACACCCAGATGTATTTAACATTTTATTACAAGTATTAGATGATGGAATTTTAACAGATAGTCAAGGTAATACGGTTAATTTTTCGAATACCATTATTATCATGACATCAAATGCAGGCTCTAACTTAAACAACAATTCTATTGGATTTGGAAATTCTATGATAAATAAAAATAAAATTATGGACAGTTTGAATGATGTGTTTAGACCTGAATTCTTAAATAGGGTTGACGAAATTGTTACTTTTGATCCTTTAACAAATGAACAATTATTACAAATTGTTGATTTAATGTTAAATGATACTGTGAAAGCTTTATCAGACAAAGATATAAAAATGAATATTACGAAAGCTGCCAAAAACTATATATTAGAAAAAGGAACAGATATTAAATTCGGAGCTAGACCTTTAAGAAGAGCTATTCAAAGATATATTGAAGATGAATTATCTGAAATGATTTTACGCCAACAATTATTAGACGGTCAAACAGTTATGATTGATTTTATAGATGGAAATTTAAAATTTGAAATAAAATAGGAGATTTTTATGTTAAAACATGTACCAAATGCACTAACAATCATTCGATTTTTGTTAATACCATTTATTGTAGTAAATATTTTTAATGGAAATTATATTTTGGCCTTTATATTTTTCACAGTATCTGGTATAACCGATATTGCTGATGGATGTATTGCAAGAAAATTTAATTTAATATCTAATTTTGGAAAATTAATGGATCCTCTAGCCGATAAGTTAACACAAATTTCTACAATTGCTTCATTGACTTTAATCCATATTATTCCTATTTGGATATTGGCAATTGTTTTGCTAAAAGAATTAATTATGATTGCAGGCGCTTCTTTTCTTTATGGTAAAGATGTTGTGGTTTATAGTAAATGGTATGGAAAATTGGCAACTGTGCTTTTCTATCTTGCAATTGTATTTTCATTATTAATTAATCAATTTGAATTACCTTCTCTATGGTCTAATTTGGATTTATGGTTATTTTACCTAGCTTTATTTGCTACTATATTTTCTTTGCTAATGTATATTAAAGATGTGTATAGGAAAGGGTTTATTGATAAACAAGATTTGAACAAAGAAGTTACAATTGATAAAAAGGAAAGAAAACATAAATAAATTGTAAAACGGAAAATTAGAAACAGAAAAATGAATCTGTCTCTAATTTTTCGTTTTATTCATAATCTTCTATTAATTGATTTAATTCCACTCTTCCATTTGCTTCAATACCATTTTGTAGAGCAATCTTATCTGTTTCTGTTAAAAACTCTGTCGCAATATCCGTTTCTTCTACTAATTCTTCTGTATCACCTGTTCTTAAAAATACAACTACTTTTCCATCTTTTTCTCTTAGCACATAATGTTCGCCACACTCACTATCAAAATCTCTATATAAGATAATTTGATTTCGTGAAAATTGTTCAACTGTCCATCCTTCATATTGTTGTTGCAAGTCATCTTCTGTTTTATTGACTAATTCTGTTGGAACACTTGCATATTGTTCAATGGTATGCCCACAATCATTATAATGTCGTTTAAAAATAATTGAACAATTCGGAGAGATTTTTTCACCTTCTGAACTTGTCTCTTCAACCAAACTATTATTTTGCACCATTTCTTCATATTCATCTGTACATTCATCATAAATTTCTTCTTCATTTTGTTCTGCTATTTGTATATTTTTCTCTTCATCTGTAGAATTTTTTATTAAAATAACGCCAATAACTGTCCCTAAAATAAATAATACTATAATGGCTGAAATGATTATGCTTTTTTTCATATGATACATTCCTTTCTCAAAGTAAAATTGATTTTTTAATTTTGTGATACTTGTCAATTTTACCTTTATACACCTTTTATAGTATTATTTACCTTTTTTTATGGTTTATACATTTAAAAATTAAATTTCTAAATAAATCAACATATATTTATGAATGTTTTTCTCCTTTAAGCTATTTATATCCTATTTTGCTATGTTAATGCTATTTATTTAATTTGCTTTTATATAAGCAATAACAGCTTGTTTAATTAATTCATTAATAGAAATATTTTTTTCAATTGATTTCATTTTTGCTTTGTTATGAAGTTCCACACCTAATCTTACATTTAAAGAACCTTTTGCTTGCTTCTCTGGTTTCCAATGATTTGCTTCACATACACTTAAATAATGATCTATTGCATCTTTAAAATCTTTTTTTAATTCTTTTACTGTCTCTCCTTCAAATGAAATACTATCATTTTTTAATCCTTCTATCTCTCCACAAAAGCATTCATCTTCATCACTATATTTGATTTCTGCCCAATATCCTTTATATTTCATAATATTTTTCATTTTATATTACCTCCCATTCTTTTAAATTTTCTAATATTATCTTTATCTGGTATGGTTTTAATATGTTACTTGGATGTGGTTTATGTATTTCAATTTTTTGAATTTTTTTATTACAAAACTCAACTCTTGAACCCGAAGTTCTACCTTTATTATTTTCATAAAATCCTAATTTATTTAATAATGTTTTTGCTTCTTCATATGTATAATCTTTTGGTTTAGATTTTAGTCTTTGTATTTCTTTTTCTAATTTACTTATTTTATTATACTCCTTTCTTTTATATGTTGCAACTATTTTTAGTCGCTTTATTATTTTTATTACTTTATATACTCTTCTACATAAATTTTACCTTTACGATTAATACTGATATTAATTTCTCCCTTCTCATCTGTCCTAAAAATCTGCATACCGAACGACTTTAATCTTTCCAAAACCACATCATTTGGATGACCAAACATATTGTTCTCTCCTACACCAATCACAGCCACCTTACTATTAACAGCTTGTAAAAACTGTTCTGTCGATGAACTTTTAGAACCATGATGTGCTACTTTTAATACAGTTGATTTCAAAATATTGGAATCATTTTTATAGGTATCTAAAATCTTTTCTTCTGCTATTTCTTCTATATCTCCGGTAAATAACATGCTAAAACTCTTATATTGTAATTTCATAACCATTGCATTATTATTTAACATATTTTCCTCTATTTGCTTTTCAACTGGCCACAATACATGAAAACGAATATCTCCAATTATTATTTTGTCCCCTGCCTTTACTTCATGTACATCTAACTTATGTTCTTTCACTAATTTTAAAAATCTTTTATAGTTTTCGCTATCTTCTCCTTGTTTGCTGATAAAAATTTGTTCCACTTTCAATTCTTCTATGACTGACAAAATTCCTCCCACATGGTCTTGGTCAAAATGAGAAATCCATATGTAATCTATTTTTGTATATCCTTTATCTAATAGATATGGTATTAGTGTATCTTTTCCCACATCAAATGTAGTGGAAGTTGTTCCCCCTCCATCAATTAAAATTGTTTTATGATTTGGTGTTATGATAAAACAAGAATCGCCTTGTCCAACATCTAAAAAATGAATTTCTAACTTTTGTTGAGCTTGATAAATGCCTATCAAAAAAGTCATAAAAAAAATAAACATAGATGTTTTCAAAATCAATAATTTTATATTTTTTTCTTTGATCATTTTCTGAAATACTTTCCATATATCTTTCTTTTTTTCATATAACTTATATTTCATAAGAGCTATTAAATTTTTGATTCTTTTTCTAGTACTATTTAAATGTTTATCCGTATAAATCATATATATTTGATTAGTGACAAAAATCGTTATGTAATAGAGTATAATGACTAAAACACATGGTGTTACTACATATATTTTAGAAAATGGTAGATTGGATAACTCAGAAATTTGTATCAAAGCTTTTATTCCTAATGATAAAAAAATAGAAATAAATTGAGAAATTTGTACATGAATACATGAACTTAAAATAAACATAATGGATAAAAACATAATGGGACCAATCATGATACTAACCAAAATATTGGTAATGATAAAATAGATTCCTATTATATTAAAATGGTAAAGCGTAACTGGTAAAATCATAAGTTGTGCAGAAAGCGTGATGGATACCATATCTTTTAGCTTTTCTACAAACTTAAAATTTCGTTGACTTTTTTTGATGTACATATTATTTTTTATACATCTCACATTATCTAAATATTGCTTGATATTTTTCTGGAAAACGATAATTCCAATTGTGCCTAAATAAGATAATTGTAATCCTATACCTGTAATAGCGTACGGATTTTGTATTAAAATCATTCCTAATGAAATCGCAATAGATGTCCAAATGTCATTTTTTCTATATAGTAAAAATGCAATCACATGCATAATTCCCATAATACCTGCTCTTACAACAGAACTTGTAAAACCTGTTATACTTATATATAATCCAATTCCCAAAATGAGAATACATTTACTATTTCGCTTTCCTAACCATTTTTCGAATACAAATTCTATTCCCATCATAATATACATAATGTGCATACCAGATACTGCTAGAACGTGCGAAATATTGGCTATTTGGAATTTTTCTTTTACTTCCTCGTTTAATGCAGTGGTATCTCCTAAGAGTAATCCCTTTACAATTTGTGCTTCCTCTTTTTCTAGTACATTTTCAATATTTTCTGCCATTTGTGACTGAATTGCATGAATGCCTTTTTCGATAATATTTACATTATCTGAAGATATTTTTTGAGCATCTTGAACTTTTAATGTACCATATATATTGATAGATTTTAAATATAACTGATAATGAAATCCACCTGTATTTCTCTGCTCACTTCCTTTTCGAAATACGCCTTGCAATACTACCTTATCTCCATACTGAAATTCTATATCTTTTTTTACTTCTATATAGATTTTTGTTGACCTATATCTATCAGAGTGATTTCCTGTTAGTACTTTTAATATATATCGATTTTTATATTCCCTTTCTTCTAGATTAGTAACAATGATTCCTTCTATCGTCATATTATCTTCTGGATATAGATTTTGATATCGATTCTCTTGAAATATGAGAATGGTATTTGAAATGATAGAACTAATGATTATTAAAAAAATAACTGATTTTGGTAAAAACAATTTGATATATCGAAAATATCGATATAAAGATATTAACTGAAACTTTTTCTTTTGGGGGTGTTTTAATATCGTTTTTAAAACATAAAACATTGTTATTAAGATATATAAAAGGACTATACTAAAATCAATGTATAGCCCCCATATAATTCCTATCATATATCCTATAACCATCACAACAATTGGTCTTTTTCTGATATATATTCGCCTCCTAATGCATTACAAAATTCTTCTTGCCCCTACATAATTATTATGATAATATCCTGTGCTTAAAGAATCTATTCTTACGCCTGTTGATGGTGTTGATGCATGAATAATTTGCCCTCCACCAATATATATAGCCACATGGTTAATTCCAGATTTTCCAAACATAACTAGATCGCCCGGTTGTAAATTTGCTCTACTTACTGCAACTCCATTGCTATATTGACCTGCTGCTGTTCTATTTAATGAAATTCCATGTTGTTTAAATACATAAGATGTAAATCCTGAACAGTCAAATCCTGTACTTGGTGAACTACCACCATATACATATTTATATCCTAAATATTTTTTTGCTGTTGCAACAATTGATGATCCATTGCCAGATGCTGGCACACTTACCGTTTCTGTTGTTTTTTGACTTGATGTATTTGTGGCCGTTTTTGTACTACTTGATTTTCTCGTGGTTGTTTGTGATCTAGAAATTTCTTGTTTATTATTTGATAATAATGAAGATGAAATATATCCTTCTACATTATTTACTTTTACTTTGCTCCAACCATTTTCTTCGCTATATACTTGAACCTCTGTATTGATTGCTACTGTTGTTACAATTGAACTTGTTGTGTTTGCTTCTTGTCTTACATTTACTGTTGTAGAATTTATATATTGTGTTTTGATTGGCTCCTCTTGCACTGGCTTTTCTTCTGCTGGTTGTTCCTCTACTGGTTCATCTTTCTTTAATTTATCTTTTCTTAACCATCCTCTTGTTGTTTGTGTTTCTACACATGCCCATCCATTCATAAGTTCTGTAACAGTAACCATTTCATCTTTTTTTACTTCTACAACATCAGTTGCGTTGATTGATGGAACTAATTTTAACTTTGTATCTTCAGAAATTTTATATTCACCTACTGTGATTTCCTCTGTAGATACTTTGTTTTCTTCTGTTGTATTTTGATTTTCTTGCTTATTTTCATTTACTTGATTATTTTCTTCTGTTGCTTGTGGATTTGAATTTACTGTAACTAGTTCTTTACTTACATATCCTGTAATTTGGTTGTACTTAACTTGGTACCAGTCACCTTCTTCTCCTAATATTTCAACTTCTTGATTCAAAGAAATTTGCTCCAAGATTGTACTTTCAGCGTCTGCTGTCTCCCTTAAATTAGCAACATCTACATTGATTGTTCCTGTATTTGCCGCTAAACTGATATTTATAAAAAGCAAGCTCACTAATGATATAATCGCCATGACAAAAATGCTTTTTATATTCATTTTACTCTTCATTGTAATCCTTCTCCTTAAAATATTTTATATTTCTAAAAAGTAGTACCGAGATAGTATACTATAAATCTAAAAAAAAGTCAAATTTTTGACTTTTTTCCATTTTCTGCTATTTTAATTACCGTTCAGCCTTTTTAAACTCAAGGGAACCATATCTTATATTTTTATGCGTTCGAATGCGACCGGAATCGTTTTAGAAATTCTTATAAGCACAACATATTATATCACTTGATTTTTAAATAATAATTTAACCATACTACAGATTAACTTCTGTTTCTCTAAATTGCATTTCATAATTAACTCATACAATTCTTTATCCATATATTTTACTGTATTCTGATTTTTTTCATTTAGAACATCTTGTATGGATATATTCAAAAAATCACATATCTTCAAAAACTTTTCTAGCTCTATGTTAATTTTTCCATTCTCTAATTTACGAATATATGGTATCGATATGTTCAAATATTCTGCCATATATTTTTGACTGATTTGATTCTGAATCCTTGTTTCCTGTAATCTTTTACCAATATTAGAAAAATCTAAGTTCATATTATCACTTCTCCTTTATTGGTAAATATAACATTATAAGTTTCATTTGTCAATATATATTTTTACATATTAGTAAAAATTAATTCTCTACACTTTTTAATCCAAATGTATTATTTACAATTTTATCATATGGTGCCATATTTTCTAGCTCTCCTGCTAATGTCATAACTTCTTGTAATCGGTTAAAACTTTCTTCTTTTAGTATAGGTGTTTCATTCCATGCATCGATATCTTTATAGGTTTGTATTGCTTTTGCTAACATTTCTATACTAGTATCAGGGAAAAATTCTTGTATAACTTTTGCTATTTCCTCAGCAGTATGTTCTTTTACCCATGTTTGCCCTTTATAAATTGCATTTGTGAAATTTTGAATAATTTCTTCATTGTTTTCTATATAACTTTTTTTAGCGAAATACGCTGTATATGGTATTTCTCCCGCTTCTTCTCCTACTGATGCCACGATATATCCTTTTCCTTCTAGCTGTGTTAAAGATGCTGTTGGCTCAAATAATGTTACATAATCTGCATTCCCTGCTGCAAAAGCACCTGCCATTAAATCAAATTTTATGCTATCATCTAGTACAACATCTTTTTCTGGATAAATTCCATGTTTTTTTAATACATATTCTAGCGTCATATATGGTACGCCACCTTTTCTTCCGGGAATAACAGTTTTTCCTTTTAAATTTTCCCATTGAAAGTTTTTATCTTCTGTCCTAGATATTAATAAAGAACCATCTTTTTTGGTTAGTTGTGCAAATACTTGTGTATAATCTTCTTTTCCTTCATTATATACATAAATAGAAGCTTCTGGCCCTGCAAAACCAATATCACATTGATTAGATAATACAGAAGTCATAACCGCATCTGCTCCTTGCCCTGTAGATAATTCTATTTGCAACCCCTCTTCTTTAAAATACCCATTATTGATTGCTACATATTGTGGCGCATAAAATACAGAACGTGTTACTTCACTTACTTGTATAGTTTTTAAGGTATTATTTTGATTTTCTTTTTTCTTGTTTATTATCATAACCCCTATTATTACTAACATCACTAGAATAGCCATCATGATAATGATACTTGTTTTTTTCTTGTTCATTTCACACCTCCTTTTTATTATATCTGTCCAATTTGTGTAACTTTTGCCAAACAATTTTACACATATGGCGACTTATATATTTTATGTCTTATATAAAGATGTGTGAAATGAATTCTTTATTGTGTAAAAAATGATAGAACAATAGCGGGCTTTCTTAAACATTTTCTCTATCTATAACATTTTAAAGCCCACGTTATTGTTCGGCGCCAATTTTACGCATGTAAAATTGTGTGCAATTGCTAGAGCGAAGCGATGTTCTTGAATAGGAAAACTCGATTTTTCCTATTCAATGAAAAGGGAACTTTAAGTTCATCCACAAAATCCCTTTTATTGAAATTTCTTTGATTTTAATATCATTTTTTCTAGCAATACTACAAACATATACATAAGACCTGCTACGATTCCAAGTACAATAACGCTCGCCATAACTAAATCTAATTTAAATACTTGCCCTCCATAAACAATTAAATATCCCAATCCTGCTTTCGATACCAAAAATTCACCTGAAATTACCCCCACTAGAGAAAGCCCTATATTTACTTTTAAAGAATTAATAAAAGTAGAAATATTCGCAGGTAACACAATTTTCGTTAATATTTGAAATTTTGTTGCTTTAAATGTTTGTGCCATCTTTATCAAGTCTTTATCTGTTTTTGTAAATCCATTTAAATTTTCCAAAATGGTAACTACCAAAGAAATAGCAACCGCCATTACAATAATTGCTGGTGTTCCTGCTCCTACCCATATGATAATAACAGGTCCTAACGCTACTTTAGGTAAACTATTTAGAACTACCAAATACGGTTCTAGTACATTTGATAAAAATCTTGACCACCATAAAATAATAGCAATCACAATTCCTAATACTGTACCTAATAGAAAACCAATGACTGTTTCATATACAGTCACACCTATATGCATTAATAAATCATTGGAAGTTAAATTGGTTAATGTCTCCCATATTCTACTTGGCTTACTCATAATAAAACTATCAATTATATTTTTATTAGCTAACAATTCCCATAGTGCTAAAAATCCTACTAAAATTACAATCTGTGTCATGAATACGAATATTTTTCTTTTTTGATTATTTTTTAAATATGCTTTTCTTTCTTCTGATATAAAATTATTCATCTACTTTCAACTCCTTCCATAATGCATTAAAATACGTACTGAATTTAGGACTTTCTCTGACATTTATTGGATTTCTATTTTCTATTTCAAAATCTATTTTATAAATATCTTTTACTCTGCCGGGTCTTTTCGTTAAAACAATCACTCTGTCAGACATACTGATAGCTTCTGAAATATCATGTGTTACGATGATTGCTGTCATATTTTCTTTTCTTAAAATGGCATAGATATCATTTGTTACCATAATTCTAGTTTGATAATCTAATGCTGAAAATGCTTCATCTAATAGCAATATCTTTGGTTTTGTCGCTAAAGTTCTTATTAATGCTGCTCTTTGTCTCATACCCCCAGATAGCTCAGATGGATATTTATTTTTAAAGTCATATAGATTATATTTTTTTAATAAATTTTCTACATATTTTTTGTTCTCATCATTTAACTTTCCTTTTAATTCTAGTCCTAATATACTATTGCTCCATATATTTCTCCATTCTAATAAACAATCTTTTTGTAGCATATATCCTACTTGTTCTGAAATACCCTCTACTTTTTTATTTTCTATGTAGATTTCTCCTTTTGTTTTTTCTTCTAATCCACTAATCATAGATAGTAATGTTGATTTACCACATCCACTTGGTCCTATAATTGATACAAATTCCCCTTCTTTTACTCTAAAATGGACATTATCTAGTGCTAAAATTTCTCCTTCTTTACCTTGATATGTTTTACAAATATTATTAACTTCTAATATGATTTTCATCATTCATTTCATTCCTTCCTAAGACACGAATTTTATACGCTGATTACATTTCAGATGTAGTCAAAATTGTCATTATTTTTCAACCTTTTTTCTTATAACATGAACCTTATTATATTTTATGTAAAACAAAAAGAGATGTGCCTTTTTCACATCTCTTTTTGTTTTAATGGTTCAAGATATAATAATTCTTCTAATATCGTGTCTTTTGCCTTTAGTATCTTATTTACATCTATCAAATTATAGTTTAAATACATAATGTGACCATCATAAGTTGTCATTTCAAGACAATGATTTCCTTTTTTATAGCATTTTTGATTTTCTAGACTGATCACAATTGGAAAAATGTATGGTCTCATGATATTCTGCTTTTTGCAATCTTGAAAAATACGAATACAATAATTTAAAATATCATATGGTAAATGATAATTTCTCTTTTTGGGCAATATAATTAAATAAATATTTCTATCATCTATTTTATATATTCCTATTATATTTTTCTCATCTATTATGTATTGTTGTATCTCTATCATATTAATTTTTAATGAACTATGACTTTCAAGATATTGTAACAGTATTTTTATTCTTTCTTTATCTTTGAATAAAGATGTTACAATTTCACGATATGTTATATCTAAAACGTCATTGGTTATTAGATGATATTTTTCTGTTTCTTCACACATGGTACAATATTGTTTTTGCTTTATATTATGTATGAATCGAATATAATCTTTATATGTAAAATTGTATATGAAGCTTTCCCTCCTTTGGTAAATCATTTTTTTAAGTGGATTTTATACGACTAAAATATATGAACACAAAATAAAAATACTATATAAATTAAAATTATCTTTATTAAATCACAAAAACACCAAAAACACAAGAATTTCTTGTGTTTTAATATCCTAATATTTTTTCTACCTCTGTTTTCGACAAATATCTCCATTTTCCAAGTTCTATATCTTTTACACCAATTCCTGCAATTGCACTTCTGTGCAATGCTAATACTTTAAGACCTATTGCCTCACACATTTTTCTTACTTGTCTGTTTTTTCCTTCATGTATCGTAATTTCAAGTCTTGATTGTTGTTTATCCTCATCTGTTTTTAATATTTTCACTTTCGCAGGTTTTGTGATATATCCTCCAATGTCAACACCTTGTTTTAGTTTTTCTACATTTTCTTTACTCACAATTCCTTTTAAAGTTACTGTATAGGTTTTATTAATTTCATGTTTAGGATGTGTGACTTTATATACAAAATCCCCATCATTTGTAAGGATTAAAGCTCCAGAAGTATACATATCTAGTCTTCCTACTGGTACGAGTCTTTCTTTTACTTTTACTAAGTCTAAAACAGATTCACGTTGAAATTGGTCTTTTACTGTAGTTACATAACCGATTGGTTTGTTTAATAACACATATATCTTGTTATTTTCTATTTGTACTAGCTTGTTTTCATATTTTACTTCATCTTTTTCGATCTGTACTTTTGTTCCTAGTGCAGTCACTATTTTTCCATTTACTTGAATTTTTCCTTGTAATATCAATTCTTCTGCTTTTCTTCTTGAAGCAATTCCTGCTTCTGCTAGGTATTTTTGTAATCGCATTTCATCCATTTCTGTTTTTTCCCCTTTATACTCTTTTTCTATCTTCTAATTCCTTTAAGATTGTCTCAAAATATTCTGGTAGATTGGCCTCTAAAAGCATCGCCTTTCCAGTTATAGGATGTTTAAATTCCAGACTTTTAGCATGTAGGCATTGTCCTTTTACATTCCATTCATTTTTTCCATTTGAATAGACCTCATCTCCTACTATTGGATAGCCAATTTGTGACAAGTGAACTCTAATTTGATGGGTTCTTCCTGTTTCTATATTTACTTGTAATAAGGTATATTTATCATATCTTTCTAACACTTTAAAATGGGTAATTGCTTCTTTTCCTTTTTTGGTAACTGCCATTTTCTTTCTATCTCTTTCACTTCTTCCAATTGGCATATTAATGGTTGCTTCATTTTCTTTTACCATTCCTCTTACCAAAGCAATATATGTCTTTTTTACTTTGTGGTCTTTTATTTGTTCACTTAAATTTATGTGTGCTTTATCATTTTTAGCAATCATAATAATTCCTGATGTATCTTTATCTAATCTATGAACAATTCCCGGTCTGATTTCTCCGCCAATGCCAGATAGAGAGTCTTTGCATATTGCCATAATGGCATTTACCAATGTTCCGTCTGGGTTTCCATTGGCAGGATGCACGACCATTCCTTTTGGCTTATTTACAACAATGATGTCTTTATCTTCATAAATAATTTCTAATGGTATATTTTGTGCTTTCAATGATGTGGCAACTGGTATTTCCTCTTCTACTTCTATTTTGTCCCCTTCTTGTACTTTATAAGATGGTTTTACCATTTTTCCATTTACTAACACTTTTCCATTTGCTACTAATCTTTGTATAGCCACTCTTGATGTATCTTCTAGTTTTTCTGATAGGTAGGCATCTATTCTTTTGTTCGTGTTTTCTACTTCTAAATACTTCATTGATATTGTTTGTCCTTTCACATTTTATTCTATTTTTTCTTTTCTGTTTGATTTGTTTTTAGTAAACTCTTTCGCTGAAAAAGAAGCAAATATCGCTACAAAAGATATCCAACCAATTACAATACAAATGTCTGCAATATTCAATGCTGGAAGGTTTGTAATGTGAATATATTCTACGACTCCTCCTCTACAAATTCTATCTATAATGTTGCTAATTCCCCCTGCTAATGCAAAGCTTAATAATACTTTTGTCTTATTTGTGACAAATTGATTATTACTTCTTATCATTCCTAATATGATACAGACAATGACGATATTTGTCATTATCGTTATTCCTCTTGTTGTTTCATCATATATCCCATTATTATATTCGTTTGGTTTTAATACAAATGTATTCGAAATGACAGTTATTTCTCCATAGTGTATAACCAGAACTTTTGCCAATTGGTCAACAAATATCATTAGAAATACAAGGATACTAATGATACAATATAGTTTTTTTAGCTTTTTCTTTTCTTCTTTTTTCATACATACCTCATCTATACATTTAATCTTTCATAAACTATAAAATATTTGTCATCATATAATTTTTTATAATGGGGATCTTTGGTTTCTATTATAATCATATTTACTTTAGAGTTTTTATAGGTAATGACATGTGTAATATCATATTTTTCAAATGTATCTTCATAAAATGTACCTATACTAGATGTATTTATAAAGTCTGTAAATATGTCCTCTTCTTTCCCACTAAATTCTGGTGCATATAAATCTGCTCTAGAATCAATGAAAACAGGAATTCCCCTATATATTAAATAACTTCCATAATTATATTCATTATAAAATCTAGCACTTGATACATCTATATTTTCTAAAATATAATCACAAGCTTGAACAGGATAATCACTTGTACTTATATATTCATCATCTTGTTTTGGTTCATAGAAATGATAACTAGCACCTAGCATAACCGTTATCATAATGACATAACCAATTCCTCTAGTAACATGATTGAATTGTATCTTTTGTCCTTTGGTATATCCTTCTATAAATTCACAAATCATTTTATTTAATATGAATACACCAATAATACAAAACATCGTCATTTGTCTTTTGGTTGCCAACATCAAATAACATAAACCACTTATCATAAATAAATCACTTAATTGAATTTTCGTTTTTGTAAACATTAAAATTCCTAAAACTAAGACGATTGCTGTTAATGCTTCTGTCTCATCTGCAATTGTCATTGGTAAATGCTCATTAATATTTTGTGTTGTATTTCCTTCCATTGTTTTATATAAATACGTATATGGTGTATCTCCTAATGGTGTTAATAATCCTGTAAATGCACATATGATCATGATCAATATTAGCCATTTTACATTTGAATTTTTTATGAATCGTATTTTGTATGCATTTTTTAAATCTTCTTCTCTTTTTATTTTTATCTTTTGATTTTTGTTGATAATTTGTTGCAATTCTTCTTCTAGAGCTATTTTTTTATTTTCATTTTTTCCTGTTTTTGCTAATCTATTGATTTTTATTTTTAGTATTGCTATTTTCAATTTTCTATAAATGGCCATTTCTGATAATACAGATAATATATATTCTGCTATATATGGTAAGAATAATACAAATATAAATGGCCATACCGCTACATGTAAATTAGCAATAAGTGTTGAAATGATAACTAGTCCAATAGCATATCTGATTTTTTTATTTTTTAGAAACATTTCTATAAAATATATAATCCATACAAATAGAATAAAGGTAACTAATTGTGCTCTTGCAGCAATATAGTCTCTTATTACATATATAACCAAAGCAGTTAATATAAATGAGGTAATTTGATTTTTCGTTATTTTTGTATTTACTATATATAATGAAATTCCTAAAATAGCAGATAAAATACATGTTACTATATAAATTCCATCCATTCCAAAATTCGCATAAATTTCATATGTTGCTAAATCATATAACCAATGTGGATACGTATATGCTAAATCTTCATGCCATGAGAAATGGTCTTGCATATCTATTCCTGTTTGGGTTATTTGTTCCCCTATTTTTATGGTATAAAATGTATCATTTTGTAAGGTAACTGGTGTCATAGCAAAACAAAATATCGTGATGAATAGGATGGCTATTACACTAAAAAAATATTTAGAATGAAATATTTTTTTCAAATTTTCATTCTTTTCATTTTCTTCACATGGATTATTTTTTGTTTTCAGTTTAAGCATTTTGATTTCATTCCTTTCACTAAACACAAATTCTCATTATTTTATATAATTATATTTTTCATATTATATCAAAAAAAGTTTGAAAAGAATAGACTTTTCAAACTTTTTATCTATTTATTTACCCTATACAGCTTCTTGGTCTTCTGATTGGGTAGTACCTTCATTATCATTTTCTTCTATTACTTCTAAACTTCCTACTGAAACTTCATAAGCTACTCTTGTTTCTACACTTCCATCTTCATGTTTTTTCTCATAGGTTCTTGATTGTACTCTACCTATTAATTTTATTTCAGAACCTACTTCAAGATTTTGACAAAATCTTGCATTTCTTCCCCATGCAATACAAGGAATGTAGTCTGATTTATTGTATGCACGATTTACTGCTAGTAAAATATCTGCAATTTCTCTACCAAATGGTGTTTGTCTGTAAATTGGTTTTTTGCATATATAACCAACTAGAACTACTTCATTTGTAATAACATCTTTTTTGGCTATTTCATTTTCTTCTTCACTTTGTTCTTCTTCAGATATTACTCTAACATCTTTTGCAAATACTGTTAAAATTAATCTGTTTTTTTCACTTTCATAACTATTATATGATCTAAATTGTCCTTTTACTAACAATTTTTGCCCTTCATTTAATGTATCTTCATTAATTAATCTTTCTGAAATTGTGATTGGTATTAGATCAGATACACCACTTAAACGAGGGATTTCTAAATTAAAGATGTAAAATCTTTCTCCATAAATTTCATGACTGAATTTTTTTTCTCCTGTAACCTTTCCAACTAATGTTAAATAGTTGTTTTCTAAATAATTTGTATCCAATTTATTTTCCTCCTTAAATTTTATTTATCGATTGTGTTTTTTACTGGTATTAACTTACATTTCTTATTATACAACATTTTCAAGGTTTTGTCTACATAAAAAGTTAAATTTGTAATTTTTTTGCAGAAAATCCTTAATTTTCAATGATTTTTTAGTTATATATAAGAGAAATTGAAACGATTGCTAATATTGTTTCTATAGAAATTTGTTTTTTTCCTTCTAAGTTTATACAAGTTTCTCCCATTTCTATTTCTTTTCCTTCTATATTTTTTAGATTTCTTTGTATATATATAATGGCTTTATCTTCTTGTATGCTAGAAACTGTTATTGTCGATTTTTGATTTAGTCCATATGTGATACAATTACTTGTTTTTTGCGCAATAATTTTTGTATTGTTAAATATGTCTGTATTGATGATACTATATTTGCAGTGACTACATATTTTATTGAATATTTCCTTTTGGTCTTCATTGATATGGAGCTGATCACATAGTAAAATTGTTTCAAACATTATATTTTTCATATTTTCTATATTTCTAGAAGTTATATGAATGAGTTGTAAGTTTTTTTGTGTTATTTGATTTTGTATATTTTCTTTTATATTTTCAAATTCTAAATGACTTGAAAAAATACCAATAAAATGCATTTTCTTATATCTCCTAAAAAATCTATATTTAGTATTTCCTATATTTCCAATTTTATACATATTATTTTTTTATTTGTGTTCCATTTACATCTATTTGATAATTGTCTGTATAAATTAACTCTGATATTTTTACAATTTCTAACCCTTTTTCTTGTATGTTATGTAATAACATTTCTAGGCTGTCTGCTGTGTGTTTTGTTCCATTATGCATTAATATGATATCTCCTCCTTCTATTTTTTCTTTTAGTCGATTCCACATTTCTGTTCCATTGATGCCTGTATAGTCTAAAGTGTCTAAACTCCATTGTATTGTGTAATATCCTTTGTCTTGTGCTGATTTTATGACAGTTGTATTATATTCTCCATATGGTGTTCTATATAAATTTGTCCTAGTTCCTGTGATTTTTTCTATTTTGTCATTGCTTTTTTCAAGTTCTTTTATATTTTCTTCATAGCTTAAGTTATTGACATGTGGATGTGTATCACTATGGGTTCCTATTTCATGACCTGCATCATGAATTTTTTTTACTGCTTCAGGATATTTTTCTATCCAATCTCCTACCATAAAAAATGTTATTTTTGTGTTATTGTCTTCTAGTATTTTTAAAATGGTGTCTATGTCATCTGCATTCCATGCACAATTCATTGTTAATGCTACTTTTTTACTATCTGTTTTCACTTTATATATTGGTAATAATTTTTCATTGGTGGAAGAAGTAGTCATTGTTTCTTTTTCAGCCGTTAAAGTCCCTGCTATGCAAAATAATAATACAACCATAATAATAGATATACAATATGTATATACTTTTTGCTTATTAAATACGATAAACATATATGCCTCCCATATAATCATGATATTAATATATATGTTCTTTTATCCTATTTATTACATCGTTTTTTGTCTTTTACTATTAGCCATTATCTAGAAAATAACTATTGATACCATTATAAATTCCCCAAGCCAATTTATCTTGATAACGATCTTGCAATAATTCTTTTTCTTCTTGTGGATTTGAAAGAAATCCACATTCCACAATACTAATTGGAATTTCTACATTCTTCATAAGATACACTGTATTCAATTTCATAGCAATTCTTTTATTTTCTTTTTGTATTGCTTCATTTAAATTTGATTGTATATTTTCAGCCAAAGTTTTACTTTTTTCATTTTTTGAATTGAAAAATGTTTGCCATCCATAATATTGTTGCTCTGGTATTTTGTTTAAATGTACTGAAACAAATATATCTGCCGATGATTCATTACCAATTTTAACTCTATTATGAATATCTGAGACTTTTTTTTGTTTTAATGTTTTAGCATCTAAGTCATATATAGCATTTTCGTCTGACCTAGTAAGTATTACTGTGCAACCAGATTGTTCTAGTAATTGTTGTATTTTTAAAACGATGTTTAAATTAATATTAGCCTCTGTTGTTCCATTTTTACTTTCTGCACCGTTCATCTGGTGTTCCATGTCCGGCATCAAGTATAACCACTTTTCTTGAAACGGGTAATGACGTTACCTGTACAGCATCCCCTATGTTTCTTTTTTGATTTTGTATATTGTTTTGTTCTATATACACACCAAAACTCATTAGAATAGCAAAAAAAATAATAAAAACTCTTTTTTTCGTAAAATTTTTCATTTTCAATCTCCTAAAAGTTTTTATTATATGTATATGCATCTTTTCAATTTTTATTATTATTATTAAAACAATAGCGGACTTTTTTGAGCATTTTCTCTATTTACGACATTTTAAAGCCCGCGTTATTGTTCGGCGCCAAATTTTACGTAAGTAAAATTTGTGTGCAATCGTTAGCGCGAAGCGTTTTTTATACAATAGGAAAGGGTTACTTTCCTATTGTAAAAAAAAATTGCAAACTTGTACATCTGCAATTTAATTACCTATCTTTTCCATATTTGTTTAGATACTTATCCACTAACCCAATTAGCTACCTTGCTGTATCAATTTGTGTTTTTTTTCTATTATATATATATATATCCATGATTTGTTCTTTTGAAATGGGACCTACCCTTTGAATTTTAATATCACTGCAAGTACAATCCACAATTGTGCTAGCTTCTCCAAACGTCACTTCTCCCTCAACCATTCCATCAAGTGTTGGGCATGTGATCTCTATTTCTTCTAAGCTTTTACATGCGGTTTGTCCACTTTTATTTGCACTCGTTAAAAATAATGGACTACCAACCTCATCTATTAATGTTTTTAAAAATGCAGATGGTGCCATTCTCACAGCCAATTGGTTTGTTTCTCTTATACCTGCATTATTAATATATAAAAATGCCTCTGGTCTTTTATTTAAAACTAATGTAATGGGTCCGGGCATAAAAGCCTTTATCAATTTTTCAATCTTTTCATCAGTAATAGCAATTGTCTTTATTTGTTCTATATCTTTACAAACAATAGGAAAAGACTTTGTAGAAGGACGGTTCTTTATATTCATTAGTTTGTCATAAGCTTTATCTGAATGAACCCTTGCACATAAACCATATAGAGTATCCGTTGGTACACTAATCACACCATCTTCTTTAAGAACCTTTGCAATTTCCTTTATTTCACTTTGTTTATATCTTTTCATTATCTACACCTCTATCTATTTGCCCTATTTTCTTCTATCTACAGCATAACTACTGCCCATTACAGATTTTGCAGCATGTTTCACTTGTGCTCCTATTTCTCCAATTTCTAGAATATTACTAAATCTTCCCGGATCTGCAACTACAACTCCAATAGAAAGTGAGGTTAATGGAAATTGTTCTATAATTCCTTTCCTATTTTCTACTTCTATATATCCTTTTTCTATATCTCTTTCTGTAAAAAATCTTGCTACTTGACTATCAAACATTGCCAATATATTTTGACAAATCTTTTCACAATTGGTTGATGGTAAAATTGCCACAAAATCATCTCCACCGATATGCCCAACAAAAGCTTCTTCTGTAATAGTATTATGAACACCTCTTAATATGATTTCGGCAGTAAATTCTATAATTTGATCTCCTTTGACAAATCCATAGACATCATTATATGCTTTGAAATTGTCTAGATCCAAATATAATACAGAAAATGGTTCATTGTTAGATATTCTTTTCTTCAATTCTGCATGTATTTGAACATTTCCCGGTAATCCTGTCAGTGGACTTACTCTTCTATTATTTGATAATAATCTATTTAAATTTTTCACTGTATAATATAAATATTCTTCATCTACAGGTTTTTTTATGAAATATTCTATAGATTCTTTTAAAATTTTCATTCTGTGTTCTTTATCATTATTGGAAGAAACAACAATAACTGGTGTTATTTTGTTATCTTCATCTCGTCTAATTTTTTTACAAAGTCCAACTACATCTCTATCTATTGCATCTTCATTAATAATAATGAGTGAAGGAATGTTTTTCAATGCAATATCAATCTGTTCAGATTTTACACTGATAAATTTATAGTCTTTATCATTTTTAAACAACTCTCTAAATATAATGATAGACGAGTCATCATCATCAATAATATAAATTTCTTGAACCATTTTATTCACCCTTTTTTTCTTTTTTCTTTTTGCTATGCTTGAATTCAATTTTTTTACTTAAAATTTCTGTAAATTCTTTTGTATCGATTGCTGGGAATGCTTTCTTTAATCTATATGCTCTTCTATATAAATGTTTTATTGTTTTATCTCTTCTAGCTTTTAAGTTTTTGACTAAATGTTGTAGATTGTCATTGGCTGAAATTTTTTCTTTATCTTTCAATTCTATTAGTTTTTGTTTGATTTGCTCATTAATTTCTTCTATTTTTTCTAATGTAGATTTGAAACTCTTAATTTTTATAACACTAATGATTGCATCGATTAATAGTATACATGCTATGATAGTTGCTATAATTGCTATATAAATAAAATCAATATGATTGATTAGTTGTATTATAAATGGATGTATATATTTTATAAATAAAACACCTAATACTCCCCATGCAATTGAGTTTAATAAACAAATTCTTCCTTTATAATTCAGTTTTTGGTCTGAATAGTCCCAGTATTTTGTGTGAAATGCTTTTTCTAAAAGTACTCCTACTATATATTCCCATATGGTTAATACAATAAATGAAATAGTAAATAACAGTATGATATGATTTTTATAATTATCTAAAAATAATATCATAATGATCGCACCAAACCCATATATAGGGCAAAATGGTCCTATTAAAAATCCTGTATTGATAATTTTCTTTTCACAAATTGTCCTTACTGTACTTTCAAGAACCCATCCCAAAAACGAATAAATAACAAAATATGTTAATATATGAAAGAAACTATTATCCATTTTTGATTCCATTCCTTTCTAAGGCACAAATTGAGTTGGAAAAGAATTAAATTTTGGCTAGGCAAACGAGTTTAAAATTTATGAGGCGTACACTCTAGTACGTTAATTAAATTTCAAATGAAGTTTAACGATGCCAAAATTGTAATTATTTTTCAACCTTTTTCCCTTAATCTATTTCCCTACATAAATGATGTAGGGAAATGTTAATTTATTTACGTGCACTAACTTTTTGTGTATCTGAGGCAATTCCATCAATGTTATAAGCAGTTATTTCTAGACGGTTTTCGTCGCCTTCATTTAATTTTAGTCTATATTTTAATTCTGTTTCTGCATTTTCAACTGCTACTGTCTTGGATTCTCCTCTAATTGTAAATTCCACTCTCTCTAATCCAGTTTGATCTGAAATGGTAATTAAGTAGTATTCTTTTGTCTCATCAATACCTATATTAATTGTTGGTTTTGTAACACCTTTTACTTTTTGTTCTTTTGTAATGGTTTCATTGTTGATATCCACTAATATTACTGTTAAATCATGTTCTCCCATTGGAATATCAATTTCTTGTTCGACTGTAGTTGCATTGATATCTATTCTTTCTTCTTCGTCTTCATCCCATCTATATGTCATATAAGCTATTTCTGTTTGATTTTCTGCTGTTATTTTTAATTTACTTCCAGAAACCTCTAGTTTGATAATATCTTTTGCTGTATATACTTTATCTGTTGAAATTTCTTGACCTTGTACATCTATTGCTTTTACATTTAATGTATTTGTCCCTCCCGGTATTTCTATATCAATTTGTATATTTTTTCTTCCATTTCCTGTTACTATTTGCATTTCTCCATTATTCCAACTATATTCTATTCTGTCTATTGCTTTATCATGTGTTACACTTAATTGTATTGTTTTTTGATCTTCACTCAATGTTTCTGTTATAATTGGTTTTGTTGTTGCTTCATTTTTTGCTTCAAAATCTTTATACATTGCATATGATCCTGTTCCTATTATAAAAACACCAAATACTAACATGATAATGGCAAACACTTTTACTACTGTTTTTATGTCCGCAGGACCTGTCCCTTTATTCTTTTTATTTTTTGCTTTGGTTGTATTACTGGTTGCTAAAATTTGATTCATAATTCTCACCTCTTCAGTATTCTTTCATGGAAAATTATACCATACCAATATTTAATTGTAAAGAAATTTGAATAAAAACAACGATAATAATAGGACATGAAATCATGCCCTATTTATCTATATTTCCCCTTTTATACGTTTTCTATATTACAAACTTCTTGATCAAGAATAATCCTCCTGCTAATGTTCCCAATACAGTCAATCCTAATGTAAAGTAAATTCTTTGTTGACCTGTCTCAATTGACAATAACACTGGTGCATCATCGATATCATCCTCTCCCCATACTTGGTTATCTGGTGTTGAATCTCTATCTGGTACCCCTTTATCATTGTAGTCTTCTGATATTTCTGCAATATTTATCATTTGCCCCATATTGTCTTCACTATTTATCCATGTCAACACGACTTCTACTTCTGCTGATTCTCCTGGTTGTAATAACGTATTTTCTAATAATCTAGTTGATATAATATTATTTCCTTCATCTGTCCATCCTGGATTGTCTTCTGCTACAAATTTTAGTCCATCTGGCACATAGTCCGTAATTTCTTTTGCATATCCTGCTATGTCACCCTCATTTGTTACTCTTATTTTATATCTGAATTTTACAACTACATCATTTAGGTCTTTTCTATATAACTCTACCTTTACTACTGGCTCTGGATCCATTTCTGCTGTATGACCTGTTTGTGTAACAGTTTCTTTTCCGTCTTCTATTACAATTGCTTCTGTTACCCATTTTCTTAATGCTAAGTCAAAATATGTTAGTTTAATATATTCTCTATCTTGGTCATCTTCTCCTTCATTCCATTCTCCTGGATCTGAATCTATATCTTCTACTGGATCTCCATTTTCATCACTATCATCTGTTATTTGTGCTGAGTTTATAATGATTCTATCTGATTCATTTGGTTCTACTACTTCAAATGCTACTTTGATATCTCTATAATCTGGATTTCCTTCTCCTATTGGCTCTTCTGGATTAAATGCTTGTAGTAAATTTTCTCCTTCTGTTTGTTCTTGTTCTTTTGACAAGTAATCTGTTCTGATTTCTACTACTTCTTCTACATTTTCTGTTTCATTTCCTTCTTCGTCATACATTACCCATCTATACGCTTTATTAGTTTCATTCTCTGGTAAATATTTTAGTCCATCTGGTATATCGTCTCCTACTTCTTTTGCATATCCTGCCATATCTCCTTCATTATATACTCTAATGGTATATTCTACCACATTTCCTGTTACCACTTCTACAGGTTCTTTTGTATGATCGTATGAAATCTTATCTTCCTCTCTGTCATAACTTACTTCTGGAATTCTTGTATCCACTTCTTCTTCATCTACTTTTGTGATGAATTTTCTCAATGCTAAGTCAAAATCTTGTACAAATACTTTTTCAAAGTCATCATCATCTTCTTGTCCTGGTACATAATCTTTATCTATTTCGTCATCTTTATATCCTGGTAATTCTTCATCACTTGGAATTTCTATATTGTCTGGTGTAGAGTCTCTGTCATTATCACTATCTTCTGTGATTTCTGCTAAGTTTGTCAATTTTACATTTGCTATTGCTTCTTCTTTTACTTTACATGCAATTTGTACTTCTTTATAGTCTAATGTCTTTCCGTCAAATGCTTTTATTTCATTTTGTCTTTCTCCTGTTTCTTTTGCACTTGATAAATAATCCGTTGTTACTGTTCTTCCATCTTCTGATATCTTCCATTCATATTTAGTATTAATTTCATGTTCTGGCAAGAATTCTAATCCTTCTGGCAAATAGTCAGTTATACTTTCAGCATATCCATCTATTTTTCCTTCATTATATACTCTTATTGTGTAAACAACTGTACTATTTCTTTTTACTGCAACTGGATCTTTTGGATGATTGTATATTGCTGTTGTTCCATTTTCTAATGCTGATAAATCTACATTTGGTACTCTATCATATGTTATATCATCTACTTTACTGATGAATTTTCTTAATGCTAAATCAAATTCTTCTACAAATACTTTTTCAAAGTCATCATCATCTTCTTGTCCTGGTACATAAT
>CAMMWP010000013.1 GCA_946500615.1 uncultured Clostridium sp. | reverse complement strand
GCTTATGGAATGGATAAAGAACAAGACCAAAAAATATTAATTTATGACTTAGGTGGAGGAACATTTGATGTATCTATCCTAGATATTGGTGATGGTGTATTTGAAGTTTTATCTACAAGTGGAAACACACATTTAGGTGGAGATGACTTTGATAATGCAATTATTGATTACTTAGTAGATGAATTCAAAAAATCAAATGGAATCGATTTAAAACAAGATAAAATGGCAATGCAAAGACTAAAAGAAGCAGCAGAAAAGGCAAAAATAGAATTATCAGGTGTTCAACAAACACAAATCAACTTACCATTTATCACAGCAGATAGCACAGGACCAAAACACTTAGATGTAAACTTAACAAGAGCAAAATTTGAAGAATTAATTCATGACTTAGTAGAAGCAACAGCAGGACCAGTAAATCAAGCATTAAAAGATGCAGGCTTAACACCAAACGATATTCACAAAGTATTATTAGTTGGTGGATCAACAAGAGTTCCAGCAGTTCAAGAAGCTGTAAAAAGAATAACAGGAAAAGATGCAGATAAAGGAATCAACCCAGATGAATGTGTTGCAATTGGTGCAGCTATTCAAGGTGGTGTATTATCAGGAGATGTAAAAGACTTAGTATTATTAGATGTAACACCATTATCATTAGGTATAGAAACATATGGAGGGGTATTTACAAAATTAATCGAAAGAAATACAACCATACCAACAAAGAAATCACAAATCTTCTCAACAGCAGCAGATGGTCAAACATCAGTTGAAGTTCACGTATTACAAGGTGAAAGAGAAATGGCAGCATATAATAAAACATTAGGAAGATTCCAACTAACAGGAATTCCAGCAGCACCAAGAGGGGTACCACAAATCGAAGTAACATTTGACATTGATGCCAATGGTATTGTCCATGTATCAGCAAAAGATATGGCAACAGGAAATAGTCAAAATGTATCTATTACAGCATCAACAAATCTAACAGACGAAGACATTGACAAAGCAGTAAAAGATGCAGAAGCACATGCAGCAGAAGACAAGAAAAAGAAAGAAGAAATCGAAGTTAAAAATAATGCTGAAAGTTTAGTATATAATAGTGAAAAAACATTAAAAGACTTAGGAGATAAAATCAGTGGAGAAGAAAAAGCAAAAGTAGAAACAGAAATAGACAATACTAAAAAAGCATTAGAATCAAATGACACAGAAAAAATCAAAGAAGCAACAGAAAAACTAACAAAAGTATTCTATGACATGTCAGAACAATTATATAAAAATGCAAATCCAAATGGAGCACAAGGTGCGCAAGGAACAGACCCAAATGCAAATGCACAAACAGGCGCAGAAAACAACGGAAATGCACAAGGAAATGATGGAAATGTATATGATGCAGACTATAAAGTAGAAGATGACAACAAGTAAAATCGAATGAAAAACTTCGTCTTACTTCGTTAAGTTTCGAAAAAAATCTTTCGATATACAACATGTATTATCTTAAGATTTTTTTCTTACTTGTCCATTTAGGGACGTTTCTTTTTGAGACATTTTTATGTAAAGTTATATATTGCGATTTCACATAAAATTTGTGCATACCTAATAACTTTCATTTTAAAGTGAAGGATATTACGAAAAACTTACATATGACAGTGAATTTGTTTCAGATAAACAAAAAAGATGGATAAAATATTATGTAGGTGAAGAAGGATACAGACATCATGACTTGGCAAAAGATCGAAGCGTTATGCAGAAAGAAAAATTAGAAAGAGGAGATAATAAAGAATGGCAGGAAAAAGAGATTATTATGAGGTGTTAGGAGTTAATAAAAATGCGACAGATGATGAACTAAAAAAAGCATATAGAAAGCTTGCAAAAAAATATCATCCAGATGCAAATCCAGATAACAAGTCAGAAGCAGAAGCAAAATTTAAAGAAGTAAATGAAGCATATGAAACTTTATCAGATCCACAAAAAAGAAGAATGTATGACCAATTTGGTCCAGAAGGAGCACAAGGATTTAATGGTGCAGGAGGACCTTTTGGCGGAGGAAATGGCTATTATTCTTATACAAGTTCGGGATTTGATGGTTTTGGAGACTTTGGAGATTTAGGAGACATCTTTTCGTCATTCTTTGGAGGAGGATTTGGTGGTAGAAATACAAGTAGAAAACAAAGTGGTCCTAGAAAAGGTGCAGACTTAAATCTTCATATTGATATCACTTTTGAACAAGCATTTTTAGGTGTAGAAAAAGAAATTACGATTACAAGAAATGAAACTTGTCATATATGTCGTGGAAGTGGAGCAAAACCGGGCACATCTGTCACAAAATGTCCAACTTGTAATGGTACAGGTCAAATTAGACAAGTGCAAAACACAATACTAGGACAAATGCAAACCACAAGAACTTGTACCAATTGTCATGGAACAGGGGAAGTTATAAAAGAGCCTTGTGAAAATTGTAGAGGAAAAGGAACTGTCAGAAAACAACCGAAAATTAAAATAAAGATACCAGCAGGTATTGATGATGGTCAAACAGTTGTCTTAAGAGGAGAAGGAGAACCCGGAGAAAAGGGTGGACCTAAAGGAGATTTATATATAACTGTTAAATTAAAGAAACATAGTATTTATACAAGAAAAGCAAATAATGTATATTGTGAGGTACCAATAACAATTACACAAGCAACATTAGGAGCAGAATTAGAAATTCCAATGGTAGATGGAAGTAAGGAAACATATAAAATACCAGAAGGAACACAAACAGGTACGAAGTTTGTTATTAGAGGAAAAGGGTTTAAAGCAGTAAGCTCAAATTCAGTGGGAGATTTTGTATTTACAGTAAATGTGCAAACACCAAAGAAACTTTCTAGAGAGCAAAGAGATTTATTGGTACAGTTAGCCAAAACAATGAATGAACAACCACCAATTAAAAAAAGAGGAATATTTGGATAAAAATTTAGGCTTAAATATTAGATGTAAATTTAATATTTAGGCTTATTTTTGTAATCCAATATATTAAAAGAGGCTGATTTTATTCTATTTTTACTAGACAGATATTTGAAAAAAAGATATAATATACAAGAATTGGTTAAGGATGAAAGAAGCGAAATATATAAAGTAAGGATAAGAAAAAATCATAAAAGGAAAGAAAGTAAAAATATGGAAAAAAGCACAAAGAAAAAAGTATTATTTATCTCAAGTACAGGCGGTCATTTAAATGAGTTATTACAATTAGCACCGCTATTTGAAAAATATGATTATCATATCATAACAGAAAAAGACAAAGCAAATGAACATTTAAAAGAAACATATGGAGAAAAATTAGATTTTTTGCCTTATGGAACAAGAGCAAAGTTATTTACATATATCTTTAAATATTTATATCTATGCATAAAAACAATATATTATTATTTTAAATTAAGACCAAAAGCAATTGTTACCACAGGAACACATACAGCAGGACCCATGTGTATATTGGGAAAGCTATTTGGTAGTAAAATTATATATATAGAAACATTTGCTAATATGAATAAGAAAACAGCGACGGGAAGATTACTTTACCCGATTGCAGATTTATTCATTGTACAATGGGAAGAAATGTTAAAAATATATCCAAAAGCAATTTATGGAGGGTCGATTTATTAATGATATTTGTAATGTTAGGAACACAAAATAATCCATTTCAAAGATTATTAGAAGAAATTGATAATTTAATTGATAAAAAGCAAATTCAAGAAGAAGTAATCGTGCAGGCAGGGTATACAAAATATGAGCCCAAAAATGAAAAAATGAAAATAATAGACTTTATGCCAAAAGAAGAAATAGATAAATTTGAACAAAAGGCCAATTTTATCATTACTCATGGAGGAGTTGGTTCTATTATTACCTCTCTTGAAAAGAAAAAGAAAGTAATTGCAGTACCAAGATTGCACGAATATGGAGAACACGTAAACAATCATCAAATAGAAATTGTAGAAAAGTTCAATAAGAGTGGAAACATTATTGGATTACAGTCTGTGGAAGAATTAGAAGGAGCCATAAAAAAAGTGCAAGAATTTGAGCCAAATCCATATAAGGAAAATAACCAAAAATTATTGAAGATTGTAGAGAATTTTATTGATAATATAAAATCATAAAAGAAAGAGGAAAAAATTGAAAAAAGAAAAAAATATAGAAAGTAAAGAAGAAGCAAAAGAGGAAAAAAAGATAAATAAAAATGAAATAAGAAATAAAGTAAATAAGTTCTTTCATTCTATAGGATTTCCTATTGCAGTGGGAATGATCATTTTTTTAAAGACAATCTTTTTTTACCTAAATACCATATCTATTAGAGAAACCATAGACATACAGACAATTTTAGGTACAAGTGCATTTATCATATCCATGATAATATGTTTGTGCATGTTGCCTAATAGAACAAGAAGCGTAACGACAATTGTTATAGATATAATCATTAGTATCATTTTATTTGCAGATAATATATATCATACGTATTCAAGTTCTGTCTTATCAGTAGCACAGATATTAAATCTTCAATATGGAGAAGAAATTATGGATACACTTCCCATGTTATTGCAATTAAAACAAGTGCTGTATTTTGTAGATATCATAGCAATTATCATATTGCTAAGTACAAAGATTTTAAAACTTGAGAAAAAAGAGAAAATGACTTTAAAAAGACGAATGATAAAACTAGGAATTTGTATAATCGCTATCATAGGCCTTATTAGAGTAGATATGAATTTTATACAAAAAACCAAGGAAGATCCATTTAACAAAGATATGCAAGTAAAAAAAGGAACCATCTATGGATATCATATAGCAGATATAGGAAATACAATCAATATCAAAAAACAAGCAAAATATGCAGAAAAAGAAAACATGTTAGAAGAATATCAAACATTAAAGACAGAATATGAAACAAAATATGGGGAAAGTAATTATGACTTACAAAATGCAATCAATGGAAAAAATGTGATCATATTACAATTAGAATCCATTCAAGAATTTGTGATTAACAAAGAAATAAACGGAAAAGAAATAACACCAAATTTAAATCAATTTATTAATCAAAATATAGAATTTTCAAACATGTTTATGCAAAGTTATTCATCAACAGCAGATTCAGAATTTTCTACAGTAACGTCATTATATCCAATGGAAAATGGAATGTCCTATAGTAGATATTATACAAATAGATATGACGATATCTTTACAATGTTTAAAAATAAAGGATATACGACTTCATATATGCATGGGAATTATGGATTTTTTTGGAATAGAGACAATGTATACAAGCAATTTGGTGTAGATCATATAGAACTAAAAGATCAATTTCAAGATACATCAGAAAATATCATGGGATACCTATCAGATGAATTATTGTATAGACAAGCAGTAGAAAAATTAAAACAATATGATATGCCATTTATCTCATATATTGTATCAGCATCTTCACATACTTCTTTTAGTATGGAGGGACTACAAGATAGAAATAAAATCAATATAGATGTTGGAAAATATAAAAACACATTTTTTGGAAATTATTTAGAAGCAGTTAATTATGCAGATTATGCTTTTGGGATATTTATAGAAGAATTAAAAAAAGCGGACTTATATGAAGATACAACGATACTTTTATTTGGTGACCATAATGGAATGGATATGTATAATGAAGAAATGTTGGATTTTTTAAGTGCGACAGATTCTGAAGTAACAGATACAGATATAAAGCTAAACTATATAAGAGTAGCATGTGGAATGAAAATACCGGGTATAGAGCATATAACAATAGAAAAACCAGTTACAAAATTGGATATAAAACCAACATTTGCTTATTTAATAAATGGAGAAGAAGGCATTTCTTTAGGTACAAATATGTTTGCTAGAAAAGATTATATTGCACTAAATAACGAAAGAATGGTTACTTGTAGGTATTATTATGATGAAAAATGGTTTTCAAGAAAACATGGAGAAGAAGTGATTTTAGAACAATTGCCACAAGATGAAAAAATATTATTAGAAGAATATTATGAAAATATGAAGAAAGAATTAGATATATCAATTTCAATTAGTATTAACAATTTGCTAAAATAAGGATTTTGAGTTGTACTTTGGTGTCCATTTAGGGACGTTTCTCTTTGAGACATTTTTATGTAAAGTTATTCTTGCTTTATCATAATTAATTATTTATTATATTGAAATAGATTATTTCTCTTTTTTCATTATTAATAACTTAACTTTACATAAAAATGTCTCAAAGAGAAACGTCCCAAAATGGACACCCAAAATGGACACCAAAGTAACAACTCAAAATTGAAAAGGAGGAAAACATAAAATGGAAGAAGACAGAATCATTAGTCCGGAATTAGAAAATATTGGAGAAGAACGACTAGAAAATTCATTAAGACCCAAGACATTAGAAGAATATATAGGGCAAGACAAAATCAAAGAAAATATGAAAATATATATAGAAGCAGCCAAAAAAAGAGGAGAACCATTAGACCATGTTTTATTGTATGGACCTCCGGGATTAGGAAAAACAACCTTATCAAATATCATATCTAACGAGATGAATTCCAATATTAAAATTACATCAGGACCTGCAATTGAAAAACCGGGAGATTTAGCAGCATTACTTACAAACCTTTCAGAATTTGATGTTTTATTTATAGATGAGATCCATAGACTTAGCAAAAGTGTAGAAGAAATATTATATCCAGCATTAGAAGATTATACATTAGATATCATCATTGGAAAAGGACCTAGTGCTAGGTCAATCAGATTAGATTTACCTAAATTTACATTAATAGGAGCTACTACAAAAGCTGGTTCACTTACAACACCATTAAGAGATAGGTTTGGAATTATTCATCGATTAGAATTATATTCAGTAGAAGACTTAACAAAAATCGTAAAAAGATCTGCGGGAATTTTAGAGGTAGAAATAGAAGAAGTAGCAGCAACAGAAATTGCAAGAAGATCAAGAGGAACACCAAGAATTGCCAACAGACTGTTAAAAAGAGTAAGAGACTATGCAGCAGTGCTAGGAGATGGTAATATTACCATAAAAATAACAAAACATGCATTAAATAAGTTGGAGATAGATGAATTAGGACTGGATGAAATTGACAGAAAGATATTAGATACCATGATTGTACAATATGCTGGAAGACCAGTTGGAATAGAAGCATTGGCTGCAACAGTCGGAGAAGAGGTAGATACGATAGAAGATGTTTATGAACCATATCTAATACAAATTGGATTTATTGCAAGAACATTAAGAGGAAGAGTCGTTTTGCCACCAGCGTATAAGCATTTGGGATACGAATGTCCAGTTGGGGACGTTTCTTAATGGACATTTTTATGTTAAGTGTAAGAACAGTTCGAAAATTTTACAACAAAAAATAAAAGTAAAGGAAGTTGAAAAATGAAACTATTATTACATACTTGTTGTGCACCATGTAGTGTATATTGTATAGATGTATTAAGAAAAGAAGAAATTGAGCCAACTGTATATTGGTTTAATCCGAATATTCATCCATATATGGAATATAAAGCAAGAAGAGATTGTTTAAAAGAATATACAAAAAGTATTAATGTAGAGGCAATATTTGAAGAAAATTATGGACTAGATGAATTTTGCAAACATGTTATTGGAGATTTACAAAATCGTTGTAAAAATTATTGTTATCCAGTCAGATTAGAACAAACAGCGAAATATGCTAAAGAAAATGGTTATACCCATTTTTCTACCACATTATTAGTTAGCCCGTATCAAAATCATGAAGCTTTAATAGAAGTGGCAAATCAAATGGCAAAAAAATATGATGTGGAATTTTTGTATAGAGATTTTAGAGTAGGATTTAGAGAGGGACAAGCAAAAGCAAGAGATTTGGGATTATATATGCAAAAATACTGTGGATGTATTTTTTCAGAGGAGGAAAGGTATTTACGACATAAACACTAGAAACCTTACAGCTAGAAGTATTTAAAAAAGCAGAATATAAAGGAAAACACTATTTATTGACACATAGAAATTTGGTCATAAGTGAGGAAAATGATATGAAATTATATTTATCATCAGAAGGTCTTGGAAATAAAAAATCTATATTAGAAGAAAGGAAGAAAAAGTATTAGATTTAAGAAAATATTTATAGTAGATTTAAAATAAAAAGGAGATGCTATGTGTACAGTTGTTATAATAGGTGCAGGACCAGCAGGATTAACTGCTGCCTATGAACTATCAAAGGAAAAAAAATATAAAGTAATGGTAATAGAAGAACAAGAGGAAATTGGAGGAATATCTAAAACCATTAAATACAAACAAAATAGAATGGATATAGGTGGACATAGATTTTTTTCAAAAGATGAAACCATTATGAATTTTTGGAAAGAAATTATGCCAATACAAGGAGAAAAAGCATTAGATGATAAAATTTTAGAAAGAACAGCAGAAATAGTAAAAGGTGGACCAGATCCAGAAAAAGAAGATAATGTTATGTTGATAAGACATAGAATATCTAGAATATATTATGATAGAAAATTTTTTGATTATCCAATAGAAATTAAATTAGAGACTTTAAAAAATATGGGACTTACAAAAACAATACAAGCAGGATGTAGTTATTTAAAAAGTGTAATATTTAAAAGACAAGAAAAATCACTAGAAGATTTTTATATCAATCGATTTGGAAAAGTATTATATAGTATGTTTTTTGAAAAATATACAGAAAAAGTATGGGGAAGGCATCCAAGTGAAATTTCGCCAGATTGGGGAAAACAACGTGCCAAAGGACTTTCTATAGCTGTTATCTTAAAAGACATGTTGTATAAACTTTTTAGAACAAAAAACAATAAAAATACAGAAACATCATTAATAGAACAATTTTGGTATCCTAAGTATGGACCGGGACAACTATGGGAACAGCTTGCTACAATGGCTGAACAAAATGGAGTAATTATAAAACGTGGATATAAAGTTAAAAAAATTATAAAAGAAGAAGGAAAAATAAAAACAATCATGTGTTTACATGAAGGAAAAGAAGAAAAAATTTCTACGGATATATGTATATCTTCAATGCCTTTAAAAGACTTAATAGAAAATATAGAAAAAGAAAAACCAACAGAAAAAATCTTAAATATAGCAAGCCATTTACCATATAGAGACTTTATTACGATAGGTATTTTAATCGACAAACTAAAAATAAAAAACGAAACAGCAATAAAAACATTAGGAAATATTGTTCCTGACTGTTGGATATATGTACAAGAACCAGATGTAAAAGTAGGAAGAATACAAATTTTTAATAATTGGTCACCTTATTTAGTAGAAAAGCCAGAAGAAAATATTTGGATTGGATTAGAATATTTTTGTAATGAAAATGATGATTTATGGAATATGCAAGAACAAGATTTTAGAAATATGGCAATAGACGAATTAAAAAAGATAGGGATAATAGAAGAAAAAACAATGATTAAAGATACACATATGGAAAAAGTAAAAAAAGCATATCCTGCATATTTTGATACATATGACCAAATAGATGAATTAATAGAGTATTTAAATGAGATAGAAAATTTGTATTGTATTGGAAGGAATGGGCAACATCGATATAATAATATGGATCATGCTATGTTAACAGCAATAGAAGCAGTAAACAATATAAAAGAAAATCGAAAAGAAAAGACAAATCTTTGGAAAGTGAATACAGAAAAAGAATATCATGAAATAAAAAAATAAAGGGGTATATCAATATGATGATAATATTGATTTTGACGATATTAATAGGAGGAATAATATATAAGACCAAAATATTTAAAGAACCCTATACAGGAACGATTTTTCAAAAAATGATGATAATTGGTTTTGTTTGTTTATTCATTTTTTTACTAGCAATAAAACCCAATTTTATATCAGATTATTTAGGAGAAGAAAACGACATTTATAATAAGTATTTAGTAGATGCAATATTAGAAGGAAAAGCAAATATAAGCATAGAACCTTCAGAAGAGTTAAAAAAATTAGAAAATCCATATGACCCTAATCAAAGAGAAGATATAGAATATTCATTTGATACAGCCTATTATGATGGAAAATATTACGTGTATTTTGGAATGGTTCCAGCAATACTTATGTTTGTTCCATTCAAATTATTGACAGGGATGTATTTACCAACAAGCATAGGAACATTTTTATTTATCAGTTTATCACTTATGACAAGCACAATTCTAATCATACAAATCTATAAACGTTGGTTTAAAAAGATACCATTTAGTCTACTATTTATATTTATCATAACTACTTGGATTTCAGGTCTATATATATGGAATACATGGAGAATGTGGGTATATGAATTAACATTAATGGCAGGTTACTTTTTGGTTCAATTAGGACTGATATGGATGCTTATGGCTACTAAAGATAGCCAAAAAGTTCATTTAAAATATGTATTTTTATCTTGTTTAGCGATGGCTCTAGCAGTAGGATGTAGGCCAACATTGGTACTAACATCAATTCTTTTAGTACCATTTTTATATCAAATCATAAAACAAGCATATAAAAGTAAAACATTAAAAAACGCATTACTTTGTATAATGATACCATATATCCTTGTAGCCATTCCATTAATGGGATATAATTATGCGAGGTTTGGAAATATATTTGAATTTGGAGCGAAATATCAATTAACTGTAGTAGACGTTACAGATTTGTCAGAAAGATATAAGGATATTCCCAAAGGATTATATCAATATTTACTAGAACCACCACATTTGAAAGGAGAATATCCATACATATATACAGACTATAGTCAAGAAGGATATACGTCAAACTATTATAATGGGGGGATTGTCTGTGGAATCTTATTTTTCAATTTGACTATGATAGGATGTATTTTCTGGTATAAATATTATAAAAAGGCAAAAGATTTTATATTTAAAGGACTGATGATACTATTACCAAGTGTTGGTATAGTAATGTGTATGCTAAATGTGTATATGGGAGGGACTATACAGCGATATGCAGTTGATTTCTTTTGGATGTTTTCTGTATTAGCAATGCTTATTTGGTTATTGATGTATGAAAATGTAAAAAAAGAAAGTACTAAAAAAGTCATATTAATAACACTTCTTTTATTAGTAGAAATTAGTATTTTAATTAATTTTGTTGGAACATTTTTAAATGCAGAAACTAATTTTTTAGAAAAGTTTTATCCAGAAGTGTTTCAGTTCTTTAAATTTTAAAAATAATAGGAAATTTTTATAAAATGAAGAAAGAGAGAAAACAAGTGAAAGAAAAAATACAAACAATCATAGAAAATAAAAAAATACTATTAATAATATTTGTACTAGCATCAATCATGTTTGCCGTACCATCAGTAGGGTACATGTTACAAAACAGAACAGTATTAAACTTTAGCGAATATTTCAAATTTTGTTTAAACGACGCTAATAGAATAGACCAAGCAATCATCTATATAGCAATATTAGCGATACTAACAATTGCATATAGTTTAATCATAAAAAACAGAAACAGCACATTTAGAAATATAAAACAAATATATAGTTTCATTGGAGTGATTTCACTTATATTTGTACTCGTTTTACCATTTTTAAGTTCAGACATATTTTATTACCTAGGAGTTGGAAGATTAGACAGTGCATATGGACAAAATCCATATTATGTAACTATACATGATTTTGTAGAAAGTGAAGATCATCATAAATACTTAGAACAAGATACTGTGCTAGCAAAAGGATATGAAAACGACTGGGGAGACACGACAGTTGTATATGGACCTGTGTGGACATTCATATGCAAGCTAATAGCAGGAATTTCCTTTGGAAACATTGACATCGCCCTACTAGTGTTCAAGCTATGCAATATGATGATACACTTACTAAACTGTTATCTAATTTATAAAATCACAGGAAAGAAATTATTTGTATTGTTATATGGATTAAATCCATATATGTTTATAGAAGGAATTGCCAATGTACATAATGACATATATGTGGTTACTTTTTTATTAAGTGCTGTATATTTTTTATTAAAGAAGAAAAAACTAATCATAAGCCTCATATTTCTAGCATTAGCAGTTTCAATAAAATATTTTGCCATATTACTATTGCCATTTATCATTATTTACCATCTTAGAGACAAAAAAATAGGGGAAAGATTGAAGAATTGTTTTTTATATGGTATGCTATTTGTATTTATAGTAGCAATTACATATATATTATATATACAAGACTTACAAGTATTAAATGGAATTATGACACAACAAGAAAAATTTGCCAAAAACTTTTATATTGTATTAATGGAATATTTTGATATACCAAATCTACTTGCTAATGTAAATAGGATATTTCTGATTTCTTTTATCATCATATATTTCTTCACATGTTTAACCTTACTATACAAAAAACAGATACATTTTAGAGAAGAAATAAGAAAAATAGAATATTTTTTAATAGTATTCTTATTTTTACTAATTACCAATTTTCAAACATGGTATATTATGTGGTTATTTCCATTTATAATGTGGCAGAAAAAAGAAGTGATACAATTTGTCGTGCAAATTGCACTTATCAGCCAGTTTGCAAATGCAGTATTTTTAATAAATGGAGAAGGATGGAGAAATGGGACACCTTTTACCTTTTTCATGATATTAGGAATTTTTGTGTGCTTGAATTTAAAAAACATTTTTCAGAAAACAAGAAAATCAAAAATTTTGAATTCTTAAAATGTGAAAAGAATTAGAGTTTAAATGATTTTAGTAGAAATAACAGGAAAACATGTAAAAAAATAGGAGAATATATGGAATTTTCAGTAGAGAGAAGTATAAATATTAAAAAAAGACAAGTAAAAGTATTAAGGCAAGAAATGATAAAAAAAGAAAAACTTCACATTCATGATGTCATTGTTTATCAACAGTTCCTAGAATTATATAATCAATATGGTCAAGGAGTATCTGAAGAAGTGTTTGGAGAGATTTATTTAGATCTATCTAGAGGTGATTATTATAGTCTTAAGAAAAACAGATGTAGAATTTTAAAAAATGAAGAAATAGATGATGAATATATATTTTTTATTAAACAATATGTCATAAAAAATTTTGAATTGTCAAAGGAAAAAACAGTATCTTATGAAGAAATACAACAAATGTATCAATCAATATTTACAAAATTATCAGAAACATTGTTTGCAGAGAAAATATTAGATATTTCGAGTCATTCATTAGCTTGTATAAAATATGATAAAACAGATAGGGCAACCATTTTTACAAAAACAGATGATATATATTTTTGCAAGGAAATACCTAAAAAAGTCATAAGAAAAGAAATAAGAAAAAAGACTAGAGAAGCGAATACTGCAATAAAAGAAATAAAAAATACCATAGCAGAAGATAGAAAATTACATATTGGGGATCAGATTTCCTATTCTCAATTCCAAGAAATCTATGAGATTTACGGAAAAGAATTGTATACAGAATATGATTTTGCTAAAACCATATTGGGAATTTCGGAAGCAAAAGCAAAAAAAATTATATACAAAAAAATAGAAGAAATAGAAATTTGGAAAGATGAAACACTTGATTTAGATAGTTTGCTAGAAATAAGAGAAAATACAATAAAAAGTGAAGGATTACACATAAAAGATGAAATCACATATGAACAATTTCGAAAATTGTATGAAAAATATGCAGGAAAATTATCAGAAGAAATGTTTGCAGAGGAAATTTTAGATATATCAAGAGTAGGATTCAAAAACTTGAAAAAAGGGAATTCACCAAATTCAATCATTCTTAGAGATATAGATATTTCTCAAGAAATAGAAGATGCAATATTTCAAGAAATAAAGAAAAATGAACATATTTATAAAGGAAAGAGAATAACTTATGAAGAATTTTTATATTTATATAAAAAGTATGCATTTGTTATAAAAGAAGTCGATTTTGCAAAAAAAATTTTAAAAATGAATGTCACACAATTTAGAGAGTTAAAAAAGGGAAAATGTAAAACAACAAGAATTTTTAATATAGATGACTTTAAAGAGTATAATGAACTAGAATTGAAACAGTTAAGAGATATTGTGATAAAAGAAAATAGATTACATATAGGAGATTCTATATCAGGGCAAAAGTTTCAACAACTATATGACACATATGGATTTGGAATGAGTAAAGAATATTTTGGAGAAAAAATATTAGATATGAAGGCATATAGGATTCCAGTTATTTTAGCAGATAGTAATGAAAATACAATTATCTTATTAAGCGAAAAAGTTAGTAAAGATGAATTTAGAAGAATAAGAACTAAATTTTTAAAAAGTAGAGAACATTGTATAGGAGACATGATTAACTATCAAGAATTTCAGAGACTATATCAACAATATGGAGAAAAGCTTTCAGAAGTACAATTTGCAGAAAAAATACTTTTTATTACAAATGCAAATCTAAAAGTAATCAGACAAAATGCGAAAACGGGAAGAGAAACAGCTATATTTGGAAATTTAAGATTATCAGATGCTTATATGGCAAAATTAAAAGCGAGAGTTATAAGAAAATATGCACTGTATTTTAGACAAAACATAACACCAGATTTTTTTGATAAAATATATAAAGAAACAAATACAATTTTTTCAAAGGCAGATTTTGCTAAAAAGATTTTAGAAGTTAGTCAACAATCTTATTATAAAATGTATAGTGCAAGAGCAAGTGAAACATTTGTTGCTTTAGGAATATCTGGAGATATTCATAATAAAAAAAGATTTTTAGAAATGCAAACAAAAGGGTTAAAAACATTATTAGAAAAAGGATATGATTATAAGAGAATTGCAAGAGAAATAAATTTGTCAGAAAAACAAGTGGAACAAAAAGCGAATAACTTTTATGATGAAGGAATCGTAGATAGACAAGTAGCAATACAAAACTATATATATCGTCAGTTAAAAGATGGACAAAGTCTAGATGAAAATCGAATGGAAGAAGAAGACAAAACATATATATTGCAAATAAAAGAAAAAATAGAACAAGATAAACAATTTGAAGAATTGGAAGATACATGTATTGATATTATAGATGATTTTCAAGAAAGCAAAACAAGTAGAGAACAAATTATGAAATATATTCGATTATGTCAAAAAAGATATGTTGAGCATTTTGAAAATATGTCTCAAAAAACGATGGAAACATTTCAAAGTGTATTAGAATATTTAGATTTGACGAATATGACCTATAATAAATTTTTTATTAAAGCTTGCATTAGTCAAAAGAATTATAAGAGTGCAAATAGATTTATTACATTTTGTATGCAAAAACCAAGTTTGACAGTACAAGAAAAGAAAGAGTTACAAGAACTAAGGGCTATGATTAGAGAAGCCATTAAAAGAAATGAAGCAATAGAATTAATAAATTTAAATCGTTCTATACCAGAAATTATGATGCAAACAGGCATGAAGGAAGTAGATATTGTAAAAATGAAGAAACAGATACAAGATTCTCGAAAATTAGCAAATGAGAATCATAAAAAAAGACCAGCATTGCCACAAGAAGGTTGGTGTCAATAAATGACTTAAAAAAGTGGATTCTTGCAATAAATTAACATAAAACAACTAATAAACAGAAATGTCTTTAATAGAAAATTTATAGAAGAAAGGAAGAAGACAAGAAAAATAAAAAGAAGCATCTGAATATTGAGAGCTAAAAAAAAAATTCACTAGGAGGTAAATCAATGGATAATTTTGTTTTAATCGATGGAAATAGTATTATGAATCGAGCATTTTATGGAATTATGGGAAGTAAAATGCTAACAACCAAAGACGGCAAATATACAAATGCCGTATATGGTTTTTTAGCCATCCTATTCAAATTAATAGAAGACACTAATCCTAAATATATAGCAGTAGCATTTGACCTAAAAGCGCCAACAGCAAGACATAAGCTATATGAAGGATACAAGGCAAATCGAAAAGGAATGCCAGAGGAATTAGCAGAACAAATGCCATTAATAAAAGAAATATTGCGAGCAATGAATATTGATATTATAGAAAAAGAAGGATATGAAGCAGATGATGTTTTAGGAACACTTTCACGATATGGAGAAAAACAAGGACTTCAAGTAACAATTTTATCTGGAGATAGAGACACATTCCAATTAGCAACAGACAATGTAACCATAAGGATTCCTAGAACAAAGGGAGGAAAAACAGAAACAGATTTATTTGACAGAAGCAAAATTATAGAAACCTATGGAATAGAACCAAAGCAATTGATTGAAGTAAAAGGCTTACAAGGAGATACATCTGATAATATACCGGGAGTGCCGGGGATTGGAGAAAAGACAGCATTATCATTAATTCAAAAATATGGTTCAATCGAGAATTTATATGACAAAGTAGAGAAAAACGAGGATGATTTAAAAGGAAAACAAAGAGAAAAAATAAAAGACAACAAAGAATTGGCAGAATTATCCAAAACATTAGGAACAATTAACCTAGAAGTACCAATTGAAGACACCTTAGAGCAATTTAAAGTAGCAGAATGGGATAAAGAAAAAGTATTACAATTATTTAAAGAATTGAACTTTAATCGATATATTGAGCGATTTCATTTAACCGGAGAAAAAAATAACCAAGAAGAAACATATGCTATACAATTTAATCATGTAGAAAAATCTATAGAAGATGTAATAGATAGTATCAAAAAACAAAAAGTAATGACATTTTATTTACAAACAGAAAAAGATGAATGTTCTGAAAACATTATTAAAGAAAAAATAACAGGTATTAGTATTTTTCATAAAGAAAAGCAAGAAACATATTATATCAAATTAAATGAAACAGAACTTCAAAAATTAAAAGAAATATTCGAAAATGCAGAAATAAAAAAGACAAGTATCAATTTAACAAAAGTATATATTTTATTAAAGCAAAAGGGAATGACCTTAAAAGGAATAGAAAATGACATATCTGTAGGAGCATATATTTTAAATCCAACGAACAATCAGTTAGACCTTAAAAATTTAGCCATGCAATATTTAGAAATCGATATAGAAGAATATATTGGAACAGAGGAAAATCATCAAAAACAAATGACATTATTTGAAGAAAACCAAGCAGAAGATTTGAAAAGAACTTCTGAAAAATATGCATTCTACGTATATATAATAGAAAAGATAAACCAAACAATCATAGAAAAACTAAAAGAAATCAATAGTTTTGAATTATATACCAATATTGACATGCCAACCGTAGAAGTACTTTCAAATATGCAATGGAATGGAATGTATGTAGATGAAAAAGAATTAAATGCATTTGGAGAAGAATTAACCACACAAATAGAAGTATTAACCAAAGTAATCCATGAAATGGCAGGAGAAGAATTTAATATAAACTCAACTAAGCAATTAGGAGAAATTCTTTTTGAAAAAATGCAATTGCCAGTTATTAAAAAGACAAAAAATGGATATTCTACAGATGTAGATGTATTAGAAAAATTAAAAAGAGAAGATCCGATTATTGGAAAAATACTAGAATATAGACAATTAATGAAATTAAATTCTACCTATGTAGAAGGGTTAAAACCATTTATTAATCCAAAAACAAAAAGAATTCATTCTTTTTTCCATCAAACAATCACAGCAACAGGAAGAATTAGTTCAACAGAACCAAATTTACAGAACATTCCAACTAGATTTGAATTAGGAAAACGTGTAAGAAAAGTATTTAAGCCAGAAGAAGGAAAAATATATATAGACGCAGATTATTCTCAAATAGAATTAAGAGTATTAGCACACATTTCTCAAGACAAGCATATGATAGAAGCATTTAATCACAATGAAGATATTCACAAACAGGCAGCATCAAAAGTGTTCAAAACACCAATTGAAGAAGTAACAAAAGAACAAAGAAGTAATGCAAAAGCCGTAAATTTTGGAATTGTTTATGGTATTAGTGATTTTGGATTAGCAGAACAACTAGGCATAGCAAGAAAAAAAGCAAAACAATATATTGATGAATATTTGACTGAATATGCAGGAATAAAAGAATTTATGGAGAATATTATTGAAAAGACAAAAGAAAAAGGCTATGTAGAAACGCTATTCCATAGGAGAAGATATGTTCCAGAATTAAATTCAAAAAATTATATGGTAAGACAATTTGGAAATCGTGTAGCAATGAACACACCAATTCAAGGAACAGCAGCAGATATTATGAAGATAGCAATGATAAATGTAGGAAAAGAACTACAAAATAGAGGGTTAGAAGCAAAAATCATTTTACAAGTACATGATGAAATGATGATTGAAGCACCAGAGAGAGAAAAAGAAGAAGTAAAAGAAATTATGAAAAAGGAAATGGAATCAGCAATTAAGTTATCAATACCACTTGTAGCAGAAATTTCAGAAGCGAAGAATTGGTATGACTGTAAGTAATTTATATTTATACAATAATATGAGGGAGTTAAAAATTAAAAAGGAGAGAACATTTTGCTAAAGAACAATAAACGTAAAATAGCAATCGGTACGATAATTATCATACTCATAATTATCATACTTGCTATCGTATTTAAAGATAAATTATTGAAAATACTATATCCCAAAACATATAGTGAAATAGTATCTGTTTATGCACAAGAATATAATGTGGAAGAAAACCTAGTATATGCACTCATAAAAGCAGAAAGTAATTTTAACAATACAGCAATTTCTAATAAATCAGCAATAGGATTGATGCAAATAGTGGAAGAAACCGCCATAGATGTAGCAAGAAAAAATAATATACCAATTGATTCAGAGAATATAAAAGAGGAATTATTAGATATTGATAATAACATTCATATAGGTACAAAATATTTATCAACATTATTAACCCAATATGGAAATGTAGAAGTAGCATTAGCGGCATACAATGCAGGAAGTGGGACAGTTGATAATTGGATAGAAAAACAAATCATACAAGCAGATGGTTCAGATATTGAAAATATACCATATAAAGAAACCAATAATTATGTTAGGAAAATATTAAGAGATTATGATGTATATAAAGAATTATACGGATAATGTCCAATTGGGTGTCCAATTGGGGACGTTTCTGTTTGAGACATTTTGTTAAATTGGGAATATTTGACACATTTTTGCCTTGCTAACTAATATTTTTCTACAATTATTTATAAAAAGCACAGTTTGGAAAATAGAGAAATAGGAGAATACATGATAAAAAAAGTTTTAAATTTTATAATATATATAATTATGTTTATTATCATAATAGGATTACTATATAGTATCATACAACAAAATATAACAGAAAAAAAATATACCAATTTATTTGGTTATACATTTTTAGAAGTACTTACAGGAAGTATGTCTGGTACAATCGAAATTGGAGATGGGGTTCTTGTCAAATTAACGTCAGATATACAAGAAGAGGATATTATTGTCTATAAAAAAGGAGAAAGTTTAATTACACATCGATTTATAAAAACGGAAGATGATAAATTAATAACAAAAGGCGATGCGAATAATGTACAAGATGAACCGATAACCAAAGAAGATATAATAGGAAAAGTTATTTGGATAATACCGAATCTTCATTTTTTGAAAAAGATGATGATTACTATTTTAGTTATTTTAATTTGCATGTCTGTTATCTTACAACAGCGACGAAATAGAAAAAATAAACAAGTAGAAACACTAGCAAAGCAAAAATAAAGATAGCAACTAAGGTAAAGCAATCATAATAGAGAAAAAGTGAAGCAAGTAAAGAAATTACAAGAAGACAAAAATAAATCATATAAAAAAGTAAAAGAGAAATAAGATAGGAGAAAAATGAAAATGAAAATTATATTGGCATCTCAATCTCCAAGAAGAAAAGAATTATTGCAATTAATTGTTCCCAAATTTGAAATCATAGTAAGCAATGAAGAAGAACAATTAGACAATCAATTATCAATAGAAGAGCAAGTAATGCAAATAGCTTACAAAAAAGCTAAAAATGTATATGAAAGAACAAAAGCTGTAGGAGATAGAATAATCATTGCTTCAGATACAATTGTCACAAAAAATGAAAAAATCTATGGAAAACCAAAAGACAGAAATCATGCAAAAGAAATGATAAAAGAATTAATAACAGGAGACAGAACCCATAATATACTAACAGGACTAAGTCTTATAATAGAAGAAAATGGGAAACAAAAAGAATATAAAACATATGACACGGTCAAAGTATATCTAAAAAATATAATAGACGAAGAAATCGAAAAATGGTTAGATACTGGAAAGGCTATGGACAAGGCAGCAGCATATGGGATGCAAGATGAATTTTGTGTACATATAGAAAAAATAGAAGGAAACTATACAACAGCAATTGGATTACCAACACAGATATTGTATGATATCGTAAAAGAATATATACACATGAAATAGTAACAATATAGTAAAACAATATAAAATGCTACAATCGAAAGATTTTGAGATTTTCTTTTTATATATTAGGAAAGTCATGCTGACTTTCTAATATATAAAAACACATTGCACACAAATTTTACTTACGTAAAATTTGGCGCCGAACAATAACGGGGGCTTTAAAATGTCATAAATAGAGAAAATGCTCAAAAAAGCCCGCTATTGTTTTGTTGAAAACTCAAATTAGGCGAGAACAAATTAATGAAATTCAAAGATTTTTTTTATTTGTTCTAAAAACGGTTGAAAAAATAATGATATTGTAATATAATTGTAACGAATTTGTAACAAGAAAGACATGCATAATAAAATAAAAATTTATGCAATTTATATAGAAGGGAAGATATGCAAATGTTAAAATTAGGTTTTGGGCAAGATGTAGGAATAGATTTAGGAACTGCAACAGTCATTGTATATGTAAAAGGAAAGGGAATCGTTTTAAGAGAACCTTCTGTTGTTGCTGTGGACAACATAACGGGAGAAGTGTTAGCAGTAGGACAAGAAGCAAGAAGAATGCTAGGTAGAACGCCGGGAAATATTGTAGCAACAAGACCATTGAGAGATGGGGTTATTTCAGATTATACTGTTACAGAAAAAATGTTAAAACATTTTATTAATAAAGTCTGTGGTAAATTTATCTTTGCACCAAGAATTATGATTTGTATCCCTTCACAAGTAACAGAAGTTGAGAAAAAAGCAGTGATAGATGCTGCAACACAAGCAGGTGCAAGAAAGGTATATTTAATAGAAGAACCAATAGCAGCAGCAATAGGAGCAGGAATTGATATATCTAAACCATGTGGAAATATGGTGGTTGACATTGGAGGGGGAACAACAGATATTGCGGTTATATCTTTAGGTGGTTCTGTTGTAAATACATCTTTAAAAGTAGCAGGAGATAAATTTGATGAATATATTGTAAAATATATTAAAAAGAAATATAACATTATGATAGGAGAGAGAACAGCAGAAGATTTAAAGGTAAATATTGGATGTGTTTATCCTAAAATACAAGATACAGAAATGGATATACGTGGAAGAGATTTAGTAACAGGTCTTCCAAAGACATTAACAGTACATTCGAGTGAAATGCTAGAAGCATTGCTTGAACCAGCAATGATGATTGTAGATGCGGTACATTCTGTATTAGAAAGAACACCACCAGAATTGTCAGCAGATATTAGTGATAAAGGAATTTATATGACTGGTGGAGGATGTTTAGTAGATGGATTAGATAAATTGTTACAAGAAAAAACAGGGATTAATGTTATGATAGCACAAGATACGGTTTCATGTGTGGCATTAGGTACCGGAAAAGCATTGGATAATTTAGATGTGTTAGAAGGAAAAACAGCAAGATAGAATAAGAAAAATAGTGTATGATTAAAAGATGTGAGGGGTGTTCAGACGAACCCCCCTTTTTTAGAAATGCAATAGTAATTTATTTGTCAATGGCCAAGAACAATTCTTCCTCAGATATTTCTCTATCAGCAATCATACAAACAAATTTGTTAGGAAATAAAATGCCAACATTTATAATGGCTGAGTACCAAGAATTTGGTGTTGTAACAGAAATTTCAGGAAATCTGTAATAAGATTGTAGACATATTTTTGTGTGGTCCTTTGTTGGTTGAAACATCACAAAATGAGTCTTTCCGTCATTAATCATTTTATGATTAGCCGGCAAAAAAACAGGTTTTCCGTATTGACGGATATCAATTTTTTTAAAATGCGATATTCCCATTCTTGGATGGAATACTTGCTTTTCGCCTAAATAAAAGGCAGATGTTTTTTTATAGAGCATGTCATCAATAAAGACAGGCTCACATTTTACAAACTTTCCATTTTGTAAAATTGGTGTAATCACACCATATAACCGTCCAGTATTAATTGTTTCTACCATTTTGCATTCCTCCTTATTGAAAAGTCTTATATCATAATGCATAAAGGATATAAGAAATTTTTTGATAGTGACATTATAGCACACAATAATAATAAAAGCAAATTAGCTTGAATTTAAGGGAAAAATATGGGATAATAGAAAAGAATTATAGCAAAAAACAAAGATAGAAGGTTGAAAAATTAAATATGATTCAACTGGATTTGTAGCACAGGAAGGATGAAAAAAATGAAAACAGTAGCATTCATAACATTAGGATGTAAAGTCAATCAATACGAAACAAACGCCATGACACAGCAATTTATAGAAAAAGGGTATAAAATTGTAGACCATACAAAAAAAGCAGATATTTATGTAGTCAATACATGTACCGTTACCAATATGTCTGACAGAAAATCTAGGCAAATGTTAAGAAGAGTAAAAGAATTAAATAAAGAAGCAATGATAATTGCTTGTGGATGTTATGTACAAGTAGCAAAAGAAGAAATAGAAAAAATAAAAGAAATTGATATTGTATTAGGAAATAATGAAAAAAAAGATATAGTACAACATGTAGAAAAATACATAGACAGCAAGACTTCTGAAATACAAACAGAAGATGTTATGAAGCAAAAAGAATTTATAGAATTTGGAGATGTTACATTTACAGAAAAAACAAGAGCAGTTATAAAAATACAAGACGGTTGTGATCGCTTTTGTTCTTATTGCATCATTCCATATGCAAGAGGGAGAGTTAGAAGTCGAAAACCAGAATATATCATATCTGAAATTACCAAAATTGCAAAAGAAGGAATAAAAGAAGTTGTCATTACAGGCATCCATATAGCATCCTATGGAAAAGACTTTAAAGACCAATATACTTTAATTGACTTATTAGAAGACATTAATCAAATAGAAGGAATTGAAAGAATTCGATTAGGTTCCATAGAGCCATTAATCATCACAGAAGAATTTGTAGATAGATTAGAAAAATTAGAAAAAGTGTGTCATCAATTTCATTTATCATTACAAAGTGGGTGTGACCAAACATTAAAAAGAATGAATCGAAGATATACAACAGAACAATTTAAAAAGATAGCAAATTTATTAAGAAACAAATTTGAAGACGCTATCCTAACAACAGATATTATTGTAGGATTTCCGGGAGAAACAGATGAAGAATTTGAAAAAACCTACAACTTTCTAAAAGAAATCAAATTTTATAAAATGCATATATTCAAATATTCACCTAGAAAAGGAACAAAAGCAGCTACTATGTCAAATCAAATTGATGGAAACACAAAAGAACAAAGAAGCAGAAAATTAATCTTTCTATCAAATAAAAATCAGAAAGCATACAATGAAAGTTACATAGGAAAAGAAATAGAAATACTATTCGAAGAAGAAAAAAAAGGAATATATCAAGGACATACAAAGAATTATATATTAGCACAATACAGAACAAAACAAAATTTGGAAAACACAATAATAAAACTAAAATGCATAGAAGCAGAGGAAGAATATGTCATTGTAGGAAATGCGTAACAAAAATGTAATCATTTTGTAATTAATATTTAATAAAAAACAATCAAAAAACTATTGATAAAAAAGTAAAACTATAGTATAAATAATATAGTAAGGAATAATTAAGCTACAAAGGAGGAAATCAAATGGCAGATATAAGAGAAGAAAATAATGTATTTGGTGGGGTAGAATTCAATAACGAAAATGGAAACAATGTACAAGAACAAGCATCTAATGGAAAAAACTTACCAGTAAAACAAGGATTTTGGACAAAATTTAAATCATTCTGGTTCCAAGAAATTGATTGGAACAAAGAAATAAAAGTAGAATTAACTCCATATCAACAAAAAGTAGAAAACGAAATAAATGAATTTTTACATCAAGAAGTAACATGGGAAAAAGTACATGATTTCTTATTCCAAGAAATAAAATTTGGAAAAAAATAATGTCCAAATGTCCAATTGGGGACGTTTCTGATTGAGACATTTTTATGTAAATAAGAGTGCTTTTGGTATTAGAATACTTAAATATTAGTATAGCTAGGTGGACTATTCAGAACTTGGCATTTGAGAGTAGCCATATGATATATTTTTAAGGTTCGAATGCGACCGGAATCGTTTTAGAAACTCGTATATGTAAGTCGTAAAGGATCTTGTTTTCGAGTATCGTTACAATTTAGATATTAGAATTTTTTAAACGGGAATTGGAGGGGCGCTGATAAGCTTAAAAATATATCATATGGCTACTCTCAAATGCCAAGGTCTAAATGGTTACCTATCTAGCACACAAATTAAAAATTTATTTTTAAAAGTATAGCAAAGTATAAAAAAGTATGCTATACTTTTTTGTATTGTAGGGGCAAAACGATAGACATAAACAGATCGGTTAGATTTGTTTAAATTTAACAATGTAAGGAGAGATGTCAATTGCCCCGTGTAGCAAGAAAAATGAGTTTGACTAAAGTATATCATATTATTTTAAGAGGAAATGATAGACAAGATATATTTTATGAAAAACAGGACTACGAAAAATTTTTAAAACTTGTAGTCAATACAAAAGAGAAATATGAATATGAAGTATATACATATTGTTTGATGACAAATCATGTACATTTAATAATCTACGATGCAAAAGATGAAATTTCCAAAATTATGCAAAGTATAGGAATAGCATATTCCATCTATTTTGCAAAAAAATATAATAGAAATGGGCATTTATTTCAAAATAGATTTATCAGTAAAAATATTGAAATAGAAAATGATTTGTATCGATTATGCAGATATATACATCAAAACCCAGTAAAAGCTGGAATTTCTAAAATGGAAGATTATGAATGGAGCAGTTATAATGAATTTATTCACAAAAATAAAATAATTCATTCCCAATTCATATTATCCATGTTTGGTCAAACAAAAAAAGAAGCAATAGAAAATTTTATTTTATTTCATAGTTATGAAGCAAATGAAATTAATGAAGAAGTAAAATATGAAGGAATAACAAAATTGACCGATCAGCAAATTAAAGAAAAAATTCAAAAGCTGTTACAGTTGAAAGAAATAAGTGATATATATATGTACGATAAAAACACAAGGAACGAAAAGATACAAAAGTTAAAAAATATACAAGGAACCACAAAATCGCAATTAGCAAGAGTATTAGGAATGAATAGAAAAATGATAGAAAGAATCATGAATGAGAAAAGCTAATTAGAGGATAAAATAACGATGAAAGAAAGGAGAGGGGGATAGGGTAACATAAAAATGTCCCAAACAGAAACGTCCCCAAATGGACAATGGCAAAAAATAAAACGATTTTTGTTTGTAGTGAGTGTGGAAATGAGTCTAGCAAATGGCTTGGGAAATGTCTAGCTTGTAATAGTTGGAATTCATTCTATGAGCAAAAGGTGGTAGAAACAAAAACAGGTGCACATAAAGATTTAGCAAAGAGTGAAAATAAACCACAAAAGTTAAATTCTTATGAGGCTAAAGAGGCTTTAAGGACTTCGACAGGTTTCGGAGAATTGGATAGGGTATTAGGCGGAGGATTGGTCAAGGGCTCATTAGTGTTATTAGGAGGAGAGCCGGGAATTGGTAAGTCTACTTTGATTTTACAAATATGTGATAAAGTTAAAGGAGATGGAAAGGTTTTATATGTTTCTGGAGAAGAATCAGCAGAACAAATAAAAATGAGAGCAGATAGATTAGGTATTCATAATGATGATATCTTATTTTTAGGAGAAACCGATATTGATGTGGTTAATCAAGCAATTATAGAAATTCAGCCAAAGTTAGTGATTATTGATTCTATTCAAACAATGTATTCTGATGAGATTTCAGCTGCTGCTGGAAGTGTGAGTCAAGTAAGAGAAATTACTTCACAAGTTATGCGTGTTTGTAAATCTAGAGCGATTACAACTATTATTATTGGACATGTGACAAAAGAAGGAAATATTGCAGGTCCAAGAGTTTTAGAGCATATGGTAGATACGGTATTATATCTTGAAGGGGAAAGATATTTTTCATATAGAGTATTAAGAGGTGTGAAAAATAGGTTTGGATCCACTAATGAAATTGGCATGTTTGAGATGAATGAAGAAGGAATGTGTGAGATTACGAATCCTTCAGACATTTTAATTTCTGAAAGAGAAGATAATCCAGCAGGTTCATGCATTGTTTCTAGCATAGAAGGAACTAGAGCAATTTTAATTGAATTACAAGCACTAACGACACAAAGTATTTTTGGATTTCCCAAAAGAACAGCCAATGGGACAGATTATAATAGATTAGCATTATTAATTGCTGTTTTAGAAAAAAGAGCAGGAATGATGTTAGGAAGTCAAGATATTTATTTAAATTTAGTTGGTGGTATTCGAGTAAATGAACCATCGATTGATTTAGGGATGATGATGGCAGTGGCTTCTAGTTTTAAAAATGTAGCAATACCCAAAGATATGGTAATCATAGGAGAAGTGGGGTTAACAGGGGAGGTTAGGAGAATTAATTTAATTGATAAAAGATTGAAAGAAGCCGAAAAATTGGGATTTAAGAGTTGTATTATTCCAGAATCTAACAAAAAAGGCTTGAAAGAAACATATAAATTGGATATAATAGGTGTTGGCAATATCAATGAAGCAATGAAAAAAATTGGTTTAAAATAAGCTTTGAACTTAAGGAAACAATATGAAACTTTAAGTTACGCAAGTTCAATGTGAAAATAAATGTGTTTTATTTTCAAAAGAAAGGAATTTTTAAGAATATATAAAAGTTCACGATAAAAAGGGGGAGAAAGGAGATAAATTTTGAAAAAGCCAAAGGAAGATAATATTACATCTGTTTTAAAATTAATAGCTCCGGGAACACCAATAAGAGATGGGTTAGAAAATATTTTGAGAGCAAAAACAGGGGCGTTGCTATTAATTACAGATAACAATGAAGTATTAAAAGAAATTGTTGATGGAGGATTTATCATCAATGAAGATTATACTTCATCAAAATTATATGAATTAGCGAAAATGGATGGAGCGATTGTGCTAAGTGGAGATATGAAAAAAATATTATATGCAAATGCTCAATTAATTCCAGAACATGAAATTCAAACAACTGAAACAGGAACAAGGCACAGAACAGCCGAAAGGACAGCAAAACAGACAGGAGAATTGGTTATAAGTATTTCACAAAGAAGAAATATTATTACTGTGTTTAAAGGTAATGACAGATATGTATTAGAAGATACAGATGTAGTATTAAACAAAGCAAATCAAGCAATTCAAACCCTAGAAAAATATAAAAAAGTATTTGACAATAAACTAAATATATTGAATGAATATGAATTTAATGATATAGTAACATTACAAAATGTTGTGCTTGCTATTCAAAGAGCAGAGATGGTTATGCAAATTGTAGAAGAAATACAAAGACAGATTTATGAACTAGGAAATGACGGAAGATTAGTAAAAATGCAATTAGATGAATTAATTGGCGGATTGGAAAAAGAAGAAAGCTTAATTATAAAAGATTATATTGTAAAAAAGAAAAAAGAGCCTAATGAAGTGATAGAAGAATTAAAAGAATTAGAATATGAAGAATTGCTCAAAGAATCTTCGATAGCAAAATTATTAGGGTATGAAAATTTTGACAACTATGATGAAGTAGCAGTATATCCAAAAGGATATAGAATATTAAGTAAAGTTCCAAGAATGCCAACAAATATTGTAGAAAATTTAGTAGATGCATTTAAATCATTTCAACATATATTGGCAGCAGACATTGAAAGCTTGGATGAAGTAGATGGAATTGGTGAAGTAAGAGCAAGAACAATTAAACAGTCATTAAAAAGAATGCAAGAACAATTTGTTTTTGATAATATGATTTAAAATAGAAAAGGAGAATGTATATATGGAAAGATTTAAAAATATATTATGGATTGTTGCATTAATTGTAATAATTGCTTTAATAGGTGTGATAGGGTATGGATATTATAAAAATGCAACAATGGAAGTAAAAAGACCTATTGCTACTATGGAAGTAGAAAATTTTGGAACTATTAAAATAGAATTATATCCAGAATATGCACCAGAGACTGTTGCAAATTTTATAGCATTAGCCAATAGAGGGTTTTATGATGGATTAACATTTCACAGAATTGTAAAGGATTTTATGATTCAAGGTGGAGATAAAAATGGAGATGGAACAGGAGTAGCAACGACAAGTGATTTAAAAGATGATGGAGACGGAACAGAGTATACAATTAAAGGCGAATTTATAGCAAATAATGTAGATAATAAATTACAATTTGAAGAAGGCGTTGTGGCAATGGCTAGATCTGACTATACCAGCTATTCTTCATCTTTAGCAGAAGAATCATATAATTCGGGGAGTTCACAGTTCTTTATTATGACAGCTAAAAATACAGGATTAAATGGTCAGTATACTTCTTTTGGTAAAGTGACAGAAGGAATGGATATTGTACATAAAATAGAAGAAGTTGAGGTTAAAGTAGCTGATGATGCAGAAACAACAGGAAATACTGAAGAAAGTACACCAGTGAATCCACCAAAAATAACATCAATAAGAGTAGAAACAAATGGTGTGGATTATGGATTACCAGAAACATTAACACCATTTAATTATAGTGCATGGCTATATCAACAATATGGTATTGATCCAAGTACTTTATCAGTTCCTGAATAATCAATAGATTTTTGTAGATACTAATTGGAAAGATTGAATTGTAACCGTCCTTTGCAAAAAATCTAATAAAAATTCATAAAATGGTTGACAAGATGGGGTGAAATGGGTTAAAATAAGTAATGTGCTAATAAAAAGGTGCACATGACTATGGTGGATGTAGCGTAGTTGGTTAACGCGCCAGTTTGTGGCACTGGAGACCGTGGGTTCGAGTCCCATCTTCCACCCCATATATATATTGGGCTGTAGCCAAGCGGTAAGGCACCAGACTTTGACTCTGGCATGCGCTAGTTCGAATCTAGCCAGCCCAGCCAAATAAGCATAATACGAACAAGAAGAGTTCGTATTTGGGCAAATAAACCCAACCAAGCAAAATAGCGACTTTCAAAAAATTGAGAGTTGTTATTTTTTTATAATGTCAAACAAATAACAAAGTAAATAAACAATTTATGATAAATAGAAAAAGAAGGCACAAGTAAAAATTAAATTAGTTAAACAAGGAAAATTAGAAAAAAATAAATTGTATAATTAGAGTTACAGTTCAGTATATAACTGGATGATAAAAAATAATTTACATAATTCTATTGACATTTGCTTACTATCTTGGTATAATACTAAAGAAAAGAGGAAAAATTATGAAATTAGAAGTATTTTTAAAACAATTACATCATCATCGTAGGAGCTTGTAACTATGCATTAAAAAATGCGTAAGTACAGGCTAAAAATACTGTGCCTACGATAGTTTTAAAATACTTAGCAAAGATATACCAAGACTATATGTAGGAAAAAATCTATATATAGTCTTTTTATATAGAAAATATATTTAATGGAGGAAGCATATGGAAAAAAGAATAAGAGAACTTACAAACGTAGAAGACTTCAAAAAGGTGTATCATGTATTTTCAGGACCACCTTATTATGAAAAATATACAGAAGAAGAATTAGAAGAAATTTTCAAAGAATATCAAGAAAAAGGATATATGTATGGTGCATATAGAGACGATCAATGTGTTGGCTTAATAGCATTAGAAAGAGGAGCGAAGTCTGACCAACCAGTAAAATACCAAGATGAAAAAGTTATGTATTTAGCAGACATTGCTGTTTTAGATGCTTATAGAAGAAAAGGAATTGGAAGCCAACTCATGTTATATGGAGTTATGCAATCCAAAGCATTAGGATATAGAACATTATATTTAAGAACTTTAGAAGAAGGATCAATGTCTTATGGAATAGCATTAAAAATAGGATTTAAACAAATTCCAAATGCATATCAAAGCGTCGAAAGAGAAAGAATGAATGGAACAATGGAAACGATGCAAAATATATTTTTAGAAATGGACCTAGAAAATTTAGACAGACATGCTTTAAAGCAAGGAATACAAATGGCAAAAAGTAGCCAAAATAAAGGAAGAGAAATGTAGTTGAGGTAGAAAATGATCAATGTTGAAGAAATTTTAGGAAGATTAGTAGAATGTAATACGATTAAAGATAAAGAAAATAAAAAAATCTTAGACTATATAGAAAACACATTACACGCAATAGGATTTAAAACAGAAAAAAAGGATAAATTTTTGATAATGTATAATAAGGAAGAAACACCATTAGGTTTCTTAGGACATACAGATACAGTTGAATTTACAGACGGTTGGAAATACGAAAAATTCAATTTAACAAAAGTTGAAAATAGAATATATGGCTTAGGGGTTTGTGATATGAAATCGGGAATTGCAGCAATGATTTCAGCATTATCTCAAATCGACTTTAAAAATAGAAATAAAGGAATAAAAGTATACTTTACATATGACGAAGAAATTAATTTTTTAGGGATTAAAGATGTTGTGAATTATGAAAAAAATTTTCCAACCACAATGATAATAGGAGAACCTACAAATAATCAAATCATAGTAGGTAGTAAGGGTCTAATGGAATATAAAATTTCTTTTAAAGGTATAAAGACACACTCTAGTACACCTCAAAAAGGCGAAAGTGCAATTATGAAGGCAGTATCCTTTATAAATGAGTTAAATAATTTTTATGAAAATCATTTAAAACAAGAAATAAACTCAAATTTTGAAATACCTTATACAACTATGAACATTGGAATCATAAAGGGTGGTAGCAGTATTAATTCAGTCCCAGATTCATGTGAGTTTTTAGTTGATTTTAGAACTACAGATGAAGAAAACGAAGAAAAAATCATAGAAATATTACAGATGTTAAAAGAAAAGTATAAATGTAAAATAGAGGAATTAAATAGATTATCTGCATTTTTTAATAAAAGTAAAATTTCTAATAAAACATGTAATTTTATAACTGAAGCAAGTTTTCTAAAAAATAATAGAATCATTTTAGGAACAGGACCAGTAACAGCACATGAAGTAAATGAATTTATTACAACAGAAAGCTTATATGAATTAGTTGAACAATATAAAGAATTAATTGAAAAGTACTGTTGCCAAAATTAACATATGGTTAAAATGAAAAATCATTGATAGGTATAATAAAAAAGAATATCTATAAGGGGGCTTATCATATGAGTATAGAAAATGAAAAAACACTTGAAGTATATCAAAATACAGCAAATATGTATTTGGAAAATAGTATCAAACATGATAATCTTGATCTTGAAAAAGCTAGACATAAACGTGAAAAACTAGAAAAATTTCTCAGAATGAATATTGGTTCACTACCTAAAGGAACAAAAGTTTTTGAAATTGGAGCAGGAAATGGAGCAAATGCAAAATATATTGAAAATTTAGGATATGAAGTAACAGCAAGTGACAATGCAAAAGCTTTTATTGAAGCAATAAAAGAAAACGGATTAAAAACAATTCAATTTAATGTATTAAAAGATGAGTTTAAAGAAACATACTATGGTATTTTTTGTTGGAGAGTATTTGTTCATTTTACTAAAGAAGATGTATTAAAAGTCCTACAAAAAACATATGACGCACTTGAAAATGGCGGACTATTTATATTTAATGCTATTAATCGAGAAACAAGAGAAGTTGATGAAGAATGGGTGGATTTTTCTAGTGAATACCATATGGGTGTGGAGCGTTATTATAAATATTTTAGTGAAGAAGAATTAAATGAGATTATAGCAAAAACAAAATATCAAATTCATAGTTTTCATAAAGAAGGCCGGAGATAATAACAACAAATGGCTAGTATATGTTTTAAAAAAGTAACAATAGAAATTAGGAGTTTAGAAAAAATGAATTTAGAGAAAATACAAAATGCAAAAACAAAACATCTAGGAAAAAAAATAGAATATTTTAAGGAAATTGCTTCTACACATACATATGCAAAAGAAAAGGCGTTGCAAGAAAACGATAGTGGGAAAATCATCTTAGCAGAAGCACAATCAAATGGTATAGGCACAAAAGGACGAACATGGTACACAGGAAAGAATAAAAATATAGCAATGACAATTATATTAAAGCCAAACTGTCAAATGAAACAATTAGAAGGGCTAACCAAGAAGATTGCAGAATGTATGAAAAATGCAATATATCATTTGTATCAAATTGAATTAGAGATAAAAGAACCGAATGATTTACTATTACATCATAAAAAAATATGTGGGATTTTGACAGAAGTAAATACCATTTCAGAGAAAATCAATTATTTGTTAATCAGTGTAGGATGTAATATCAATGAGGAGAAATTTCAAAAAGAAACAGAAAATATAGCAACATCCTTAAAAAAAGAATATGGTAAAGAATTTTCAAGAGAAGACATTATCATAAATTTTATAGAAAATTTAGAAAAAGAAATAGATATATAGAGTTCTATTTCTTTTTTTTATAAATATACATTAAAAAGGAAATCAGAAAGAAAGGAGACTATGATATTTAAAGATATCATAAAGAAAAAAATGGAACAAGTAAATTCAAGAAATTACATACATATAGTAAAGGGATTAGGAATTGCATTTGTAACAACCTTTATATTTTTATTTATATTGTCACTAATTTTGACATATACCGATACCTCTGAAACAATTATCAGTCCAACAATTATCATCGTTGCAGCTATTAGTATATTAATAGGAAGCAGTATTAGTAATATGAAAATAAAAAAGAATGGATTAATTAATGGAGCTATTATTGGAGGAATGTATATTGTCATATTATATTTATTTTCTAGTGTATTTAGTGAAAACTTTTCTTTAACAATTTCTTCAATAATCATGGTAGCAATTGGAATTGTATTTGGCATACTGGGAGGAATCATTGGTGTTAATATCAAAACTTAAAAAATAGTATTTGTGCCAATAAATTGATTCCAATATTTTAAAATATACTGTTTTTCAGATTTAGGGACAATATTAATTCGAATAGCGCTGAAAGGTTTATCATGTGAATAGGTACTTTCTTCACCATCAGAAGTAGCTTTTAACCAACCAACATTAGGAACATAGAGTTGATATATAATAGAATAATCATTAACATCTTTTAAATTTAAAGCAATTCCAGAAAGACCATAAAGATTCTTATCAGCAATTTCTTTAGGAATTGGATTATAGGCAACAGAGCAAGAATTATTTGCAATATTATGACCTTGACCTCCTAATTGTAAACTTATTTTTCCTAAGCATCGGATGACATTTTGGCTATGCATATCATACCAAGATGAAGGGGAAGGAGAATATCCATAGAAATAGTCAATTTCAGAATAATCACAAACTGCACGGGTATTTTCCCCCCAGTAAGTATAATCAAATACACGTGCTTGTAAATCATCTTGTGAAATAGCACCTTCTAGATGTAAAATAATCATTTCAGATTTGTAATTTGTAGAATCAATAATTGCTTGTTTACCAGAGATTTGTCCATTACTATCAAATTTTGAAAATCTATATGTATTATAATTAGCATAATATAGCATAATATCGGTAGCATTTTTAATATCGATAAATACTTCTGTTTCATTACCCGCATAATCTGTAACCGAAATAGGGTAATAAATAGGAGATGAAAAAATTTTAGATAGAGACCTATTGTTAGAGAGGTCCCAATTGCCAAATGGTCGGATGTTTTCATCACAATCGATGACATATTTAGATTGGTTATTTTCAATAGAAATTTCTTGACCAGAAGCTTGAGGAGAGATGTTATCAATTAAAATATTTGTATGAAAATGTAGAGCAGTATTTGTTTGACTAGAGCTGTCTTCAATAATGCCTTCTGGAAAATAAATGGATAAATATCCATTAGAAGTTAAGTCTGAGATAGACATAGAATAGACAAGTTCTTCATGAGTACTAGAGACTAAGTGTATATCTATTGTGGAAGAAACTTTAGAATCTCCAACGAAAACATTTATATAATCACGATGGAAATGATTTGTCGTGATATTTTTTTCGGTAATTTTTACAGTTAAAGTTATCTTATGTGTATGATTAGCATATTTTTCATAACCTGTGTTTGTATTTGTAACAGATAATACTTCAATTTTAGGTTTTTGGTCAATCATGATTTTAGAAGCACAAAAAGAATAGTCAAAACTATATTTGGAAAAACTTATATAGTAAAAACAGGGAAGGAATATGAAAAATAGCACAAATAAAATACATAATTTTTTATTCAAAAAAAACCTCCTTTACATGAATATCAATAAAAATGGAAATAAAACGAAATAAAATATTTGAATATGAATATAACCATTATATAAAGGAATATGTCAAAAGTCAACTAGTGAAAAGACACTTATTTTGTCGAAAATTGCGATGAAAAACAAAACAAACATAACATAAAGAATTGACAAAATACAAAATTGAAATTATAATCTAGTTACATTTTTTCTATAATTTTAAATCAAATTTTTAATTTCAAATGATCTATCAAAATTTCAAAAAGAAAAAAATACAAAGAAAAGGAGGAATGCCTATTTGAAAAATAAGAAAAAAATCTTAATTGTTGGACTAATTTTATTAGCTATTATGATATCATTTTTAGGTGGAAAAACATTTTCAAAATATGTATCACAAGTACAAGGTGCTGGAACAGCAGAAATAGCAAATTGGGTGTTTAAAGTAAATGGAAAAGAAGATACTGTACAAACTGTAAATTTATTATCTACCTATAATAATGAAACATTAGTTGACAATAAAGTAGCACCGGGAACACAAGGAAGTTTCAATATTGTCATTGATGCAACAGGCTCAGACGTAAGTGTAAACTATCAAGTGAAATTTTTAAATGAAACACAAAAACCACAGAATTTAGTTTTTACTTATAATGATGCACAATATACAACCATACAAGAGCTAGCACAAAATTTGTCAGGAACAATAGAAGCAAATGAACAAGACAAAACAAAAACGATTACAATTGATTGGAAATGGCAATATGAAACCGGAGAAACGACAGAAGAAATTAAACAAAATGATAAAATCGATACACAAAATGCAAAAGAATTAAATGATTATACATTTGATATACAAGTTATTGGTACACAAGTCATGCCAAAATAAGATAAAAACAATATAAAATATGTGAATATGAAAATATATAAATTAAAATCAAATTTTATATCAAGTGATTTGAAATCGAAAATGAAAAGCCCATAAAAATTATAGAAAAAATCTAAAATCTATAGCAAAATAATCTTTATTCTAATTAAGGGCATATGTATATGTCCTTAATTAGACAAATATATAGGAGGAAGCAATCAATGAAGAAAAAGCCGTTTTTTGAAACAAGAAAGCCAATATTCAAAAATATAAAAATACCAAATGGAAATAAGAATATACATAAAAAAATCATATACTTATTTGTTATCATATTAATCAGTATCCTATTTTTAACAGGAATTAGTTTTGGAAAAATCATACAGGATACAATTTTGAAAAATCATGTAGCAATAGCAAAGCCGATTTTAGAGGTCGAAAAAAATTCAGAAGTGATTATCAATCAAGATAATCAAAAAGGAGAATATGAATTTAAAGTGAAAAATTATAATCCGTCTGAAGAAGTTTCAGAAGTGGATTTAAGATACTATATTGAAGTGTTAGAAGAAAATTCAAATAAAGCCATTCAATATGAACTATATAAAGAAAACCAAAAAATAGAATTACAAGATAATAAAACAAATGAGATGTATCTAAATAACAATGAAAAACAAGAACATCTATATAAGTTAACAGTAAAATATGATGCAGAGAAAAATACAGTAGGAGATATTTTTAATGATATACAAATCAAAGTTCATTCCGAACAAGTAAATATATAAAGGAGATAGCATGAAAACAAAAAAGAAAAAAATCATATGTGTTATTATGATAATAAAGAAATAATATTTGAAGTAACATATAAAAATACAAAATTGCAAAGCCTAAATTTGATGGAAACCATTCATAATAAGACATTAATTCATGAAAAAATAGCACCAGGGACAAGCGGGAATTTTGATATTGTATTAAAAAGTAGACAAGATATGGATTATGAAATTCAATTTGAAAGTCAAAACGAAAAAACTTCTAATTTACTATTTTATGTGTCAAAAGAGGGAAAAAGATATTCTTCATTGGAAGAACTAAGTGCTGAATTGACAGGAAACATACTAAAAAATGAAGAAAAGACAATTTCTATTTATTGGGAATGGAATTATGAAGGAAGTGATGAAAAAGATCAGAAAGATACAATAGAAGGAAAAACATTAAGAGAATATCAATTTTTAATTTATGTACAGGGACATTAGAATACTATTTAAATATTTATTAAATACTCAAAATATTTACTTACATTTAGCATAGTCAGTTTAAATTGTTTGTAAAAGAATGTTGAAATAGAAACACGAAAAACAGTCTAAAACTTTTTATTTTTATGAGTTGAAATACAAATTTATCATCTTAAAAGAAAAATAGTATTCTAATAAATTCTAAAAAATACTTGTAAAATATGAATAGACACTATATAATATAAATATATATTGGGGTATCGCCAAGCGGTAAGGCATCGGATTCTGACTCCGACATTCCTGTGTTCGAATCACAGTACCCCAGCCAAATATACTTTATGCGAACATAAAAAGTTCATATATGGGAAATAATGCTCAGCTAAATTTTTATATAATATAAAGGTTTAGTAGGAAAGAATGATGGAGGAACAAAGGATGAAAAAAAACAATGCTGGAATTACTTTAGTTAGTCTAGTTATTACCATTATTGTATTAATCATATTGGCTTCAATATCTGTATATAGTGGAATTAGCACTATACGATCAGCAAAACTGACTAAATTTACAACAGAATTGAAAGTAATGCAACAAAAAGTCAATGAATTGTATGATAGTTATGCCAATAATAAAACTGTCATGGTAAATGGAATAGAATATGTGGGAAAAGGACAGGTAGCAACAGAAACCGAACTAGAAAAGCGAGGGATACAAGAGATTGGAAAAATGCCAGAAAGTATTTTTGATGCGGGTAAATTAGATGAGATTTTTTCATCAGAAGGCTCTGGTATTACAGACAAAACAGGATATAGATATTATGATATAGAAACCATACAAGCATTAGGCTTAGAAAATATGGAATATGAGTTTTTTGTAAATGTGGAAAAAAGAAGTATAATTAGTGTTCAAGGATTTAAGGAAGATGGAAAAATATATTATACTTTGAATCAAGTACCAAATGGCGTGTATAATGTAGAATATAATAAGATAGATGGAAATTTAAGTTTTGAGATAACATCAGAAGTAAAAAATGGTCAAGGAAAAATACATATCATGAATATTCGTTATGACCAATATGTAAATAAATGGCAAGTAAGGTATCGATTAAAAGTAGATGGAGGAGAAGAGGAGAATTCATGGTATACAACAGAAGAATTTACAGGAAATGAATTTATAATTGATGTTCCAATAGAAAATTTACTAAAAGATTATGAAATACAAGTAATTCATGGAGATGAAATTGTATCAGAAGTAAAAGTGGCTCATGTTTTACAAGTAGGAGATTATATAAATTATGACCCAACAAATGGAGGAGCCATAACAACAACATATACATCACCACAAGGGACATATCATAGTGATCAAGCAGCAGCCATAGCAGATACAAACCAAAATATGACAGAGGGAAATGGATATGCGAACCAAACCTTTAGTGTGTCAGCCAATACAAATGGATGGAGAGTATTAGGAATAGATAAGAATACAGATGAAATCTTATTAATATCAGCAGATATTGTGCAAACAATAGATAATAGTAATTTCTATTTAAGAGGACAAACAGGATATGAATGGGGAATAAAAGAACTAAATGATATATGTGAAATATATGGAAAAGGAAATGGTGCTAGTGGAGCAAGAAGCGTAGATGCAGATGATATAAATAATATCACAGGATATAATCCAAAAACAGCCCAATGCTATGATGGAGAGATACATGAATATGGAAATGAAGTGACATATATAAAAAACGCAAGTAATATAAGTTACCAAGATACATTAAATAATAAAAGTGGAACATATGGAAATTCAAGTACAATATTTAGATATTATGATAAACAAAATGATATATGGAAGTCTTTGACAACAGGAGAGAGTAAACAATTAGAAAGTACAATATATTATTATTATCCAAATACATTAACAACCAGTGAAAGTGGAGAAGAAGTAGGAATATTAACAGATAGTGTAGAGCATGAAATGCTATTTTCAAGAACATCAGACGGACAAGACTACTGGTTGGCTTCTCTGTGTACCTATACGGGCTCTGGTAGTGTTTACTTCGGATTACGCAACGTGTATATTGGCAATGTGGGTAACGATAACTACTTGTTTAATTCTTATGGCGGTACGTACAGCACCAATTATGGTGTTCGCCCTGTAGTTTCTCTAAAATCTAATATCAATATCATAAGAAAAGCAGGGACAGCAGAAGAACCACACGAAATTCAATAAATATACAATAAAAAAACTATTTTGAATTTTCAGAATAGTTTTCTTTACTTTTTGGTAAAATTAGGATATAATGTAACAAGTTAAAGAGAAGACCAAAAGAGAAAATAGATGTAAAAAACGATTAACTCTTAATATAAAAAGAAAGGAATGAAATTGTATATGTCAGAAAACAAAAACAATGTAAATCAAAATCAAACAGAAGAATTAGACATGAATCATTTAATGCAAATCAGAAGAGATAAATTAGCAGAATTACAAGCAGAAGGAAAAGATCCATTTGAGATTACAAAATTTAATAGAACAAATACAGCAGGAGAAATCAAAGCAAATTATGAAGCATTTGAACAAAAAGATGTAACAGTTGCAGGAAGAATCATAGCCAAAAGAATTATGGGAAAAGCATCATTTTGTACAATACAAGACTGTGATGAAAAAATCCAAAGTTATGTTAGTATCAATGATTTAGGAGAAGAAAGCTATAAAGCATTTAAAACTTGGGATATAGGAGACATCATTGGAATTACAGGTTTTGTATTTAAAACAAGAACGGAAGAAATATCTGTACACGCAAAAGAAGTAACATTACTTTCAAAATCTTTAAGACCATTGCCAGAAAAATTTCATGGACTAAAAGATGTAGACCTAAGATATCGTCAAAGATATGTAGACTTAATAATGAATCCAGAAGTAAAAGAAACATTTATTCTAAGAAGCAAAATTATAAGAGAAATTAGAAATATCCTAGATGAAAAAGGCTACTTAGAAGTAGATACACCAATGTTAAATACAATTTCTGGTGGGGCAACAGCAAAACCATTTATAACACATCACAATGCACTAAACATAGATATGTATTTAAGAATTGCGACAGAATTAAACCTAAAAAGACTAATTGTAGGTGGATATGATAAAGTTTATGAAATGGGAAGAATCTTTAGAAATGAAGGAATGGACCAAAAACATAACCCAGAATTTACAACTATCGAGTTATATGCTGCATATGAAGACTATCATGATATGATGGATATTACAGAAGAGCTATTTTCAAAAGTTGCTGAAAAAGTATTAGGAACAACAAAAATTACGTATCAAGGACAAGAAATTGATTTAAAACCGGGCTGGAAGAGAATTTCTATGATAGATGCCATAAAAGAAGTAACAGGTGTTGATTTTAATGAGATTCAAACAGATGAGGAAGCAGTAGCTTTAGCAAAAGAAAGAAAAATAGATATTCCAGACAAAACAAAAGAAACAAGAGGAGATGTAATTAGTCTATTCTTTGAAGAATATGTAGAAGAAACATTGATACAACCAACATTTGTATATGATTATCCGATCGAAATTTCACCACTTGCAAAAAAATGTCCAAAAGATAAAAGAATGACAGAAAGATTTGAAGCATTTATTGGAGGAAGAGAATATGGAAATGCTTTCTCAGAATTAAATGATCCGATTGACCAGTATGAAAGATTTAAAAAACAAGTAGAGGCAAGAGATGCAGGAGATGAAGAAGCTGGAATGATGGATGAAGATTATATCCAAGCTTTAGAAATCGGATTACCTCCAACAGGTGGATTAGGAATTGGAATTGACAGAATGATTATGTTATTAACAGATGCAGCAACAATAAGAGATGTACTATTATTTCCAACCATGAAACCATTGAATAATGAAAAATAATAAAAATAAAAAAATATGAAGGGGAGGGGATGTATATGAAAATATCTATTAATGCTATGCAAAAATTATCCAAGATAAAAAATTCAGTATATGATGCAATAAAAATAGAATATCTATATCACTCAAACAAATTGGAAGGAAGTACATTTAGTAAAGAAAATTTAATAGATCTTTTAGAACAAAAACAAGTTAATCGGTGAACATTTTTTTGATGATGTAATAGAAACTAAAAATTCATTAGAATTATTTGACAATGTAATAGATACACTAAAAGATTCATTTGATAAATATTTACTATGGCAGTGGCATAGATTATTGAAAAAAGGAACTGTAGACGATGAAATAGACAATATTGGAAAATGGAAAAAATATGAGAATCGACTTTCTAAGACAGATTTAAAATTGTGTGAACCACATTTAGTCGAAAATAGCATATATAATTTACTTGAAGATTGGAATGAAAGCAAAAAAGATATTTTTGCCATAGCTGATTTTCATCAAAAATTTGAACATATACACCCTTTTCAAGATGGAAATGGAAGAATAGGAAGATTTATCATACTCAGACAATGTTTAGAAAATAACATTGACTTAATTGCTATTGATGATGCATATAATAAAGAATATAAGGAATCTTTATATAAGGCTCAAACGACAGGAAATTTAGGACAATTAGTCCAAGTATTTGAAAAATGTCAAAAAAGGCTTGATGAAAAGTTACAAAGTTACATGTCAACAATAGAACAAGTATTAAAGGAAGATGAATAAATTATTAAAATTCGCAAAATTTGCATACCCTATTTAGGAGGTAAAAATGACATTAGAAAACAAATTAAATATTACTGATCAAGCAGAATTATCAAGAGAAGAAGAAAAAATAAGTAAAAAACATGCTAAAGAAATGTTTGAAACAGGATATTTGAACGAATTAGAAGCAGGAACATTTGATTCTTTGAAGAAAATTCATAAACAGTTATTTAGTGAAATATATGAATTTGCAGGAACTTTAAGAACGGTAAATATAGCAAAAGGAAATTTCAGATTTACACCACTAGCGTATCTTGAAGAAGCAGTTAAAAATATCGAAAAAATGCCACAGTCGACCTATGAAGAAATTATTGAAAAATATGTAGAAATGAATATTGCACATCCATTTAGAGAAGGAAATGGAAGAAGTATGAGAATTTGGCTAGATTTAATTTTGAAAAAAGAATTAAATTTAGTAGTGGATTGGGCTAAGGTAGATAAAACAGAATATTTACTTGCAATGGAACGTAGTCCCATAAAAGATCTAGAAATAAAAGAACTATTAAAAAATAGTTTAACAGATAAAGTAAATGACAGAAAAATATATATGAAAGGTATAGATAGTAGTTATTTATACGAAGGATATTTAACATTTAAAACAGAAGATTTATAAACATAAAAATAGAAGAAAAGCATTAAGAAAGTCTAAAACATTTTCAAGAAAAACGAATAATGGTAATTTAAGGGGAAGATAGGAGTTTATATGTTTAATTTTTCATTTGATAAAAGAATGATATATATCATATTAGGTATCATGGTATTATCTATGGTTGTACAATATTTAGCAAATCCGGGAATGTTATTTTCACTATTAATTAGTGTACCGGGAGTATTAATAGCCATTACTTTCCACGAATTTGCTCATGCCTTTGTGGCAGACAAATTAGGAGATGACACAGCAAGAAGAGAAGGAAGACTTAGTTTAAATCCACTTGACCATTTAGATCCAATAGGAACCGTATTATTGTTATTTGCAGGATTTGGTTGGGGAAAACCAGTCCACGTAAATCCAAGAAACTATACGAGAAAAATGTCAATGGAAAAGGGAGAAGCACTTGTATCAATAGCAGGACCTATTATGAATTTCATACTTGCCATTATCTTTGCGATTATATATTATGGAATTTATAAATTTGCAGATACATCATTTTTACTATCTACAATGGGTGAAATACTTATGAGCTTAATTAGTGCAACGGTATCTATTAATGTAGGATTAGGACTATTTAACTTAATTCCATTACCACCACTAGATGGCTCGAAAGTTATTATGCCATTTTTACCATATAATGCAAAATCATTTTTTATTAACAATGAACAGATTTTTTACATCATATTTGTAGTAGTATGGATAACTGGTTTAGCATCATATATCATAACACCGGGAATCCAAGTAGTAGGCGGATGGATATCAAATTTAGCAATGGCAATTTGGGGCATATAAAATGATAAATAAATGAGAAAAGAAAAATAGATATCAAAAAAATAATACATGGAGGAAACATGAAAGAAGTATATACATTAGGAATTGAATCAAGTTGTGATGAAACATCAGTAGCAATCGTAAAAAATGGTAGAGAAATTCTATCTAATATCATTGACACACAAATTCCTATACATGAAAAATATGGAGGAGTGGTACCAGAGATAGCCTCTAGAAATCATATAGAGGCTATTTCAAGAGTTACGAAAAAGGCATTAGAAGAAGCAAACATGAAATTAGAACAAATAGATGCCATAACACCAACATATGGTCCGGGTTTAGTAGGGGCTTTATTGGTTGGATTATCTTATGCAAAAGCATTAAGTTTTGCATTAGATAAACCATTAGTGGGAGTAAATCATATACAAGGGCATATTGCTGCTAATTATATTACATACAAAGAATTAAAACCGCCTTTTTTATGTATGATGATGTCTGGAGGAAATACACAAACCATACATGTTAAAAACTACACAGAATTTGAGGTATTAGGAAAAACAAGAGATGATGCTATCGGAGAAGCCTTTGATAAAGTTGCAAGAGTAGTAGGATTGGGATATCCGGGAGGACCTAAAGTAGATAAACTAGCAGAAAAAGGAATACCAAATATTGATTTACCAAAAACACATTTTGAAAACATGGATTTTAGTTTTAGTGGTATCAAAACAGCAGTTATTAATGTATATCATAAAAATCCAGAAATCAATAAAGCAGATTTATGTGCAAGCTTTGAAAAAACAATGACTGAAATATTAATAGAAAACGTAAAAAAAGCAATAAAACAAACAGGCATTAAAACAATTGCATTAGCGGGAGGCGTATCAGCTAATATATTTATTAGAAAAGCATTTTCAGACTTGCAAGAAGAGGATAAAAATAAAGAAATAAAAATCTATATGCCAGATTTAAAATTATGTACAGATAATGCAGCCATGATTGCATCTGCTGGATACTATCATTATATACAAGGAAAAAGAGACGAATTAGATTTAAATGCAATACCTAACCTAAAACTATAAGAAGCTGAACTTTGTTGTATAGCGTGTTTTCTATACAATAAAAAATGAGGGAGAAAGGTTGAAAAATAATTACAATTTTGGCGTCGT
>CAMMWP010000012.1 GCA_946500615.1 uncultured Clostridium sp. | reverse complement strand
AGAAAAGATTGTTGAACAAAATATTTTTATATACTTTGTCAACAATCTGAAAAAAATTACTTTATATAAAGTAATTTTTTCATTTAAAATGCACATATATCTTTTGATTGTTAAACCCCAACAATTGAAAATCCGTTATCAACGTGGATAATTTCTCCTGTAATAGCACTTGACATATCACTAAATAAAAATGCTGTCGCATCTCCTACTTGGTTAATGGTTACATTTTTATGTAATGGTGCTCTTTCTTCAACAACATCTAAGATTGATCCAAAATCTTTAATTCCTTTTGCAGATAAGGTTTTAATTGGTCCTGATGAGATTCCATTAATTCTATACCCTTCTTTACCTAGATCTTTTGCTAAATATCTAATACTTGTTTCTAGTGCTGCTTTTGCAACGCCCATCACATTATACCCATCAATTACTTTTTCTGAACCATAATATGTATAAGCAACTATACTTGCTCCTTCATTTAACATTTCTTTTTCTCTTGCCATTCTAGCAATTGCCACTAATGAATAACTACTTACATCTTGAGCATGTGCATAACCATCTCTTGATGTTAAAATAAAATCATTTCTTAAATCTTCTGTATAGGCATGTGCAATTGCATGTAATAATCCATCTACTTTTCCATGTTCTTTTTTAATTTCTTCTAGACAAGTATTTATATCTTCATCTTTGCTAACATCATTACATTCATAAACACTTACATTTTTCATATCTTTTACTAAATCTTTTACTTTTTCTACACTATCTCCAGAACAAGTACATATTACTTCTGCACCTTGCTCATACGCTGATTGTACAGCTCCCCATGCAATACTCCATTTGTTTCTTACTCCCATAATAACTACTTTTTTACCTTCTAATAACATTTTTAAATTCCTCCTTATTTTTAGGGAAAATTTTGCATTTTTATTCCCTATGTTATATTTTTTAATTTTAATCATATTGTATATTGAATTTAGCACATCGTTCTAAATTTTTCATATCTACTTTCTATCAACTGCTTTTTTGATAATTTCTTTAATTCTTTTAGGCTGTTTTTAATATAGGTTTTTAATTCTTTTGTAACACTCTCAAAGTCTTCTCCGTGCTCCACCTTCTGGTTCTTTTATGATTTTGTCTATAACACCAAATGCCTTTAAATCTTTTGCTGTTGCCTTCATATCTTCTGCTGCTTCTTTTGCTTTTGTAGAATCTTTATATAAGATACTAGCAAATCCTTCTGGTGATAGTATTGAATAGATTGCATTTTCTAACATAACAATTCTATCTCCTACAGCAATTGCTAATGCGCCTCCGCTAGATCCTTCTCCTATGACAATACAAATGATAGGCACTTCTAAATTTGTCATTTCGAATAGGTTTCTGGCGATAGCCTCTCCTTGCCCTCTTTCTTCTGCTCCCATACCGGGATAGGCACCCGGTGTATCGATAAATGTAATAATTGGTCTATTGAATTTTTCTGCTTGTTTCATTAATCTTAGTGCTTTTCTATACCCTTCTGGACTTGGCATTCCAAAATTTCTTTCCATATTTTCTTTGGCTTTTTTTCCTTTTTGTTCTCCAATTACTGTTACAGGTATTCCTTCAAAAGTTGCAATTCCTCCAATGATTGCTTTGTCGTCTGCAAAATTTCTGTCTCCATGTAATTCTATAAAATCATCAAACAGTTCATTAATATAGTCTAATGCCTTTGGCCTGTCAATTTTTCTTGCCAACATTACTCTGTCCCAAGCGGTTATTTTTGCCATTTTATCTCATTCCTTTCTTGAGGTCCAAAATTCCTCTTTTATTTATGTAGAAAACACGTTTTAATGTTTTGTTTAAAATGTTTTCTCTCTCTGGTTTGTTATTTACTTTTTATATTATTTATGTAATCTAATAAATTGGGCAATTGTTGCTTTCATATCTTTTCTTTCGACTATTTTGTCTATAAATCCATGTTCTAATAAAAATTCTGAACTTTGGAAGCCTTCTGGCAATTTTTGTTTGATTGTTTGTTCTATTACTCTTGGACCTGCAAACCCAATTAATGCATGTGGTTCTGCTAAAATAATATCTCCTAAACTAGCAAAACTGGCCGTTACCCCTCCAGTCGTTGGATCTGTTAGTACAGAAATATATAATTGACCTGCTTTATCTAATTTTGTAAGTGCACTTGAGGTCTTTGCCATTTGCATTAAAGAAATAATACCTTCTTGCATTCTGGCACCACCCGAAACGCAGAATATGACCAATGGAAGTTTTTTCTTCGTCGCTGTTTCAATTGCTAATGTAATTCTTTCTCCTACTGCTGATCCCATACTTCCCATTAAAAAGTTCCCATCCATAACGCCAAGAACTGCTTTTTCTCCTTCTATTTCACATATTCCACATTTTACAGCTTCTTCAATTTTTGTTTTTTCTTTTAACAATTCTACTTTTTTCATATACCCTTTAAATTCCAAAGGATCTTTTGTTATGATTTCTTGACCAATTTCTTGGAAAGTTCCTTCATCTGCAATTTGTTTAATTCTTCTTCTGGCTGATAACCTAAAATGTCTTCCACAATTTGGACATACACTTAAGTTTTGATGTAAATCTTCTTTATAGATGATTTCTTTACATTTATCACATTTTACCCATTTTCCAATCATCATGTCAGAAGCTTTTTCATTTTTTATTCTTTTCTCTTCTTTCTCATTTACTTTTTTTACTTTGTCTATTACCAAAGTTTTTCCCTCCTTATGTTATCCTTTTGAATTTTTAGAACAATTTGGCATGTTTCTTCATTCCATTTCTTTTTGAATAAATGATGTATCATAATGATTTGTTTTAAAGTTTTCATTTTCTAATATTTTTAATAAGAAATCTATGTTTGTTGTGATTCCTTCTATAACAAATTCTGCTACTGCACTTTTCATCTTGGCAATAGATTCTTCTCTATTTTTCCCGTGTACAATTAGTTTTGCAAGCATTGAATCATAAGTAGGTGGAACTGTATAACCACTATATATAGCTGTATCGACTCTGATTCCATTTCCTCCCGGTATATGTAGTCCTGTTATGGTTCCCGGACATGGCATGAAATTTTTGTCTGGATTTTCTGCATTGATTCTTACCTCCATAGAATGTCCTTCAAATTCAATATCTTCTTGTTTGTATGTTAATTCTTCACCACTTGCAATTTTGATTTGTTCTTTTATAATGTCTACTCCTGTTACCATTTCTGTTACAGGATGTTCAACTTGTACTCTTGTGTTCATTTCCATGAAGTAAAAATCTTTGTTTTTGTCTACTAAAAACTCAATGGTTCCTGCATTAGAATAGCCAATCTCTTTTACGGCTTTTACGGCAACTTCTCCCATTTTTTTTCTTGTTTTTTCGTCTAATATACCACTTGGAGTTTCTTCTAACACTTTTTGATTTCTTCTTTGTACAGAACAGTCTCTTTCTCCTAAATGAATACAATTTCCATGTTCATCTGCTAATATTTGTATCTCTACATGCCTTGGATTTTCTACAAATTTTTCTAAGTATAAACTGTCATCATTAAAAGATACTTTTGCTTCTTGTTTTACAATGTCATATTCTTTTTCTAGTTCTTCTTTAGAATAGGCAATTCGAATGCCTCTTCCTCCACCACCTGCTGATGCTTTTAACATGACAGGATATTGAATTTGTTCTGCTAAATTTATTGCTTGTTCTTTTGAATAAATTAATCCGTCTGAACCCGGAACAACCGGAACACCTGCTCTTTTCATGGTTTCTTTTGCTTTTGATTTGTTTCCTAATAGTTCAATTAGTTTATAATCTGGACCTATAAATTTAATTCCTGTTTCTTGACAAATCTTTGCAAAATTTGCATTTTCTGATAAGAATCCAAATCCCGGATGAATGCTATCTGCTCCTGTTAAACATGCTGTTTCTAGTATTGCTTTTACATTTAAATAACTTTTATTAGATGGTGCTGGACCTACACAAATTGCTTCATCTGCTAATTGTACATGTAATGCATTTTTGTCTGCTTCTGAATAAATGGCTACTGTTCTTATTCCCATTTCTCTACATGCTCTTATAATTCTAACTGCAATTTCTCCTCTATTAGCAATTAATACTTTTTTTAACATGATTTTTCCTCCTTGCGAAATTTCTTATATAAATTTTTTCTTTTCTAAATTATTGCACTTGTTCAAAATTTAATCTATATCGTTAGTTAAAAAGCTTCTAAACAATAGCGGGCTTTTTAAAACATTTTCTCTATTTATAACATTTTTAAAACCCGCGTTATTGTTCGGCGCCAAATTTTACTTTAGTAAAATTGTGTACAATGTGTTTTTCTATATTAGAAAGTCAGCATGACTTTCCTAATATAGAAAAATAAATTTTATCTTTGTTATTATATATGTATTTTTTATTTTTTTCAAGCTAGGATAGGTGGTCAGAATTTTTTGTAATTATCCGCATGACATTAAATGTCAATACAATTTGCTTTCTTTTTGTGTCATAATTATTTTGAGCTTTTATTTAAGGTGATGTATATGATAAAAGAAAAAAGAAAGGCAAAAAAATATACACAGGAAAAAATGTCTGAAATATTAGGAATTAGTTTAAGACAATATATACGAATTGATAATGAAGAAGATTTACCTAGAAGAGATGTTTTGAAAAATTTGATTTTAGAATTAGAATTAACAAATGAGGAATTGGGAGAATATATTAGAATCATGACCAATAAAATTGCTTAAGAATATTCAATTATTATTGAAATATTCTTAAGCAATTTTATTATTTATTTTGTAGATATATGTATGTTTTCAATTTCTGTCGTCAATTCTCTAGAAATAATATTTTGTATCTGTGCTACTTCTTCTTGTTTTAATTCTTCTATCCCAATAATCACACTAACACTGTCACCATTTACAAAAATAATATTATTTGCAAACCCTTTTGTACTAATTAAATTTTCACATATCATAATACTATTTTTAGTATCATTAATTTTTTTTATTTCTTCAGTTGCACTTTGTTTCTGTGTTTCCAAGCTATTACTACTATTTAATATGTTTTCATAACTTTCTAGCATTTGTGAATACATCGTATCTCTTTCCAATTTAGATTTTGTAAAATATTCATCTGTTGTAACTGTAGCATTTGTCTGTGTTGTATTCTTTTCTTCTACATTCGATGTTGTATTTGTATTTGCATTTTCAGTTACATTTGTACTTGTATCTATTGCATTTTGTGCCTTATTCTCTTCTGTTTCATTTTGACTAACTGCCTCACTACTTACTAATGTTGCATCCCCAATATCGGCAATTTGCATATCATCATTTGCTTCCATTTCCATCGCTGTTTGTGCTGATACTTGCTTTGATGTATTGGTTGTATAATTTAAGTACCCAGCTGTTACTAACATTAATGCAATTACATAGATAATTACTTGATTTTTTTTCAACAATCCTTTCATTATTTTCATACTTTTATCTCCTTTCTCTAGTAATCTAGTTTTATTCAGTTGGCTGTCCAATTAAGTGTCCAATTGTCCAATTAGGGACGTTTCTCTTTGAGACATTTTTATGTAAAGTTATATAACTTTATCATAAAATTGTTAAAAGTGAAATTGAATATTGTAAACTTATTTTCAAAAGAAATATTTGAAAAACTTTACATAAAAATGTCTCAAAGAGAAACGTCCCTAATTGGACACGTTCATTTCAAATACTTGTATTTTGTGCGTTGCTAAACCTGTTACTGCTTCAACAGCTTGAATAATTTTTGCTTTCACATCTGTATTATTTGCTCCTTTTGCTGTAACAATTGCGCCTTCTATTTTTGGCTCTACTATTTTCTGTGTAATGGGTGTTTTTTCTCCATTGTTTTCTTCATATATGATTTCTTTTTGCGAGTCTGTTTCTTGTATTGTTCTTGTTCCTCCAGATGTATCTGTTTCTTCTGTATTGCTATTTTTTGTATTTTCATTATACATTGGAATAATTTCACTAGATTCAGAATAATTTATTAATACTTCCACTTCTCCTACCCCTTGAATTTTGGATAGTATATTTTCTAATTTTATTTCTAGTTCATTTGCATTACTACTTCCTACTTCTACTGCTGTTTTATCGTTTTGTTTTGCTAGCTGTTTTGAAGTGTCATTTTGTGCGTTTTCATCTTTACTGCTCTTTTTATCCCCATTCCATATCATATTTATCATTACAATGGTAATAATCAGTATAACAACTAAAAATATTAAATTTTCTATTTTCTTTTTGTTATTTTTATTTCCTTCTTTAGGATTAATTAAATTTTTTAATTGATCTTTAAACATTTTTCTTCCACTCCATATTCTTCTTTTAAGAATTTTTTTATCTTCTGAATGTCTTGATTATTTAAATTTTGTTTCGTATTGTTTTCTTCTTCATTACGATTTCTGTCTCCTATGGTTGTATTGATTGGTTTTATTTTTTGTATTTCTTCTACCAGTTTGTCTTCCATGCTTTGTTGTTCTTGCTCGCTATTTTCTGTGCTTTCTTGTTTTTTCTCTACCGTTAATTCAATTTTTTCTATATAATTTTCGTCGTTTTTACTAGATAAGGTAGCATATACATTACATGTTATCATTTGATATCCTAAGTCTTCTATTTTTTGCGTGATGTCTTTTTCTAATTCTTCTATATAGATTTCTTCTATTCGATTATCCATAGAAGTTTCATTTTTTCCTATTTGATTATTTGTATTGCTATCAATATATGCATTTAAGTCATATGTGCTAACATCTAATATCTCTTTATTTTTTATAAATGGTGATATCATTGTAAATAAAATATACACACCAAATATCATTCTTACATACTTTTTTGTTTTATTATTGGGTAATAGCATTTCTAATATAGATATCACAATGATTGTTAATCCAAGACTTTTTGCCCATGTACTTAAAAATTCTATCATAACTTCCCCTTACCTATACATCATTCCTGTATTAGATATCTTAACAACTAATGCTGTTCCTACAATTAACATAACAGATATAGAACATAAAATTGCTAAGAAAATTTTGTATACATCTCCTATTTGATCTAACAAACTAGTTATATTTTTGTCTGCAATTGGTTCACAAATGGCGGACATCAATTTATATGCAATGGTTAATATTCCTAATTTTAAAATTGGTAAAATACATATGCCTATTACAACAATGACACCAATCAGACCTACTGCATTTTTTAAAATTATTCCACATCCTAAAACGGTGTCTACTGCATCCCCTAGGATTTTTCCTACTACTGGGACTGCTGAACTAACAACTGCTTTTGTTGTTTTTGCTGTTATCCCATCTACACTACTTGAAAGTGTTCCTTCTAATGATATAACCCCCACAAAAATGGTAAGAATAATACCAAAAAACCATACAACTCCAGATTTTAGAAATTTAGACAATTTGTCTATTTGCACATTGTCTGAAATTTTTGATATAACAATTAAGCTTGTAAAAATGAGTACAAGTGGAATGATAATGGTTTGTATGATATTTCCTATGAAATTAATTAAAAATAGAATAATCGGTTCTAATATACCACTTGTGGTTATACTACCTGTGTATATCATTAAAGAAATTAATAAAGGAATTAATATATTCATAAATCCAACTAAGTTATTACAAGTGTCTTTGACAACTTGTACAATATCTGAAAAATTCATCATAATTATGGTAACAATTAAGATATATTGAACATAATATATTAGTTTTGAAATTGTGGTATTTTCCAGACTTTCACTTACAGATTTTAATATACTATGTATGATAACAATTGCTAATACACTTCCTAATATGGTCAATCCATTTACAAGTTGTCCTCCTAATAAGTTTAATACTTTTTTTAATATTGTTTGATTATCCACTTCTCCTTTTATCGCATTGTCTAACATTTCACTAATATTGATATCTTCGAAGAATTCACCAGAATATTCTTCTGTTTTTTCAATAAATTCACCAATCCCAAATTCTTCTTGTTGTTCTTCTAGTGTTTCATCATCAGTCGCGATGACTTTTGGCATGATTAGATTGATAAAAATCATCATTAATATAAAAACATATATGATTTTTTTCACGTTTACTCCCTATGAATTTTTCTTAACATTCATTTATCTTTATTTACTAAAATTTTGAAATTACATTATGGCAAAATTTCAAGTATGATTTCTAATAAGCTAGATATAATTGGTATGGACATAGATATGATAATTATCTTACTTCCTAACTCAATTTTACTAGCAATTGCTCCTTCCCCTGCGTCTTGACATATGCTTACTGCAAATTCTGAAAGAAAAGCAATTCCTGTTATTTTTATTAATAATGCTAAAAATTGACTGTTGATATTGGCTTTTCCTGCAATTGATTGTATGAGATTTACAATGCCAGTCAGTTGATCCATTAATAGTAGTAATATAAGAACACCTGTCAATAAACTTATATAGATGACAAACTCTGGTTTGTATTGTTTGAGTAATATGATTATAATCAATGCAATTAAACCAATTCCTATAATTTTAATGATTTCCATTGACATATTCCCCTTATGATTGTATTTGAAACTTGTTCCATCTATAGTCCAAATATGGTTCTTACTGTATCAAACAATTCACTAATTTCTTTTATAACCATTGTTAGAACAATCACTAATCCGGCTAAAGTTGTCATCATTGCTTGGTCTTCTCTTCCCGCTCTTACTAATACTTGATGTAAGACTGCAACTAGTATCCCTATTGCTGCTATTTTAAATAATAAATTAATATCCATCTTACGTTTCTCCTTTATATTAAAATGATGACAATTACTAATCCTATTGTCGTTCCCAATCTGCTATATAACTTCTCATTTTTATTTTTTTCATCTTCTGCTTCTTTTATCTGTTTTTCTAAAAATTCTTCTGTAACTTCTATTTGACTAATCTGACCTTCTACATCTGTTTGTCCTAACATTTTAGAAAGCATGAACAATACATTTTTATCTTCTTCTGTAAGGTTTGTTTCACTTGTTTCTATGGCTTTTTCCCAAGCTTCCCCAGCACTTAGCTCTCTCATATTTTTCCCGTGCTTTTTCAAATATTTCTGCTATATTTTCCTTCGTCTTATTTGCTACTTCTTTAAAGATTTCTGGAATTGGCTCATAAGTAAATCGAATCTTTGACTTAAAAACATTTAGGATATTTTTAAATTCTTCTAATTCTTTTAATCGATATGTATATTTTTTAGATATGTATTTCCCAATTAAACTTGATGATATAAATATGAATAACAGCATAAAATATTTAATGATTTGCATATCCTACACCTTGTCCTTTACTTTTTGCACATATGGCAAAACTTTTCTTATATGTATATAGTATATTCTCTCTTTTTTATTTTAGAACTATATGAAAATAATTTTTTCAATCATTTTTCTATCAATCATTTTTTTTACATATATATTGGCATGAATATCTTCAATATTTTTTCCATGCATTGTAAATATACCTTTTACCCCCGATAGCATTGCTTCTTCTATTGCTCCGTATATCTTCTGTTCCTCCAATTTCATCACAAGCAATGATTTCTGGAGCCATTGTTCTTATTAAAATCTTAATTCCTTTTGCCTTTGGAACATTGTCAATAATATCTGTTCTGATTCCGATATCATTTTGCGGAATTCCTCTGTACATAGCAGCTATTTCTCCTCTTTCGTCAACAACACCACAAGTTTTTCCTTTAAAGTTTATCTCTGCTATTCCATTACTTAACTTACGAATTAAATCTCTTAAAATTGTTGTTTTTCCTTTTCCGGGTGGTGACACAATCAATGTGTTAAATATTGTGTCGTTTTTTGTATCGACAACTTGTCCGATAATTCGATTACTACAGTTCAATATTTGCCTTGCTATTCTAAAGTTTAAGCTGGTAATATATTTTATATTGATAATTTCTCCATTTTCTACTACAGTTGTTCCTGTTATTCCTACTCGATGCCCCCCTCTTATGGTAATATATCCTTCACACAATTGTTTTTTATATGCATAGATAGAATTTTCACATAATCTTTCTACTATTTGTAATATTTCATTTTGTGTGATTTTATATTCTACAATCATTTCACTTGTTCTTAATTTTAGGATTAAAGGTCTGTCTACTCTTATTCTAATTTCTTGTAATTCATCTTTTATTTTATTATTGGAAATAATTGTGTTGTATAATATATTTGATAAATTCATTGGAAAAAACTTAACAATTTCTAATAGTTTTTCCATTTTTGTCTCATCCTTCCCTATTTTTGTACATATGTCTGATTTGAAATATGATCTTCCTATATTAATATATTCTGTTATGATGCATTTATGACTAATTTTATTTCTCAAAATCCTCTTAAATCACAAAAAGGGGAAATGAGTCCTTTCTCACTTCCCTTTAACGTTTATTAATAACAGCTCTATAAATCAAACCTGTATTGCTATCTTTTTCAAATTCTACTCTATAAGCATCATCTACATTAATCGTACTTTTCAAATAAGTTATATTTTGCTCTGTTACTTCATATTCTTCTCCATCCATATTGATTTCTTCTATTTGATGATTTCCTTCTGTTTCGTTATTATTTTGAATAGTTGTCAATAAACCTTTTACAGTAGCACCTTTTGTGTTTGTACTTTGATATAGTTCGAATTTTTCATTAAATGCATTTACTTCATTTTCATTTAATTGTGTCGGATTTCCTACTATTGTCAATAAAGATGATGGAATAATAAATTGAATTGGATTTTCATCCTCTGAAACGCCTAGTTCTTCCATTTGCACTTTATTTACTTCAATGATTCTTTGCTCAATAGCACTCATTAAATTGGTTACATAGGCATCGTCTTTATCATTTAAAATAACTGCATTTTCACTTGTTAAATTCTCTATTTCTACATTATCCTTAAATTGTACATTATTTGAAATTGTATATTGGTATCGCATTGTTGTGTTTTGTGAATGATCATTTTCATTTGTTCCCGTTTTTTCTGGTTCTTCAATAATATTACCTGTATGATCAATAACAAATTCCAATTCATAATTTTCATTTATTGTATCTGACTGTAGTCCAGTATATTTTATATTTAGAGACATCTTTTCACTTTCATCTGCACGATTTGCAGATATTGTATAAGAAACATCTTCTTGATTTTCTTCTTTATTAATCACTATTGAACCAAAGCTTATTCTTGTAAGCATTTTTTCTTTTTCAAATACAGTAAATTCTATATCATGATTAATGTCTAAATCTGTATTTATATTTTGTATCATCTCATCTATTTGTTCTGCATCAATTTTTGAGGATAATCCTAATGCGTTTAATATCTCATTGATCTTACTGATTGTATTTTCATCCGTCTTTAAAGAATCTAATATTTGCACACATATATTCTTAAATTCTTCAGCACTTAATGTTAATTTATATCCAGTTAAGTCTCCTTCTATTATTTTAGAAAATTTACTATCCTCTAAATTTTTTAATATGTTATCAAAATACCTTGTTTTTAGATTTTGTATTTCTTCATTAGAAAACTGTATATTTTGAATTTCTGAAATTCTGTTTATTGCTTCATATTCTGAATTCTCATTATCATTTCTTATTGCTACAAAATTATTTCCTATATATTGGGTTTGTATCCCCATTATATTATCACTTCTTCTATAGGTAAACGGAAATTTGACATTGTCTGAATAATTTATACTAATTTGTCTCTCTTCTTTTGCATTATTTGCATCTATTTTTCCAGAAAAATCTACATTTACATTATTAGTTAATTCTAATTTTTCTTCTAATGTTGGTATTGTTATATTGAATGATATATTTCCTTCATTTTCATAACTTGTGCTTTTCTTTTTTTCAATATATTGCATGACTTGTTTATCAATAAAACCATCCTCATTTTGAACTATTTGTGATGTATATTGGAAAAACAATTGCTTGTTGCTTTTTAAAATATCTGTAAAGACATATAAATATGCCATTATTCCTCCTAAAAGCAGAATGCTAACTAATAATACAATGATTATAATGCGTATCGTTTTGTTTTTCTTTTGTCCCATAAAATTCCTCCATTTTGAGCAATTGCTCTAACAAATTTTATAATACTTGATAACATAAATAGATAAATAACTGTATTCCCATTGTCATTTATCTATTCACATTTTATTCTTCCCAGTTATGATAAATATTTGCAACATCATCTAGGTCTTCTAATCTTTCAATTAGTCTTTCCATTTTTTCTGTTCCTTTTTCATCTAGTTTTACAGTGGTTGTTGGTACCATTTGTACTTCTGCTTCTAAAAATTCTAATCCTGCTTCTTCTAATTTTTCACGAACAGCTGTAAAATCTGATGGATCTGTTGTAATTTCATATATTTCCTCTTCTGCTGAAAAATCTTCTGCTCCTGCTTCTAAAGCTAACATCATTAAATCATCTTCACTCATAGAAGTGGTTTCTTTTTCAATAACAATCACACCTTTTTTATTAAACATATATGACACACAACCTGTTGTTCCTAAGTTTCCTCCTGCTTTGTCAAATACATGTCTTACATCTGCTGCTGTTCTATTTTTATTGTCTGTTGATGCTTCAACAATTACCGCTACCCCATTTGGACCATATCCTTCATATACAATTTCCTCATAGTTTTCATTACTGGTTGATGCTTTTTTTATTGCATTATTGATTGTATCATTTGGCATATTTGCTGCTTTACATTTTGCTATAACATTTTTTAGTTTTGAGTTCCCTGCTGGGTCTGGTCCACCTTCTTTTACAGCGATTAATAATTCTCTTCCTAGTTTCGTGAATATTTTTCCTCTTGCTGCGTCTGCTTTTCCTTTTTTGGCTTGTATATTATGCCATTTTGAATGTCCTGACATGGTTAATTCCCCCTTTTTTATTTTTTCTTTTATTGTTAATATCTTCCATTTTTTGAATTAATTAAACTTTCTGGGTTATTTTATCACATTTTTTTTCGTTTGTGTAGTATTTTTATTAATATTTTGGATTTTACTACTATAGACTACCTATTTTTCTTGTTTTCTCATAACTATAATTATTTTTTTCTAATTATTCTCTTTTTTATTCATTCTGGAATATATTCTTGTATTTTATAAGCTCACTATGGTTTATATGTTCTCTCATTTGAAAACCATTTATATGATATTTAGGCTTATTATACTTATAGATATAGATATTATTTATACTAGAATCTTTTTCAACTTTTTTTGTAAATATTAAATACTTAAAAAAAATCGATTTAAAATTTTCTAATAATTCATTTATATCCTTATACTCATGTATTCCTCTATAATGAAAATCCTCATTATCAAACCATGGTTCAAACCAATACACATGGCTATCTTTATAAAATACTAAAATAGAATGACTTGGGCATCCTTTTTTATCTTCATAAAAAATATAATATGTTTTAAATTTTAAATTTGTCATAGTTGAAAACCAACACCTATACAATTCTGTCATGTCCCAGCAAATACCAATCTTATTTTTAATTAGTTCCATAGGACTTTGCAAGGAATACTCATTAGCATCATTTACTCCACTATGTATTTTCTTTTTTTGATCTATCCAACCATAATGAATGTTTTTTGCAAACTCAAACAAATCTTCTATATTCTTAATATTATTTTTTAAAAAATATTCTTTATACCCCATAATATTCTCCCTTTTATTTCTCCATCTGTATAAACATACATATGATCTTTAAAAGTAAAACCTTCACTTTCTAATAACTTTTTTTGATTTACAAAACCTGATGCTATAAATGATATTTTTCTAATATTTCTTTTTTAGAATCATACCAGTTATGGTATACTAGCTCTATTTCTCCCACTACAAATTCTCCAAAATCAAAATGATTATATTTTTGTAAATATTCTATCAAGCCTTCTCTATTTTCTATTGGTTTCTTAAATCTTCCAATGGTAATATGTGATGACATTGTAGGATATCTTTCATCTAATTTCAAGTGATGGTCTAGAATTGCTTGTCTTAAATTTTTTCTTATGCTTTCCATCTCATTATCATAAAATCCTTTTACCATAATAGCTCCACCACTACATATAATTCCATCAAATTTTATAGTAAATTTTTTTGCATATTTTATTGCTTCCCCTGTTGCTTTTTTTAAATTTTCGAGTTGTTTATGTGTATATTGAAATCCTTGTCTAGCAGTTATAATTCCTAATAAAGTTATATGATAATCTGTTTGAGGATAATAATATTGATTTGGTTCTACTTTTTTTATTTCGTTTTCTATTTTTTCTATTGCATCTTTTATTTCTTTTGTTGGTCTAATTGTTAGAGCAATTCCCATTCTTCTATCATTCTTATTTTCGATCCACTCATCTATTTCTTCGGTATATGTTTCTATTTTGTTTTTTCCTTTTCTTTCAATATCTTTATATAATGCTTCTACCTTCATTTTTATTTCTCCTATTACACTATTTGATAGATTATATCATATGTTTCACATTTGCAGGAATGGTTACAATATCTCCTGGTTTTAACTTTTGTGCTGTTTTTCCCTCTTCTTGATATCATGCTTCCCTTTCTTTATTTTATATATGTAATTCATTCACCCACTCTGCAAGTTCTTTTTCTGACACAGAACTTGAAAATCTTTTTCCATCACGCCAGTTTGTAGTACTTGAACAAGATGGTTTTAATTCATTTAATGTATTTCCCATTCCACTTCCTCCTGAAGTTGCAAATGGTATGACTGTTTTTCTTGAAAAATCATAGGCTTCTAAAAATGTATTGATAATCGTTGGTGCAACATACCACCAAATTGGAAAACCAACATAAATGACATCATAGTTTTCCATATTTTCTACCCTACCAGCTATGGCAGGTCTTGAAGAATGATCTTTCATTTCTATTGAGCTTCTGCTGTTTTTATCCATCCAGTTCAAATCTGCATTTGTGTATGGTTGTTCTGGAATAATTTCATATAATGCTCCATTTACAACTGTTGCTAATTTCTCTGCAACTTTTTTGGTCTCTCCACTTGCTGAAAAATAAGCTACTAAACATTTACTCATCATTCATTCCTCCTTATATATTTTTACCTAATTCATAGGCTTGTTTATAATATTCATCTGGAATCATTCCTACATATCCAGAACCTTTTGCTAATATCATTCCTCTGTTTTCAAAATTCAAATAATTAAATATAATTTCAAAATGTTTTTCGATTGCACTCATAACAACGTTATCATTATTCCATGCAGTTGTGATAAGTGCGGCTTTTAAGTGTTTACTTGTGATTGCTCTATTCCTTGCATAGAATCTGTCTATTATCATTTTTAATTGTGCACTCATACCAAAGTAATATACTGGTGTTGCAAAAACAATAGCATGCGAATTTAAGATTTTGTTTAATATCTCATTTCCCTCATCTTTTTGAACACAATTTCCATTCATTCCACAAGCTTCACAAGCCAAACAAGGATGTATATTTGATTTTGCTATATCTATAATTTCAACCTCGTGTCCATTTTCTGTTGCTCCTTTCACAAATTCTTGTACTAAAGTGTTAGAAGTTCCATTTTTATGTGGGCTTCCTGTTAATACTACTATTTTCATAAATTCCTCCATTAAATCTCCAATTACAATTCATCATATTCTTCATCATTCACCGGTTCTAGCCATTCATTTGATGTATTTTCACCTGGCACCTCTACTGCCAAATGACTAAACCAAGAATCAGCAGTTGCCCCATGCCAATGTTTCACATTTGCAGGAATGGTTACAATATCTCCTGGTTTTAGTTTTTGTGCTGATTTTCCCTCTTCTTGATACCAACCTTCTCCTTCAACACATATTAATATTTGACCTCCACCTTTTGTAGCTTTGTGAATATGCCAATTATTTCTACATTTTGGTTCAAATGTTACATTTGCAATAAAGATATTCTCCATTTTTGCTAGTGGTTTTAGATAAGAATTTCCAATAAAATACTTAGCAAAATTTACATTTGGCTCTCCCATTCCAAAGAATCCACCATGTTTTTCTTTTTCTTCATCATTTGTATATACTTCTTTTGCCATTCTAAATGCTGCCCAAGCATTTGGCCATCCTGCATAAAATGCTAAATGTGTTAATATTTCTGCCATTTCTGTTTTTGTTATACCATTATTTTTAGCTGTTTGTAAATGATATTTTAAGGAACTATCTACTATTCCTTTACTAATTAATGCAGTAATGGTAACGATTGATCTATTTTTTAAAGATAGTTTGTCCTCTCTTGACCATACCTCTCCAAATAATACATTATCATTTAATTCTGCAAATTTAGGTGCAAAATCTCCTAAATCTCTTCTCCCTGCTGTTTGTTTTTCCATTTTTAACACTCTCCTTATTTATAAATTTCTTGATTATTATTGATAGTTAATTTTATTTTTGATACTTCTACTTCAGATGTTAAATTTTGTCCGATATTATCTTTTTATCCACTTTAATCTCATTCCTTAAGGCATCAATCTGGTTGGAAAAGAATTGTGTTTTTGTCTAGGCTAACAAGGAAGAAAACCGCAGGTGTGCTATTGGCACATCGAGGATTTTGGAAGTGAAGTTTAACAACGCCAAAATGCAATTATTTTTCAACCTTTTCTCCAATTCTATATTTGCGTATTATTTTAGTATCTTTTTTAATGCCTTATATGTTATTTCATAAATAGTCATATAATTATATGGATAACCTACTATTTTCATTGCTTGTTTTTGCTTATCTGTTGCCATTGTATATGGATATATTCCATACATAAAAGGGAAAAATGTATAATTAGAAAAAAACCAAATATAATTTGAAAAACTACCAAACTCTTTTTGTAATTCAATAAATACTTTTGCATTATTTATTGTTGCTTTTATTTTCAATTTGTTTTTTATAATTTCATTATTATTACAAAGTTCTTCTTTTTTCTTTTTCCATTATAAAGCTGTTCCTTTCTTTGGTACAGAATATTTACTTATATCTACACCTTCTAATTCAAGAAGTTTTAATTTATTATTTATTCCTCCACCATATCCAGTTAGACTTCCGTTTGTTCCAACAACCCTATGGCAAGGTATAATAATACAAATTGGATTCCATCCAACAGCCCCTCCAACCGCTTGAGCGGACATACTTTTTATTCCCCTTTTTTTACTAATTGCTTTTGCTATATCATTATAAGTAACTGTTTGTCCGTAAGGTATTTTTAGCATTTCATCAATTATTTCTTGCCTAAATGGTGTCATGTCATTTCTCTTATATTTTGGAATAAATCCAGGATTTCTGCCTTGAAAATATATATCCAACCATTTTATTGTTTCATCAAATATTGGCAAGTCTTTTTCTTCACTTGTCTTTATATATCTTCCATAATCTTTTCCATCTTCAAAACATACTGCTGTTAAGTTTTCTCCATCTGAATTTAAAGTGATAACTCCAAGTGGAGATTGATATTTTTTGCTATAAACCATTATTTCCTCCATCTATAACTTATTCAGTTATTATCTAAAATTATATTTACTAGATAGCTGTTCCTTTTTTTGGTAGAAATAAATTACTCATATCCACTTTTTCGTGTTCTAACAAATATTTTTTTCTTTTTATTCCTCCTGCATAACCTGTTAAACTTCCATTACTTCCTACAACTCTATGACATGGAATAATAATAGAAATTGGATTATGCCCAACTGCCCCGACCTACTGCCTGTGCTGACATTTTCTTTATTGCTTTTTCTTTTGCAATTTCTTTTGCTATATCATTATACGTTATTACTTTGCCATAGGGAATATTGCAAAGTATTTTCCAAACCTTTTTTCTAAAATCACTTCCAATAGGCTCTAATTCTAATTCATTTATATTTGGTTTTTCACCATCAAAATATTTATCTAACCACTCTTTTGTTCTATTCAAAATTTCATTATTTTCTACTTCTTGTAATTCTTCTTTAAAACTTGATAAATAGTATTTTTGATTTTCTATCCACAATCCAATTAACTTATCATTCTTTGAAGCTAGTAAAATATCTCCAATTGGTGAATTATAGTGTGTTATATATATCATTTTTTCACATCCTATCCTATCTTAAAATAATCGTTAGAATCCTTTGGAGCATTTTTTCTATCATTCATTCCATATTCTCTAAAAGCTTTTACTACTGTTATTTTATAATCGACAAAATCATTATCTCGACCAGCCTTTTGACTTAACCTATGTGCTTCTAAATTTCTCCATTCTTCTACACTTTTTTCATTTTCCCATACTGTCATACTTAAAAGTTTTCCTTCTGTAGCAAGACTTGAAAATCTTTCTGCTCTTACAAATCCTTTTATATTTTTTAAATATTCTTTTAGTTCACTTGCTCTTTTTAGATAATCTTCCATTTTTCCTTCTTTAATTGTTACTTCAAATAATACTATAATATTTCCCATCTTTAACCTCCATTTTTTATTCTATAAATTCATTGCAAAATATTATTGTGTTTCTTCCATTTGTTCTAAATAATTCCATAATCCAACTGTTATATATGTTTTCCATGGATTCCATGTTTCTTGTAATTCTTTATTTTGTAATTTTGGATATTTTTCAAATACTTTTTTTATTCCATAATCTGTATCTAGTAAAACATTTGTATTTTTCATTATTCTCATAGAGATATATTCTGCTGTCCAATTTCCAATCCCTTTAATTTTCATTAGGTTATTTATTTCTTCATTCGGATTAAGACAATCATTAAAGTTAATATTGTTTTTTAATAAATTTTCTATACTATTTTTATCCCATTAACTGAATCCATTTTTCAAAATATTTTATATTACCTTTTTTGTTTCGATTTCATATTTATACAACAACTTTAAATTATTTCTATTGGTATCATATTTTACGCATATAATTGTACTTTAAGTTACCAGTTTTAAATACGTATATTTCACTTTATCATTTTCGTCAAATAAAACATTAAGTTCATAATAGTCATGAGAATAGGACTGCCCCCAGTATGTTTCTTTAAGTATGTTTCCCGCACTGTACACATATTGCGTTTTCTGTTTTTCATCAGTGTGCTCATATTTCGGCTCTCCTAATAATGCAATCACTTCTTCTTTTGATAATCCTATAAGATTTTGGTTATCATTTATTTCCTTCATTTCTGTATATACATCATTAGGCGTTTCGCTTTTAAAATTGCCTAATATTATAGTTGAATAGAGTAAAACAACTAGAATGATTGAGGCTTTAAGTAACTTACTTCCTATCTTTTCTGTGGTAATTACCCAGATTAATATAGCAAATAATATCAAGCCAATGATATACGGTATGTATATTACCAAGAAGAATATTAAAACGAAAATGATTTCCATAATCTATCCATCCTATCTTTCTATTTTTCTATTTTACAAAATTCAATTTTTCTATTGTTTCTTTACCTAATATTTCATTGGCTAATTCTACCAATTCATTAAACAACTCAATTTGTCCTCTATGGTGAGCATCTATTCCATATATTACATTCACATGGTATTTTGATGCAATTTCCCAAAATCCTTTACATGGATATACTACTTTTTCTAAATTCTTTCTTTGTTTTTCTATTGGTTTATAATTTAATATACTATCTTCATAATATATTTTTTTAAATATATTATTTAAATTAATCTCCAAAGGTACATTATATTTTTCAGCAGCTTGACAAATATGATGTGCCACTTTTGCTTCAATTTCTCCAAAAGTTTTTCTCTTTAACATATAGAAATCTGGGTGTGCAATAATATCTGGAATTTCACATTTCATCGCTTCTTCTATATATTCTGCATATCTTAATAGTTCTTCCTCAGACAGTTCTGTTTTTCCAATTATTTTTAGTTCTTGGTTATCATCATAAACAAAATGTTGCCCTAAAATCATTTTATTTGTTTCCGCTTTCAGTTCTTTTAAATTTTCTTCTTCACCCGGCAAGTATTCTACTTCATACCCACTCTGAATTTCAATTTGCCCTGCATATTTTTGTTTTAAAGCCTGTATACTCTCTAAATATTCCTTTCTTTGGTCATATTCCATTCTCATGTCTTTTCTTTTATCAATTTTGTTTTTTTCTGGGCAATGGTCTGTAAATGCCATTTTTTTAAATCCCATTTTGATATATGCTTTTACATATTCTTCATCTGTCATGTCTAAATCTGCATGTCCACATCTATATGTGTGTGAATGATAATTAAATTCTTGCATCATTTTTCCTCCTTTTCTCATAAATAATTATATTTCATATATTTTTACTTCACAATTTTCTAAGTATACTCTTTCTAGTATTCCTTTATCATTAACACCATTAAAATATCCATTTACAGCTACCATGACACCTCCATGTGTTACAAGTAAAATATTTTTCTCTGCATAATCTCTTTTTAAATAATCTAACAATGTCCATACCCTACCACATAATGACTGTATAGTCTCTACACCTTTATATTGTTTATTTAACTGATAATCATCTAATATTTCTGAATTTAATATTTCATCTTGAATTTCTTTTCGTATTTTGCCCTCAAAGTCTCCAAATCCTCTTTCTTCTATTGCTTTATCTAATATAATTGGCACATTTTTTTCTTCATTGATAATTTCTGCCGTTCTTTTTGCTCTTTTCAATGGAGAAGATACAATGATATCTATTGGATAGTTTTTCATGATTTCTTTTGCTTTATTTGCTTGTTTGATTCCTTCTTCATTTAATTCAATATCTGTTTTTCCTTGAATTTTTGCTTCTTTATTCCAATTAGTTTGTCCATGTCGAATAATGTAAAATTTCATATATTTCTCCTTTCTATTTATTTTTATATGTTTTATTTAAAATACTATCATGATGTTATAGGAAATTAACGTTTATTCTCATATATTTATGCTATCTTTCGTGTTTTGTGATAACTTTTTACACAATTTACAATTAATTCCTATTTCTATAACTGCTAATAAACATAATATACATTCTATAACAATTAATTCAAATTTCATGAGTATCAATGTAAATACTGTACTTAAAATTAAAGTTCCTATTTTTCTATATATTTCAATATCTATCATCATTTTTTGTTGTTGGTCTTTATCTGCAATACTTAATGCAATATCTTCTATATATACTTGAAAAGAATCTCTAATAGCTAATATTAAGAAAAATCCCAATGACATAATAATGACTTTATATACAAATCCTATATTTAAAAAATGTCCCAAAATTAATAACAAAAACGCCATACTCAATAATATTGATAATACAATACTCAGTTTGTCTTTTATTTTTAAATATATTTTCCCAAATATAATATTGCCTCCTAATCTCATTAATCTAGATAAAAATACAATTGTCGTAATATAGTAGGTTACCATTTCTATAGATAAAAATTCTTGAAAATCATATTGCATAAATAATTTGCTATTATTTTGCCCCATTTTTATTATAGAATAAAATACAGCATTTGATAAGATGATTAAGAAAATTGTGGATGTTATGTTTCGTCTTTTTTTCTTTTCTTCTTGCTTTTCATTTTTTAAGTTTGCTTCATAAAAAACAAATGATATTCCTAGCATAATAACATATACAAGAATAGATAAATACATTGGTAAATAATTGTTTACATTAAATAATGTACCTGCTAATAATGCTGTTATCATTGTAATAATAGCATATACTATTTTAGCCTTATTTCTTATTTTATAATAATCTTTTTGCCTATTTATTGCTACTAAATTATTTTTTAAAACAATTCTTGACATATGCAAAAATAAAAGAGCAATTTCATAAATGCATCTATATATCAACATACTTCCAAAAGTAGTTCCAAATGTTAATATTACAGAAGCGCAAAGTAGCATAAAAGCTCCTAATTTTAGAGATCTCGTGTTTCCTATTTTTTCTACTATTTTTAATATAACTTTTTGTAATATAATACATAGTGCTAAAGATACCATTGTCATAGCTGTTATTTGACTTGCATTTAACCCTTTTACTAAAGTTAAAAATAAGGTATCAATTGGTACAAAAAAGATTAAGTCTGATGAGAATGCTGAAAATAACGGAAATGCTTTTATACTTCTTTTTATTTTCTTTTCATCTTGTTCCATTTTATGCTCCTTTTATTCTAATTCAATATCCTTTTTATCATATTCTTTTGGTTTTAGCCCAACTCTTGTCCTCATATAGTCTAACAATATTTTTCTTTTTGCTTGTGTTTCTTCTTTTTTTGTTTTATATTTTGGAATGGCTTTCATTTGTTACTCCTTCTTCATTTTTTTCTTTATTTTGTAATTGTATTTTTGACATATATTTTTGTACAACACTATACACTAAATAAGATAACCATACACCATTAATTCCTAGTGGTGTATATGCTAAAATCGTAGCAATGATTATTTTTATGAGTGAACTCACAAAATTTCTTTGTGCTAAAAATCTAAAATCTCGTATTCCTCTAAGAATTGCAAAATAATAAGTTGCTGTTATATTCACATAAGTTGCTATTAGTAGAATTGGTAACACTTGATAATATATTGCTTGTAATTCTGAAGTTCTTAAAGATATTTGCATAATAATGATAGCAATTATTATAACAATCACTGGAATAACAATAGATATTTTGGTAATAATTTTTTTGGCAATTTGTTTTACTTTGTCCATATAGTCTTTCTGCCTTTTTCCAGATGCCACTCCTACACTAATGGTAATCCCATCTCCAAATCCTTGTATAAAAGCTTCTTCTATATCTTTTATTTGAATCAATATAACATGAACTGCATATTCTAATTCTCCCATTCTAGATACTAACATATTAAATACGAAATTATCTACTCTTGTTACAATTCTTTCTACAAAATTCCATTTAAATAAATTAAAAATGTTTTTTAAAATAGGTATGTTTAATACATATTGTATCGTCTTATTTGATTTTATGAGTAAATATATTGCTAATATAGTATCTAATATGATAGTTATAAATGCAACTCCCTCAATTCCATATCCTAATCTTATGGCAGCAATGTCTAAAATCAAGTTACTGATAACTGCTAAAATCCTTAATACTAATATATTGCCTTGCTTTCCTAATGTTCTTTGCTGCCCAGATAAGACGGTTACAATGGAATTTGGTATAAATCCCATTAATCTAATGCTTAGATATGTATTGCAAATAGCATCTACATTAAATAGTACTGGAAATATTGGTTTTATACATATAATGACTAAAATAGTGATAATGGACACAATGATTGTTAATATTAATGAATTTCCAGATATTAATTTTACTTTCTCATTATCCTTTTTCCCCAATTCTTTTGCTACTAATGCTGTATTGGTTACATTTATTGTTTGTATACTCATTTGCATAATGTTAATAATAACTGTCATAGCACCAATCGCACCCAATTCTTTTGTTCCTAAAATAGAAACCACTATGGTATCTACTAATGTCATAAATATGTTAATAAGATATTCAAATGCAATGGGCAATGATATTTTCAATTGTTTTTTCTGATTCATTTTTTCTCCATTTTTCATTTTTCTCATCATACCATAAAGTTTCAAAAAAATAAAGTTTCGACATAAATCTTCTATTTTTTTATATTCTATGATAAAATTTCGTTAACGATTATTAAGGGAGGAAAAGCAATGGAAAAAGAAAAAAAGCAAAGTATTATTGGTTTAATGGGTTCTCTATTAATTAATAGTGTTCTATATATGTTTGTAAATACTTTTATGGTAGCTTATTTTTATACTTTAACAAATTACGATTATACGATTATTTCGATTTTTTATATAATGTCTTTTATATTTATTGCACTTTCTACTCTAGTATTAGGAAAAACAGTAAAAAATAAAATGCAAGCCCCTATTTTTAGACTTGGCATTTTTCTTTACTGTATTTATATTTTATTAATCGCCTTATTAAAAGAACAAATTATTGAACATTATATATGGCTTGGTGCTTTTTATGGAATTGTACAAGGCGTTTTATGGGCCCCGGGTCATTTACTTGTTAATGAATATGCAGATGATATTTCTAATAAATTTGTCTCTTACAAATCTATGATAGGCAATTTTTTACAAATTATCTTTCCTTTTATTTTTGGAACCTCTATAGAGCTAACTTCATTTTCTCATGTTGCTTTAATGGTTCTTATTTTATCTACTATTCAATTTTCTTTTTCTTTGTTTATCAAGGAAAAAGATTTGCATAAAAATAAAACATATAATCTGAAAGAATTTGTCAATTACTTAAAAACAACAAAAAATGAAAAACTAAAAATTTTCTATAGAATTATGTTTTATGAAGGAATTGTTAACTATTTATTAGATACGTTAATTGTGATTATGATTGTTATGACATTTAAGACAAACATAAGTCTAGGAATCCTAACTACTATATTTTCTTGTTGTTCTATTTTATCAGTTTATATATTTCAAAGAAGATTAAAAAATAATAATAAAATTTTAATCTTCAGTACTGTTATGACTGTTTTTAGTGTATTGCTTTTGTTATTTGACATTACAAAAATAAGTGTTATTATTTATAATTTAATAACAAGTGTTTTCTTAATTTTGTTAATTAACAATGCAGAAGAAAAACGCTATAATGTCATTCAAAATGAGCAAAAAGTAAAAGAAGATTATTTAACAGAACATCAAGTTGTTTCTGAAATGTACTTAAATGTTTCTAGAATTTTTGGTTTTTTCATACTTTTTGCCATTAGTTTTTTTAATAACCTTTTATATTTTAAAATTTTATTGGTTTTTGTAACATTGTCTATTATCCGCTATGCCGGACTAATGATAAAATTAAATAAAATAAATTCATTATAAATGAATAATAACTTTTTACATATTACACTGTTTATTATATATCTATTTTAATATTGTAGAACAACAGACATGTTTCTATTTTACGAAATATTTTTATAACATTAAAGAGGATGTCTCTGGTAAAATACCTTAAACATCCTCTTTAAAATCATCCTTGAAGAACTAACCAAAACTTTTCTTCTGTGGCTTTCAAAGAGCTTTTTTTCCTTTTTTCCTCTGCTTCTCTTTCTCTTGCTTTTTCTAAAGCTTCTCTCATTTCCTCCTCTGTCAGTTCTACACTTTTCAAAGATTCTGAAAAGGTACTTTCAGTTGAAAGAGTCTTATTCAAAGCTTTTTCTACCATTCTCTGTAAGCATATTTCTTTTAGTATCTCGAAATATACTTCTTTGCTCTCATCCGCCCCTTCTTCTAAAGATTTAGTAGTCTGGCTAGCCTTAGAATATTCTGTAGCTCTTTTTATAAGCCACGGGCATTGCTCAGTTTCAACTTCAACCGCAACTTTAATTGTCATATTTACCTCCTGCTTGTAAATTTTTACTTGCTTCGTAAATATAATATCATTCCATTTGATTTATGTCAAATTATCCTAATGCTACACACAATATCATCATGTGCATCTGTTGTACAAAGCATTTTTTATACAATAGGAAAGGGCTACTTTCCTATCCAACTGTTCCAATATTAGAATGCTCTCCAGACTGTGACTCATTTCTCCTTCTTATACACTTTCTCTTTTTATCATCTCTGTCAAATTTTCATACTTTATTTTTCCTTTTGCTATTTTCATACAAATACCTACAACCGCTATAACAAATACAATACAAATTAATATGCTTGTTATAGATATATGAAATGCATACATAAAATGATTATTTAACTCATATTGAATATCATAAATAATTTTATGAATGCCAATACCTAATATCATTCCAACTATTAGAGACAAACCACTATATATCAAACATTCTATATTTAGCATTTTATCGATTTGCTTTTTATCCATGCCTAATGATTTCAAGACAGCAAAATCTTTGCTTCTAGATTGTATATTAAAGTAAAGAATACAAAAAATATTTAGTATACAAGCAATCGCAATTAATATAATAAAACTATATAGTACAATTCCCATAATTAGTCGACTATTATTTGTACTATCTATTTCCTGTTGATAATTAATTCCTGCCCCTATTCCATGATTACTATTTTTCAAATAATCATCTAATGCATATGGATTATTCGTATTGATATACATTTCAAAATTTGTGTTTACCTCTAAGTTTCCTTCTTTATCATATGCTCGATATTGTTCTTGCAATGTGTCCTTCAACTTATTGAATGTATCTGTGCTAACCAGTATCTGTACAGGGTTGTTATATAAATTATTAAAATCACTATAATTTGCAAATTTTCCTAAAGAATCAACAACTTTTACAGCTTTTAGTGAAATGTCTTTTAACGCTTCATACTGATATGTATTGGTATCATTTTTTTTGCCAAATAAATCTGGTGCATTTTCTCTTGCCTCTTGGCTATATTGTACATTAAATAACTGAATTTCATCTCCATCTTTAAAATTAGTCAAATGGAAATCTGCCACTTGTGGAAAGGAAATTTGATTTAATATGATACATTCTCCTTCTTTTAACTCAGATATATTGAACTCTTTTAATAAATTTTCATATTCCCTATTTTCAACAATTGTAAAAATGTTACAATCTAATTGTGGTAAACTTCCTCCATATGGGTTATCAAAAGCATGTGGTACTAAATTGGCTTGTATAAATTCTGCTAATTCTGTATGTATATCATTTTTTTCTATTCTTAAAGATAAATCCCCTTCTAAAATTTCTTTTGTATAATTGCTTTCTATCAGACTTTTATCTCTTAAATCTGCTATTTTATTTTCATATTCTTCTAAATTATTTGCATAAGTTAGATAATTGTATTCTCTATTATCATTTGGTATCTGTGCATAAATATTGGTTATATAATTACTTACGATGATAAATAGCATGACTGATACCATAATCGCTAACATAATAGAAATGCTTTTTCCCTTATTCTTACTGATATATTGATAAGCTATATACCCTTCTTCTCCAAGTAATCGCAAGCACCACTTGTTTTTATGTTTTTGCTCTTTCTTGATATCCAAATAACTATATTCTTTAATCACTTCCATAGGCGATATCTTACTGATATAATTAATTGGTATCCATACAGATAAAATCGTAATTAGGAATATTAAAATAATTCCTACAATCGTTAGGGGAACCGATATTACCAATGAAAATTGTGTTGTTGTATCAACGATAAAATTGCCTAAATCTGCTCCTGTTAATTGTGCTATACTACCATTCCATAAATGTAAAATCATATATACTATTCCTATACTAATAAGAAGAGACACTGGAATATTGATACTGTTTAACATCACTGTCTCAGAAAATATCAGCTTTTTGATTTGCTTTTTACTCGCACCAATTGACCTTAACGTTCCAAATTCTTTTCTTCTGTTACTTAAAAGAATACTATAAATGGTAAATATTAATATAAAAGAAACAATGAGCATAATTGCTAATACAATTCCTCCAATGGTATATAGCATTTTCTCAAAAGAAGATCCTTTTTCTGTAACTAACATATAATTTAATAATTCTTCATTATAAGTAATTTCTACATTTTCTCCTATGTCTGTCATCATTTTCTCATTTGTTTCATAAATCTTAGACGGATTTTTATACAGTACATAAACATCATAATTTGCATTTTCTTCTATAGCATTTAAATATGTAATCGCTCCTATTGTATAATGATACATATAGGATTCATCATATATGGTAGAATATACTGTTCCTACAATTGTATATTCTTTTGAAAAATTTTCCGTTTCAAAAAGTATGGTGTCTCCTATTTGATATTCTTTTTGACCAAAATAAATCTGTGTTCCTCCTACCAATGATATCACTATTTCATCTTCATTTTGAGGCAATCGTCCTTCTTTTACTTTTAACTTCATATTTTTCATGGCATTTTGGTCATATGATACCAATTTTAACTCTTCTATGATTGTTATATTTGCTTGTGTTATATATTCCATTGTGCCATTTTCTTTTGCTATACTAATCTCTTTTACATTTTCATTATGCTGTATGGTATTGATTTCTTCTTTCGGCAGATAGGAATATTTTGCTTCCCAATTTTGTTCTTCTCTTTGTGCATTTTCTCGATATCGTTGGTAACTTAATAACAAAAAAATTAATAAAAAAATGGAGGTAGCAATTACAATAAAACCTATAGAGGTTAATACTGTGCTTTTTTTGTACCTTTTTAAATTATACATTGCTATTTTAAACATGCCAATTACCTCACTTTCCTATCTAGAATAATCTTTCCATCAGATAATTCTATGATTCTGTCTGCTTCATTGGCAATCTCCATACTATGTGTCACAACAATTACTGTTCGATTGTATTTTTTGTTGGTATCTTTTAGATATGTCATTACTTCTTTTGAGTTCTTACTGTCTAAGTTTCCAGTAGGCTCATCTGCTAGTATAATCATTGGATTGATAAATAAACTTCTAGCTATTGCTACTCTTTGTTGTTCTCCTCCAGATAATTGTGATGGATATGAATATTTCTTTTTTTCAAGATGAAATACACGTAATAAATTTTCTAATCTGTCTTTTTTTAGTTCTCTTTTATCTAATCTTACCGGTAATACAATATTTTCTTCTACAGTTAATGTTGGTATCAAATTATAAAATTGATAGATAAACCCTACTTTTTTTCTTCGAAAGCTAGATAATTGATTGTCTGATAAACTGAAAAGATTTATATTGTCTACTCTGACATTGCCAGAAGTTGGTATATCTAACCCTGCCAATATATATAATAAAGTAGATTTTCCAGATCCAGACCTTCCTGTAATTGCAACAAATTCTCCTTCTTCTATTGAAAACGATACTTCATTTAATGCTGTTACCTTATTTTCTCCTTTTCCATATATTTTTGTTAAATTTTCTACATGAACACTTTTCACCTTATATCCTCCTTTGTATTATTTATCTTAGTATTATGATTGTTATTACTTGTATATCATATATAATTTATTTTAAAAAAAGTGTCGAAAGTTGTAAAAAAGTAAAAAATAAAGAAATATTTTGACTGGAATATTTTCTCAAATATTTCTTTACTTTATTTTCACTTTGAATTGCATAACGAAAAGTTGCATAGTGTTTCTTACTGTTTAGATTTGTACTTCAAAATATTATTTGTAGCTTCTGGTCTCACTGGTGTCATCAATATCTTTCCAGTTCCTCTATAAACATTTACAAAGCCCTCTCCTGCAACTGCTGAGCCTAATAAGCTTCTTGTAGATTTTTCCACTGTAAAATCTAATGTATCAGACCATGCAATTGCCATATTTCCATCTATTTTTATTTGGTCATTTTGCAATTCTATTTCAATTAACTCTTCTCTTGGAACAGGACTTTCTAAAACTGCAATTCCTTGTCCTGATAATTTTAAATTAAATAATCCTTCTCCACCTAATACAGCTGAAGATAAATTACTTCTCATAACAACATTTGTATTTAGACTCGCTTCACAGGCTAAGAATAGACCATCTTCTAATACTATACTTCCATTCCAAGTCCCTACATCTTCTAATAAAATATAGTTATATGTTGGCTCTAGTGCTAGTAATCCTGTACCATGATATTTCGGCTTTACTGTTGATTCACTGGTTACACTTCCCTTTATTGCTTTTCCTATGAAATCTCCTACGCCTTTGACATTTGTTTTTGATTCTATATTTCCTGCCATCCATTGCATTGCTCCGGCACTTGTTACATATTCATCTCCTTGCAATTGAATAACGACTTGTCTTCTTCTAACATTCATCTTTGCTGCAAAATATTCTGACATAGCTGTCAATTTATTCACGCTTACATCTCTTTGATATTCAACAACTGAGATGTTTCCTTTTCTTTCTATAATTTTTACATCATCATTATCAAATAAATTTTTAACTGAAATCATAAAAATACCTCCTTATATTTATTCAAATGTATTATATACAAAACTTTGTTAGTTTTACAATATGTTATAAAAAATTTGTTACAATTTATACTTTCTAATCTAGTTTGAACTGTAACAAAAATTTCATATTTTTTTCTTAATTTGTTTTATTTATATTTTGTTGTGGTATAATAATAAAAGAAATTTTTAAATTTTAACTAAAGAAAGGAAGATGATTTTACTCATGACAAACACGAAAGAGGAAGTAAATATTTCAAAACTTTATGGTCAAGAATGTTTACTCTCTAAAAATGATTTTATGAAAAAATATCAAATTAAGGAACATGGTCTTAGTTCAAAAGAAGCTGAATATAAACTAAAACAACTAGGTCCAAATATGATTAAACAAGCTAAACCTAAAAGATGGTATCATTATTTTTTAGAAAGTTTATTTACCCCTTTTAATCTTATTTTACTAGGAATTACTCTACTTTTATGTTATACAGATGTTATCTTACCCGAAACACCTAGTTATGCAAATATTATCGTTATTATTATTTTAGTAACTGCTAGTACATTATTAGACTTTTTTGAAGAATATCGTTCAAACAAGGCTGCTAATGAATTAAAGGAACTTGTTGCAACCACTTGCCATGTCATTAGGGATGGTAAAGAAATTCAAATTCCTATTAAAGAGGTAACACTTGGAGATATTGTTATTCTTTCTGCTGGTAGCATGATTCCTGCTGATTTAAGAATAATAGAAGCAACTGATTTATATGTTGGACAATCTTCTTTAACAGGTGAATCAGATGCTGTAAAAAAATTGGTTGAAACAGAAATCAAACCCGAAGATCTAGATAGCATAGCCGATTTAGATACAATTTGTTTTATGGGAACTAATGTCATTTCTGGTAGTGCTAAAGGTGTTGTTATCAAAACTGCTGATTCTACTTATTTTGGAAAAATTGCACATACCTTAACTGCTGGTAAACCTAAAACTGCTTTTCAAAAAGGAATCGAAAGCATTAGTAGATTATTAATTCGTTTTATGCTAATTATTATTCCTGTTGTTTTCATCCTTAATTTTTCAAAACATAGTATGGTGACAGCCTTTACATTTGCAGTAGCAATTTCTATTGCTATTACCCCTCTCCTACTTCCTGTTATTTTATCTTCTTGTTTATCAAAAGGTGCTGTCAAAATGTCAAAGAAAAAGACAATTGTAAAAAAACTAGATGCCATTCAAAATTTTGGTGCTATGAACATCTTATGTACGGACAAAACAGGAACATTAACAGAGGATAAAATTGTTTTAGAGAAGTATTTGGATATAAAAGGTGACGAAGATATCGGTGTTTTGAAATATGCATATTTAAATGCTAATCTTCAAACTGGTTTAAGAAGTAATATTGACGAAGCTGTTATCAATCGAGGTAAAGAATATAATATGCCAGAATTAACTGGTAAATATATAAAGCTAGATGAAATTCCTTTTGATTTTGCTCGTAGGCGTTTATCTATTGCTGTAAAAAATCCAGAAGGAAAAGATGAATTAATTACTAAAGGTGCTGTGGAAGAAATTTTAAATATTTCTACTTCAGTTGAATATAGAGGAGAAATTTTACCTTTAACAAAAGAAATTAAAGAAAATATTCAAAGAATTAGTAAAGGCTTAAATAAAGAAGGCTTAAGAGTTATTGCCGTTTGCAAAAAATATAGTGATGAACCAAATTATGATTTTGAAGTAAAAGATGAAAAAAATATGATACTAATTGGTTTTATTGGCTTCTTAGATCCACCAAAAGAAAGTGCAAAAGAAGCTGTTGAAAGAATGAACAAAGCTGGTATTCGTGTAATTGTACTAACTGGTGACAATGCAGAGGTCACAAAATGTATCTGTGACAAAGTAAATATCAAATCTAAAAATATTATCTTAGGAAGTGAATTGGATAAATTATCCGATGTGGCTGTTCATAGATTAATTAGAAAGAATAATATTTTTGCCAAATTATCTCCTATCCAAAAAGCAAGAATTGTACGATTATTAAAAGAACAAGGTAATGTTGTTGGATATATGGGAGATGGAATTAATGATAGTCCTTCCCTAACCAATTCAGATGTTGGTATTTCTGTTGATACTGCTGTAGATATTGCTAAAGAATCTGCGGACATCATTTTGTTAGAAAAAGATTTAAATGTGTTACTAGATGGTGTTACAGAAGGAAGAAAAACCTTTGCAAACTTAATGAAATATATTAAATTAGCAACTAGTTTTAATTTTGGAGAAGTATTGTCTGTTATTGTTGCAAGTATTGCTTTACCATTTTTACCAGAGACCCCTATTCAATTATTAGTAGAAGGTTTATTATATGATTTTGGACAAATGACTCTTCCTTTTGATGATGTAGATGCAGAAATTGTACGAAAACCTAAAAAGTTAGATATCAAAAGCTTAAAACATTTTATGCTATTTATGGGACCTGTTAGTTCTATCTTTGATTTAGTTGTTTTTGCATCTTTATGGTTTGTATTTGGTGTTAGAGAAGCCGCCCTTTTCCAAACCATTTGGTTTACGTATAGTATTGTTTCTAACTTAGTTGGTATGCATATTGTTAGAACTGCAAAAATTCCTTTTATACAAAGTAATGCTAATAAAATGGTATATTTCTCTTCTATATTATTAATATTAGTCGGTATTATAGTACCATTTACGCCTTTAGGTAGTTTCATTGGACTTGTTCCTATTGCTGTACAATATATTGCTTTAATTTTTATTGTAACTTTCTTATATTGCATTTTAGCTATGTTTGCTAAAAAGATTTATATGAAGAAATATGGTGAATGGATTTAATTGTGTCCAATTGTCCATTTGGGTGTCCATTTGGGGACGTTTCTTTTTGAGACATTTTTATGTAAATTAAAAATATAGAATATAAAGTCAATACATGATTTTATATTCTATATTTTTTAATAAAATAAAACAATGTCGTAGTTCAGATTAGATTGTCATCAAAATGATAGATAGTATTTTTTTAATTTATCGACGAATGTGACGTGAAATAGATATACAAATTCTTAGATTTAAATAAATGAGGAAGCACGATGTAGTGAGAGGCTCGTTTATTTAAATTTTAGAATTTGTTATCTATGGAGCTAACCGAGGAGTAAATGAAAAAAATACTATCTATCATCTTGACATTTATTCTGAACTGTAACAAAAGAATCATTTTAATTTTTATAGTATGAAGTTTACATAAAAATGTCTCAAAAAGAAACGTCCCCAATTGGACACCCTATTCTTTATACCTATATTCTTCTACTACATTTCCATCAACATCTTTTATGATAATATCTTTTTCTTCTATCATAGCATAACTATGTGGTGTATTTTCTTTTGGTAATGTAATTGAACCCGGATTTACAAACAATTGATTATCATATTTTTTAATAAAACATGTATGGAAATGTCCATAAAACATGATATCAAAATCTTCATTTGGTAAATTATCCATATTATATTTATGTCCATGTGTAAAAAATATATTTTTTCCATTTATTTTTTCTAATATATGGTCTTTTATCTCAAATTCTGAAATCATTTGATCTACTTCTGCATCACAATTTCCTTTTATCACTTCTAATTTATCTTTTGCACTATTCAATACTTTTGCTACTTTCATTGGATCATATCCATCTGTTAATGGATTTCTTGGACCATGATAATATAAATCTCCTAATACGACTATTTTTTCTGGTTCTTCCTTTTTTATAATTTCTTTTAATTTATCTGCATATACACTTGAACCATGAATGTCTGATACTACTAATACTCTCATAAAATTCATCCCTTTCTTCATTACTAAATTTTATATGTTTTAATTCTCATATATTCTAAGATATATCATTGTAAATTTCAACCCCTAATAGAAAAAATAGTATGATTTTAGAGGCCACTGAGAAAGTAGCCTCCATTTTTCTATTCCATTAATTTTTTTATATCTTCGTCTTGTTTTAACTTATTTGAGATAAAATGATATGCTTGTTTATTTTGTTTTACAGCAATCTCAGCCAATTCTTTATCATCAAGTAATCGTTTACTGGCATATTTGATGATAATTCCTTTGTTTTCTACTGCTACTTTTACCACATCTTTATCGTCACGTAATTCTTCTGATGCATAATATAAAGCCTGTCCATACTGTTTACAACATTCTAACATAATTTCTTTATCCCCAGCTAGTTCTTCTGATGCATAACAAACCGTCCATGGTGCTGTTTTAGTAGCTAGTTTAATTACTTCTTTATCTCCTTTTAATCTTGTACTTGCAAACTCTAAAGCTTCTCCATCTTGTTTTAGTGCTTCTAATACTACTTCTTTATCATCTTGAAGTTTTTCTGATGCGAATTCTAGATTTTTTCCATTTTCTTTTACTGCTTGTATGATAAATTCTTTTTGATCTTTATTATTTTCAATTTCTGTTATTTCCATATCATATAAGTCCTTCCTTTTTTATTGTATTATCTTTAACCAATCGCTTAGCAAGTTTTTGTTCTTGAATAGGAAAAACTATGCAACTTTTAAGTTTCGCAACTCAAAGTTTTATCATATTTTCTATATCACAAAAATCACTTTCGCCTGTTAAAACAATATCAAAATTTTCTTTATAGACTTCCAAATTCTCTTGCATATTCTTATTTAGGAAACCTATTTTTAGTGTCTTGTCTTTCGGACATTCTCCTATCATATACGTATCTTCTATTAAGTCTCCTATTGCCACTCTATATTCTCTTGCTTCTATTTGTTCTTTTTCATTTAAATTCTTCAATTTATCTATATTTTTATTCAGTGTATGAATTAAAGTTCCAGAGAATGTAAGCATATCTCCATTCTCATCAAATTTTATAAGATTACTAATTATCTTAATATTATCATAATTACAATCTTCTTGCTGTAAAATGTTTTCTATTACATTCCCAATGCCTGCTGAAAAAATGACCACTGGTACGTGATTTTGGTGCAATTGTTTTAAAAAACTTTTGGCTCCTTTCCTTAGTATTAATCGACTATTATGAATAGCTTCTTGTAATTTACTTTCAGTCATATGGTATTTATAATATAAATCCATACATTGTTGATACCATTCACACATATGATTTTCTTTCTCTTTAATATCCATCGTATAATCAGATTCTATTGGTGCATATTTTTTGTAATATTCTTCTAATCCATTTGATAGTCTTTTTTCACTATTGGCACTTGCATCCCAAGAGTCTTGACTCTCTCCTGTTGTTATTGTTTTGTCAAAATCCATGAATATACATGTATTGTCTTTATTCATCTTGGCTCTTAAGGTGTGTATTTTGTTTTCATCCTTTATATATATCATAAATACCTCCATTGATTTGTTTTAAGAATGCTTTATAGATAGAAATTTTTCTTACAATTACATACTAACATATAATTACATGATTATCAATGTACTTCCTTTTGAAAATAAATTTTTTTACTTTGCGATATGTATCAAAATGCTTAATATTTGTTACAATTCAGCATCTACTACTACATATATATTTTATTTTAATTCCTATAAAACTTTATCTTTTTTCTTGGTTATGCTATAATGCAAATATACATTTTGTGAAGGAGTATGACAAATGAAAAACTTTTTAATTATATTCATTATGAAACTACTAAATATTATATTAAAACTATGTGGAAAACACGGAGGAAATTTTTTAGGCAAAATCGCTTTTGATTGGAACCCAGACATTTTCAAATATTTTAAAGTAAACTGTCCTGTCATTGCTGTCACGGCAACTAATGGAAAAACCATGACCAATAATGCCATTGGATATGTTTTTCAAACCGCTGGAAAAAAGGTAATTAGTAATAAAGAAGGAAATAACATGGAAACAGGCATTCTTTCTACTTTATTAAAATCTTGTACTTTAACTGGAAAAATCAAAGCGGATTATTTAGTTTTCGAAGTAGATGAAGGATATGTCCCTGTTGTATTTAAAGATTTTCCATTAGACACTTTGGTAATACTAGACTTCTTTAGGGATCAATTAGATAGAAATGGCGAAGTAGAATCATTAATTTTAAAAATCAATGATTTCCTAAAAACATATACAGGTAATTTAATCTTAAATAATGATGACCCAAATGTTGCAAGATTAGGAATGGCAAATCCTAATAATCAAAATGTCTACTATTTCCATGTTGATCGATATCCTTATGCTACAAATGACATGACAGAGGCTGGCGAAGGAAAATTTTGTCCATTTTGCAAAACACGATTAGAATATGAATATTATCAATATTCACACATCGGAAAATTTGTATGTCCAAATTGTGGATATGGCGATAATGAAATCTATAAAGAGACAAAACATATTGATTTAAATGAAATGACATTTGAAATTGATGATGTTTTGTATAAAATCAAATCAAATAGCATCTATATTATTTATAATTTTACAGCAGTCGTCGCTTGTTGTTCTTTATATCATATTGATACAAAATATATGCAAGAAGCTTTAGCAAATTTTGAGTTAAATAATGGTAGACTAGAAAAAATTATGATTAAAAATACACCTACTATTATCAACCTAGCAAAAAATCCAACAGGTGCCAATGTCAGTTTACGTTTATTAAATGAAGATGATGAAGAAAAAGAGCTACTATTTGTGTTAAATGACAATAAGGCTGATGGATTTGATGTTTCTTGGATTTGGGATATTAATTTTACAAATTTAAACAATGTAAAAAGAATTGTGACTGCTGGAACTAGAGGCTATGATATGGCTATTAGAATAAAAACAGCTGGATTTGATGAAAACAAAATCGAAGCTTATATTGATTTAGAAGAAGCTGTAAAGGCTTTGTACTCTAATACAACGAAGAAATATGTCATTGCAAATTATACCTCTCTACAACCAACAAGAACAGAACTTTTTAAACTAAACTAGATTTGTAATGTTACATAAAAATGATAAAAGAGGAGTTACCTACATGAAAGAATTAAAAATATTATACTTATATCCAGATATGTTAGAATTATATGGAGATTATGGAAATATACAAGTTTTAAAATATAGATTAGAAAAACGAGGCATTAACTGTATTGTAAATACCTATTCTATTAAAGATGAAAAACCAGATTTTAAAAGTTATGATCTCATCTTTGCAGGTGGTGGAGCTGATAATGAGCAAAGTATTTTATCAGAAGATCTAATTGCTTATAAGGAAGAAATTAAAGAAGCTGAAAAAGAAGGTGTATTCTTTTTACTTATCTGCGGTGCTTATCAATTGTTTGGTAAGTATTATAAAGGTGTTGAAGGAAATACCATTCCCGGTTTAGAAGTTTTTCCATATTATACAGAAGCCATTAGCGATAGAAAAAAACGATGCATTGGAAACATTGTACTTGAAGTTTCACTAAATGGAAAAGAAACAAAAGTCATTGGTTTTGAAAATCATGGTGGACAAACTTACGACATTCCTTCCCCATTTGGAAAAGTTCTATTTGGGAATGGAAATAAATTTGGAGATACAGAAGAAGGATTTTTTAAAGAAAATGTGATTGCTACTTATTTGCATGGCCCTCTTCTTTCTAAAAACCCAGAATTGACAGATTATATTATAAAACATTGTTTAGACAGAAAGTATCATGAAGATACTATTTTGGAACCTTTAAATGATGATTTTGAAAATTTATGTAGAAAACAATTATTAGATAGATTCTTAAACTAAAAAGGGATTTTGGGGACGCCTCATTTTTCCCTTTTTTAATGTCCATTTAGGGACGTTTCTGTTTGGACATTTTTGTATGTAAAAATAATATAATAAATAATATAATAAAAATTTATTACATTTCTCGGCTAACATTACATCATAAATAAAAACTAAAAGTATCTAATAGGCACCTCTCAAAGCAAGATTTGAGATTCTCCTATTAGATACTTTAATTTTTTCTAATATGATTTCATTTGCACTCGTCATTTCATAAATATATTATTATATCATGTTTCTATCATTCAAATGTCCAAACAGAAACGTCCCTAAATGGACACCCCATTGGACAACTTAAGAATTATAACTGAAAGTCTACTGGTTTATGCTCTTTTAAGCTTTCTTGAACATCTAATATTCTCTGATTTGAAGAACCTCTAAATCTTAAGCTTAAATCTTTTTTATCTTCTTCAAATTTACCATCTACCATCACATCTATATATTTTAAAAGTTCTTTTGTTGTTTCATTGTCTTTTGCCATTTCCCCTACCACTTCTTTTTCAAAGTCAAAACCTGTATAACACCATATATTTTTATTAGGAAATTTTTCTTTTACTTTTTTGACTAATGGTAATAATCCTTCTTGATTTTGCTTTTCCAAAGGCTCTCCTCCTAAAAGAGATAGCCCCGAAATATAGTCATGGTCTAAATAGTTAATAACTTGGTTTATTTGTTCATCTGTAAATTTATTTCCATATTCAAAATCCCATGCACATCTATTAAAGCATCCTTTACAATGATGATTACAACCACTGACAAATACGGATACTCTAACCCCTTCTCCATTTGCCACATCTACCTTTTTTATATCTGCATAGTTCATATCTATCTCTCTTTTCTCAAATTTATGTCTTTCCTTATTGTATAGGAAAAATCGGCTTTTATTTTGACCATATATAAGATTTTTCCGTATACAACAAGGTTAAGCTACCTATATTTGTGAAGTACTGCGAAGCAGTCTTCACATTTGTGCATCGAAATCTTTGATTTCGTTAATGCACTCTTTCCTTATAAATGCATTACTCTTTGTTTGATTTCTTTTGTTTTTCCTGCATTCCAGAAGTTTTCACCCAAATATCCGCAAGTTCTTCTAACAACTGTCATTTTTGAATGATCTTTATTTCCACAATTTGGACATTCCCATTCATTATCTTTATTTAAAATAATTTCTCCATCAAATCCACATTCATGGCAATAATCTGATTTTGTATTAAATTCAGCATATTGAATATTATCATAGATAAATTTAACAGCTGTTTCTAGTGCATCAATATTTTTTTGCATGTTTGGTATTTCAATGTATGAAATTGCTCCACCTGAAGATATTTTTTGGAATTCACTTTCAAATCCAAGTTTTTCAAAAGCATCAATTTTCTCTCTTACATCTACATGGTATGAATTTGTATAATATCCTTTATCTGTTATATCTTTAATTGTTCCAAATTTTTCTTTATCAATTCTAGCGAATTTGTAACATAAGCTTTCTGCTGGTGTTCCATATAATGCAAATCCAATATTCGTTTCTTCTTTCCATTTGTTAACGGTTTCTCTTAAATGTTTCATAACTCTAATTGCAAAATCATGTCCTTCTGGTGTTGTGTGTGATGCCCCTTTCATGACTTTTGTCATTTCATATATACCAATATATCCTAATGAAATTGTTGAATATCCACCATATAATAACTTGTCTATTTTTTCTCCTTTGGCTAATCTTGCAATCGCACCATATTGCCAGTGAATTGGACTAATATCTGAGTGTGTTCCTAATAATGCATAATGTCTACACATTAAAGCTTCTTTACATAGTTCTAGTCTTTCGTCTAATAATTTCCAGAATTTATCTTCATCACCATCTGCAACAATAGCGACTTGTGGTAAGTTAATACTAACAACACCTTGATTAAATCTTCCCTCAAATTTGTAATTTCCATTTTCATCTTTCCAAGGTGATAAGAAGCTTCTGCAACCCATTGGGCTAAATACATTGCCTTCATAGTTTTCTTTCATCTTTTTAGCTGAAATATAGTCTGGATACATTCTCTTTGCTGAACATTTAACAGCTAATTTTGTTAAATAATCATATTCTCCACCTTTTAAGCAATTACATTCATCTAGTACATATACTAGTTTTGGAAATGCTGGTGTGACATATATTCCTGCTTCATTTTTTATTCCTTGATATCTTTGTCTTAATACCTCTTCAATAATCATGGCATTTTCTTTGATATATGGATCCCCATCCTCTAAGTGTAAGAACAAGGTTACAAATGGAGATTGTCCATTGGTTGTCATTAATGTATTAATTTGATATTGAATCGTTTGTACACCTGCTTTTAATTCTGCTTTTAATCTATCTTGTACTAGATCTTCTATAATATCATTAGACAATTTTCCTTTATATTTTTTCTCTATTTCTGCTTTAAATTTGTTATAGCTTTTTCTTAAATATTTTCCCAAATGTTTTAAATCAACTGATTGTCCACCATATTGATTACTTGCAACTGCTGCAATGATTTGTGTTGTCACTGTACATGCTACTTGGAAACTCTTTGGACTTTCTATCATTTTTCCATTCATAACGGTTCCATTATCTAACATATCTGCTATATTAATTAAACAACAGTTAAAGATTGGTTGTACAAAATAGTCTGCATCGTGGAAATGTAAAACTCCGTCAGCGTCTGCTTTGGCAATTTTTTCTGGTAATAACAATCTTCTTGTTAAATCTCTTGACACTTCACCTGCAATATAATCTCTTTGTGTTGAAGCAAGTAACGTATTTTTATTTGAATTTTCCTCTGCTAGTTCTTTGTTTTCATTTCTGATTAATCCTAATATGGTTTCATCAGTTGTATTTTGTTTTCTAACTAAAGCTCTTGTATATCGATACACAATATATTTTTTAGCTAACTCATACTTTTCAATTTCCATTAATTTTTCTTCAATAATGTCTTGGATGTCTTCAACTAACATTCTCTTTTTATTTAATTCTTCTATATATTCAATAATCCCTTTTATATCTTCCTTATTTGCTCTATCTTTTGGCTTTACCTCTTGATTTGCCTTTTCAATTGCTACTTGAATTTTTGCTCTGTCATAATCAACAGCTCTTCCATCCCTCTTAATTACTTTCATTTTACATTTCCTCCTTCGATTAGTATGGTTACATTATATATCTACAAAAATTATTTTCCGTTGCAAAAGCAACACATTATGAAAAAACATTTTTTTCAATTCTTAACTACCTTATACTCTAAGCTTTTTCGTTTTATTACAAATATGTTACAAAAATATTACAAATATATTTTGGCAACCTTGTTGCTTTTGCAACTTTTTTAATGTATAATGCTTATGTAATTTTTAAGGAGGAAAAAACGTGAACACCAAATTTGACATAGCAAACTTCATTACTGATTTTGCAAATTCTTGTCAAAAAAAGCAGAAAAAAGTTTTTAGCAAAAATGAAGTTGTTACAACCTATATTAAAAACCGAAATCAATTATGTATATTATTAGACGGAAATGCTGATTTAGTACGTTATGACTTAAATGGAAATCGTACAATTGTAGAACATTTTTCCAAAAATTCCCTTTTCGGCGAAGTGTTTTATACAATTACAACAAATAATGAATTATTAGTTGAAGCAAAATCAAATTGTACCGTTCTTTTCTATATCTATGATGACATTTTTCATAAATGTAGAAACAACTGTAAATTCCATCAAACCTTATCTGAAAATTTGCCACAATTGATTTTAAACAAGGTAACTGATTTAAATATGCGAATTGAGTTATTAACGAAACGATCTACCAGAGATAAACTTCTTGGCTATTTTTCTTTACTTTCTACTAGAAAACTAAGTACTTCTTTCGAACTCCCATTTTCTTTAACTGATTTAGCAGATTATTTGAGTGTTGATAGAAGTGCTATGATGAGAGAGTTAAAACTTTTAAAAGAAGATGGATTTATTGAAAAAATAGGAAATCGAATTATTCTGCTTTACAAATAGGAACGTGCCAAAATGGACATTTTTTGTTCAAATGGGACAGACCTAATAGAAAAAAATATTTAGAAATTACCATAAAACATGATATATATTCATTTACGAAATGACGAATGTGAATGAAAGCATATTAGAAAAAGTTAAGGTATCTAATAGGAGAATCTCAAATTTACTTTGAGAGGTGCCTATTAGATACCTTTAATTTTTCTTTATGATGTAATGTTAACCGAGGAATGAATAAATGAATATATATCATGTTTTATGATTGTGAAAAATTTTTCTAAAATAGGTCTGTCCCATTTGGACAAAAAATGTCCGTTTTGGCATGTCCCTAACGTTCAATATATCTCCATGAATCTTGACACATATCTTCTAATGTTTTTTCTGCTGTCCATCCTAATTCTTCTCTTGCTTTTTTAGGATCTGCATAACAGGTTGCAATGTCTCCTTCTCTTCTTGCTGTGATTTTATATGGTACTTTTTTGCCTGTTGCTTTTTCAAATGCTTTTACTATATCTAATACACTATATCCTTTACCTGTTCCTAAATTGTAAATATATAGTCCTTGTTTTTCTTTTTCTAATTTTTCCAAAGCTTTTACATGGCCTTTTGCTAAATCAACCACATGGATGTAATCTCTGACACCTGTTCCATCTGGTGTATGATAATCATTTCCAAACACAGATAGTTCTGGCAAAATTCCTGCTGCCACACGTACAACATATGGCATTAAATTGTTTGGTATTCCTTGTGGTTCTTCTCCGATTAGTCCACTTTCATGTGCTCCTACTGGGTTGAAATATCTTAATATACATATGTTCCATTCATTATCTGAATGATACGTGTCTTTTAATATTTGTTCAATGAATAGTTTGCTTGTCCCATATGGATTTGTTGTTCCTCCTGTTTTACATTCTTCTGTAATTGGAATGGTTTCTGGGTCTCCATATACTGTTGCTGATGAACTAAATATGAATGTTTTGCAATTATATTTTCTCATGACATCCAATACAGCTAATGCTCCTGAAATATTATTTGTATAGTATTCAATTGGTTTTTTAACAGATTCTCCTACTGCTTTAAATCCTGCAAAATTGATAACTGCTTCTATTTTGTTTTCTTTAAAAACCTTTTCTAATTTTTCTTTGTCCATATAGTTCATTTCATAAAATTTGAAATCTTTTCCTGTTATTTTTTTTATTGCTTCTAACACACTTGGTTTACTATTTGAAAAATCGTCTATGATCACTATTTCTTTTCCTGCATTTAATAATTCTACTGCTGTATGACTTCCAATAAATCCTGCCCCTCCGGGTAATAATATTGCCATAAAATCATTCCTTTCTTTTTCTTTATCCTCTATATTATATTACTACTTTTAAAAAAGTACAAGTGTGAATATATGATTTTATCTTTCTACTTTTTTAAGGCTACAAATAATAGGAAAGGGTTACTTCCTTTTGAAAATAAAACTTATTATTTATTTTCACTTTGAGCTTGCATAACTTAAAGTTTCATATTGTATAAAAAAACATGCCAAATTATTCTGAAATTGAATATTTAGCATGTCTTATTTTTTCTACATTATCTATTACTTCATGTAAAAAAGTGTCAAAGAGCTCCGTCCCTACAGTTACTAAAATGTTACATTGCTTCCAAATCTTGATTTTAATTTGTCTTTTGAATCTTGTGATAGATTTATATTATTTGTTAAATTGATTTTTGTATTTGGATTTAATTCAAGTAATGCACTTGCATCTATGATTGAATTATTACTTAAATTAATGGTTAAGTTTGTATTATTTTTTAATGCTTTTAAATTTTCTAAATCTTCACTCCATAATGTATTACTACTTAAATCAAGATCTGTTAATTTTGTTAATTTAGAAAAATCTATCATTTTTCCATGCAAATTATTATTAGCTAAATTTAAATTTTCTAAACTTCTAACTTCGGATACCATATTATAATTACCTATATTAGGATTCGTATTTAAATTAAGTTTTGTTAATCTTATAAATTTTGACATATCTGGAATTTCTGTTAAATTACTTCCTCCTATATTTAATGTTGTTATTTTATCAATATCACAATTTATTATTGTCTTTAAACTTTCTGTTGAAACTGTTAAACTATCTAAGTTACTAATAATATCTTCTATTTCTTTTAAATTTATTTTATTGTTGCCCCCAACAATATATAATTTTTTTAGATTTTTTAAACTATTAATAGCTGTTACATTAGTTATATTATTATTATTTAAGTTTAATTCACTCAGATTTTTCATAGATTTTAATATTTCTTGTGAATCCATATCTTCTAAAGTCAATTTATTATTACCTAGATTTAAAACTGTTAATTGTGTTAATTTTTCTAAAACTTCTAATGTTAATAAATTTTGACCTGCTAAATTTAAATTTTTATAATTTGTAAATAATCCTAATTTATCTGTATCTAGGTTGATAGTTCCTCCTCTATCTAGTATTTTTCCTATCTCATCCAAAGCTTCTAATTTTTCTCCTGTGTAATTTTCTCTATTACTATCAATTTTTGAATTTCCTCTTAAATCCAAAGTTACCAGTGACGTATTTTCTCTTAATGGTGTTATATCTTGTATATTATTGTTATTTAAATATAAAACTTTTAAATTTGTTAAATTTTCAAGTCCTTCTATTTTTGTTATTTCATTATAAGCCAACAGTAAACTAGTTAAATTATTTTTATTATCTAATCCTTCTATTTTAGTAATTTTACATCCTTCTAATCTAATAAGCTCTATTAAATTTCCTAGTTCCTTTAATCTTTTCATGTTTTGACCAATTTCATTATACATTAGAGTAAAAGATTTTAGTTTTGAACAGGATTTCAAAGAATCTATAATGTTATTATAATCATTTCCTGAAAATTTATTAAATTGCGTTAAATTAGTTAATTTTGATACAGCACTATAATCTTTATCCGGACCATATATTATGTTAAGGCTTGTTAATTTTGTGCAATTTTCCACCCCATCCATTGTTGTGATTGGTGGTATATTACTTCCATACTCTCCTAATGTAAGGCTAGTTAGATTAGGAAAAAATACCAAATCTTGAAGGCTATCTACAGATGTGTCTGCTA
>CAMMWP010000011.1 GCA_946500615.1 uncultured Clostridium sp. | reverse complement strand
TGGCACTTTAAATGGCACTTTAAATGGCACTTTAAATGGCACTTTAAATTTAATACTAAATGAATTAAAAAATAAAAATAATATTACTCAAAAAGAATTGTCTGAAAAAACAGGAATGTCTTTACGAACAATAAAAAGAAATATTGAGGTATTAAAAGAAGTTGGATACATTGAAAGAGTTGGATCTAGAAAGACGGGACATTGGAGAATATTAAAAAATGATTAACATACCAAAGTGGGAACTCTGTATTTTCTCTGTATTATTTTACAGAACGCAGAAGACTAGAAAACTTGTTTTTCTATGTGTCTAGGAGATACATTCTGTATCTCTTTCCTGCCTTTTAGTTAAATTAAAAATTATTAATAAAATTTTAATTTTTAAACGAGGAATAAAAAGAAATTTAAAATAATTAAGAGATAAAAAAATTTTTTTAGAAGTTTGTTAGTTGGAGGTTTAATGTGAATATAAAAGAAGAAATAAGCAATTTCAAATCAATGGTAAATAGTTATAAATTAACAAGTTTAATCATAACAGCAAATAATATAGGAATTTTTGATAATCTAAATGAAAATGCTAAAAGTTTAGAACAAATAGCAAAAGACATAGAAATTTCAAGTGAAAGAATAGAGCCTATTTTAAATGGTTTGGTATTTAATACAATTATAGATAAAAATGAAAAGGGGTATTATTTAACTAAATATAAAGATGTATTATTAAAAACTTCTAAATTTAATCAAACAGGATATATAGATTTTGCACAAACAATAATGGAGAAGTATAACAATTTAGAGAATGCAATAAAGAATAATAATTTCTCTTTTAATAACTTTAAGGAGTTAACAGAGCAACAAGCTGAAAACTTTATGAAAGGTATGCAAGCAAATGCTGTGCCACAGGCAGAATATATTGCAAACGAATATAATTTTGAAAATCATAATATATTAGACATTGGAGCAGGAGCAGGTACATATTTAATAACTGTAGCCAAAAAGTATCCATCTGTAAAAGGGAAAATGATAGATTTACCACAAGTTTCAAAAATTCAAAATAGAAATATACATAAAGAGGAGTTGAAAGATAGATTGGTATCTGTTTCTTGTGATTATAATATTGATTTTCCAAAAGAAAAATATGATGATGTATTTTTATTTGCAGTGGTACATCAAGAACCAGAAGATAGTGTGAGAAAATTATTAAATAATATTTATAATGTATTAAAGCCAAATGGTAGACTATTTTTAACAAGTTTTTTCTTAAATGAAGATAAAATAAGCCCTGAATTTTCAGTTCAATTTGCAATAGAGATGCTTGCGAATTCTAAAAATGGAAAAGTATATACGCATAATGAAATAAAAAAATTATTAAAAGGTAGTAAATTCCCAAATATTGAAAGGGTAGATGATATTCCAAGTCCTGCGACTTTATATATAGCTAATAAATAATTATATTAGAGGATATATTGGAGAAAGTACAAAATCAGAAATAGAGTATGCAAGAAGAAATGATAAAAAGATTTTTTATATAGAAAGTACCAAATAAAATAGTAATTGGAAGGAAAAATGAAAAATAATGAAAAAATATTCGGTTGACTTAAATGAGGCTTTTTTTCATGGATTAGCTGGACTTGAAGTGAGTTTTGTTATGTATCCTAAAACTGCTTTGTATATTAGTATGATAAAGCTAGATAGTATATTAAAACATAAAGGGATTTATTCAAGGGAAAAAATGAAAGAACTTAATATTTATTATCTCCCAGAATTTTCTTATCATTTAAATTTTGCTGATGTTGATATGACCAATAGTTATGTATCTGTTTGTAAAAAAATGAAAAGAATAGAAGATACAGCTTTTGAGGAATTTATAGATGGAAAGATTTCTATCGCATTAAGTTCCGATATTACCCAAAAATACAATTTTAGAAATAAAATCAACTATTTTCCAGATCTAGGTGAAGAACAAGTATTAGGCAGTATAGGAATAGATGAATTCATTGCAATTGTAGTCGATATAAAAGATGAAAAATATAGAGAAATATCAAGAACCAAAATATCTGAATTATTAAAAAGATATAAATGCAATCAAATACCTATCACAGACATAAATGGTAATCAACTTGTAGTTCCATCCCATAAGATGGAAAAAGAACGATAACTTACAAGTTATTGTATAAATAAAAAATATATATGCTAGAGATATCAAATAGGTATATCTTCAGAGTGTTGACAAAGGGGCTTCATTTTAGAATCCCCTCTTTTTTTTCGAATAAAGAAATATATTCTCAAAATTTGTCCGTTTTACATATTTTTTAGCACACCTTAATAGTAGAGGAATAAATTTAAAGATGGGTCATAGAATTAAACGAAGCTAAAAAGAAGTAAAAGTTGAAAAATAATTACAATTTTGACGTCGTGCAGTGGAGAACTTCATTTGAAATTTAATCAACGTACATTGAGTACGCCTCATAAATTTCAAAATTGTTTTCCTAGTCAAAATCTAATTTTTTCAACTAGATTTCTGATTTAGGAAAGGAAAAATAATGAAAATGCAAAATGGACAAAATGTGAATATTAAAATTGAATATGGAACAGAGAACTTAAAAGAAATACTACTAGAATTACTAAAAGAAGAATACATAAATTATATAACTATGAACGAAAAATACAAGCTTATTTAAGGCTGACAATTATAAAATAACGCGTTATAATTCAATTATGCTTTAAATAGGTTATTTACTCTCAAAAAGTTCAAATGATAATTGCATTTTACGTCGTTAAACTTCTTTTAAAATCTAACAATATACATGAAGTACGTCTCATAGATTTTAAATTTGTTTGCCTAGTAAAATAACAATTCTTATTTAACAAAAAGAGAGGTGAATTAAGTTGAACAGAGTAAATGGTTATAGAAACATAAGAGTTGCAAAATACATAAGACTATCTCGTGAAGATGGAGACGACCGAGAAAGTGAAAGTGTTGAAAATCAGAGAGATATTATTGATAACTATATACAAGAGCATGAAGAATTGGTAGATAGCGGAGAATATGTAGATGATGGTTATACAGGTACGAATTTCAATAGACCAGGATTTCAAAAAATGTTAAAAGACATAGAAGAAGAAAAGATAGATTGTATCATAACAAAAGACTTATCAAGATTTGGAAGAGATCATATAGACACAGGATATTATTTAGAAAGATTTTTGCCTGCAAATAATATAAGATATATAGCAATTGGAGACAATGTAGACACTATAAAGCCAGATGGATTGCAATTTTTAACTTTTAAACTAAGTTTTAACGACTATTATGCACAAGATATATCAAATAAAATAAAAAGTGTAAAGCAAAGAAAGATAGAAAAAGGAGAATATCAAGCAGGGATACCACCATATGGTTATAAAAAAGATAAAGATATAAAAAATCATTTGGTACCAGATGAATATAGTTCACAAATTGTAAAAGAAATATTTGACATGTATATCAATAAAGGAATGTCAACAATCAAAATAGCAGATGAATTAAATAGAAGAGAAATAGAGCCACCAGCAGTATATCTAAAAATTCCAACATACATGAGAAAGAAAAGTGTAAATCCAAATGGAAAATATGTGTGGCTTCGAGCGCAAATTGGAAAAATTTTAAGAAATGAAGTGTATTTAGGAAGTGTAGTAGGTAGAAAATTCCAAAAAGTAAGCCATAAAATAGCAAAAGTAAGATGTACCAAAAAAGAAGAACATATTGTTTTGGAAAATATGCATGAGCCCATTATAGATATTGATACATGGAATAAAGCACAAGAAAAATTAAATGGATACTCAAAGGCAAGAGATAGAAAATATAATCATGAACTTAAAGGTTTGGTATATTGTGGAGAATGTGGCAATACAGCAACGTTAAGATGTAGAGAAGAAAAACGAAAAAATGGGACAGTTTGGCGAGCTACATATTTTATTTGTTCAAAAAGAAATAATTATAGTGGATTGTGTAGCAATAAACAGATTTCTGCAAATATAATAGAAGAAGCGGTAAATACAAATTTAAAAGAAGAAATACAGAAAATAAAGTTTTCAGAAAAAGAAATAAAGCATATATATGAACAAGCAGAAAAAGAATCTAAAAGCAAAAGTAATGCATTACAAACAAAACGACAAGAATTAAATCAAGCATTAGAGAATATAGAAAATACAATTGAGGAAATATATCAAGATAAGATAAATAAAATCATACAGGTAGAAGATTTTAAAACAATTTATGAAAAAAAGCAAAAGGAAAGAAGTAAAATTTTAAAAGAAATAAAAAACATAGAAAAAGAACTAGAAGAGATAAATCAAAAATCTCCAAAAATAAATTTTAATGAGATAAAACAAATCACAAATAAGTTCTTAAAAATGGAAAAACCAAATAAAATGATACTAGAAAAGTTAATTAAAAAAATAGAGTTTGATAAAGAAAGAAACATAAAAATTAGTTTTATATTTAATAATAGGTTTAAGGGGAAAAGATAGATTAACTATATTTTCCCCTTATTACTAACTCAAAAATCTGCTGAAAAAATTTTATTTAGATTTGTTCTTACCTGAAGTTCCATATCACCAGATAAGTCATAATCGCAATATAAAATTTTTTTAATAATATTCAGTTTGTCTGAGTGAAGAATACAAATTTTTTCTAGTCTCGAAAATTGTAAAATATACCAATTGAGCAGCTCTTTCTCACTGGCAAATCTTCCACTTGACTGCGAAATCCAATCTTGAACAGGAATTTGTTCCTCAGACCGTGTTTTACTATAACATTTTTGAATAGAAAATTTCGGACTTGGATCGGAAAGTGAAGTTAGTAAGATTAAAGGAAACAGATAACATTGTGATGGACGAACAGGGTAAATCTTGCAACAATTCTTACTGTAAAAAACACATGTATCCTGTTTGCCCTCAGACAATAGAACTATCTGGGGAAAATTATGTCGGTGTGAAAGCCGAGTGTATTTTTTTACTGTTTCTTCACAGGACATATTTAAATGTTGAGAAATTTTAAATATGTCCATAGGAGTTAAAGCTAAATCTCCTCTGTGTTTACAACACTTACCACACCGATCACATTTGAAATCCATGTTACTAATTAAATACATACAAAATCCTCCTTTGAGTTTTAATATGTAAATTATAACATATTGTAAAAATTATGTCAACATACGTATAGTAAAAAACATTAAGTAATTAGGAAATCATACAGTGAATCACAAAAGCATGCCAAGTTTAACAGAAGAAGAAATAAAAAAAGAAGTAATGGATTTACATCAAAGTGTATATGAAAAATTCAACTATGAAATGAAATACATAAGACCACCAAAGGGAGAATTTAGTGAAAAGACATTACAAGTAACAAATGCACTAGGATATAAAAATGTTATGTGGTCATTTGCCTATGAAGACTGGAATGAAGAGAAACAACCAGATGAAGAAAAGGCAAAACAAAAAATACTAAATAATTTGCACAATGGAGAGATTATGTTATTGCATGGAAATTCAAAAACAAATACAAATATTTTAGATAGTGTCATAAAAGAAGCTAAAAATATGGGGTATGAATTTAAATCTCTAGATGAATTTGAAGAATAAAACAAAAAGTCATCCATTTTGTTCAGTTAGGTGTCCATTTGGGGACGTTTCTTCTTGAGACATTTTTATGTAAAGTCATCACTAATGTTTACTATATTAAAAATACAAAAAGAAAAAATATAATATATATAAAGTTTATATAACTTTACATAAAAATGTCTCAAGAAGAAACGTCCCCAAATGGATACCAACTGAACTTGACTGGAGCTTTTTGACAGAAAGGAATGATAAAATGAAAAAAAGTAGAATGAGTAAAATCAATAAAATGTTAGAGATTCCCAAAGAAGTTTATTCAGACGTTCCCAAAATTTCAGTAATAGGGTTTGACGAAATGATTATTGAAAACTACAAAGGAATTTTAGAATATGAAGAATTTTTCATAAGAATCAGTACATATAAAGGAATCATTAGCATTAATGGATATAATTTAAACTTAGAAACAATGACAAATGATGACATCAGAATTACAGGGAAAATTGAAAGTTTCGATTTTGAAAGAATGACAGATTGAGGCAAGGGCAAAAATAACAAAAGACGGAAAAGAATAAGGAGGAAAAAATAAAAGCCAATAAAAGAAATGAAAATGAAATAATTGAAATTTATAAAATATAAATTTTCAGTTATTTTTTTTTACTTTTTTCATAATATTAAAGTAGGAAAAGGCTGGTTAAGAAAATGATGCATTTCAAAATACATTGCTATAAAAAGACAAGGAGAGATACATGATAATAAAAAGAATTGTAAATTACATATATGGTTATCTGAGGGTTGTAGTAGAAGGATATTATATTGAAAGATTCATGAATATATGTAGAAATAAAGGATACATGATGTGGAATATAAAGAAAAGTAATGATATTAAAATTGTCTTAAACACGGAAATAAAACAATTCAAAGAAATATGTAAAATAGCTAAAAAGACAGGATGCCATATCCATATAAAAGCAAAAAAAGGATTACCATTTTTGTTAAATAAATATAAGAAAAGAAAAATATTTGCACTATGTTTATGTATCATAATAGCAGTAATTTTTTTCACTTCTAATTTTGTTTGGAACATAGAAATCATTGAAGAAAATGGAGCAGAGATAGAAAATATTATGGGAGATATCCATAAAGCAGGTTTACAAATAGGAGAGTTAAAGTCTAATATACACACAAAAGAAATTATTAACCAAGTAAGATTAAATAGAGATGATATTGCATGGATGGGAATAGAATTAAAAGGGACAAATGCAATTGTTAAATTGGTCAAGGCAGACAAAAAGCCAGAAATTGTAGATGAAGATGAATATTGTAATATTGTTTCAGATAAAAATGGTGTGATTACCAAAATCAATGCACAAGATGGAACAGCAAATGTTAAAGTAGGAGACACTATCAGTGTAGGAGATGTATTAATCAATGGGTGGATGGAAGGAAAATATACAGGAATTCGTTATGTGCATGCAAAAGGAGAAATTGAAGCAAGAGTTTGGTATACAATGCATAAGACGATTCCGTATAATACTACGGAAAAACAGCACACAGGGAATACAGAAACAAATTATGGAATAAAAATAAATAATTTTCAAATAAATTTTCCGAAAGGGGTTTCAAAATTTAATTTTTATGATACAATAGAAACTGAGAATAAAATAAAGCTATTTTCCAATTTTTATTTACCAATTTCGATTGTAAAAACCACGAATCAAGAGTATGAAGAAGTACCAAAAAACTATTCAATAGAAGAAGCAAAAAACATAGGGATACAAGAGATAAAGAAAGAATTGGAAGAAAAAATAGAAAATAAAGATAAAATTGTAAACAAAAATATTAATACATATGAAAATGAAAATAGTATTGATATTTATGTGACATATGAAGTGCTAGAGAATATAGGGACAAATGAAAAAATTGTGTTTTGAAGGGATGATATAAATGGAAGAAAGAAGTTTGAGAATTACAGGAACAGATAAAACATTTTTTAATAAAATTACAAAAACATTAACAAAAATGCTAATACCAACTAAAATAGGCATCAATGGTATGCTAATTTCCATCAAAAGAAATAGTGTATTAAAAGCATTTGAAGTATATCAACATAGTAATGAAAACTATAATCAAAAAGAAGCAGAGGCAAAATTTGATACTGCTTATGAAGCCTATTTAGAATCTTTAGACAAATATGTAATGGATTCGATTTATAAAAAGGTAAAAAATAATACCGCATCAGAATTTGAAAAAGAAGCACTATCTAAATATTATGAAGTAACAAGCTTAAAAGAAAATGAATTTATTGAATACAAAAATAGAAAACAAAAATACTTATTAGAATTAGATAATGATGGTGTCCAATTATCTGGAAAAGAAAAATTGATTACAAAATATAATCAATTCTATGTTTCAAAAATGGATGTCTTATATAAAAGTATATTAAAAAATTACTCTATTAAACTTGCTGATGTAACAAACACATATGAGCCAGCAAGAGAAAATGTATATACTAAAATATTTAATACATTAGAAGAATATATTCAAAACATCTTATCATTAAAAATAAGAATACAAGATGTTGAAAAAAATGATACCATCAAAAATGTAATAAAAGACTACGAAAACTTTGAAACTTACACAGTAGGAAAATTAGATACAAAAGATAATATAGAGAAAAATGTTATATTATTAAATATTAGTAGAAAATTATTTACCCATAGTTTGCCATTAATTGTGGCAACACAATGTTATGAAAAATTATTAAAAGATGCCAGAATTTTAGTACAAGATACAAAAATAGCAGTAAAAAGAGAAAAAGCATATAGTATGTTGATTAATTTATTTGAAGATTATTATATAAAATTATTATCAACAAAAGTATATTGGGAAAACCCAAAAGATAGAGAAACATTTAAAGCATTTTGGAAACAATATAAAGAAATATGCAAATTGAAAGAAACAGACTTTATAGAGTATGTTAAACAAAAAGAAATCTTATTTATAAAAAAAGACATAAAAAAAATTGAAGAAGATAAAACAAAAACAGATTATAGCAGAGTATTAAAATATTATAAAAGAAAACTAATTGATTATGGGGTTATGAGAGAATTGAAAAATTCGTACATTTCTCGAGGTAATTATAAAAAGAAAATGAAAGAAGTTGCATAAAATGTGTCAATATGAAATTGTATATCAAAATATAGAACAAAAATCCATTTATGAAGAAATTGTAAAAAATGTTTTTAAGAAATGTTTTGAAGAAGAAATGATACAAGCTTCAAAATTATATATCACAGTAACATTGACAAATCCCGAATATATACAAAAAATAAACAAAACATATAGAAATATAGACAAAGCAACTGATGTTCTTTCCTTTCCTATGTATGAAAAAGAGGAACTAGAAAAAAAAATAAAAGAAAAAGATTTTCAATATGAAGATATTTTAGGAGATATTATTATTTCCATAGACAAAGTGGAAGAACAAGCAAAAGAATATGGGCATAGTTTTGAAAGAGAATTTAGTTACATGTTAGTTCATGGATTTTATCACTTAATGGGATATGACCATATACAAGAAGAAGATAAAAAACAAATGAGAACAAAAGAAGAAAATATATTGAATAAATTAAATATACCAAGATAGTTCGAAAGAAGAGAAAGGGGTTACATATGCAAAGAGGCGGAGTTAAAGTTTTAATTGTAATATTAATTATTTTAATTATTGTAGCAGGAGGCGTACTAGCATACAAGATTACACAAAAAAAGAGTGATACAGAAACAATTTCAGAAGAGCCAAAAAGTGAGCCAACAGTTGTAGAAGAAAAACAAGTACAAGTTTATAGTGGAAATGATCGACCAATTGCTGTGATGATAGACAATCATAGTGATGCATGGCCACAAGCAGGCTTAAATGAAGCATATATGGTATACGAAATTATCGTTGAAGGTGGAGAAACAAGATTAATGGCACTTTTTAAAGGTGCAGACTTAGAAAAAATTGGACCAGTTAGAAGTGCAAGGCATTATTTTATTGATTACGCAATGGAAAATGATGCGATCTATGTTCATTTTGGACAAAGTCCACAGGCGCAAAGTGATATCAAAAAATTTAGCATTAATGATATTAATGGTATTGCAGAAGATGGAACAACTTTCTGGAGAGTAAAAGATAAATCAGCACCACACAATGCAGTAACAAGTACTGCAAAATTATTAGAATCAGCAAAAAGTAAAAAATATAGAACAACATCAACAGAAGAAAGTGTATTACATTATGTAACAGACGAGGTAAATTTAGAAGAAGGACAATTAGCAAATACAATCACGATACCACATTCTGACTTACAAACTGTAAAATATGAATATGATGAAGAAAATAAAGTATATGTAAGATATGCTAGAGGAAAAGAACAAGTGGACTGGGATACAGAAAAATCTGTTACAACGAAAAATATCATCATTACATTCTGTAATAATTATACTTTATCTGATACAGAAAACAAAGGAAGACAAGGTCTAAAAAATATAGGAACATTTGATGGATATTATATTACAAATGGAAAAGCAATCAAAATTCAATGCATTAAAAATGCAAGAGATGAAAAAACAGTTTATAAAGATATGAACGGAAATGAAATTGATGTAAATGATGGAAATACATTTGTCAATATTTGCCCAACAAATGCAGATGTTGAAATAGAAGGAATAGAAGAAACAGCACCAACAAATACAGTAACAAATCAAACATAGAGGAACAAGGTTCTGTTATAGGAAAAATCAAAGATTTTCCTATAACATCAATCATTGCAGGAAGGAATGGAATAAATTATGAATGTATATGATACAGCAAATAGATTAGCTTCAGAATTAAAACAATCTACAGAATATGCAAACTATAAAAAGGTAAGAGAAATGATTGCTTCAAATCCAGAATTAAAGAAAAAGATCGGAGATTTTGAAGTAACAAGATATGAAGCACAAATAATACAAATGCAAACAGGAAAAGAAGATGAAGAAAAAACAAATAAAATGAAAGAATTGTATGCAGAACTAATACAAATAGAAGAAGCAAAACAATATTTTGATGCAGAAATGAAATTTAACATTGTATTAGCAGACGTAAATAAAATTATTGGCGAAGCAGTAAGAGATGTCATGCAATAAAGGGAAAAGGTATCAATATGGAATATATAATTATCATGATATGCCTAATTATCACATTAATCGTTTTGAAAATTGTATTTGGATATAATAAAAAACAAATTAAACAAATTGCTGAAAATGCAGAACTAGATAAAATAGGCTCAAAATATCCAGAAAATATAGAAATGTGTAAAGCATATCTAAAAATGTTAAAAAATGAAAGTGTGATCATAGAAGAAGATAAAAATGCAAAAAATAGCTTATATATAGCAATATCGAATAAAATTATCATTGCAGATGTAAAAAATAGTTTTACCAGAATACAAACAATTGCACATGAATGTTTACACTCTATACAAGATAGAAATATATTACTATTTAATTTTATATATTCTAATATCTACTTATTGTATTTCTTGCTAATCTCCATACTAGCAATTTTTAATGTGTTACCAAGCAAAATGTTGTTTTTGGTTATTTTAATGATTGGTGGAGTTGTTAACTATGTCGTAAGAAGTTATTTAGAAAATGATGCCATGATAAAAGCAAGATTTCTGGCAAAAGAATACATGGAAAGTCAAAGAATTTCTATACAGGAAGAAATTGATAAAATGATAGAGGGCTTTGATAAACTAAATACAATGGGGATAAAGAGTGTTAATTATGTGTTATTATGCAATAGGGTAATAGAATGGATTATTTTTTGCATGATATGTATGATAAGATAAGAATAGTTCAGTCTTTCCAATTTGAAGGTAGCCGAGAATCTTAACAGTATACCATATGGCTATTTTTAAATTGAAAGACTGAACTTACTTTTTGGAATACCTAGTACAAAACCAACGAAAAATATTGCAATATTGTGTATTTACTTATATAATATACATTGATATATCATATTGAAAGGATGTTTAGAAAATGAATAAAACCAAAAGAAAAATTTTTGAAACATCAATGAAATTATTTGCAGAAAAAGGATATGATGCAACAAGCATTGAAGAGATTACAGCGACAGTAGGGGTAGCAAAAGGTACCTTATATTATCATTTTTCAAGCAAAGAAGAAATCTTTAATTTTTTAATAGAAGAAGGTATGAAATTATTACAAAATAGTATTGATATAAAAACAGCAAAATATGATAATTATATAGACAAGTTAAAAGCAATTGTGTTAATACAAATAAAAATCGTCATGAAATATGAAGATTTAATAACTATTTTATTAAGCCAGTTTTGGGGAAATGAAGCTAGAAATCAAAAATGCAAAAAACATGTGTATGACTATATAAATAAAATTGAAGAAATCGTAAAAGAAGGAATAGAAAAAAAAGAAATAAAAGAAGGAAATGCCAAAGTCATTGCATCTGAAATATATGGCTTGATTTGTTCAGCATTGGTATGTAAATTAAGAAATGAGCAAGAATTTGACATTATGAACTTGTACAAGGAATTTGAAAATACAGTTATACAAGGATTAAAGAATTAAAAACAAGATGTATGGAATGTATTTTTTAACTTAGGTTTGATTTTTAAAAGGGGATAAAGGTTGAAAAGGAATTAAATTTTGTCTAGAAAAACGAATTTCAAATTTATGAGACATGTAAATTATATATGGATTAATTTCAGATGATAGTGGATAATGGCAAATTTGTAATTATTTTTCAACCAGATGTGCCTAGTGAAAGGAATGGTATAAAAGATGAGAAAACCGATACATGAATTTATGAAATTTACAGATTTAAGAGACATGCTAGAAAAATCCGGAGAACTTTATGGAGATAGACCAGCATATGTTTTTAAAACAGAAGAAGAAGGAAAATTTAGAGAAATAACACATAAAGAAGTTAGAGATGACATAAAAGCATTAGGAACAAAGTTAGTAAACATGGGATTAAAAGATAAAAGAGTGGCTGTTATATCAGAGAACCGATATGAATGGGGACTTGTCTATTTAGCAGTGGTAAATGGAACAGGAATCATTGTGCCATTAGATAAATCATTACCAGAAAATGAAATAAAAAGTTTAATGATTCGTTCAGAAGTAGAAGCGATTGTATATTCAGAAAAATATAATGATATTATGGACAAAATAAGAAAAGAAGACAATACAAAAGTAAAATATTTCATTTCAATGGATTTAGAAAAAGAAGAAAATGGTGTATATTCTGAACATGAATTAATTAAACAAGGAAAAGAATTATTAGATGCAGGAAATAGAGAATTCCTAGATGCCAAAATCGATGCAGAAAAAATGTCGATTATGTTATTTACATCAGGAACAACTGCTATGTCAAAAGCGGTTATGCTATCTCATAAAAATATATGTGCAAATTTGATGGACATTACATCTGTTTTAAGAATTTATGATACAGATAGATTTTTATCTTTCTTGCCATTGCATCATACATTTGAATGTACAACTGGATTTTTGTATCCGCTATCAAGAGGTTCTTCAATTGCATTTTGTGGAGGAATCAGACATATAGCAGACAATTTAAAAGAATATAAAGCAAGTGTCATGGTTTCAGTTCCAATCTTATTTGAAACAATGTACAAAAAAGTTATGAAGACAATAGAAAAGAAAGGAAAATTGAATACTGTACAAAAAGGAATCAAGATTAGCCAATTTTTATTAAAATTTGGGATTGATATCCGAAAAAAATTATTTAAAGAAATACATGATACTTTAGGTGGAAATATAAGAGTTTTTGTGGCAGGAGGAGCTGCTCTAGATCCAGAAACAGAAAAAGGATTTAATGAATTAGGCTTTAGATTATGTCAAGGATATGGTTTAACAGAAAGTTCACCAGTTATTTCGGTAGAAGATGATAAGTATCAAAGATTAGGTTCTATTGGAAAAGCTTTTCCAAGCTTAGAAGTAAAAATAGAGGAACCTAATGAAGAAGGTATAGGAGAATTAATGGTTAAAGGACCATCTGTTATGCTTGGATATTATGATAATGAAGAAGCAACAAAAGAAACCATAACAGAAGATGGGTGGCTACATACAGGAGATTTAGCAAGAATTGATAAAGATGATTTTATTTACATTTCTGGAAGAAAGAAATTTGTAATTGTCTTGAAAAATGGAAAAAATATTTATCCAGAGGAAATAGAAACACTAATTAATAAGATAGAAGGAATCAAAGAATCATTTGTTTATGGAAAACCAGAAGATGATGGAGATTATAAAATATGTGCTAAAATTGTGTATGACGAAGAAGTAGTTGAGGAAGTATTTGGAACTAAAAATCAAGATGAATTAAAAGAAAAGATTTGGCAAGAAGTGAAAAAAGTTAATAAAACAATGCCAGCATATAAATATGTTAGAGAAATTATTGTAACGAATAAAGAATTAATTAAAACTACAACACAAAAAGTAAAACGATTTGAAGAAATAAAAACAGTGTTATAACAGTAAAGGGATTGTGAGGATTTTATGGATAGACTCATTTTTCCCTTTTTTAATTTCTATATTAGAAAAGTCATGCTGACTTTCTAATATAGAAAAATACATTGTACACAATTTTAATTACGTAAAATTGGCGCCGAACAATAACATCGCTTCGCTCTACAATTGCAATTTATAAAACTTTTTAATAAGATAACGAAAAACGAAAATTTATTACGGAATAAACAAATATAGATAAAAATGTTATTAAGGACGTTTTGTAATGAAAATGTAACATTTTTGTAATAAAAACTTAAAATAAAAATGTTCCGTTGGTATTGTAGTTTTTTGTAGGTTAATGTATAATTATAATTGTATAAAAAAAGATGCTTAAGATAAAAAGGAGGTAATTTACATGTCTAGATCTGGCATAGTAAATGTGAGAATGGTTATCACTGAGGAGAAAATATTATCAAATATAGATAAAGTACATAAACTAATTAATCCAAACAGTAAAAAACAAATTGTACAATTGGAAGATGATTCTTATTTTAAAGATTTAATAGAGTCTATAAAAACATATTTAATAGAATATCCTAAAAAGAAAAATTTTCCAGCAAGTGTATATAAAGCTGCATATGGCTTGGTAGAATATGCTACTAATCAATTCGAAGAAAATACAAAAAGAATTGAAGAATTAATCAGACAAAGAGAGCAAAATATAGCTTTATCTGGAAGATTAAGAGAGTTAATTGAAGTTGTAGACAATAAAGAAAAAGATTGGAAAGACCAAGTAAAAAGTGCAGAAGATGAGTTTTCTGAAGATATTATTGAGACATTAAACATTGTTGGAAAGTCTAAAGGAAAAAAATCTCAAAATTATCAAGATGCTATGAAACTTTTAAATGCAAGAGTAACAAACTTAGAGTCTAATTTGCATATAGAAATTGATATGGAAAGAATTGAGGATAGATCAAAAGCTTTAAGTTATATTGGAATAGAAGTTGCTGATGCTTTAAAATCAATTCCAACTCCTGTAGAAGAAACAACGCCAATAGTAGAGCAAGTACAGCAAAATGTGGAACAAGTAAATGTTGCTGAACAGCAATATCAACAAGAAGTTACTTTTGAAGCAAAACCAAGTCTATGGCAAAGAATAAAAAATAGTAAGATAGTAAGAGCAATTCGTTATATTACTAAAATTAGAATTGTAGTACAATATCCAGCATTGCCAGAAGGAAAAGAATCAAATAATTATTAAGTTTATAAAAGTGGTTATTATGAATAAAGTATACCCCAAATATTAGACAAAAGATCTGATATTTGGGGTGTATTCCGTGATGCCTTTTAATTTTTGTTATTAGGAAAGAGGTATTAATAAAAATTAAATTTATTGTTTTAATATTTAGGTTAAGTTTTTAATAAAAGTGTAATATAGAGAAAAGAGTATCTAACTTTAGAAGTTTCGATACTCTTTAATTTTGGTACGGTTTTCTTACAAGTCACGAACTTTTTATTCTCTTTCTAAATAATGAAAGTATTTTATTTCTTTCTTAATTGTTTTTTGTTTTCTTTTTCTAATTCTTTCAAACTTTTTTAGGTGTAGGTAAATTTTATGATATTGTTCCGACCAGCTTCTTTGATTGCTTTTTTAACGATTTTTCCGATTTTATTGTGTGTATTACAAGCGTCTTTCTCTGTTTTTACATTATCTTTATTCATTTTTCTTTGGTATTGCCCATGTTTTTAGGAATAGATGTTAATGATCTATTAAAAGATATAGAAAAGAAATTCTAAAAATTCAGTAAAAAATGAATTAAAAAAAATCGTTTGACATATAATAAATTTGATGCTATAATAATTATAGCTTAAGCAAATCGTAGGATGTCACGAGATTTGCACCGAGATATATTTCGCAGATATATCTCTTTTTTTATTTTCTAAAAAAGAAAAAGCAGGGTCGCAGTCCCTGCTACAAAGATTATTCTTTGGTTGTGTCCTTTTGACTTTCATTGTTATTACTCAAAAGCAATAATACAATTAATCGCCAAATTAGCTCATAGGATGTCACTCTAGCTTACACCTCCCTTCTACAGGGATTATCCTTATGTAAGGACTTTTCAATTATACTTGATTTTCTAATATTTTACAATGAATTTAAAATATTTTGTAAAATTTATTTATTTGGTATATTGTAAAAGTAAAATCAAGTTTTACTATTAAATAATATATTTAACTATTACACTACTCTAAATGTAAGACTAACATAAACTTTTGTCAATGGAAGAAATGTATAAAATGAACCTTTTTCGTGACTTTTCCGCTTTATGCCTTTTATGTAATTGACAATATATTCATTTTATAATGTTGTAAGGTATTAATCGCATAAATATCGATTAATACCTTACTAACTATAAAAAACGTGATGTAATAATATAAATTAAGTACATAGTTATTTTTATAACATATTTAAGCAAAGTAGATTTTAGTCTTACATTAAAAAATTCTAATTCGATTTTGCTTATTTGTTATGCACATTTTTTATTAAATTTGATGTTAAATTTACACTAAAGCAATCAATTTTTAAATTTTAAATAGTATAAATTCTTTTATTGCTAGCCATTAATCTTACACTTGATGTTAGTTTTACAAACTATATTTTACTTTTACAATTTACCTGCAAACAAAAAATTAACCAAAGGAGGAAGAAAAGTAATTGAATACTAAAGAACAGATTTTAGACTTATATTAGAATAGTCATCTAAAACAAAATGAAATTGCTAAAATAGTTGGGAAAAGCTGTCTTTATGTTTCAAAGGTTGTAAAAACTGACAATAGAAACAAACAAGAAAAAGAAAATCGTAAAAACAAATGCTGAAAATAGAAAAGTTTATTTACAAGAATACTTTAAAACTTATGATAGACCAAAGAAAGATGATAACTCTTATGAACAAATGTTAGCACAGCAAAAACAAAATGCAATGGAATTATCATATACTAGCAATACTATGTCAGACTATGTATAGGCCGGGCCATTCAAATTTTAATACTACTGCAAATATATATGTTCAGCTAGATACAAAGGTAAAGCAAAAATTAGCAGATGTATTGTCTAATATTTTAAGAAGTCAAAAAAATATATCTATACTCAAGAGGAGTTAGATATTGAAATTTGTTAGAAATTTGTTAGATGTATTTTAAAAACAAAAATATTATCAAAACGATGAAAGTCTTGATAATACTGATGGTGGGCAGGGAAGGATTCGAACCTTCGTACTCAAATGAGAACAGATTTACAGTCTGCCGCCTTTAGCCACTCGGCCACCTACCCAAATATAAATAATAATGGTGCTCCCTCAAGGATTCGAACCTTGGACCCACCGGTTATGAGCCGGTTGCTCTGACCAACTGAGCTAAGGGAGCAAATGTCTTAACGCAAAATAAAGTATAAACTATTTTTACCTACTTGTCAATACATTTTTTCAAATTTTAAATTTTTCTAAGATATTCAAACAATAAAAATAAATAAAAGGCTATAATTAGCCTTAAATTTAATAAGAATATAAAACATCTTCAATAATATCAGCAATTTCAGAAACAGAATGATCTGATTGAATCAAGAAATTAGGATGTCCTTTAAATTCTCCATTGTAGATAGAAATAGTAATTTGACCAGTAATATTCCCAACAACTCTACTATCCTTATCATGTAACTTCACGACATTCATGAGTATACCCCCTTTTCTTTAGTTAACGAACTAAAGTATAACAAAGAAAAAAACAAAAAGGTGTCGAAATCTGTCAAAAACATAAAAAAATATAAAAATAATCATATAAAGTATGGTAAAATAAAAAAAATAAGATATAATAAAACAAAAAAAGATCAAAGAAGGGTTGCAAATGAAAAAATTAGTTGTTATCATTTTTATTCTATTAACAATATTTATTGGAATGTATATATATAAACAAAACAAAATCAACATGAATAAAAACAATGAAATAACAATTGATGAAATTAATAAAATAGAAACATATTTACAAAAAATATATATGTGGAAAGAAATAACACAAGAAGCCTTACCAACATTTGAAGAAATCAATCAAGCCCCTGAGATTTGGTTATGGGAAGTTGCGAAGAAAAATCTAGAAGAATATGAAGTATCCTATGACAAAATACAAGACAAGCTAAAAGAATTATTTGGACAAGATTTAAAAAAACAATTTCCTAAAGAAGGATATGAATATATGCAATATAATGAAGAAACAAATACCTATTATGCAATTGGAAGTGGGCTAGATAATCAAGAAGATGTATTTTTATTACAAAACATACAAAAGCAAGAAAATGGATACATAGTTGAAATGATAGAATATTTAGAAGATTATTCAGAAGGATATGAATCAACAAATACAGAATATAATATTCAAATAAAAAATATAAAAGAAGAAACAATCGGAACAGTAAAAAGCACAGAAGCAGAAACGAATATACAACAATTTGTAAAAGAAAATATGGATAAATTCACAAAAAAAGAAGTGAAATTGAAAACAGATGAGAATGGTAATATATATGTAATAAGTGTTAGAAATTTGTAATGTAAAATAGTAGTAATAGAGGGAAATATGAATTTAGAAAGATGTGAAATATGTCCACATAAATGTGGCATTGATAGAACAAAACAAGAAATAGGAAGATGTAAAAGTACAGACAAAGTAAAAGTGGCACTATGTTCAATACATCATTTTGAAGAGCCATGTATCAGTGGAGGACACGGTTCTGGAACAGTATTTTTTTCAAATTGTAATTTGAATTGTATATATTGTCAAAATTATGAAATTAGCCAAGAAGGAAAAGGAAAAGAAATTTCCATAAAAGAATTAGCCGGTATGTTTATAGAACAGCAAAACAAGCATGCTGAAAATATTAATTTAGTAACACCAACAAGTTATGTATTTCAAATTATAGAAGCCATTAAAATAGCAAAGAAAAAAGGTTTAACAATACCCATCATATATAACACAAATGGATATGAAGCGATAGAAACATTAAAAGAATTAGAAGGATATATAGATGTCTATTTGCCAGACTTAAAATATTATGATAATGAAATAGCAAAAAAATATTCTAAAATTGAGAATTACTTTGAAATTGCAACAAAAGCAATTCAAGAAATGTATAGACAAGTAGGAAGTCCTAAACTAGATGAAAGAGGCATGATACAAAAAGGACTAATGATAAGACATTTAGTGTTACCAAATTATGTGGAAAATAGTAAGAATATTTTAAAATGGGTAAAAGAGAATATAGATGAAAATGTCTATATAGATATTATGGCACAATATTTTCCAACATATAGAGCCAAAGAAGACAAAATTCTAAATAGAAAATTAACATTAGACGAATACCATGAGATAGAAGAATATGTATATCAATTAGATATAAAAAATGGATATATGCAAGAATTGGGAGAACATGAAGAAGAATATGTTCCTAAATGGGAGGACTAAAACATAACAAATACATAAAAGGGTAAATAAATTTAAAAAGTAATATTCCTATATGCTAAATTTTTTATCACAGATATAACAGAAAGGATATATAAAATGGATATACAAACATACATACAAAATTTGCCAAACGGAAGGGCAGATAATCAGTCAGTGAAAAAAATGAAACAAATAATGAAAAAATTAGGAAATCCACAAAATGAGTTAACATTTATTCATATAACAGGGACAAATGGAAAAGGTAGTGTTCTTGAAATGTTAAACAATATATGCATAAAAAGTAATATAAAAGTTGGAAAATTTATTTCACCACACTTAATTTCATATAATGAAAGAATTAGCATTAACGGAAAAAATATTACAGATCAAGAGATACAAGAAATCTATCAAGAAATACAAAGCACACTAGAAAAAGAAAATATAGAAATTAGCTTTTTTGAATTTTTTACAATCATTGCATTTTTGTATTTTTATCAAGAAAAAGTGGACATTGTCCTAATGGAAGTAGGATTAGGAGGTTTGTATGATAGCACAAACGTGATAAAGCCAATGATTTCTGTTATCACATCAATAGGATATGACCATATGCAAGTTCTTGGAAGTACATTAGAAGAAATTGCCAAGCAAAAAGCACGGTATTATCAAAGAAAATAGTAATACCGTGTATATAGAGCAAGAAAGAAAAATAGATAATATGATAGAAAAAACTTGTAGAGAAAAGAATACTACATTATATAAAGTGCAAAAAGCAGATATAAAAAATGTTAGATTTGAAAAACAGAAATATCGATTTGATTATAAACAATATCGAGATATAGAGCTAAACTTAAGAGGGAAAAAACAAGTACAAAATGCTAGCTTAGTGTTAAATTGTTGCGAAATATTAAATAAAAAGGGATATGATATTCCAGAAGAAGCGATTAGAAAAGGACTAGAAACGGTCATTCATAGAGGAAGATTTGAAATAATGCATGAATCTCCAACAATCATATTTGATGGTGGACATAATGAAGAAGCTATAAAAAACTTGAAACAAACGGTTGATATGTGTTATAAAGAATTTAAGAAAATTTATGTCATTTCTGTACTAAAATCGAAAGATTATCAAAAAGTATTAGATAATCTGTTAGAAGAAACCAGTATTTTTATTTTTACAAATGGAAATGATTCAAAGAGATATACAGATTGCCATACTATGTATCAGTATGCTAAACAAAAAAATGATAGTATAGAAATGTATGAAATGGAATTAGAAAATGCAGTACAATTTTGCAAGGAAAAGATAGATTACGTTTCTTTTATCATTGGTTCATTTTATATCTATGGTAGTGTGAAAAAGATATTGGAAGTCTGAATATTCATAATGAAAATACATAATCAATAAATTTTCACTTGTAAAAAAAGACAAAATTTGATATATTGAAAAAAATAAAAAGAGGAGGAATTTGAAATGACACAAGCAGACGAACAATTTATAAAAACATGTAAAGAAATCATAGAAAATGGATATTCATCAAAAGGAACAAATGTAAGAACAAGATGGGAAGATGGAGAAGAAGCAAATTATTTTTCCATTGTAGGCGTACAAAATAAATATGATGTTGGAAAAGAATTTCCAATGATTACATTAAGAAACAATACAAAAACAATAAAAAATGCGATAGACGAAATTTTATGGATATGGCAAAAAAAATCTAATAAAATTAATGAATTACATTCACATATATGGGATCAATGGGCAAATGCAGAAGGAACCATCGGAAAAGCATATGGATATCAATTAGGAAAACAATACGAATTTAAATCAAAAGAAGGAATGAAAGTTATGGATCAAGTAGATTATGTTTTATACTTACTAAAACATGATCAATCTAGCAGAAGAATTATGACAAATTTATTTAACCACGAAGAACTAAAAGATATGGAATTAGAACCATGTGCTTGTGGAACACAATGGCTAGTAAAAGAAGGAAAACTACATTTGATATTAAATCAACGTTCGCAAGATATGTTAACAGCAAATGGGTGGAATTTGATGCAATATGCAGCATTACAATATATGTTTGCACAAGTATCTGGATTAGAAGTAGGAACATTAACACATAATATTGGGGACTGTCATATCTATGATAGACATATTCCATTGGTTGAAAAATTATTAGAAGCAGAGCCAATGAATGTAACACCAAAATTAATCATAAAAAATCCAACAAAAGACTTCTATGAATTTAAAGTAGAAGATTTTGAAGTGGAAGGATATGACTATAATAAAGAAGTAAAAATTGGTAAGATACCAGTAGCAATATAACTTTAATGACACAAAAAAATGTAAAAAAGAAAGGACTATGAATTAACATGTTAAGTATCATTGTAGCAAAAGCAAAAAATAATGTTATAGGGAAAGATAATCAATTATTATGGCATTTATCAGACGATTTAAAACGATTTAAAAAATTGACAACAGGGCATACCATTATTATGGGAAGAAAAACATTTGAATCTATAGGAAGAGTACTACCAAATAGAAAACATATAGTATTTACACAAAACCCAGATTTTAAAGTAAATGACGAAAATGTACAAATCGTACATTCCATGTTACAAATACAAGAATATATAGAAAATAATGAAGAAGCGTTTGTGATTGGTGGGGCTTTAATATATAATTTATTAATGCCATATGTGAAAAAGATGTATGTAACAGAGATTAATAAGGATTTTGATGGAGATGCTTTTTTTCCTAGAATTAATGAAGAGAATTGGAAGGAAATTTCTAGAGAAGATGGACCAGAAGATGAAGAAAATGACTTTGATTATGAATATGTAACATATCAGAAAAAATAAAAAAGTGTTCATTTGGGTGTCCATTTGGGGACGTTTCTTCTTGAGACATTTTTATGTAAATTTAAAACGTTAATAACCAAAAAGAAAAACGTAGTTATTTTTATGTAATAATTAATTATATAGATAAATCCTACGTAAATTTACATAAAAATGTCTCAAGAAGAAACGTCCCCAAATGGACACCCAAATGGACACCATAATCGACATGATAAAAATGTAGATTTTGGTTAAACTAAATCAAGAAAGGATGATTTAGATGTTTAAACCAAAATCTATTTATTTTGAAAAAGATATTATGAATTATGAATTAGGAAAACAATTAATGGAAAAATATAAAGAAGTACCAAAAGTAGAAATAGAAAATCACAATAATATAGAAGAAATGCGAAAAAAATCCAATAAAGAATTTGCAGATATGAAACGAAACTTAATTATTGGAATTAGAAAAACACATAAATTTGTTCCGAATCATAAAACGTCAGATTTCTTAGTCCCATATACTTCTTCAGGATGTACAGCAGCTTGTATGTATTGCTATTTGGTATGTAATTATAATAAATGTGCTTATTTGCGTTTGTTTGTCAATAGAGAAAAGATGTTAGAAAAAATTATTAAGACGAGCGAAAGTTCAGAAAAAGAACTAACTTTTGAAATTGGTAGTAATAGTGATTTAGTATTGGAAAATACGATTACTAATAATTTAGTTTGGACAATTGAGAATTTTAAAAATACGAAAAAAGGGTATTTGACATTACCAACTAAATTTTCTATGGTAGATGATTTATTAGATTTAGACCATAAAAGAAAAGTAATTATTAGGATGAGTGTGAATCCAAAAGAGATTATTAACCGTGTAGAGTTTGGAACATCAAGATTGGAAGAAAGAATAGAAGCAATTAACAAATTAAGTGAAGCAGGTTATAAAGTGGGAATCTTAATTGCACCTGTGATTATGGTAGATAATTGGAAAAAATTATACAAAGAATTAATCATAGAATTAGATAGAAAATTATCTAAAAAAGCTAGAGAACAAGCATTTTTTGAAATTATCTTTATGACATATAGTTTTGTGCATACGAAAATTAATGAAGAGGCTTTTCCAAATGCGATTCAAATTTATGACAAAGAGAAAATGCAAGGCAGAGGTAAAGGAAAGTATATGTATAAATCTAATTTAAGAGAAGAGGGGAAACAGTTTCTATTAGAAGAAATGCAAAAATATTTTAAAGATAATAAAATTGAATATATAGTGTAGATTTTAATCTTAAAAATAAAAAAATGTTAGAATTTGAAAAAACTTTAAAAAAGAAGAAATAGAAAATACAGTGAAATAAAAAGAAACTTCGGATATAATGAATGTCAAACCGAGGGGCTTTGTGGTATGCAAATCCAGGCAGCACTGACTCTATTCACTGTAAATTTAAAAAGAATAATAAAACTATCCATAAATAATGGTTAAGATAACCGTTATTTTTTAAAGAAATAACAAAAAACATAGAAAATCTTTAAAAATCAAAAAATTTTCTATGTTTATTTTTATACTAAAAAAAATAAACATGGAGGTTTCAGTCCTAGATTTTAATACTCTAAGAAGATTTTCTACAGTTCGATTTTAACAATAAAATATAGTTAAGTCAATAAAAATATGTAAAAAATTTCTCAAAAGATATATGGAAACTTTTAAATATTGAAAAAATTTTTTTGATAATAAAAAACCAAGCGAAAGCTGTAAAATCAATACTTGCGAATAATAAGATATCTTCTTAGAGTATTAAAATTCAAGTAAAAAAGAAACATAATACGACAATATATTGACTTAATTCATGCAAAAACATAAAATAGAAATACAGATTTGTAAACAGTAGAACATTGGAATATAGATATCATTATTGTAATAAATAAAAAAGAAATGAGAATACTAGTTACAAAGACAGAGACTTATGCTAAGAATGAAGTTAAAGCTTAAAAAATTTTAAGAATAAATATAATTAGTAGAAAAAATCAATACTAAATAACAAAATAAGTAAAAAATACACGAGCATATATATGAATGTGAGAGTGTATATAAAATTATAAATAAAGAACAAAAGAGGGGAGACTATGAAATGAAAAAACTAAAAATGGAAATAAATAAGAAGAATAATGGTATTACGTTAATTGCATTGGTTATTACAATCATTGTGTTATTAATTTTAGCAGGTGTAAGTATTGCAACATTAACAGAAGATAATGGAATATTGACAAGGGTGAAAGAAGCAAGGGAGAAAACAAAACAAGCAAATGTAGAAGAACAAGTAGAATTAGCAATACAGGCAAGTATTGGGGCTAATGGGAAAATTAATATGGAAGAACTGAATAAGAATTTGAGTTATATAGATAAATTAACATATAAAGGAAATCCTATTTCTAGCACAAATAAGATAGAAAGTTTGGCAGTAGAAGTAGTAGTAGATGGATGCAATGTTGTACTTGGAAGAAATATTAAGTCAATTACTCAAGATGGTGTTCCTATTCCAAAAGGTTTTTATTATGTTGGAGGAACTAAAGAAGAAGGAGTTATTATATCAGATAATAAGAATGATGAAAATAAAGGAATATCACATGAAGTAATAACACAATTACAGGGAAATCAATTTGTATGGATACCAGTTGATAATATAAATGATTTTCAAAGATTTAATGGATATACTAATGGAAATCTACAAGTTCTGCCAGAACCAACGTCAGAGCCATATGAAAATGGTTATATAAATGAAGAGGAAGAATATAATAAGATGTATGAAAGTGTTAAAGAAAATAGAGGATTTTATATAGGAAGATATGAAGCATCTAAAGGAGAAAATGAATTACCAGAAAGTAAAGCAAGTGCAGATGCATGGAATTTTTTAGATTGGGGAAAATCTATGCAAGAACTGGGAACAGAAGGGGTAGTCTATAAAGCAAAAAGTATGTATAATATAGATTCTATTACAAGCACATTGGTTTATGGGGTTCAATGGGATGCAATTATGAATTTTATTGATTCAAATTATAAAGATGGTTTATGTAGTGAAAGTTCATATGTAGTTGATTCTATAAATAAAGGAAATTACTCAGGAAATATTATGCAAACAGCTTCTAATGAAAACTATGCAGTAAAAAATATATATGATTTAGCAGGAAATGTTATGGAGTGGACTATGGAAACATATGTTGTGTGGGGAAAAGTGCTAAGAGGAGGAGGATATAGTTCTACTGATGGATACGCTAGACCAATGTCATATAGAGGAACAACTTCTTATGATAATCTTCAAGCAAATTTTGGATTTAGAGTAGCTTTATATATAAATATATAATATGGAAATTTTTGGTGAAGAATTTTTTTAAAATCCATTATTTTAGGATAATGAAAACCATATCTTCTAAAAATTAAATAGAACCAATAGTTAGAAACACTTGCTTTAAATTCATAGGCCTGTTGAACTCTAATTAAGCGATGTAGACCTTAGTTTTACAATTTACTGTAAATATGATAAAATTGTATGGAATAGTATTACTCAATCAAATGCAGCAATTGCTTGTCAAGATTTGTATACAGGAATAAATAGCGATTTAATAAATAGTTATGCATGGGATACAGCAATCTTGTTTATAGAAAAGTATTTAGGAGATGAGGATTACTCAAGACAAACTACATTACAAAGTAGTTTAGCTAATACAGGAAAGGCAACAGATGGAACAAATTATGACTTAAGATGTAATATATATGATATGGCAGGAAATTGTTTAGAATGGACAACAGAAACTAGTAGTACTTCTAGCAATCCTTGTGTAGTTAGAGGAGGGTATTGTAACAACAGTCAATACTTTACAAGCGATCGTAATAGTGGAAATACTTCTAGTGGTAGTATTAACGATTCTTTCCGTTCACTTTTATATTGGTAGAATAAACTGTAAAAATTTCTGTGAGAGTATAAAAAAACAGTATTAGGATTTATAGTAGAGTTATTTAAAGATATAAAAATTGGAATATATAAGTGTTGTGTAATTTTATATATTTAATATACATGAAGTGTAATATGCATTCAAAATTGGTAGATGGTAATAATTGAAAATATAAAAGTAAGAAGAAAATATACTTTTGTTAAAAAAAGTATATTTGAAATATTTCCCAGAGGGTTCCTATTTTAGGACACCCTCTGTTTTTTATATAATAGGAAAATAACCCTTTGCTATTGTATAAAAAACGCTTCGCACAACAGATGCACACAATTTTACTTACGTTAAGATAAGTTATTTTACTCTGTGCATATTTGTAAAATGGTAGTAAGAAAGATGAATAGAAAATAAAAATATATTAAAAAAATGTAATCAAATAAGTATAAATACAAATAGATATTAGTAGTCTAATATTTCATAAATATTTGTACAACATTGATATAGATATATAGGGACAGAAGAAATTCAAGATGTATTTAAAATTTACATACAAAATGGAAAAAATTTCTTCTACTTTTAATTTTCATATGATATAATGTCACTAGAAAAAGAAATCAACTTTAGAAAAACAGTACATAAAGTAATCTCTTAGAAAACGTCGCTTCGCTCTAGAGATTGCACAATTTTACATATGTAGCGAAGCCACTTTTCTTATTAGGAAGGAATGGGATGAAACATGGCATATATAGAATTTAAAAATGTTTGTAAAGAATATAAAATGGGAGAAATTATCATAAAAGCGCTAGATAACACAAATTTTTCAATTGAAAAAGGAGAATTGGTAGTCGTTGTTGGACCATCTGGAGCAGGAAAAACAACAGCACTAAACATCTTAGGAGGAATGGACACGGTTACATCTGGAGAAGTAATCGTTGATGGAAAAAACGTTGCAAAATTAAAAAATAAAGCATTAATTAAATACAGAAGAGAAGATATAGGATTTGTTTTCCAATTCTATAACCTAGTGCAAAATTTAACTGCAATTGAAAATGTAGAACTAGCAACGCAAATTTGCAAAGATTCCTTAAGCCCAGATGAAGTCATGGAAAAAGTAGGGTTAGCAGATAGAAAAAAGAACTTTCCATCTCAATTATCGGGAGGAGAACAACAAAGAGTAGCCATTGCTAGAGCCATTGCAAAAAACCCAAAATTATTATTATGTGATGAGCCAACAGGCGCATTAGACTATAAAACAGGAAAGCAAATTTTAAAACTATTACAAGATACCGCAAGAAAAGAAAAAATGACAGTCATTATCATAACCCACAATGCAGCCATTGCACCAATGGCAGATAAGATTATTCGATTTAAAAATGGAACTGCCGAAAGTGTTGAAAATAATCAAAATCCAATTCCAGTAGAAAATATAGAATGGTAAAATGTTCAAAAAGAACGCTTAAGTTTGACAGTGATCGGATAAAAATAAACTTTGGAGGTGATGCAAGTGAAATTAAAAAAAGCATTACTAAAAGATACATTTAAAGAAATAAAAAAATCATATAAACGATTCATTTCCATTTTGTTAATGGCCTTATTAGGCGTAGGATTCTTTGCGGGATTAAGAGCTTCTTCGCCAGACATGATAGACTCAATAGATACATACTATAAAAAACAAAATGTATATGATATACAAATCATGTCAACACTGGGATTAACTGATAGTGATATAGAAGCATTATGCAACATAAAAAATGTTGAAAATGTATATGGTACATATAGCAGAGATGGGTTAATAAAAACAAATGATAAAGAAATTGTCTCAAAAATTTTATGCATGGATAATGTGAATGTACCAATTTTAGTAGAGGGCAATCAGCCAGAAAATATAGATGAATGTGTTGTAGAAGAAAGTTTTTTAAAAAATACAGATAAAAAGATTGGAGAAACAATTGAGATAGAGCCAGAAAAGATAGATGGAGAAGAAACAGAATATTTGAAAAATAGAACATTGAAAATTGTAGGAATAGTAGAAAGTCCCTTATACATTTCTAGAGAAAGAGGAAGTTCTAAATTAGGAACAGGTGTTGTTAATCATTATATCTATGTAAATAAGGAAAATGTGAATACAGAGGCATATACAGAAATTTATATAACGTTAGAAAATACTAAAAACTACCAAACAGGCAGCAGAAAATATGAAGATTATGTCGAAGAAACAAAAGATGAAATAGAAAAAATAAAAGAAGAAAGAGAAAATGCAAGATATCAAGAATTAATTGATGAAGCAAATGCAGAAATTGCAAAAGCAGAAAAAGAATTCAATACAGAAAAACAAAATGGAGAAACACAATTACAAGAAGCAGAAAATAAAATAAATGAAGGAAAAGAAAAACTAGAAGCAGGAGAAGCAGAAATTACCAGTAATGAACAAAAAGCAAATCAACAATTCAAAAATGGAGAAGCACAAATAGAATCTGCAAAAACAGAAATAGCTAAAAACGCCCTTCGACTAAATAATGAAAAGATAGAAGCTCAAAAAGGATTTCAAGAAGCAGAAAATCAAAAAGCAGGCTTACAAAGTACATTAGAAAATATTAATAATGCTATAAAAATAGTAGAAAATACCATTGCTGAGAAACAAAAAGAACTAGAAACCACAGAAACAGAAGAAGAAAAAATAGAAATTCGTGAAGAAATCGCAAAACTACAAGCTACAAAACAAGTATATGAAAGCAATAAACAATCAGTGGAAGCAGGAATTACGCAAATAGACAATCAAATTGCTAATGGAAAACAGGAATTACAAAATGCGGAAGCACAGATTAATACAGCAAAAAGTGAAGTGCAAAAACAAGAAACTACATTAAAACAAACAAAAAATAAAACTTATGCACAGATTGCGAGCGCTAAAAAAGAATTAGAAGCATCAAAACAGGAAATTGAAAATGCACAGGCAGAACTAGAAACAAATAGAGCAGAATTTAATCGTAAAATAGAAGAGGCAGAAGGAAAATTAATTGATGCAAAAGAAAAAGTTTCAGAAATAGAAAAAGCAGAATGGTATATTTTGGATAGACAGCAAAATGCAGGATATAGTAGTTATATTCAAGACACGGAAAGTATAGAAAATTTAAGTATTGTATTTCCAATTGTATTTTTTGCAATTTCTGCTTTAGTTTCCTTAACTTCGATGACAAGAATGGTAGAAGAGGAAAGACAAGAAATTGGCACATTGAAAGCATTAGGATATAATAAATTTCATATCATGCTAAAATATATAATTTATTCTAGTTTAGCCTGTATCATCGGTGGTGTGATTGGGATGAATATCGGATTCCAATTATTACCTAGAATTGTGTGGGATATGTATGAAATGATGTATACGTTACCAGAATTTATTGTATCATTTAATCATGAATATTCTTCAATAGGATTAGGACTAATTTATATTTGTATTGTAGGAGCAACACTATATACGATTTTGAAAGAAGTAAAAGAAACACCAGCAACACTTTTAAGACCAAAAGCACCAAAATATGGGAAAAGAGTGTTACTAGAAAGGGTGCACTTTATTTGGAAACGATTGAAATTTTCACATAAAGTAACTGTCAGAAATATCTTTAGATACAAAAAAAGATTTCTAATGACCATTATTGGAATTATGGGATGTACTTCTTTAATACTAGCAGGGTTTGGCATCAAAGACTCTATATCTTCAATTTTACCAAATCAATATGAAGATATATGTCATTATGATATGTTAGTAAGTTTAAAAACATCATTAACAACACAGCAAAAAAATAGTTATATAGATGAATTAAAGCAAAAAGAAACAATACAAGAAATTGTAGAAACATACATGGAATCGGGAACAACCAAAAAAGGAAATCAAAGCGAAACAGTCCAAATCGTAGTTCCAAATGATAATCAAGAAATTGATAAAATGATAACATTACGAGATGCAAAAACAAAAGATCCTTTTACATTATCAGATAAAGGTATTATTATAACCGATAAATTAGCAGAACTGATTCAAGCAAAAGTAGGAGATAATATATGGATAACAACTTCTGATGATATAGAAAAAGAAGTCGAAATAGTAGGAATAACAGAAAATTATATTAGTCATTATATATACATGTCAAAAGAATTATATCAACAAGTATTTGGAGAAGAATATCATACAAATGTATTGTTGATTCAAGATAATGAGTTAAATGAAGAACAAGAAGAAGCAATTATGCAAGAAATGGTAGCAAAAAATGAAGTATCTACGGTTACTTTAACAACAACAACGATGAAGACATTAGATGACACGATGAGCTCGTTAAATTATGTTGTTATTATTTTAATTGTTTCAGCAGGATTATTGGCTTTTGTTGTATTATATAATTTATCAAATATTAATATAGGTGAAAGAATTAGAGAATTAGCAACTATAAAAGTATTAGGATTTTATGATAGAGAGGTATATGATTATATTACAAGAGAAACCATTCTTTTAACAATCATTGGAATTGGTTTAGGATTAGTGGCAGGATATTTCTTGAATTTTTATATCTTAGGAACTTGCGAAATTAATATTTTACGATTTGAGAAAGTGATACATCCAATTAGTTATCTTTATGCAACTTTGATTACACTGGTATTTTCAATTATTGTTAATATTGTTACCTATTTTGCATTAAAGAAAATTGATATGATAGGAAGTTTAAAGAGCGTAGAATAAAAAAATGTGTCTGGAATTGCCATTCAAGTTAAGGGGAGCCATATGGGAGATTTTTAAGGTTCTCGGCTCCCCTTAACTTGAATGGCAATCCTTATAACACTTTTTGTTACTGTCCTAACATTTGGTCTGAATGATAACCTCTTTTTTAAATTTTTAAATGAAAACCTATACAAAAAGAATGATAAAATGATATAATAGCACCAAAGAAAAAAGAAAGAGAAGAGGTCAAGAAATAATGGGAAACATTGTTTTATTAGATGAACTAACAATCAATCAAATCGCAGCTGGTGAAGTAATTGAAAGACCAGCATCTGTCATAAAAGAAATGGTAGAAAACTCAATAGATGCAGGAGCTACCAATATAACGGTCGAAATCAAAAATGGAGGGATTTCTTACATAAAAGTAAGTGACAATGGAAAAGGAATAGCACAAGATGACTTAGAAATCGCATTTGAAAGACACGCTACTAGCAAAATCAGAAGTGCAGACGACCTAAACACAGTTACATCAATGGGATTTAGAGGGGAAGCATTAGCAAGTATTGCAGCCATTGCCAATGTAGAAATGGTTTCAAAAACAAAAGAACAAGAAATTGGATATAGAGTCGTTGTAGAAGCTGGAAATATTTTAGAAAAAGAAGAAAACGGATGCAAAACAGGAACAAGTATTACGGTTAGAAATTTATTTTTTAATACACCAGTTAGATATAAATTCCTAAAAAAAGATTATACAGAATCAGGATATATTGAAGATGTCATAACAAGAATAGCATTAGTAAACCCAAATATTGCTATCAAATTGATTAACACAGGAAAGACGATTATCCAAACAAACGGAAGTGGTGACATCAAAAGTGTAATATACAATATTTATGGAAAAGACATTGCAAATGGAATTATGGAAGTTTCATATAAATATGAAGATATTGACATTATAGGTGTTGTTGGAAAACCAGAAATTGCACGTTCTAATCGTTCTAATCAATTATTCTTTGTAAACAAACGATATATTAAGGATAAAACACTAACAGCAGCAACAGAACAAGCCTATAAAGGATTAATTCCCATTGGAAAATTTGGATTTGTCATATTAGACATAAAGATGAATCCGGCAAAGGTGGATGTAAATGTACATCCAGCTAAATTAGAAGTTAGATTTGAAGAAGAAAGCAAAGTATTTCAAGCAATATATCATGCCATAAAAGATACATTATTAAAAACAGAATTAGTTGCTAACTCAGAAAAAGCACTACATGAAGAAAATATGGAAACAGCGAGAGAATTAACTTTTGAAGAAAGATTAAAAAATCTAAAAGAAGAAAAACAGCAAAGAAAAGAAGGAGGCGGTTTGTTTTCTTTTCGAAAACAAAATGAAAAACAAATTGAAAGTTATACAGAAGAAGAAAGCAAAATAAAAACAAATGTACAAGAAGATAGATATCATCGTGAAAATCAGACCAGTGGAAATATAATAGAAGATGTATATCAAGCAAAAAATGATATACAACATACAGTAAATGTAGGAGAACCAATTGATACTTCAGACATTTTAGCAAAACTAAAACAAATGAAAGAAAACTTAGAAAAAGAAATGAAAGAAAAAAATGCAGAAATATCCATTGTAGAGAATGAAGAAAACACAAATAGACAAACAGAAGAAAATAATCATGCAGTTGAAACATTAGAAGAAGAAACAGAAAACTATCATATAAAAGAGCAAGAACAAAACAGTAATCTTAAGAATGAAGCACAAGAGGTTTCAAATGAAGTAGTAGTCGAAAATGAAAACAAGATAAACGCAGTACAAGAAATAGAAAACACACAGGAATATGCAGAAATGAATGTGAATACACAAATAGATGAAAAGCAATCCACAAATAGTGAGCAAATAGTGGATAACACAAATGAAATCATTGAAGCAATAGAAAACCCAGAAATCAAACAAGAATTTAAAGAAATTAAAGAAAAAATGGAAAAATTAAATGATAATCCAAAGGTAGTATCAGATAATTTTAATGAGATGTATGCAAAATTGTTCGGAAGATTACCAATACAAGAGGAAGAAGTAGTAGAAGAAAAACAACAACATATCGATATACTAAAAGATAATGTGTCCGTGTTTGAGGGGATAGAAGAATATCAAAAGCCAACATACAAGTATATTGGAATTGTATTTAAAACATATATTATTTTAGAAATTGAGCAAGAAATGTACATTTTGGATCAGCATGCAGCACATGAGAGAATTATGTACGAAAAAGTAAAAGAAAACTATTATAGTGAATCTAGCAAAGATTCTCAAATGTTACTATTACCAGATGTTATTACATTAACACATAAAGAAATGGATATAGCAAAAGAAAATATGGAAATGTTTAGAAAGGCAGGATTTACACTAGAAGAATTTGGCGACAATACAATTAAATTAACAGGTGTTCCAACAGTTTGTATTGATTTAGACACAAAAGAATTATTTTTAGAGACATTAGACGAAATTAATACAGTAGCAAGAACGGCAAAACAAGAAAAAGAAGAAAAATTCATTGCAACAGTGGCATGTAAAGCAGCAGTAAAAGCAAATATGGCATTAGATACAAAAGAAGTAGAAAGCCTAATGGACAAGCTATTGTCTTTACCAAATCCGTTTACTTGCCCACATGGTAGACCAACAGCTATCAAAATGACAAAATATGATATTGAAAGAAAATTTGCTAGAAAATAGCAAAAAATAAAGAATAGGAGAGTAATATGACATTAATTATAATTGGTGCGATATTTGTATTTTTGATAAGTATTGTATGGGTATGGCACAATTTAGGAAATATAGAAAGACCCAAAAAAGTTGCATTTATCTTGGTAGGATTATGTATAACATATTTCATAACAATGATATTATACAATATAGCAAGTACAGATGTAGCATATCCAAGTGAAGAAATCAGAAAAATAGTATCAAATACACTAATACTAATATTTACAGGACTAAATGCTTTAATATTTTTACCATTGATAGCCAATTTATTAGACAATATTCTAGAAGAAGAAATAGAAAATAAGCAAGCAAAAAGAAGAATTATTGTTATCATGGTAATATTTGTTATCTGTGTATTTGTAGAAAAAGGATATTTAAAAGATACACAAGAAGGAATTATCAGTATGTATAATGAGGTGCAAAATGCAGAAAAATAAAGTAATTGTCATATGTGGCCCAACAGCATCTGGAAAAACCGCCTTATCGATTGCACTAGCCAAAAAAATAAATGGAGAAATTGTATCTTGTGATTCTATGCAAATATATGAAGACATGAATATTGGAACAGCAAAACCAACCATAGAAGAAATGCAAGGCATTAAACATTATTTAATTGGATATGTATCTCCAGAACAAAGATATAGTGTAGCAGAGTATAAAAAGGATGCCAAAAAAGCCATAAAAGAAATATTAGAAAAAGGGAAGGTACCAATTGTCGTAGGTGGAACAGGTCTGTATATAGACAGTTTAATTTATGAAATTGAATACCAAGATATAAAATTAGATGAACAATATAGAAAACAATTAGAAATAGAAGTGGAAGAAAAAGGGTTAGAGACATTATATAAAAAAGCAAACATAATAGATGAACCAGCAATGCAAAAAATAAGTCCGACAGATAAAAAAAGAATATTACGTGTCTTAGAAATATATCATGCTACAGGGAAAACAAAAACAGAGCAAGAAATAGAATCTAGAAAAAAAGAAGTCGAATATGATTATAAAGTATATGCATTAAATTGGGAAAGACAAAAATTATATGAAAGAATCAATAAAAGAGTAGACATGATGATAGAACAAGGTTTAATTGAAGAAGTACAAGCGATTCTACAAAAATATCACGAATTTCCTACTGCTATGCAGGGCTTGGGTTATAAAGAAGTAGTAGAATATTTGAAAGGAATGCTTACAAAAGAAGAAATGATAGACAAAATAAAAATGGAAACGAGAAGATATGCCAAAAGGCAATTGACTTGGTTCAGAAAAAACAAACAAACAATATGGTTACAGGCAGAAGATACAACACAAAAGAATATAGACATCATTTTAAAGGAATTTTAAGAAGCCTTTGATGAAAGGAATGATAATAAAATTGAAACAACAAAATAGTGAGAAAATAGAAAAAGAAGAAAAGAAAACAAGGAAAATGGGAAATAATATAAAAATAGATAAAAAAATAATTATATATATTACCATTGGTTTCGTAATTATATATCTATTATATACAATATATCTGTTAATTAAACAACCAACCAATGTGTTTACATTAGAAGAGGGAACATTATATTCAGAAGAAACCAATATTGGATACATTATTAGAGATGAAGTAGTGATACAAGGTGAAAATTATAAAAATGGAATGGAAAAAATTAAAGCAGAAGGAGAAAAAGTAGCAGTAAATGAGGCAGTATTTCGATATTACACAAAAAATGAGGATACATTAAAAGAAAAAATAGCACAATTAGATAGTAAAATTCAAGAAGCTATGGAAAACGAAACAGAAAGCAATATATTTCCAAGTGACATCAAGTCTTTAGAAACACAAATAGAAGAAAAACTATTAGGAATTAGCAATGTTCGTGATACAACAAAACTAGAAGAAACCAAAAAAGAAATTAATGAATTGATAACCAAAAAAGCAAATATTGCTGGAGAATTAAGTCCACAAGGTTCTTATTTAAAAGAGTTGATAGATGAGAGAAAAAATTATGAGAGCGAATTGAATTCGGGAGCTGAATATGTAAATTCAAATAAAAGTGGAGTTGTTTCATATAAGGTAGATGGTTTTGAAGAAGTATTAAAACCAACAGAGGAATGTTTTTCAGCATTAAGTAAAGAATATTTAGAAAAATTAGATTTGAAGACTGGAAAAACAATTCCTACAAGTCAAGAATGTGGAAAAATTGTCGATAATACCTATTGTTATATTGCAACAATAACCAATAGTGAGGAAGCCAAAAATGCAAAAGTAGAAGATAACGTTAAAGTTAGAATACCAAGTGGAGAAGAAATTTCAGCAAAAATTACATACATATTACAAGAAAATGACGGAGATACGGTGTTAATGTTAAAGATCGAAAAAGGTGTCGAAGAATTAATTAATTATAGAAAGATTTCTTTTGATTTGATTTGGTGGAGCGAAAAAGGACTGAAAGTTCCTAATCAAGCAATTGTAAAACAAGACGATATGGCTTATGTTGTCAGAAATAGAGCGGGATATTTAAATAAAATTCTTGTAAAACTAAAAAAAGAAGGAGAAAAATATTCAATTGTAGAACCTTATACGACAGACGAGTTGAAAGAACTAGGATTTACAAGTGAAGAAATACTATCTTATAAAAAAATCAGTTTATATGATGAAGTAATTTTAAATCCAGATTTAAAAAAAGCAGAAGAATAATATTACAAACATATTACAATTATATTAAAATAATATTACATTTTGAAAAACTATTGACAACTCTAGAAAAAAAGTAGATACTTAGTACAAATGAATACAAAGGAAGTAATTTAGGAGGTTTTTTTATGTCAGGAGCATTAATGGATAAAGTTTGGGGATTATTTGGAATGGACTCAGCTGAACCAGAAGAATATGAAGATGAAGATATTTATGATTATGATAATGAGGAAGAAGTAGAAGAAGATAAAAAATTATTCAACAGAAAAAATAATAAAGTGGTTAATATGCAACAAGGACAACCAAATGCAATTAAAATGGTTATATCACAACCAACAACATTTGAACAATCAGATGAAATTTGTAGTTTTTTAAAGGAAAGAAAATCTGTTATTGTTAATTTAGAATATGTGAACAAAGATGTTGCAAGAAGAATTGTTGACTTTATTAGTGGTGGGGTTTATGCATTAGATGGATATATTCAAAAAGTATCAAATTCTATTTTCTTAGTAGCACCATCAAACTATGAAATTACAAATGAGATGGCTAGAGAAGAAATAAAAAGTAAATTATCAGTTTCTTGGCTAAAGAATAATGGAATAAACTAGTAAGATTTTGTTAAAGGGACTTTGCACCCTTTTATAAGGAGGAAATATGATTACACCATTAGATATAGAAAATAAAAAATTCTCTAAACAAATGATGAATGGATATAATGTCGAAGAAGTGGATGATTTTCTAGATGATTTGACAGTAGACTATGGAAAAAACTATAAAGAGATTACAGAATTAAAAACAAAAGTGGAAGAATTAAATAAAAGTTTAGAGCATTACAAAACAATCGAAAAAACATTACAAGATACACTGGTAATGGCGCAAACGACAGCAGAAGATATAAAAAATGTTGCTAAACAACAAGCAGATCAAATCATAAATGAAGCAAAAGGCTCAGCAAAAAAACAAGCAGAAGATTTAGAAAATGAAATTACTATGAAAACAAAAGAATTAGATGATATAAAAAAACAATTTGATATATATAAAGCAAAAATGGAATCTCTTTTAATTTCACAATTAGAGTTGTTAAAAGATGTGAATAAAGAAGATTAAAATATGAAATCACAAAAGACTATCTGTTATGGGTAGTTTTTTTGTGGTATAGGAAAAATCATTTTTTTCCTATACCACAAAAAAACAACATTGCACAGAAAAATTGCTATGCAATTTTTCGCGTCGACAAATCTTTACGCTTCTTCGAGAGCTTAGATATATAGTTAAATTAGAAAAGTAGAGAAAAGTTCTCGCGAAGCGAGATTTGTCATGGTATAGGAAACAACATGCCACATTGTACAACAAAAAATAACAAGAATGAAAGAAAAAAGTAGGAAACAAGAGAAAAATATTACAAACTAGGGAATATATTACAGAACTGTTAAATGTATGTTACATTTCTATGAATAGTATTGACTTTGCAAGAAAAAGGTTTAAAATGTTAGTAGTAAAGAAAGGTTTAGTTTAAAAAATAATCAGCATCTGGCGTCGTTAAACAGTGTTTTGATTTAATTGCTGTGTAAAAAGTACACACCATAAATTTAAAACTTGTTTAGCCAACAATATATGGATTGTTTTTTAAACGAATATGATAGGAAAGATGAGGATTATAGCAGGAAAGGCAAAAGGAACAAAATTATATACTTTAGAAGGAGATAATACAAGACCAACACTGGATCGAGTAAAAGAATCATTATTTAATATTATACAAGATAGATTACAAGATATATGTTTCTTAGATTTATTTTCGGGTAGTGGAGCAATAGGGCTAGAAGCGTTAAGTAGAGGAGCAAAAAAAGCAATCCTTTGCGATAAATCAAAAGAAGCTTATCAAATCATACAAAAAAATGCTTGTAAAACACATCTGTCTGAAAGTGCAGAAATTTATCGTATGGATTTTCAAAACCTTTTACGAAATGAAATACAAGAAAAAATAGACATAATCTTTTTAGATCCACCTTATCAATCTGATTATGCAATAAAAGCAGTGGATATGATTTTTGAGAAGGAATTATTACAAAAAGATGGAATGATAATTATAGAAACAGATGATCAAGATAAAATGATAAAACAATTAGAGAGTAGAAAGTATGACATAAAGGATATTAGAAAGTATGGACGTGCATATCTTATATTCTTAAAAGGAATATAAAGTAAGTAGAAAGGGGCAAGACCATGGAGATATTTACATTATTAGAAACTTTAGAAGATTTATTAGAAAGAAGTAGAAATTTACCTTTTTCTTCTAAAAGTGTTGTCGATAAAGATGAAATGTTAGATTTAATAAAAGAAATACGTTTGAAATTGCCAGATGAATTAAAACAAGCAAAATGGGTAAAAGAGGAAAGACAAAGAATATTGGTAGAAGCACAAAAAGAAGCAGATGGAATTGTTAAAGAGGCAGAAAATAGAATTATTGCTATGATAGATGAACATGAAATTACAAGAAAAGCATACGATCAGAAAACAGAAATTATAGAAACAGCAAATGAAATGTCAAGAGAAATTTCAAAAGGGACAAAAGAGTATGCAGACAGTTTATTAGGAAGTACAGAAGATGTTATGAAAGAAACATTAGAAAAATTAGAAACAAATATGACAGAAGCTTTAAGATTAATGGAAATTTCATTACAAGATACAATCAAAACAATACAAAATAGTAGAAAAGAATTGAAATAGTAATCAGAAGTCAGATTCAGAAGTCAAACGAAATTAGACTTTTGGTTTCTGGCTTTCATTCATATATTAGGAAAGTTATGCTGATTTTCTAATATATAAAAACACATTGTAAAAGAAAGTGATATTACACAGAAAAAATGAATACATGATGAGAAGGGATGGTAGAAATGGCAAAAAAAAGAAGATACAAAAAAAGTAAAAAAACAGCATCAAAATTAGACTTAGCAGTTGTTAGTATCATAATGCTAAGCATTTTATTAGCTGTTTTAATATATACAAAATCTGGAGTAATAGGAATCAAACTAAACCAAATATTAGGCGGTATGTTTGGGATTATGCAATATGTGCTTCCAATCGGTGGATTTGCAATAGGGATAAAATTAGCAACAGATGGAAGAGACACATTGATGTCAAAACTAATACAATATGCAATTTTTGTTGTGAGTCTATCTGTATTATTTAGTGTCATTCAAATTTCTAGTGGAGAATTACAATCAGCCGGAGAAATATCACAAGTTGTTAAAGATGCCTATGCTTTAGGTGAACAAAGTAAAGGTGGAGGCGCTATTGGAGCAGTAGCAGCGGTGCCATTGGCAAAATTGCTAGGAGATATAGGTGCGGTAATTCTTTGTGTGGGAATTGCTGTAGTCTTCTTAGTATTTACTTTTGGAATCAATATGTCTGATTTAATTAACATGTTTGTTGAAAAGATTCAAGATAAAAGAGCAGAAAAATTAGAAGAAAAAGAAGAAAGAAATAGAGAAGATATTAGAGAAACAGCACAAGAAAGAAGAAAAAGAGAACGTGAAGAGAAAATGGCAGAAAAAGCTAGAATAAAAGCAGAAAAAATTGCAAAAGCAGAAAAAGACAAAGAATTAATGGATAATCAAATAAAAATTAATTTTGGCGGTAGAATATTAGAAGAAGCAGAAAATACAAAAGGGTTAAAAAAATATGATCATTCAAATGATGACTTAGAACCTTTAACAAGAGAAACCAAAAAAGAAATACAACCAGATGTGATAGAAAACAATTTATTTAAACAAGAGGATGAAAAGAAAGAGGACAAGAAAAAAGAAGTACTTCAATTAGAACATGCAATGGTAGTAGAAGATGAGCATTATGAATATCCACCAATAGAATTATTAGGAAAATCAAAAGCAAAAACATTAAAAGGAGGGGCAAAGCTATTAACAGATACAGCAACCAAATTGCAAAAAACATTATACAGTTTTGGCGTATCTGCAAAAGTAGAAAATGTTTCTGTAGGACCAGCCATTACAAGATATGAACTAAAACCAGCAGAAGGTGTTCGTGTTAGCAAAATTGCCAACTTAGCAGATGATATTGCTTTAAATTTAGCAGCAGAAACTATAAGAATAGAAGCTCCTATACCGGGAAAACAAGCAGTGGGTATAGAAGTACCAAATAAAGAAAAAGAAACGGTTCATCTAAGAGAAGTATTAGAAAGTAAAGAATTCCAAGAAAATAAATCAAAATTGACCATTGCTTTAGGAAAAGATGTTGCAGGAAATACACAATTAGCAGATATAGCAAAAATGCCACATGTTTTAATTGCAGGTTCAACAGGATCTGGAAAGAGTGTATGTATTAATACAATTATCACTAGTATTATATATAAAGCAAAACCAAGTGAAGTAAAATTGGTAATGGTTGATCCAAAAGTGGTGGAATTATCTGTTTATAATGGTATACCACATTTATTAATTCCAGTCGTAACAGATCCTAAAAAAGCAGCAGGGGCATTGGCATGGGCTGTTCAAGAAATGGATGATCGATATAACAAATTTGCAAGTAAAGGTGTCAGAGACTTAAAAGGATATAATAAAGCGATAGAAAAAGAAGGAGGAATTGGAAAACTTCCTCAAATTGTCATCATAGTAGATGAGTTAGCAGATTTGATGATGGTTGCAGCAAAAGATGTAGAAGAAGCAATTTGTCGATTGGCACAAAAAGCAAGAGCAGCAGGAATGCATTTGGTAATTGCAACCCAAAGACCATCTGTGGATGTCATTACAGGACTAATTAAAGCAAACATTCCATCAAGAGTGGCATTTGCTGTATCTTCACAAGTAGATTCTAGAACCATTTTAGATACGATTGGTGCAGAAAAATTATTGGGAAAAGGAGATATGTTATTTTTTCCTTCTGGAGCACCAAAGCCTTCAAGAGTACAAGGTGCATTTGTATCAGATGACGAAGTAGAAAAAATTGTTGATTTTGTTAAATCAAATGGAACAGCAACCTATAGTGAAGACATATTAGAAAGCATAGAAAATAACAATAAGACAGATAAAGAATTGGCACAAGAACAAGCATCAGATGATGAGACAGATCCATTTTTAATGGATGCCATTCAAACAGTTGTAGAAACAGGTCAAGCTTCTACCTCATTTATACAAAGAAGATTTAAAGTAGGATATGCAAGAGCAGGAAGAATTATTGACCAAATGGAAGAAAGAGGGGTTATTTCTGGTTATCAAGGAAGTAAACCAAGAGAAGTATTAATGACTTTAGAAAAATTAAATGAACTAAAAATGGGGACAGACATGAAGCAAGAAGCTTAAAATATATGAGGAAGGAGAAGAAAATGCAAAAGAAAAAAGAAAAGTTTCTAAATAAAATTGTTAAAAAAAATTATAACAATGAACTTGAAATGATATTAGAAAAAAAATCATTTGATGAAACAGCTAAAAACCTTCTCCTTAATATGTTATATAAAATGGAAGCTTCTTATAAAGATTACGAAAAAGTAAAAAGACATGTAGAAACAAAAGAAGAATATATCAAACAATTTATCAACATGATACAAGAAAATTGTGATCATATAAATATATGTAAAATGAATTCAAAAGAAAGTGAAGTTTTAGGAGATAAAACGTTTCTTGTTGATAAAGAAAACAAACGAATTATTTGTTACCCAATCGAAAGAAAATTATTGTATTGTATTGCCCAAATTAGCAAACAAGAAGAAATTATCAAAAAAGAATATCCCATTATCCATAAAACAATGTCCAATATGATCAATATAGGAAATACTATCAATACAATAGAACCATTAAGGGATTTTAATGGATATTCTTGGACAACCATTTTTGGAGAAATTGAAAGTATACCATATAATCTAATTTATCAAAACCTAAGAATACTTCTAGGGTATGACTTTTTAAATCGATGGATTCAAAACAAAGAATTTATTATAGATTATTTCGAACTATTTAAAAACAAATTAGAAGAAACATATGGTTCTAAAAACCAAAAAGAAATGATAAAAACGATTGAAAAATTATCAGTATTATTACAAATAAAATATCATCCAAAAGAGAAAGAAGCATATGAAAAAGAAAAAAAAGAAGTAGAAAATACAATCAATAAAATGGAGAATAGAGAAACCTTTATTGAAATGATTACAAATCAAAAAAGAGACTTAGCAGAAAATATAAAATTAATAGATGAAACCATTAATCATAAAGAACGATTACAAATGGAATATGTAAGAAGAAATGAAAATCTACCATTAAAGAAGAAAATATTTAGTGTTAGAATTTTGTCTAAATTAATGCTTCAAGAAAGAGAAGAAAAACTGCAAGAATTAGAAACATTGAATGGGTTATTAAATCCAAAAAAATTTATTGCCTATAAGCGAGAAATGGAAGAGAGATATACATATCTAAAATTAGTAGATGTACAAGATTTAGAAAAAGAAATAGAAGAGACAATGATAACATTCCAAAAAATATTTTTACGATGTTATAAAATCATTGTAAATCAAATTGAAAATAAAACAGAGATGATGAATAGTATATATGAATTTCGATATAATAGTTTGCTACCATTTAATGAACAAACGCATATTTATGAAGTAGAATCAATAAAAAAAGAGATGAAAGAAATTAGAAAATTGATACTAGAAAAAGCACAAACATTAAAAGTAATGTTGACAGTATCCAAAAATATAGACATAGACGAAGAAATATTGCGAAATATTTTTCATATTCGTGCAATATCTTTAGAAGAAATCTATATTAAGTTAACAAAAGAAAAAGAGAAACTATATATTCATCTATTTGATGAAGATGCTTTTGAAGAAAAAATAGAAATGACTGACCTAAAAAATTTAAATAAAAAAGATTTAGAAATCAAATTAAATAAAAAAATAAAAGTTTTCAATTAATGTAGGGGATATATGCAAAGTTTTTGCGAGAATAGATATAGAAGAATATATTTGAAACAAGGTATACTTTTATATCTGTGCAAAAGTAAAGAGAAAGGAATGGATTTTTTTATGAAAATTACATTTTTAGGAGCAACTAGAACAGTAACAGGTTCAAATTTTCTAGTAGAAGGTGCTGGAAAGAAATTTTTAGTAGATTGTGGAATGTGGCAAGGTAAAGCAGAACAAGAAATGGAAAATAGTCAAGAATTTGAATTTAACCCATTAGAAATCGACTTTATGCTTTTAACACATGCACATATCGATCATTCGGGAAGAATACCTAAATTATATAAAGAAGGATTTAGAAATAAAGTATATGCCCAAAAAGCAACTTGTGACTTGTGTGCATTAATGTTACCAGATAGTGGACATATACAAGAAACAGAAGCAGAATGGAAGAATAAAAAAAGAAAACGAAAAGGAGAAGAACCAATTGAGCCAATTTATACGGCAGAATTGGCAGCAAAATCATTAGAAATTTTCGAACCAGTACAATATGATCAAATTGTGGAAATAACACCAGATATTCATGTGAGATTTAATGATGCAGGTCATATGCTAGGTTCAAGTATCATTGAAGTATGGATTAAGGAAGAAGGGAAAGAGACAAAAACGGTGTTTACAGGAGATATTGGAAATAATGACATACCACTTTTAAGCCCACCAACTATGATAGAAGATACAGATTTTCTTGTTATGGAATCTACTTATGGAAGCAGATTACATATGAGGAACGATGAAAAAGCAGAAATATTTTTAGATGTTGTTTCAGAAACATTAGATAAAGGAGGAACAGTTGTTGTTCCATCATTTGCAGTAGGAAGGACACAAGAAATTCTATATGAAATTAATAAACTAAAAGATGAACATGAAGACGAAGAATTTAGAAGAAAATATAGAACGTTAATGAAAGCACCTGTATATGTAGACAGTCCGCTTGCCATATCTGCAACAGAAGTTTTTAGAGAAAATACAGAATTATTTGATGAAGAAACAAAAGAAGAAATTATGAGAGGGGATAATCCATTAGAATTTCCGGGCTTGCAATTTACTAGAACAGCAGATGAATCAAAAGCATTAAATGAAGATCAAAGACCAAGTATCATTATATCAGCAAGTGGTATGTGTGAGGTAGGAAGAATAAAACACCATTTAAAACATAACTTATGGAACCCGAACAGTACAATTCTTTTTGTGGGATATCAAGCACCGGGAACGCTAGGGTATAGTATTGTAAATGGGGCTAAAACAGTGAAAATATTTGGAGAAGAAATTGCAGTTAATGCAAGAATAGAATATATTGAAGGATATTCTGGACATGCAGATCAAGAATTATTAATGAATTGTATCTATTCTTATATAAAGAAACCAAAACATATCTTTTTAGTGCATGGAGAACCAGAGTCACAAGATGTATTAGCAGATAAGATTGAGACAGAAACAGGAATCGGTGTAACCATACCAGAATTTGGACAAACTTATGAATTAAATGAAGAAATTGCGATGACACATCAGATAGAAAGAAAAGTAGATAAAACAATCAAGTCAGAAATTTTAGACAGATTAGGAAAATTAAAAGAAGAATTAAAAGATATGGAAGTTTATGTAAATGAAGATTTGCAGGATGAAAATTTGCGAGACGAGGATATCTTTAGAATTAACGAAAAAATAAAAGATTTAGAAAAACAAATCCTAAATGTAATTGAAGGCTAGAACAATGTATGATAATGTTAAATTACAATTTGGAACAAATATGCTATAGTAAATTTTCAAAAGAAAACAAAAAAAGGAGAAAATTAAGAAAATGGAAAATAAATATTTAAATGAGGCAATCATAGGAAACAAAAAAATACTAGCCACTTATACTGCAAAAGGAGAATTGCAAAGAGTGTATTTCCCGGAAAGGGAAAATAGACAATTTATAAGCTTTTTTCATACTGGTGTAAAAGTAAACAATTCGGATTTAATTTATTTACATGATGATATTAATAATGTATATAAACAATATTATGATACAGATACAAATGTTTTAAATACAGAAATAACCAATACATATTTTAATTTAACAATGCTTCAAACAGATTGTGCATTAATAAAAGAAAATAATGTGCTATTGAAAAAATATATATTTATTAATGAAAGTAAAATCGATTTAGACATAGAATTTTATATACATGCAGAATTACTTTCTAGTGAAAACAATCATGTTAGTTGTAAAGTAATAGATAGTGGGATGATGCAATATGCACATGACTTTACAGTTTTTACTTTTGCAAAAGGATATCCTATTCATAAACATCAAATCAATGGAAGCAAAGAAACGATAAAAAGAACAGAAATCTATGATAAAGATTATATTGGTATGTCAAAAGATTCTAGTATTAGTTATCAATTAGGTACCATACATCCAAATGAGAAAAAGGTGATAGAAATATGCATAGCCATTGATGAAAATAAAAATATATCTGAATTAGAAGAACAAATCGATAGAATTACAAGAAAAGATCTAAATAAAGAATATATTGCAACAAAGGCATATTGGAGAAAATATTTAAAAACACATAATGGATTAGATTTAAAAGAACCAGCAAATAGTTATGAGGAAAAAATATATGAAATATATAAAAGAAGTATCTTGTTATTTCCATTATTAACGAATCAAGAAACAGGAGGAATTATTGCTTCGCCAGAAATAGATGAGTATTTTACCAATTGTGGAAGATATGCTTATTGTTGGCCAAGAGATGCTGTATTTATTACAAAAGCGATGGATATTTTAAATATGCAAAAAGAGACAGAGAAATTTTATAAAGTATTTTGTAGGATGACACAAAGTAAAAATGGAATGTGGGAACAACGCTTTTATACAGATGGTAAATTGGCACCTTGTTGGGGATATCAAGTAGATGAAACAGCAAGTGTTGTGTATGGTGTATATGAACATTATCAATATACAAAATCAGAAAAGTTTTTAAAAGATAACTTGAGAATGTGTGAAAAGGCAATAGATTTTTTGAAAAAATATGTAAAACAATGGTTAGAAATTAAAGATGAAAAAGAAGATGTAGTAAAAGAAGAAATTCAAAATAGTAGTTATGCAAATAAGGATAAGATACATATAAGTTATGATATCTGGGAAATGCATGAAGGAATTCATCTATATTCTTTATCAAGTATATATGCAGCTTTTGAATGTATGATAAACATCTATCACATTTTAGATAAAAATTTATCAGATTTTGATAACAATCGATTAAAAGAAGAGAAGGTATCAAAAGTAGAAAAAGAACTATCTTATCTACAAGTAAAGATTAAAGACTTTATGAATGACAAATTGTATGATCCGGAAACCAATTCTTACTATAGGAATACAGAAGATAAAAAAATGGACATTAGTATGTTGGGAGCTGTAGAACCATTTCATGTGTTTAAACCAAAAGAAAGGAAAATAGTAAATACAGTAGAAAAAATAAATTTAAGTATTAGAACATATACTGGTGGATATCAAAGATTTGAGCATGACCATTATATGAATGGAAACCCATGGCCAATTGCTAATTTGTGGATGACGTTATATTATTTAGATGCTGGCGAAAAACAAAAGGCAAAAGAGACTTTTGATTTTGTAGTTAAGACAGCAGGAAAACATTATTTTTTAGGAGAGCAAATTGATAATCAGACTTTAAAACCAAATTGGGTAATTGGATTGGGTTGGAGTCATGCAATGTTTGTTATTGTATTGGAAAGATTATATAAGAATAAATAAAAAGGGATTTTGAGGGATTTTACAGCTGTCACGAACAGATGCATCTTTCCCTTTTTTTAAAAATGTAAAAAAAGTATTGACATATATCTCGAAAGATGGTAATATTATTTTACTACAAATTGAGTAGTAAATTTCATGTCAAAAATTACCACAAAAAAAGATGAAAAAAATCGAAAAAAAGTATTGACATGAAAAAATAAAAATGCTATTATAAATAAGTACCTTGCAACAGACAAAATAATAAAAATAACAAGAGAATTAGTAATAAATATACATAATAAAATAAAATCAAAAAGGAGCATTACTAGTTTTTTATTTTGCCTAATAAAAAAATAAAAAAATGTCAAAAAAAGTATTGACAAACAAAAAAAGGTATAGTATAATGCAACTCGTTCCACAAGAGGAACAGAAAAAGTACATTGAAAAGTAAACAATAAAATCCTTTAGAGAATAAACCGAAGCGG
>CAMMWP010000010.1 GCA_946500615.1 uncultured Clostridium sp. | reverse complement strand
ATAATAAATTACAAAATGTTGGCTAAATATTAAAAATAGTCATAACGGAATATTATTACAATTATTGTGTTGTTAATTTTAGCAGGAGTCACAATAGCAACCTTGACAGGAGAAAATGGAATCTTAACAAAAGCAAGTCAAGCAAGTGAGCAAACAGAAATAGGAGAAGAAAAAGAAGCAATCAAAGTAGCATATAATGGAGTGTTAGCAGCGAATGAAGGAAAAGGAGTAAGTAGTACAGAATTACAAGCAGAACTAGTAAAAAATGGATATAATGCAACCGTAACAGATAATGGAAATGGAACATTAACTGTAACATTTGAATCAGGAAGAGTATATACAATCAATAGCGATGGTAGTATCACAGTAGGAAATAATGCAGGTGGAGGAAATACAGGAGAAACTGTGGTAGACGGCGTAACCATCCCAGAAGGATTTTATCATGTAGAGGGAACAACTGTAACAGGGGGATTGGTTATTTCAGATGAAGAAGGAGATGACTTAAATAATTCAGCAGGTGGAAATCAATATGTGTGGATACCAGTAGATGGAATTTGGGGAGAAGATGGAACAATAGATGATGTTGTGAATAATGGAAAGATATTATTAGGAAGATATAGTTTTGACTCATCAGGAATACCATCAGAATATTTAGGAAGTTATAAAGAAGAAACACAAGAAGAACATACTTATGGAAATACAATAGCAAATGATATAGAAGGATTTATAGATAGTGTAAGACAAAACGGAGGATATTATATTGCAAGATTTGAGGCAAGTCAAAATACAGAAACGAATAAAGCAGAAAGTAAATATGATAAAACAGTATGGAATAGTATAAACCAGCCAAACGCAGCAATTGCGTGTCAAGATCTATATGCAGGAGTTAATAGTGATTTAATAAATAGTTATGCCTGGGATACAGCAATTTTGTTTATACAGAAATATGGACAAAGTAATTATTCAAGACAAGGAAGATTACAATCTACTTTAGCTAATACAGGGAAAGCAACAGATGGAACAAACTTTGATGTACAGTTGAATATATATGATATGGCAGGAAATTGTTATGAATGGACAACTGAAACTTATAGTGTTTCCGGCTTTCCGTGCGTTCTTAGAGGAGGCAGTTACGATTACAGCATCGTTTACACGAGCGATCGCGGCGGCAGTAGCACGAGTTATAGCTACACCGGCTATTCCTTCCGTCCACTTTTATACTTGTAAAGCTGAGAGCTAAAGCCGTAAATTTGAAATAGGATAGAAGTTGTTTTAAAAAGTAAATTTAATAATTAGTCTTAACGACTTGAGACGTTAAGGAAGGAATTTTTCAGAATTTACAAAATACGTTTGAAAAACGAATTTTGCAAAATTAAGAAAAATTCCCACTAACGTGGCGCCACTAACGTGGCGTTTTTTTGTGCTTAAAAGCACAAAAAAACGTCAAAAAATAATAAAAGTGAGGTTTAAAAAATGGGATTTTGTAATATGATAGAGCTTTTACAAAAGAAAGAAAATGGAAAAATAGTTTTTTGCAACATGGGAAATTTTTATATTGCCATAGGGAAAGATGCAGTTCTATTAAATAGTTTATTAAATTTAAAAGTAAGTTGTATCAAGCCAGAAATATGCAAAGTAGGATTTCCAATAAATTCATTAGAAAAATATACAAATTTATTAATACAAAAAAGATATAGTTATGTAGTATATTATTTCGACCAAGAGAAGGAAGAACTAGAAATATTGGAAGATTATCGAGGAAAGAATAATAATCATTTAGAAGAAGAAAATATTAATTGTTATATTTGTTCTAAAAGTACAAAACAATATAAAAAGTCAGATAAATATATACTAGCTTTATCAAAGTTATATGAAAATGAGGAGCAAAATAATATTAAGAAATACAGTAAAAATTATGAAAAAAATAGAGAACAAACAAAAGAAAAATGCCAAAATAATTCTATAAAAGAGGAAATAGAAAGGAAAAGAAAAACGTGGTTTCAAAACAAGAACGAGAAAATAAATTAGCATTAATACCAAAATCAGAAAAATATATTGAATATATGTTAGATATCATGATAAAGCTACCAAGAACAGAAAAATTTAGTATAGGAACAGAATATAAGCAAAGCATGTATAGCACGAGTAATAGCAATAGCAACAATTCCTTCCGTCCACTCTAATACAAGTTCAGATTATATATTTTAAGGAATATATACAGTAAAGGTATTAGTATTAAAGAGATTTATTCCTTCCGTAAAAGGTAAAAATGTATCAATAAAATAGGTATTAGTAGAATAAAATAGGATTTGAATATACTTATTTTATAACTTCAATAATAATGACTAGAGGATCTCTTGCATTGACATTAAATATATAAAGTTATAATTATTTTATAGAAGTAAAAAAACCAGAAGGATTTAAACGTTTTTGCGTAAATCCTTCTAGTTACATATCAACATTAACACAGATTTTTTTAAAATATAATAAACAAAGAAATGCTAAAAATTGTCGAGTATATAGAATAAAATTTTTAAAAATTATCAAAAGAAGTTTAAAGTTTACACAAACCTTCTGATATACTCAATTACTCATATTTTTTACCAGTTAGCATTTCATAAGCTTCAATATATCTTTGTCTTGTTGTCATAATCACATCCTCTGGAATTGGAGTATCACCTTCTGGGTTATATCCACTAGATTTTATCCAATCACGAAGATATTGTTTATCAAAACTTTTTGGATTTGTTCCAACTTGATAATCTTTTGCGACCCAGAATCTACTAGAATCAGGAGTTAATACTTCATCACCAATAACTAATTCTCCATTTTCATCAAGTCCGAATTCAAATTTTGTATCAGCAATGATCACACCTTTGGTTGCGGCATATTCAGAACATTTTGTATATACTTCAATTGTTTTCTCTCTTAATTTATTTGCTAAGTCTGTTCCAATTAAATGACAAACTTCTTCAAAAGAAATATTTTCATCATGTCCTTCTTGTGCTTTTGTAGTAGGTGTGAAGATTGGTTCTGGTAATTTTTGAGCTTCTTGCAACCCTTCTGGAAGTTTAATACCACATACAGTTCCATCATTTAAATAGCTTTTCCAACCAGAACCTGTAATATAACCCCTAACAATACATTCTACTGGTATCATTTTTAATTTTTTAACCAACATACTTCTTCCTTCAAATTCAGTTGTTTGGAATTCTTTAGGGAAATCTTTTAAATCTGTTGAGATAACATGATTTGGTATTACATCTTTTATATAGTCAAACCAGAATTTTGATATTTTATTTAATATTTTTCCTTTATCGGGAATTAAATTTGGTAAAATATAATCAAATGCAGAAATTCTGTCAGATACAACAAGTAATAATTTATCATCATCTACTTCATAAATTTCACGAACTTTTCCACTACTAATTTTTTTCATTATTTTCACATTCCTTTCAAATTTTTTAATTTTAAACTTAGTATCCAGTTGGGTTGTCCACTTAGGTGTCCATTTAGGGACGTTTCTTTTTGGACATTTAACATTGCAATATTACACACTAAATAACAAATCCTAAATTATACAATTTTTTATAAGTATTTTAATTTTAAAGGTAAAATAGTTAAAAAGAAACATTTAATTATAAAATGTCCAAAAAGAAACGTCCCTAAATGGACACCTAACTGGACCTAACTGGACAAAGTTATTTATTCATATTTTCTAAATAATTTGCATATCCCATTTCTTGAAGTTTCTCATCTTTTTTAGAAACAGCATCTTTTAAAGAATTTTTATAAGTCGCTAATTTTTCTTTTATTGCATCATCTCCAACAGCTAAGATAGAAGTTGCTAAGATACCAGCATTTTTAGCACCATTAATGGCAACTGTTGCAACTGGGATTCCAGAAGGCATTTGAACAATAGAATATAAAGAATCAACGCCTCCTAAAGTTTTTGTATGGATTGGAATACCAATGACTGGAACAGTTGGTAACATAGCAGCAAACACACCAGGTAAATGTGCAGCACCTCCAGCACCAGCGATGACAACTTTTACACCATTTTCTTTTAAGCTATTAGCATATTCCATAGCTTTTTCTGGTGTTCTGTGAACAGAAAGAATTTTCATTTCATAAGAAATTCCCATATCTTCTAAAAATTTAGCTGCATCTTTCATAATAGATAAATCAGAATCACTTCCCATAATAATGGCAACATCAAAATTTTTCATTTTTTCCTCCTTTAATTTTATTTATTTTATAATATAAGAAAAATCAATTTTATCTTGACAAATTATAAGATTTTTCTATATACAACAATATTAAACTACTTATATTAAGATGTTCTTCGACTACCAAGTTGTTTAATAACTTCTCTAGAAGCTTTATTGGCAGTGGAAAATATCTTATTAATAAAATCTGAATTGATATTGTCTGTATAAGCATACCCTTGAATAACAGAAGCAAAGAAAGCATCTCCAGCACCTGAAGAATCAATCACTTTTGCAATGACTTCTGGTTCTTTATCAATGGTTTTTAATTCATTATTTTCTTTAAAGATAAAGGTAGCACCTTTTTTTCCTTTTGTAATAACTAGCAAATCTAAGTCAAGTAAATTAAAAAATTCAAATTCATTCTGAATTTGTAAACGTTCAAACAATAAAGGTTTAACCGTTTCATTTAACTGAATGAAATCTGCAGTCTTAAAAAACATAGTTAAATATTGTTTTGTAAAGTGTTCAATGAAACGAACATGTCCAATATCTAAGCAAATTTTTTTCTTTTGAAGATTTGAAATAAAATCAAAATTAATGGTTTCGAATTTATCTAGCAGAATATAGATATCATTTTCCAACATATTTTTTGGTAAATTTGTTGGAAGATTATCTCTAAAAAATAAAGTGCGTTTGTTAGTAATTGGTGAATACCAACTATGAATAATACTATTATCGCCTAATTCATTTTGGTTTGGGATAATAATATTCATAATAGATGTGGAAATATCATCACGGCGAACAAAATCAATATTTACACTACCAGCTTTTAAAGAAGAAAGGGCAATATCACCTTCTTGATCTTTACCACAAGTACCAACAGCATAACAAGTTTCACCTAGATAAGATAAGTTATATAATGTGTTCCAGTTACTACCACCACCATCTTGTTTGATTAATTCTAAATCTCCATTATAGATATTATCCAATATAATATCTCCATGAGATATAAATATTTTAGACATAATCCATTCCTCCCATGAAAAATTATATTATAAAAAAGCAAAATATACAAGTATTTGTGGGAAAAACAAGAAAATATTTCGTTTCTGTTCAGTATCTAATTCCTCGGGTATATATATTATATTTTTCGTTATCCCAACACTTTACATACTCTAATGGAACCAGCTCCCACGGGACTGTTGCTGATTTAATAAGAGTATGTAGTGTGTCGGTTCCCACGAAACCCACTTAAAATATAATATATATACCCGAGGAATTAGATACTGAACAAAAACAATATTTCGAAAATTAACATAATTTTACAGCAAAAGTATAAAAATGCTACATATATACAAAATTCAAGATTTGTGGTATAATCGTTATGGTGTTTAAATTTGAAGATAGAAGGGGACTAACTATGAAAATTAAAAATACAATTAAAACATTTACAGGAAGATTATTTGACAAGACTAGGGGATTTAAAAGGGCTGTTGAGTTAAAAAGATTAGAAAAATATGCTAATGAAATTGACATGGTCCTTACCTTATACAATAAGAAAAGCTGTGATGAAACGATGATGGTTAAAAGTTTTAGAAAATCTTCAGGAGAAACTACTGTCAGAAAGACACATCAAGAAGATGTGGAAAAAATCGCCAAAGAAATTGCCAAAAAATTAGGATTAAATGAACAAATTGTAGGAATTATGGCTAAGCATCATGACATTGGACACACTTTCTTAGGACATAGTGGAGAGTGGTGGATATCAAATATCCAAGATGATGATGGATTAGGAATGGTATGTCATAATGCAGTAGGGGCAAGAGAACTTGTCTTTACAGAGCATATATATGATCAAATAATAGAGAAAATAAAAGTACATAATCCGGAAATCGGTCCTAGAGAATTAGAAAAAATAAGGGAATCTTTATGGCTTATTATGGATGGTATTAATACACATAATGGAGAAACTCCAGAAAAAGAATATATACCAGATGTTAGAAAAACAGAAAAAGAATCTGAATTAGAAATGTTAAAATGCTATAGTATAAAAGGATATGATAGAACAATTAAACCAGCAACGGCAGAAGCATCATTAATGAGACGATCAGATCAAATTTCATATACCCCTTTAGATATGGTAGATGGATTAAGAGAAGGCTTGGTAAGAGATGAGGAAGGAAATATAATAGATACATTAGATGAAGACTATATTCAAGTATTAACTGCTTTAGGCATTGATAAACAAGAAATTGATATAGCAAATAAAGAAAAATCATATTCAAAAATAGCAGAAAGATTAAAAGAAATTTTTATAAATGATGTTATAGAAAATAGTACAAAAGAAAAAATCACCATGTCTCCAAAGATAATGACGTTAATGAACGAATTAAGAAATTTAAATAATCAAAAGGCAGTAAATAATGTTATACTAAAAGAAGATCAAGAAACTTATCCGTCAGCCATTCGTAAGTTAAGAGATAAATATGCGAAAATCTTTTTAGAGGAAAATTTAGACAAAAAAATAGAGCAAAGAGGCGAAACGGGTACCCAAAACAAAGAAAAAAGAGAGTGTAATAGATTTTTGGCAACAACTTTAAGACTTTCACAAGAAGGGCTAGAAACAGAAGAGGAAGCAAAAGCACCATCAGAGCATAGTAAAAATGATGAAAAATTTATCAGTTATATATTAAAATCTGATGTAAGAGATTTACAATTTACAAAAAGAACTTCAAAAATGGCATTAATCAAGTCTATTGAAGAAGAATTGGATATTGCAAGAGATTGTGTATTAAAACAAAAAACATATCAAGATAAAGAAGAATTGGGGTTAGATTATACAAATAAAAATGCAAGAATAAAGCATTATATATCTGATTATTTAAAGAAATTAAATACCGGAAAAATGATTGGCTATAATGAGGAGAATAGAAGAGCAGAAATAGAAAAAATATATAAAGAGGTACTTGCAGAAAAACAACCTGAATATTATGATGATATGAAAACAAGAGTTGCAAAATTAATGGCTGATAAATATATTGCTTCATTAAATGATTCTGAATTCTTACAATTATTAAAAGAAGAAGGGTTGATTTTAGAGGAGCAAGCAAAATCTTTAACTAGAAAATATAAGGATATAGAAGATTTAAAGGGTGAAGTATATATACAAAGTAACTGGAAAACTGTATCAGAAACACAAAAAGAAAATACGGTTATAGAAGGAGATGTAAAATAAAAAATCATTGTGAAAAATGGGATGAAATAGGAGGAAATAAAAATGGAAAGAAATGATGCAATGCAATTATTCAAAAAAATATAATAAAGAGGAATTTCATGTAAGACATGCTTTAACAGTAGAAAGTATTATGAGATACTTCGCAAAAGAAAATGCATGTGATGAAGATTTTTGGGGAATAGCAGGACTATTACATGATGTTGATTTTGAGCAATATCCAGAAGAACATTGTAAAAAAGCACCAGAGCTATTAAGAGAAATAGATGCTAGTGAGGAATTAATACATGCTATTTGTAGTCATGGATATGGGATTTGCTCAGATGTAAAACCAGAACATGAAATGGAAAAAATCTTATTTGCAACAGATGAATTGACTGGAATTATCTGGGCTGCTGCCAAAATGAGACCATCTAAAAGTACAAAAGATATGGAACTTTCAAGCTTAAAAAAGAAATTTAAAGACAAGAAATTTGCAGCTGGTTGTTCAAGAGAGATTATTAGAGCAGGTGCAGAACAATTAGGTTGGGAACTAGACACATTATTAGATAAAACTTTGCAAGCAATGAAAACTTGTGAAGATGAAATAGAAGAAAAAGTAAAAAAAGAAATTGTATAAAAATCAGCATGAATATTTTTAAAAATTGAATTAGTGATTAAAAACATAGTTTAGAGCAAAATATAAAATAAAATTAGCCCGTGAGGAGTCAAAATGGAAATACCAGTAAAAAAGAATCAAGAATATATTGTAGATATTATAGATAATGGGTTTGAAGGAGAAGGCATTGCCAAGATTGATAATTTTACGATATTCATTCCGAATAGTATTAAGGGAGAAAAGGTAAAAGTATTAATTGTGAAGGTGTTATCTTCTCATGCTTTCGGGAAAGTAATGGAAATTATAAAAAAAGCTGAAAGCCGAACGGAAAGTGATTGTTATACCTATAAACGTTGTGGAGGATGTAATCTAAGACATATCCAATATACTGAAACATTGATTATGAAAAGAAATGCTGTTCAAAGTTTGGTGAATAAAACATTAAAGACAAATATTGAAGTAGAAGAAACTTTAGGAATGGAACATCCATATCATTATAGAAATAAAGCCCAATATCCAGTAGGATTAGATAAAGAAGGAAAACCAGTAATTGGTGTTTTTGCTAATAGAACACATGAAATTATTCCAATAGAAAATTGCCTTATTCAAGATGAAAAAACAGAAGAAATTGCTAAATATATCGTAAAGTATATTGCTCAAAACCATATTTCTGTATATAACGAAAAAACTAGAAAAGGTTTGATAAGGCATATTGTTACCAAAATAGGAAAAAGAACAAATGAAATTATGGTTATTCTTGTTATTAATGGAAAGGAATTTCCAAATGAGAAACAATTTGTAGAAACATTAATCAATCAATTTCCTAATATTACAACAATTGTGAAAAATATAAATGAAAAAAATACAAATGTTATACTAGGGGAAAAGAATATAACCATATTTGGAGAAGGATATATAATAGATACGTTAGGAGAATTGACATTTAAAATTTCACCATTATCGTTTTATCAAGTAAATCCAATTCAGGCAGAAAAATTATATATGAGGGGTGTCAAATCAGCCGATATCACAAAAGAAGATATTGTCTTTGATTTATATTGTGGGATTGGAACAATTTCTCTTTTTATGGCAAAATATGCAAAAAAGGTCTATGGGATTGAAATTGTAGAACAAGCAGTAGAAGATGCCATAGAGAATGCAAAAACAAATGATATTAATAATACAGAGTTTATTGCAGGAGATGTAGAAGAGGTACTAGATGATTTAATTAATAACAAAAAAGTTATTCCAGATATTATTATGGTTGATCCTCCAAGAAGAGGTCTTGATAAAACAAGTATTCAAAATATATTAGCTATAAAACCGAAAAAACTTGTTTATATTAGTTGCAACCCAGCAACTTTAGTAAGAGATCTTAAAGAGTTAGAGGAATGCTATGAGATAAAGAGTATAAAACCTGTGGATATGTTTCCGTTTACATCACACGTCGAAGTTTGTGCGTTGCTAGAGTTAAAGAATTACCAGCCATCCTAGAGTTTACTAGTTTTCAAGATACAGTTATGTTTCATAAAAGAGGAAGATTTGGACTAGAAAAAGTGCAAAATTCCAAAATTAATGTTAAGGTTGTTTTAGATATGGAGTGTGGAAACATATAAAATGAATTTTAAAATTTGATAGAATAGTTGCAGTGAGTGAATTACAGAGATTATATATCTATGCTCAATACACCATATTATATGGTTGTATGTTGATGAACATATGAAGTTATAAAAATAAAATTTAATAGTTAAAGAGAATCCTAAGTGAAGTGCCTTGTAAAATAGGTGCTTTATTTTTTGACCAAAATCCAATATATTTAGTGCGAATTTTAGTGATTTTGTTGAGGAAAATGTAAATCTGTGATATATTGTAGGCAGAAAGTTAGAAGTGTAATGTTATATCTTATGATATTACAAAAGGAAATGAAAAGTTTTTAAAATGGATAGAAGAAGAAAATTTATAATGATGAAGAAGAAAGGTAATTTATAATTAATAGTCATGAAATATGATAAAAATTTTTTTGCATTTGTATGATAAAATAACCAAAACAAAGCTTTTTGAGGAGGATATATGATAAAAAATATAATATTTGATTTTGGAAATGTTCTATTAGAATGGAATGAAGATAAAATTGTAACAAATTATTCAAATAATAAAGAGGAACAAGAAATATTAAAGCAGGTAATTTTTAAATCTGATGAATGGTTTAAGTTAGATGATGGTTCTATGAATTATCAAGAAGCTATTTCTGTGTTTAAAGAGAAATTATCATTTAATTTCAAAAGTAAAATAGAAGAAATAATGAATACATGGTATAAGAAAATGCCAATAAATCAAGAAATTTATAATTTGATTAAAGAATTAAAAGAAAATAATTATAAAATATATGCTTTATCAAATACGCATGTCCCTGTATATGAATATGTTCAAAGTTTAGAAATAGGAAAATATTTTGATGGATTTCTAATTTCAGCAATAGAAAAGATGATGAAACCAAATGAAGAAATATATTACAGACTATTTGAAAAGTTCAAATTAGTTCCTCAAGAATGTTTTTTCATAGATGATAGTGAAAGAAACATATCAGCTAGTAAAAAATGTGGTATGGAAGGATATATTTTTGATATAAATAATTTTCAAAACTTGATAGACGAATTAAAGAAAAGAGATATATTAGTATAAAATGGAGATGTTAACATGATAAAAAATATTGAAAAAACAATTATAGAAGTAAAACTTGAAGAGAAGCGATTTGAATTACCAGAAGAAATAGAAAGAAAAATAGAAGAATTCTGGAAGCAATGCAAAGCAGAAAATCCTAATTTGTGGAATGGAGAATTAATGTGTGTTGGTGAATGTAAAAGAAAAGGTAATTTGATAGAAATTACTTGTAAAAAATCCAATTATGCACATTATTTATATGATGAAAGAATTGGATTAACTAAAGAATATGCTTGTAGTAGTTTAGTTGCAGGATGTTTATTGGAAACTAGTGATAATTATTATATAGTAGGAGAATTGGCAGAAAATACTTCTTTCCCACATTGTATGCAAATATCAGGAGGAAGTGCAGATAATGAAGACATAAAAGATGGGGAAATAGATATATTTAATACCATAATAAGAGAATGTAAAGAAGAACTAAATATTAATTTACAAGATAAAAATCAAGTAGAACATTTTGAGATAAAATATATATGTTTACCAAGTGAAACAGTTCATACATATATCCTATTTGCAAAAGGTAAACTAAATATGACTAAAGCTCAAATGCAAGAATATTATGAACAATATTTGAAATATTTAAAAGATAATAATTTAGAAGTGGAATTTGGTAGAATTCATTTTATAAAAAAAGGTAAAACGGCAGAAGAATTAGAAAAATTTGAAAATTCAAAAAGAAATTATTTGGAAAGCTTATTAGAAATAGATAGCAAAGAAAAGCAAATTGAACAAGCGGAAAGATAAGGTGAAATAAAGAAATTACCTACAAGTATAGAAAATATATTAAATGAAAATATTGTAGAAAATGCAAGAGTAGAATTAAAGAAAAATTCGAATTTAACTTAAATTTAATCAGATAAAATTTAAAGAAAAAATATTTATGGAGATGATATGCTATGGGTAAAGTCTTAAAAGTAAGAGAAGTGGGAGAGCCTATTCTTAATAAAAAATGTGATGAAGTAGATATAAAAAACATTAATAATGAAATTTTAGATATTATAGAAGATTTGAAATCAACATTAGAATACGGAACAGGTTTAGGAATTTCAGCACCTCAAATAGGAATTGATAAAAGGATTATTGTAGTAGGAGCTAAAAAGGAAAATATAAAATACAATGATGCAGAAGAAATACCAATAACTGCAATGATAAATCCAAGTTGGGAAAAGCTATCAGAAGATACAGACGTACAATATGAAGGATGTATGAGTGTTCCTAGTATAAGAGGAAAAGTAGAAAGATATAAGAATATAGAATTGACTTATTATAATGAAAATGGAGAGAAAATAATAAAACAACTAAATGGATTTTTTGCAAGATTAGTACAACATGAATGTGATCATTTAGATGGAATAGTATTTTTAGAAAAAGTAAAAGAGCCTAATGGATTTGCTACTAAAGAAAATATTGATAAATATAATTTGAGGAGAGAAAATAGTATGAACTTAATATGTAAATTAACAGATGAAGATATTGGAGAAGAAATTATCAATATGGAAAATCCTAAATTAAGATTAGGAGCAAGAGGTATTGTAATAAGAGAAGATGGCAAAATAGCAATATTTAACAAAAATAATAAAAATGAATATAAATTACCTGGAGGAGGATTAGAAGGAGAAGAAAAACCAGAAGAAGCATTTAAAAGAGAAGTGCTAGAAGAAACTGGTTGTGAAGTAGAAATAATAAAAAGTTTAGGAACAACAGAAGAATATAAATCATTAAATAATTTTAAACAGATTTCTTATGTATTTGTAGGTAAAGTTTTAAAAGATACTAAGGAATTAAATGTAACAGAGAAAGAAAAAGATGAAGGAGCTAAATTATTGTGGGAAACTCCTGAAAATGCACTAGAACTTATAACAGAATGCTTTGATAAGTTAGTTGCATCAAAGTATGACTCTATTTACAGTACAAAATTTGTTGTATTAAGAGATAGAAAAATTCTTGAATATTATTTAAATATTTCAAAATAAATATAGTTGGGGGAAAGAGATTATGAAAGTAATAGTAGGTGGAATTATAGAGAAAAATGGAAAATATTTATTAGTACAGGAAGCAAAGAAAAAATTCTATAAAAAATGGAATTTTCCAGCAGGACATTTAGATTTTAACGAAAGTTTAGAACAAGGAGCAATTAGAGAAATAAAAGAAGAAACAGGTTGTGATGTTGAATTAAATGGAATTTGTTATATCAACAACAGAATTTTAGGAGATGATATATTTATAATGATAGTTTTTAATGCTAAATTAATTAAAGAAGATATTAAATATGATAAAGAAGAAATATTAGATGTAAAATGGTTTGATTATGATGAGATAGTAAATAATATGGATGAGCAATTAAGAGGAAACTATGTAAAAAAAGCAGTTCATAATCAAAAAAACAATTTAATTGCAACAATGGATATTATTGAGGCAATTAAAGATTAAAAGGAGAAAAGATGGAGAGAATTATAGTCTTAGGAACTGGTAGTGGAATAACAATAAATTGTTATAGTTTAAGTGCATTACTTGAAAATAATGATGGAAATTATTTATTAATCGATACAGGAAGTGGAAATCAAATATTAAATCATCTGCAAATGAAAAATATTGATATAAATAGAATACATGATATTTTTATATCCCATAAACATATAGACCATTTATGGGGAATTATTCCACTTTTAAGATATATTATGCAACAATATGGAAAACACAATTACAGTAACATTTTAAATATATATTGTGCAAAAGAAATAAAACAGATAATTGAAATGTTTATTAGAGAAACATTTCATAAAGCACATGAAGATTTTTATAAAGAAATAGTGAAATATCATTTTTGCGAGGATGGTAAAAAATTTAATATTATAGGTTATGAAGTAGAGGCAATTGATACAGAATCGATTGAATGTACACAATATGGATTTAAAACAACTTTAAATTCTAGGAAAACATTAGCATTTTTAGGCGACGTTCCTTGCAGTAAAGATATATATTCAAGAATTAAAAATTTTGATTGGATTTTACATGAAGCAATGTGCCTAGAAAAAGATAAAGAAAAAGTAAAACCACATGAAAAAAATCATTCTACAGTAAAAGATGTTGCTATTGTAATGAATAACTTAAATATAAAGAATTTATTATTATGGCATTGTATTGACAATGATATAGAAAATAGAAAAGAATTATTTACTAAAGAAGCAAAAGAATATTTTTCAGGAAATGTATTTGTGCCAAATGATTTAGATGAAATTGAATTATAATGGAGAATATAAAAAAGTAAAAGAGGAATGAAAAAGAATGAGAATAAAAAGTATACAAGTTCAAAATTTTAGACTATTAAGAGATAGTAAATTAAATTTAAATGAAAAAGTATCATGGTTAATTGGCAAGAATAATACAGGGAAAACTTCCTTTTTAATTTTGTTGGACTATTTTTATAATAAAAGAAAATTTGACTTTAATGATTTTTCAAGAAAATTAAGAAAACAAATATATAATATTGATTATGAAACTGATATTCATCAATTTTCTATAAGATTACTATTAGAGATAGAATATGGACAACAAGATAATCTAAGAAATATATCAGAATTTATTACTGACTTGGAAACAGAAAATACTGTTGTGAAAATTGCATTTGAAGCAATTATTGATAAGGAAAAATTATTAGAACAGACTGAAATATTGGGTAAAGATGAAAAACAGAAATTTATATGTAAAAGAATTGGAGAATTTATAAAATATAAAGTAAACATTTATGAAAATATAGATGATATTAATAGTGAGAATAGATACAAATTAGTTGAAACAGATATAGAGTTTGTTAAAAAATTAATTAATTTCCAACTAATTAATGCAAAAAGAGATGTTTCAAGTTCAGAAGAATTTGGCAACAGTAAAGGAGTACTATCCTCATTAACTACTAAATACTTTAATTCTCAAAATGATTTATTACCAGAAAAAGTAAACCAACTTAATGAAATTATTCTAAAATTAGATAGTGATTTGGATACTCAATATAATACATTTTTTGCACCATTTTTAAAAAATGCTAATGATTTTCTAAATATGAAAGAAATTCGTGTAGAATCTGATTTAGAATCCAAATCATTAATTGCTAATTCATCAAAAGTAGTATATGGAGATAGAGATGATTATTTACCAGAATACCTAAATGGTTTAGGCTATATGAATATCTTATATTTGTTATTAAATATTGAAATAAGTAAAGCGAAGTTCCTTACGGACAAAAAAGATATTAATATTTTTTGTATAGAAGAACCAGAAGCCCATACACATCCACAAATGCAATACATATTTGCCAGAGAGATTGATAGAATTTTAAAAGAAATACCTCATTTACAAACACTTATTTCAACACATTCTCCTCATATGATATCTCAATGTGATTTTAGTAATTTGAAATATTTTAAGTTGGAAGATAACAATATTAACATTATTAATTTCCAAGATAGAATGCTAGAATTATATTCATCAAAAGAAGAAAAAGAATTGTACAATTTTGTAAAAAAATATCTATCAATAGAATCAGCAGAATTATTTTTTGCAGATAAAGTAATTTTTATAGAAGGTATTAGTGAAAGAATATTAATTCGCTATTTTATGAAAATTCATGATGATGACATTATGGAAAAAATTAAAACGAAAAGAAAAGAAGAAGAGGAAAAAGCAATAGATAATAAAAAAGAAATAGCAGAGTTAGAAAGCCAGTTATTGTTAAGCCAAAATATTACTATTTTAGAAGTGGGAGCTAATGCAAAGGCTTTCAAAAAATTTATTGAATTTCTAGGAATTAAGTGTTTAATTATTACTGACATAGATAGTATTCAAAAAGATAGGAAATGTTGTTCAGTTAAAGACGGATTTTTTACAAGTAATGCTACAATAAAAGAATATTTAAACGGAAATAATATAAAAGATAGTGAAGAAAAACAGAAATGGTTTAATAATTTAGTGGAAAATGCACAAGAACTACAATATGTAAATGAAAAAATAAAAGTAGCATATCAATTAGAAGAATTAAGTTATTACCCAAGGAGCTTTGAAGATGCTTTTATTAATACTAATATTGATATGATTTACAAATATAAAGATTCTATTGAAGGAATAAAAAACAAAGAAAAATTAACAAAGGAAAATATTGAAAAGATAAAAAATACAGAAATTTCATTATACGATTTTATATATGGAAAAAGAAATGATAATAATGAACTGATAAAAGGACTAGAGGGAATACTTGTATTGGATGGTAAATCTTCGTTTGCTTCAAGTATTTACTATCTAGCACTAAAAGAAGATGATGTGCATTGGAAAGTACCAAAATATATAAAAGAGGGTTTAATATGGATAGGAAAATAGATATTATAGAAAAAGCAATAGAATGTATAAATTGCAATAAAAACTTTCTAATTCAAGGAGGAGCTGGAAGTGGAAAAACAGAATCTTTAAAAAATCTTTTAAATAGAATTTCTGATGAATTGAAAGATAAAAAAGTGATATGTATTACACATACCAATACTGCTGTAGACGAAATAAAAGCAAGAACAAAAAATCAATATCCAGTATATACTATCCATACTTTTTTGTATTCATTAATTCGCAATTATAAGAAAAATATAAAAGATGTATTACCAGAAATATTTAAAGTAGATATACTAGAAACAAGTTGTGTAAATAAAGGAAAAGATAAAGTTGATTTTGAAATTTATAAAGATATTTATGATAAATATTGGAAAAAACAATATAAAATAAATGCTGGAGCGAGAACTGAAAAAATGATTCGGCAAAAGGCAATATGATAAGAATTCAGAAGAATATAATATGCAATTACAAGAAAAAGTAAATAAATTAAATTTACAGATAGAAACAAAAGTAAAAGAAGAATGTGACTATAGAAAAATAAAATATAATCAAACAAAATTTGATAGTATAAAAAATTTTTCATATGGTCATGATAGTTTATTAAAAATTGCTAATATTATGATAAAGAAGTATCCTATATTATTAAAAATTATTAATGATACATATGATTTAATTCTGATAGATGAGTATCAAGACACCAATAAAGAAATAGTAGATACATTTATAAATGTGATTGGAAATGGAAAAACGGTAATAGGTTTATTTGGAGATGATATGCAAGCAATTTATAAAGATGGAATTGGAGATGTAGAAAGGTATGTTGAAGAAGGTAAAATTATCAAAATTCAAAAAATTGATAATTATAGATGTTCACAACAGGTTATTGATTTTTTAAATCTTATAAGAAAAGATTTGAAACAAGAAATTGCTTTAAAAGAGAATGAAACCATAGATGAAAGACAAGGAAGTATTAAACTATACTATAAGATAGATGATACAAAACCTGCCTTATATTCTAGGGATAATCAAGAAGAAAAAGAAATTTATATAAATAACTTGGATTCATTTTTGAATGAGGTTATAAATCAACTTAAGATGAAAGATAAAGAATATAAAATATTACTGTTATCTAATAGTGCTTTATCAAAAAAGTTGCATTTTGAGAATTTGTATAATATTTTTGCAGATAAATATATTGAAGTAAAAGATGAAATTGAAAAGTTATGTAGTAAATTAGGTTGGCTTGATTTAGCGGAAATGTATTTATATTTTAAGGATGAACAGTATAAAAATCATAATAAATTGATACATTGCTTGAAACAAAATAAATATATTATAGATAAACAAGAAGATAAAACAAGAGTCGTTAATGTATTTGAGCAAATTAAACCAGAACAATATACAATTTCACAAGTTTTGGAATTATTGGTAAAAAATAAGATGTATAATAAGTCTGAAAATAGAGATGAAGAAATTAAATTTATGGAAAATAAAATAAAAGAAAGTAATTCTAATAAAGAATTAATAGAATTTAGCAATAATTATAAAGATAATAATACATTATCTAAAATGGAAAAAGCAGGAATTGCAATAACACAAGAAGACTTTGATTATTATTTTAATTTAATGAAAGATATAGAATTTTATCAGAAAATTGTAAATGAAGATATAAAATTTTTAGAAATTATCAATTATAAAAAATATTTAGATGAAAAATTAGAATATTTAACAATGCATAAAACAAAAGGATCATCCATTGAAAATGTTATAGTTGTTTTAGATGAATATTTTTGGGGAGCATACAATTTTGAAAAACTAATAAGAAACGAAGAAAGTTCAACTCTGGAAAATACAAGAAAACTGTTTTATGTTGCATGTTCGAGAGCAAAGAAAGATTTAGTAATCATTAGAGTGATTAAGCCGGAAGAAGAAGCAGAATTATTAAACTATTTTAATAAGGATATTTGTCAAACGTATAAGGAAGTACCAAAAAATAATATTTGATAACAAAAAAATACCACTTCTATAGTGGTAAAATAAGAAAGTTAAATAGCCTTAAGTATGATGCTAACACATAGCACTTACCTAGATTATGGCATACAAAAAGGACTTACTGTTTAACTATCTTAAGTTTAACATCTTATAATTCAAAAGTCAATAGAATTTATAAAAAATATTGAAAAAATTATGTAAAATGAATTGATGTAATTACTAAGAGATTGTGCTATTAGATAACACTTACCGAGACAATGGAATCTTACTTAGATTTATTGTTACATCAATTCTTTTATAGTATATGCAAGTTATATTTTTTTAATCTTATTTTCAAATTTTTTCTTTGGAAAAACGAATGGTGGCAATATATATTTATTTTGTTGTAACTGTTCTAACTCTTTTTCATAACTACCTTTTGTAATCAAGTTTGAATACATTATATTTGAAAATACATCAGCAATTTGTATAAAACAATTTTGAGAAGAATCAAAATATTGTACTTGTATATTTTCTATTAAATTATCATTAAGTAACAATTCTTGGTTTAAATAATCTTCTAATGAAAATTTTGAATCTGTTTTTACATTCCTTTCGTCTATTTGTAAGTAAATTTGCTTGTCTTCAATATATTTTTTCTTTATTGAATTAATAAGAAAGATTTTTATTAAATAATTAAATGTTCTAGCTTTATTTTTTATAAATCGTTTTTCTAATACATTATTATCTAAAATAATATATCTTACTTCAAACAAATTGTTTTGACAGAAAAATTTTATAAAGCTTAATTTCATTTTTTTATCCATAGAACTTCCTTTTAATTCAACGAAATGACCATCTTTGTTAAACATTTTTCCATCTGTATCTAAATTTTTTAAGTCATTTATATTTTTCCTAACAAAAGTTTTATAAACTCTTTTTAATCTTTTTGAATCTTTAGGTATCACTATTCCAATAATAAAATATCTATTTAGTTTTTCAGAAGTTGGATGAATACTTCCAGATTCATCTATATACATACTAATCATATTATTTCTCCTATATTTACTTTTACATATTTTATCAGAAAAAATTATAAAGTTCAATAGATATACAAACATTTTTTTGTAAATACTATGACGTTTACAAATTTATAAGATTAAAAATGTTATAATTTTTTAAAATTATATTTTGATAATAAATTATAAATAATGGCTAAAAGGCAGGAAAGAGATACAGAGAGTATCTCGTAAACACATAGAAAAACAAGTTTTCTAGACCTCTGTAAATAGCAAAAATATACAGAAAAAATGCAGAGTAATAAAAAGATACTAAAATGTTTGATATAACTGAGATGTAATAAAAAAACAAAATATTTATAAATGAAATACATTGCTAGTATTATAAAATACAATAGATGTATTAAATATACACTTATTGTATTTTATAGATTATATAAGAATATTGTTTAAATTAAAGACGAATTTTCAAAATTGTTTCAAAAAACATTCATTGACGTATAAAAAACAAGGTGATATTATTGCAATATGAAAAATTGAAAGCAAGAAACTAAGTTAGAGAAAATCTAGCTTTTTTTATTATAGAAAATTATATTTTCTATAATAAAAAAATAAAATTGCACAGAAAAATTGCTGTGCAATTTTTCGCGTCGACAAATCTTATACGCTTCTTGTTAGACCTTATTAAAAAAGAAAAAATTAAAAAACAATAAAAAGGTCTAACGAAGCTAGATTTGTCAATTGCTTTTTGTTTTTTTAATAAATAAAATGGAGGTTTTTATTATGCCAGAAACAAATCAATTACTAATAAACTATTACAAGAAAGAAGAAATAAAAAAAGTTAAAGAAATGATGAGAGAAAAACTTGAAGTAGGAGAAATTTTAGAAGGTGTTAATATGGAATGGATTACCAAAGAAGAAGTCTTAAATATACTAGGAGAAGATTACGAGCCAGTTATAAAAGAAAGTAAGGTAGTAGATAAAGATAAAAACGAGAATATACTTAATACATCTAATGTAACACAAAATACACCAATGGAAATAGCAAGAAAATATAAAAAATATTTTGAAGAATATAACCAAAATAGAAAAGAAATTTGTAAAGATAAAAATATTAGTAACGGAACATTTCAAAAATATCTAAGATTAAATTATTTAATACCAGAATTACAAGAACTTGTAAATAATAAAGAACTAGGAATAAATCCAGCAGAACATATAAGTTTTTTAGATGAGGAAAATCAAATTAGGATAGCAGAAATAATTCGAAATTATAATTACAAAATTACAAATAGCATAGCTCAGAAAATAAAGAGAGATTTTAGGAAAAGTAACAAATTAGGCAAGAACTATATTTTAAGTAAAGAAAAAATAGAAAACTACAAGAATGAGAAGATTCTAAAAATAATTTTTACACAAGAAGAAATAGACAAGTATTTTCTAAGATTACCAAATAGAGAAATAAAAGAATACATTATAAGTATTTTAGAAAATACACAAAATATATGAGGTATAGCCTATGGAAAATACAGAGAAACAAAAGATAGATATTAAATTGATACAAGAAAAGATAGACAAAAGAGAACATTATCAAGGAATATAAACTAGAAAAATGTGAGATTGATTTTAATTTTTAAATAGTGTATAATCCAAACAGGGTTCTCTCTAACAGAATGGAGGATTAATGGAAGTTCAAGTTATAGAGAAAATACAAGGAAGAATAGATAGAACTACAGGACTACAAATAAACAGAAAACTAAAAGTAGCAGCATATGCAAGAGTAAGCACAGATTCAGAAGACCAATTAAACAGTTTTGAATCACAAGTAAAATACTACAATGAAAAAATATCAAAAAATATAGAATGGTCTTTTGTAGAAGTATATGCAGATGAGTCAATATCAGGAACACAAGATTACAAACGAAGTAATTTTATGAGAATGATACAAGATAGTATGAATGGAAAAATTGATTTAATACTAACAAAATCTATATCAAGATTTGCAAGAAACACATTAGATACTCTAAAATATGTAAGAATGCTAAAAGAGAAAAATGTAGCAATTCTATTTGAAGAAGAAAATATTAATACTCTAGAAATGGCAGGAGAATTACTATTAACAATATTAAGTTCAGTAGCACAACAAGAAAGTGAAACAATATCATCACATGTAAAACTGGGACTAAAAATGAAACAACAAAGAGGAGAACTAATTGGATATAATGGATGTTTGGGTTATACTTATGATAAAGAAAACAAGAGTATATCTATTAATCAAGAAGAAGCGGAAATAGTAAAATATATTTTTAATAGATATGCACAAGGTGTTGGTTCAAGTATAATTGCAAGAGAACTAACAAACATGAAATATCTAACACCAAAAGGATTAACAAGATGGAGCGATTCAACAGTTAGAAGAATATTAAAAAATGAAAAATACAAAGGCGATGTCTTGCAAGGCAAAACATATACAACAGATTCAATAACACATAAGCGAGTAATCAATATGAGAGAAGAAAATCAGTATTATATTAAAGAACACCATACAGCAATAATTGAACCAGAGCTATTTGATAAAGTACAACAAATATTAGAAAAAAGAGCAGGTTCAAGAAGTAAAGGAAAAAGGAGAGGCAACTATAGTAGAAAATATCCATTTAGTAGTAGAATTTATTGTGGATTTTGTGGAACAGTTTTAACAAGAAGAAACTGGAACTCAAAAACTAAAAATGAAACACCAGTATGGCATTGCATGAATTTTGTTAAAAGAGGAAAACAAGAATGTCCTAAATGTAAAGCAATGAGAGAAACAATAATAGAAAATTGTTTTGTAGATGCCTATAAAATATTATGTAGTGACAAAGGTGATATTGTAAATAAATTTATAACGAGAATAAACAGTATTATTACTGAAAACTCATCAAGTAAGTTAATAGAAAATATTGAAACTGAAAAAGAAAAACTAAAGTCAAAAATGAATAAACTAATTGATTTAAGTTTAGATAGTGCTATTGACAGAGAAACATTCTTAGAGAGAAAAGAAAAAATGCAAAATCAAATTGAACAATTAAATTTAAAGCAAGAAGAACTAGTTACAGAAGAAAGAAACAAAACAAACAGAAAACTTAGTCTAAATAAGTTAAAACAATATCTTGAAAATGGAGAGATAATAACAGAGTTTAATAGAGAGACTTTTGAAATTTTAGTAAAACAAGTTATCATTGGTGGGTATAATGAAAAAGATAAGGCAGATTCAAAACAAGTAACTTTTGTACTAAAAAATGAAAGGAAAATAAATTATGAAGATTATCTACAGACAAGCAACGATATTCGCGAAAAAAATCTACAGATGAGCGACCACACACGTGGAGTGCCTATCGGTGCTATGTCTGAAAGATTCGATGAAATAGTTGGATTTACTGCTTTTGAAAATTTTATTAGTTTTGATAGAAAAGGTAAAAAGAAGATAAGAAGAACAGAAAATCATAAAATTAAAGTAACATTAGAAGTTGACATGGTATGCGGAGCAGTAAATTTGTAAATAAAAATATATAAATGTTTGGAGATAAAACTTGAAAATAGAGTACTAGAAATAGCGCTTTATTTTTATTTACACACAATATCTTACATAAAACTATTGAATTATGTAAAACTGTATGATATAATATTGGCATGTCAATAAATTGTTGCTTTGCATTCAAAACTGTTGTCTCATTTACTTTTAAGGAGGTACTGAGTGAGATATTGAGGCAAACAGCAGTCAACTGACTAGCAAAAATCTATTAATCAACTTTAGTTCAAGGAGGTATTCGCATGAAGACAAATTACGAACAGATTGTAGATGTTACCAAGATTGGTCAGCATTCTGCAGCAGACATGAACGCCATCTTTGCTATGGCAGAACAGGAACGGTTTACGGCATCCATTGATGATTCCCCTCAGCGTTTGCTTTTGTGCATTGACGTTCAGAAGGATTTTATCGAAGGCGGTGCTCTCGCAGTTCCCGGCTCTATCGGCGATGTGGAACGTATGACACGTTTCATTTACAACAACATGGAGGGTATTTCCCGCATTATGTGCAGTCTGGATACCCATATCGCACACCAGATTTTCCATCCTTGTTGGTGGGTAAATTCTGCTGGCGATCATCCGGACCCTTATACGGTTATTACCTACGATGATGTTGCAAACAACCGTTGGCGTCCTGTTATCGGCAATCCGAAAGACTCAATTCAGTATCTGAAAGAACTGGAAAAGGTCGGTGCCGGTAAAAAGCAGCTCTGTATCTGGCCCTATCACTGTATCAAAGGTACAGATGGCAATTCACTCGAAAACGAGTTCGCAAAGATGGTTTATTTCCATTCTGTAGCTCGTAAGTGCGTTGACCACATGATACCTAAGGGTGAAGATCCGTACAGCGAAATGTATGGTATCATCAAGCCGGAATACAGCAAGAAGAACTTCTTGAATACGCCCGTTCTCACGGCTATCGAGAAGTATGATGAGATCTACGTTGTAGGTGAGGCGGCAAGCCATTGCCTTATGGAATCTGTTAAGCAGATCGCAGAACACTTCGCTAATCGTCCTGAGGTAACTCAGAAGATTACCATTTTGGAGGATTGTACTTCTCCGATTACCGGTTTTGAAGCAGATACTGTGGCAGCGTTTGACAACTTCAAGAATTCCTACGGTATCAAGTTTGCCAAGTCAACAGATATTCAGTTTTAAACAATAAGAAGGAGGATTACACTATGAGTAAAGAATATTTAGACAACATCACAATCGATGGATTGGATGAGACCTATGCAACAAACATGGACGTTGATGACGTTGTATCTCCGAGCGTTATGCTTGTTGATTTTCTTATCGATGGCAGTGGCTCTATGGATCCGTATGAAAGGGCAATGCGTGAGTGTCTTGAACACTACAGAGAGGCTATTGTCAATTCTAAGCAGGCCGATGAGATGATGGTAAGCAAAACCGTTTTTGAATCCAGAATCGAAACTGGCGGCTATGTAGCACCTGAGGATTTCAATACCGATTATACTGCAGGTGGCTGCACGAGATTGTATGATGCCATCATCGACAGACGTCAGCGCATGCTGGACTATATGGACCAGTTGAAAAACAATGGTACTAATTCCCGTGCATGTATGGTTATTCTGTCTGATGGAGCAGACAACGATTCTCAGTATCGTGCAAGCGATGCCCGCAAAGCCATTCAGGATTTGATTTCTAAGGAAATCACGGTAGCTTTCATTGCTTTCGGTCAGGATGCTTTCGGAATTGCTGATTCTATCGGCGTTAAAAAGAACAATGTCAAGGAAGTAAGCAACGATGAGAGCGAACTCCGTAGAGTAATCGATCTTGTTTCCAAGAGTGCTATTTCAGCCTCCAAGAAGGCAAGTTCTGGTGCAGGCGGAAACGATGACGGCGGATTCTTCGACGTATAAGAAGTACACAATCTGCAAGTCAACAACAATAACTAAAGGCTGAGAGGGGTTGCAGTGCAATCCCTCTCTTTCTATAGGAGGTAACAGATATGAAATCATTTTTAGAAAATTTCCGGACTGCGAAAAACCCACCTATGGATGAAAAAGTCTCGGAAACAACAGTAACAACCAATGTAAGTAGTGAAACTACTGAGGTAGAAAGTGAAACTACAGAGAATACTGCCCAGGTAGTTGTAGAAACAGAAAGTGTAACTGCAACTGAACCTCAAGCAGTTGAATCTGAGGAAACAGCACTCAAGGAACAGCCTAAAAGGAAGACCATCAGAGTTTGTAAAATGGGCTCGGACCATAAATTTGCAAACATGAATAATCATGATTTTGCATTTAATCTTCTTAATATGAAGATTGTAACAGATGGTTGTGGCTCTGGTAAGCACTCTGAGGTTGGAACAAGGCTTTTCGGTCAACTTTTTGCCAGAAAATCAAAAGAATACTTTGATAAAGGTGAATCAATATGTGAGGAAAACTTTATCGAAATCGTAAATAGCATTTTTGAGAAGATGCTGGAGCTCTGTAGTGATACATCTTTCATTTTCCAGAATTACTGTTTTACGATTCTGGTATGTTTTGAGTTAGAGGATGAGTTTGTTGTATATAGCTGTGGTGATGGATACATCATTAAGGAAAATGAGGAAGGAATCTTCTTTGATGAACTTGATGATGGTGAATATCCTTGCTACTACATCTACAATTTTATAACAGACAAATCTGCTCTCAAAGAGTACAAAGAAGGCGTGAGCTTTAAGGTAACTCGTTTTAGCAAATCCGAATATTTTAATGTCGGAGTTGCGAGTGATGGATTAAGATATTCGGAAAATCTTCTGGATGTTGAAAAGTCCAAACTGATGAAGTTTCTGCATGAAGGTAAAGGTCCCCAGATTGAAGTTCTGATTAACAGGAATAATCTTAGAAATGAGATGTTCCATGATGATATTTCAATCTGCTTCTAAGGAGGTATCAAAATGGCTATTAATTTTACAAGTCGAAGTCGTATTGAAAGCCTTAACAAATTGGCAGAAGGCGGAGAAGCGACTATCTACGAATATGACTCGAAAAAAGTTATCAAGGTTTTCAAGCCTAATGTAGATTTGGCTCGGAAAAAGGAAAAGATAAACTACTTCATTTCCATTAAAGATCAGTTGCCTAAAAATGTGATTGGTCCCGAAGAAGTGGTAACAGTTCAGGGCAAGTTTGTTGGTTATGCAATGAGAAAACTGGTTGATGCCGAAGATTTGCACATGCTCACTAAACCGAAATATCTGACTGCTGCACACCTGTCAAATCAGGATGTATTGCAGATAATTACAGATTTCGGCAAGGATTTAGGCAAACTGCACTCTACAGGCATTATTGTCGGTGATATAAGTGATTATAATTTCCAGATTAATGGAAAGTGTGATTACTTTATCGATGTTGACAGTTGGGGAATCGAAGGGAAATATACTCCCGATGCTTATACAGAACTTTTCACCTGTCCCGACAGTTATTCTTCAAGTGGCAGTATCAATTTCTCTATGGAGAATGAGAACTACAACTTTGCTATCCTCGCATTCAATATGCTTACGAGAATCCATCCTTTCGGTGGAACGTATCTTCCTGATAAAAATCTTTCTACTATAGAGAGAATGAAAAGGAAAATATCAATCGTTGGCAAGTACAAGGGAGATATTAAAATCCCTAAAATTATCGGCAGTTGGAAATGGATGTCGCCTCAGCTTGAAAAGGATTTCCTTGAAATCTTTGAGCAGGGGAAGAAAATTGACATCACAGCAGATCTTCAAGAACTTCTTAAAAATATGAAGTATTGTAGCACTCATGACATTTATTATTACTCAAAATTCAACGAGTGCCCGCTTTGTAACGAGAATGCGAAGGTCAAGACTGCACCGGTTATCGCAAAAGTTACTCAGACTGCAAATGGACCTCAGATTACAGTTATATTTGCAGGTAGCGATTGTGCATACGTATTAAGCAATGTGCATTATCTTAACAGAAGCAATGAGGCTGTTCACTTTGAAACTGGAAGAAAGTTTGCAGTTGAAAGAGGCAAGAGAGTAGATTTCTCTAATGATGGTAAGGTTGTCTTTGCTACTGATGATGATTCAATTCAGGTGTACGATGAAAACAATCAGGTTACAGCTACTATTGAACGTATGCACAAGTCTAACTATCTTGTAAAAGATAGAAACCTTTACTATATTGATAAGGGCAACAACTTGGTTAGATTGTCTATCACCAAGAGTGGAAACATGCCGAACTATTTAGGGCAGGTATTTAATCCGTTCTTTGAAGCATCAGATGATGGCAAGGTATTTATCGTATCTATGTATCCAAAAACAGCAATCATAACAACACCGGATTATACTTTCGAAGTTGATTACAACGGAAGAATTAATGAGTATGCTATCAAATATGATCGTGCAACTCAGAAGTGGTTATTTGTATATCAGCTTTCCAATGGTAAGTATCGTACAATGGTATTTAACAAGAATCGCATCGAATATGATGATGATGTTATCACGTATAATGCTCAGCCGTTAGGAAACATTGATTTCTGCAATAATACCATATATGATCCGGCAGATGGTAAGATTATTGGAACAAACATCGCTAAAAATACTGCAAAGGAATTCAATTGTAGTGTAGTCGATGAAAGTTCTAAGCTCCAGTTTACTGGACGTGGTTTCAAGATTTACAACAAGAATAATATCTATAACTATGGTTGATTAGATAGCTCAAATGGTATTTCCACGAGTTATCAACAACAAACGGTATATCCGTTAAAAAAACTCTCTAGGCAGTTTATCTGTCTAGGGAGTTTTTTAAATCCTAATTATATTATTCTAATGTGCTTTATAAAAATAAGTCAAGGTTAAAATGAATGTGCTATCGCACAACCTTGACTTATTTTTAAAAGTACATTCTTTTTCAATTAAGAGGATTTAAGGATAAAGTATATTTAATCAAGTAGACATAGTAGTAGAACACCTCATTGAAATGAGGGAAGGAAAGCATTCTTAACAAAATGCCTATACACATTGAAGGACAAGCCTTCAAGACTTAATAAAGAAACAAAAATTTTAAGCAGATTTGATGTAAAAATTCACTCGGTGAACTGGCTCAAACCTGCTATTCTTCGTTGGAAATTAAAAATAGTGAACTAAAAACTTAAAAAGTTCACTTATTTTGGGCAAAAGTTCACCGAGTGTACTAAGCTCTGATAAAAAATTTAAATTTAGTTCACCAAGTGTACTTGATTTTTAGATAAAAGTTCACTAAGTGAATGTGAAAATAAAACAAAATTTACAAATACACTTAGTGAACTGATGATATATTATTTTAGTACACCAAGTGAACTTATAGTTTTAATTGTAGTTCACTTAGTGTACTAACTAGAGAATAAATACTTTCTGAATCCAGATAGAAAAAAGGGAACAAAAAGGGAATTGACTATATAAAAACACGATAATATAATGATAGCATGAAAAAGTAAGAGTTAGGAAGATTAACTAAAAAATCTTTCTTGCTCTTTTCTTTTTCAAATTTAAAGAAAAGGAGCAATTTCATGCTACATGATTAAATAATTTGTTTAGAGAAAATTTAATAAAAGAAATTGAATATCAAGAAATAAAAAGAAAAATATTAAAAGATTATAAACTTTTATAAGAACAATTTACTTTTTATCTAAAAAATGATATAAGATTATTAAGTTTTATCTCTAGGCGGAACGGAGGAAAGATGGAAATACAAGTCATAGAGAAAACAAATGGAAGAATAAACAGAGTAACAGGTACAACAATTAAAGAAAGATTAAGGGTATGTGCGTATTGTAGAGTAAGCACAGGAAACGAAGAACAATTAAATAGTTATCAATCACAATTAAAGTATTATGATGAAAAAATCAATAGCAAATCTGAATGGCAATTTGCAGGAATATATGCAGATGAAGCAATAAGTGGAACACTAGACTTTAAAAGAACAGATTTTATGAAAATGATAACAGATGGAATGTCTGGAAAATTTGATATGATTCTAACAAAGTCGATATCAAGATTTGCTAGAAACACATTGGATACTTTAAAATATGTAAGAATGCTAAAAGAAAAGAATATTGCAGTTTTATTTGAAGAAGAAAACTTAACTACTTTATCAGGAACAGGAGAAATGCTACTAACAGTATTAAGTGCTATGGCACAACAGGAGAGCGAAAATATATCTTCACATGTATTACTAGGTTTAAAAATGAAAAAAGATAGAGGAGAATTAATTGGTTATAATGGTTGTTATGGATATAATTACGATTTAATAACAAAACAGATAACTATAAATGAGGAACAAGCAGAAATTATAAAATATATATTTGAAAGATATGTAGAAGGAATAGGCTCTAGTACCATAGCAAAGGAGTTGACCTCAAAAGGAATTAAATCTCCGAAAGGCAATGATAATTGGAACGAATCAACTATAAGAGGAATACTAAAAAACGAAAAATATATTGGAGATGTGCTAATGGGAAAAACATTTACAATAGATCCAATATCACATAAAAGATTAAGTAATCTAGGAGAAGCAGAAAAACATTATATAAAAGAACATCATGAGCCAATTATCAGTAAAGAATTATTTGATAGAGTACAAGAAATTAGAATAAAACGAGTAGGAACAAGAGAAACAGGAAGAAGAAATAATAACTATAGCAAAAAATATGCTTTTAGTAGTAAATTATATTGTGGATTTTGTGGTAGCTTACTTACAAGGAGAAACTGGAACTCAAAACGAAAATATGAAAAAGCAGTATGGCAATGCATAAAAAGAGCAAAACATGGAAAAGAAGAATGCCCACATTGTAAAGCAATACCAGAAGAAATAATAGAAGATTGTTTTATACAAGGATATAGAATACTCTGTAATAATAATCAAAAAATAGTAGTAGATTTTATAGAGAAGATAGAAAATGTCTTAAAAGAAAATACTACAGAAACAATGGTAAATAAACTAGAAAAAGACAAAGAAAAAATAAGCAAAAAACTTAATAATTTATTAGAACTAAATTTAGAAGGTAGAATTAATAAAGAACAATATACTCTAAAATTTGATGAGTTAAATGCAGAATTTCTAAAAGTAGAGCAGAAAATACAAAGCCTACTAAAAGATACAAACAGAAATGAAAGCATTAAATATAGATTAAACAAGTTTAAAAGTTTATTTAAAGATATGGAAATAGTGAAAAATTTTGATAAAGATGTTTTTGAATGTTTAATCGATAAAGTAATAATTGGAGAACAATTAGAAAATGATCCAATAAACCCATATACAATAAGATTTATTTGTAAAAATGGAACAGAAATAAATTGCAAAGACAATTTTACTGCAACAGGCGATAAACAACATTCAAAACTTACTGCAACCAGAGATGACCAACACACGTGGAGTGCGTCGCAGTGCTACAACTAAAAGAAGACAGGTAATACTTGATTTTAATATGCTTTCGGAGATTATGACTTTTGAGGAAAAAGGCAAATATGGAAGAGAAAAACATCAAAATTCGGATGTAAAAGTTAAAGTAGTTGCAAATATGGTAAGTGGAAACACATAAATGAAATTTTAGAAAATTGATAAAAGTGTTTGAAATACTAAGAAATTTGAGACTGTATCTACAGTAAGTAGAACATACATATGATGTGATAGATTGTAGATATGTGAATTTATTAGTTATTTCAATGATTAGAGAGAATTTATGAAATAAGTTATAGGGAATCTTTATGCGAATAGGTGTCGGTAGATATGTGCTGATACTTATTTTTTATCTTATCATTTGCAGAGCAATTTTAATCTACAATAAAAATAATATCAAGAGTAAATGAACTCACTTTCGTTCGCTCTTGACATTATTTCTATTGTAGATTTTTTCGCAATTAAGCAAATGTAAGGATAAATATGTTTGGAAATATTTCCAAAGCATTATGAAAAATTGTTAATTTGTGATATAAATATTTTTAGTGAGGTGCAAAGATTATGAAGATTGTAAAGAAAAATAATGCTAAAGATATAAGAAATAGTGATACAAGTAAACTGCTAGAATACTCAATAGATTTAAATGATAAAGATATTGATTTTTGCATTAATACAATTAGTGGTAGATATCCAGAAAAAGGATATTGTACTAATGAAATGTGTAAAGAAATATGTTTTGTATTAGAGGGCAAAGGAACTTTAAGTAAAAAAGATGAAAGTATAAATTTTGAGGAAGGAGATGTAATCTTAATAGATAAAGAAGAAATCTACTATTGGGATGGGAATTGTAAAATAATTATGATTTGTACTCCTGCTTGGTATAAAGAACAATGCAAATTAATAGAAAATTAATAAAAAATATATAAAGGAAAGGAGAATTTTTATGGATATTAAAGAAGCTATTCCAAAAAGCATAGCAGCGATTATGAAAGATACATATGTTTATGTAAAAACGGGTATTTTGGAGAAACCGAATATTCATTTTATGGTATCAAAAGATAAAGATGAAATAACTGTAGTAACTAAAAAAGAAAATTTAAAGAAATTAAATGTGTTAGAGGTAGTTGGAGATTATAAACTAATAGAATTTAAACCAGCTGTGCCATTTCAAACTGTAGGTTTTCTAGCAAAAATTGCTGAAACAATTGCAAACGAAGGAATGAATATATTAATTGTTTCTACTTTTTCAAAAGATTATATTATGATAAAAGAAGAATTATGCGAAAAAGGTATTTTAGCCTTAAAAAATGTTGGGTTTCCAATAGAATATGAAAAATAGGGAGGAAAAGTATATGGAAGAAACATTCAAATTTTTAAAAGAAAATACATAAGTCAATTATTTAAGTACAATAGATGGAGATAAGCCAAGTTGTAGACCATTTGGAGATTCAGTTTTATTTGATAATAAAATAAATATATGTAATAACAAATAAACAAAAAAATGTATCTAAGTAAATTGCTAAGAATAATAATGTTTGTATTGTAGCTTATGACAATGAAAATTGGATAAGAATAAACTGTAGGTTAATTGATGACAGCAATAATATAAAAGTAAAAAAAGCAATTATAAACGAATTTGAATGGGCAGAAGAAGCAGGTTATACATTAAACAATTCGGATTTTCAAGTCTTATATATTTCAGATGCTAATTCTACAATTTATGATGAAGATGGAAATGCCCTTGAGACATATAACTTTTAGGCGGAAGAAATATGGAAAATTATTTTATAATACATGGCTCATTTAGTAGCCCATATTCAAATTGGATAGGACGGTTACATAATTTTATAGAAGATGATAGAAAACAGGTTTATGTGCCAGATTTTCCAATAGGAGTAGGATATCAAAATTATGAAAATTGGAGTAAACTGCTTAAATATTATTTAGATTTAGGATTAATTAATAAAAATACAACAATAATAGCACATAGTATTGCACCAGTATTTATATCAAAGTTTTTAACAGAAAATAAAGTAAAAGTTAAAAAACTAATTTTTGTATGCGGATTAAATAATTATTTAGGAATAAATGAAGAATATGATGCAGTTAATAAAACAATGTATTTTGATAACTTAGAAGATGTAAAACAATATGCAAATGAAATAATATGTTTTTATTCAGACAATGATCCATATGTAAAATATAAAGTTGAAAAAGATTTTGCAAATAAAATTGCTACAGAACAAGTTCTGATACCAAATGGTGGGCATATCAATAGTGAAAGTGGACATGATACATTTGAAGATATAGTAAGTTATTTATAAAAATTAAACTAAAAACTCACACAAGCTTGACAAGTGTGAGTTTTTAGTTTAAAATACATATGGGTGGTAAAAATGATATATAATCATAAAGAAATAAAGGAAAAATACAAATCAGACTATCAAATAAGGAAAGCAATTCAAAGAGAAGAAATATATAAAATTGAAAAAAATATATATTCAGATACAAAAAATGTAAATTATTTAGAAATATTATCAAAAAAGTATAAAAATGCAATTTTTACAATGGATAGTGCATTTTATTTTCATAATTTAACAGATGTTATCCCAACTAAATTAAACTTAGCAACAAAAAGAAATGCATTAAGAATTAAGGACAATAAAATTGTACAAGTCTTTGTTTCAGAGAAATTATTTGAAATTGGTAAAACTCAAATTGATATAGAAGGTGTAACAGTAAATATATATGATAAGGAAAGAATGTTAATAGAACTAATCAGAAATAAAAAACAACTTGCATTTGACTATTACAAAGAAATAATTTCTAATTACAGAAAAATTATAAATAGCTTAGATATAAGTAAAATTGAAGAATATATAGAAATGTTCCCACATGAAGAACACATATATGAATCATTACAAAGAGAGGTGTTTTAATGAATTTAAAAGAAATGAGAGATAACTATATTAAAGATGGATATGAACATTTAGATGCATCTGCCAAAGTATGTCAAGATATTATACTAGCCAAAATATCCAAAAGTTCTTTAAATAGAAATATAACTATAAAAGGTGGAGTAGTTATGCATAATATTTCTAAAGATAGTCGTCGAGCTACAAGAGATTTAGACTTAGATTTTATAAAGTATTCTTTATCAAATGAGTCCATAGAAAATTTTATAGATAAGTTGAATCATGAAGAATCAGATATAACAATAAAAATTATAGCTCCAATTGAAGAATTAAGTCATCAAGATTATAATGGAAAAAGAGTATATATTGAATTAAAAGATAAAAGACATAATAAAATTGAAACAAAATTAGATATAGGAGTACATAAAAATTTTGATATTGAACAAGAAGAATATTGTTTTGATCTAAATAATATCAAAGAAAGTGTTACTTTACTAATAAATTCTAAAGAGCAAATTTTTTCAGAAAAATTGAAATCATTATTAAAATTTGGTTTTATCTCTACAAGATACAAAGATATATTTGATTTCTATTATTTAATAAATAATGAAAATTTAAATAAGAATAAATTGATAAAATGTTTTAATACTTTTATATTTAGTGATGAAACTATGAAAGAAAATAATTTAGAGGATATATTTAAAAGATTAAATAGAATATTACATAACAAAAATTATTTGAAGAGTTTAAATACTGCTAAAAACAATTGGCTAGAACTACCAATAGAAGAGGTAATTAAAAGTGTACTAGATTATTTTGAAACATTACAAGTTGCAAATGTATAGGAGGAGAGTATGAATAAGAAAAACTTAAAATCTATTTTAACAGTATTATTAATTATACTAGTATTAATCTTCTTAATATTTATAGAAGTGAACTTAAATAATAAATATGGAAATATTGGAATTGATAGTTCAGAATTAAATATAATTTTTTTTAATGTAGGACAAGCTGAAAGTATATTAGTCACGAATAATGATGTCAATATGTTGATAGATTGTGGAAATGGCTCTGATGGAGAATATATATCAAAATTTTTGAAAGAACAGGGAATAGTTGAATTAGATTATTTAATTGGAACACATATAGATGAAGACCATATTGGTGGGATGCAAGAAGTATTAACAAATATAAATGTAAAAACATTGTATATGCCATATAGTACATATCAAGGAAAAAGATTTTATACTGAATTAGAAGACTATATAAAAGAAAATAATATTAACAAGCAACAGATAGAGAAATCGCAAGACATCGAATATAGTTTAGGAAAAGCAAAGTGGAAGTGTTTAAATGTTGATAATTCAGATCCAACTGACAAAAATAAATTAAATGATACATCAATAGTAATTGAACTTGAATATATAAATACAAAATATTTATTTACAGGAGATTTAACAAATAACTTAGACAGTAAAATAGAAGGTTTAGAAAAAATTGATGTATTAAAAGTTGCACATCATGGAGCAGAAGATTCTACATCTAGTGAATTTTTAAATATAGTAAAGCCTACTTATGCAATCATATCTGCTGGAAATAATGAAGGGTATAATCATCCAAACTTAAATGTTTTAGAAAGACTAAAAAATATTGGAATAGAAGAAGATAATATATTTATAACAAAAGATGATGGAACTATATGGCTAAAGAGTGATGGAAATAATATTATAATAGAAAAAAGAAAAGATTTAAATTTAGATGGAGCAAATAAGATAAGTTATAAGAGCATGTTTCAAATATGTTCTTATTTTTATGCAGAAACTAATTTTTATATGGATTAGAAACAGCAGTATATTTGTTACCGTCAAGTTGAATATAATCTGCATTTTTGGCAGTTTCATCAAGTAACTCTTCTGGAATATAATATTTTTCTGAATGTTTTTGTGCAGTATCTAAACAAGAAGCAAATCCATTTTCAATATAGTCGACTTCAAATATGGTATTTTTAGGTAATTTACTATAATCATAATCAAGGTTTTGCCTTAAAATACTTCTTTGTAAATCATGAATAAACTCGTCTATAAAAGAGTCTTTTAAGTTAGTCTTATGAATTGTTTTATCAAGATTATTAATAATAGGTTCCAATAGATTTAAATCCACAAATACACCTCCTTTGAAATAATTTTGAGTAGAAATTTTATAAAGAAGATTTTGAAACGATACAGTTAATATAGCATAAAAAAGGAAATAATTCAACAATTTACATAAATTAATTTTGATAAGGTGAACTAAAGTGAATACTAAAGGCAGGAAAGCGAGATTAACATATCACCTATACACATTGAAGGACAAGCCTTCAAGAGTTAATAATGAAACAAAAATTTTATGCAAATATGATGTAAAAATTCACCGAGTGAACTAGCTGAAACCCGCTATTCTTCGTTTAAAATTAAAAATGGTAAACTAAAATATTAAAAAAGTTCACCAAGTGTACTTGAATTTTGCTAAAATATTAATAATTAGTTCACTCAATGAACTGAATACTGAAGATACCAAATGGTGTTAGAATAGAAATATAGACACAAAATTTTACACTCTCAAAAAAACATGTTAAAATAAAAAAGAAGGAGAGAAAAGTGTCTATGAGTAAACAATATAATAGTTATACAGAAGATTTCAAAAAAACAGTAGTAGCCCTATATGAATCAGGCAAAAAAGTATCAGAAATAGTACGTGAATATGACCTAGAAAAAAAGTTAATATATAATTGGATAAAAAAATATGGAAAAGTAAAAACAGAATCTGGCTTAATAACAAATAATGATGAATTATTGAAATTGAAAAAAGAAAATATGAGATTACAGGAAGAAAATGAAATATTAAAAAAAGCAATGGTCATATTTACAAAAAAATAGAAGATAAAATAAAATTTATAGATGATATGAAGGTTAAGCATAGTATAAGACTTTTATGCGAATGCATGAAAATACATCATTCAGTATATTATTATCATAAAAATCATACAACAAATCAATATAAAGAAGAAAATATAAAATTAGATAAAGAAATAATGGAAATATATGCAGAATCAAAAAGAAGATATGGCTCACCAAAGATACAAAGAAAACTAGAAAATAAAGGAATAAAGGTAAGCCAAAAACGAGTAGCAAGAAGAATGAAAATATTAGGAATAAGAAGTATAGTAATGAAAAAATTTAATCATGCAGGAAATAAAAAAGTAGATGACACAAATAAAATTAATTTATTAGAACAAAACTTTAAAGCAGAAGCTCCCAAAGAAAAATGGGTTGGAGATATAACATATATCTATACAAAAGAAATAGGTTGGACATATTTAGCAATAGTAATGGATTTATACGATTTAAAAGTAATAGGATATGCATATGGAAAACATATGACAGCAGAATTAGTAATACAAGCATTAAATAATGCAGTATGCACAAGAGGAATAAAAGAAGGACTAATATTTCATTCAGATTTAGGAAGTCAATACACATCAAATAGTTATGAAGAATTGTTAAAAACATTAAATATAAAGCATTCATATAGTAAAAAAGGATATCCATATGATAATGCAAGTATGGAAAGCTTCAATGCCATATTAAAAAAAGAAGAAGTAAATCAAAAAAGTTACGTAAGATTTGAAGAAGCGAGATTAGCTATATTTGAATTTATAGAAAGTTGGTATAATAGCATAATCTTTATAAAAAAGTGTAAAAAAATGTGTCTAAATACTTGACCTAAATCCAAAAAGCAAGATAAGGATGATATTAAATGAGTATGAGAAATATAATAAATTGACAAACTATGAAAAAGAAGTATTTCCAATATTATTTGATATTGCAAATGCAATGGGAATTTTACAGATAAGTCATTTGATGAGTAAAGGAGAAATATCAGAAGAAGATAAATTTTGGTATTATGAAAGTGAAAAAGGATTAGAATTTAGCAACAATGACTTTTGGAGTGATATTTTTGAAAAAAACAAAATAAAGAAGGTGAATTAAAATATGGAAATTAATCAATTTTTTAAGGAAAAACTAAAAATTAGAAAATGCAATTCGAATGATGTTGATGACATATATAATATTCAAAATATTGTAATAGATAATTTTAAAGAGGAAGAAAAAGGTTATTTTTTACCTTTTAAAAAAGAAACATATTTAAGGATATTAAACGACCCTATAAATGATGGAGAGATATATGGTGCTTTTATAGAAAATAGAATGATAGCATGGATTTTTTTATCAGTTTCAAGCAGAATGAAAGAATTAAAACAAATGATTCCAAATTTAAATGGTAGTTGTGCAGATATAGATGGTGTTATAGTATTACCAGAGTATAGAGGATATGGATTACAGAAAACATTAGTAAAATATCTTGAAGGAAGGGCTAAAGAAAAAGGAATAAGTAACATTATTGCAGAAGTAACTTTTGGAAATATTTATAGTTTAAGAAATCTAAAAGATTTAGGATATGAGGAACAAACTTGGTATCAAAAAGATGAAAATATAAAAAGATATATTTTATTAAAGAAATTAGGTGGAGCTAAAAGTGAAAAGTAATGAAATATTAAAAAAGGATATTATAGAAAAAGAAACACAAGTTAAGGACTATTTAACTAAATCTAATTTACCAGCTAGTGACTATGTAATCAACCCGTATGTAGGTTGTCCACATGGATGTAAATATTGTTATGCAAGTTTTATGAAAAGATTTACAGGACATAAAGAAGAGTGGGGAACTTTTATTGATATAAAAAAGTGCAATAAAAAAATAAATAAAAAGAAATTGGAAAATAAAACTGTTTTTTTATCTTCGGTAACTGACTGTTATAATAAATTTGAAGAAAAATATGAATTAACTAGAAAAATTTTAGAAGATTTAGTAGATGTTAAATGCAATTTGAATATCTCAACAAAATCTAAATTAATATTAAGAGATTTAGATTTATTAAAACAAATGAAAAATTTAATAGTATCAATATCTATTAATACATTAGATGAAAGTTTTAAGAATGATATGGACAATGCTAGTTCAATAAAAGAAAGATTAGAAACATTAAAAGAGCTTCATAATAATGGAATATATACAGTTTTATTCATGTCACCTATATTTCCGTATATTACAGATTTTAAAGAAATTATAGAAATTAGTAAAGAATATATAGATGAATATTGGTTTGAAAATCTGAATTTAAGAGGAGATTATAAAACTAAAATATTATGGTATATCCAAGAAAATTATCCAAATTTGATAAATGAATATAATGATATTTATATTAAAGGAAATAAGCAATATTGGAATAATTTATCTAAAGAAATTTGCGAATATTGTGAAAGCAATAATGTTAAATATATAAATTACTTTTATCATAAAAAATTAGTAGAAAATAAGAAAGGGAGTGAATAAAATGCAAGAAAATTATTTTATAATACATGGTTCATTTAGTAGTCCATATTCAAATTGGATAGGATGGTTACATGATTTTATAGAAGATGAAGGAAAACAAGTATATGTACCAGACTTTCCTATTGGAGTAGGATATCAAAACTATGAAAATTGGAGTAAGCTACTTAAATATTATTTAGATTTAGGATTAATTAATGAAAATACAACAGTAATAGGGCATAGTATTGCACCAGCATTCATATCAAAATTTCTAACTGAAAATAAGTTAAAAGTTAAAAAACTAATTTTTGTATGTGGATTTAATAATTATTTAGGAATAAATGAAGAATATGATGCAGTAAATAGAACTATGTATTTTGATAACTTAGAAGATGTAAAACAATATGCTAATAAAATAATATGTTTCTATTCAGATAATGATCCATATGTAAAATATGAAGTGGAAAAAGACTTTGCAAATAAAGTTGCAACAGAACAAGTATTTATACCAAATGCAGGGCATATCAATAGTGAGAGTGGATATGACACATTTGAGGAAATTGTAACTTATCTTTAAGAATAAAATATTGCCGTTTTGATTCGTAAATAATATAAACCTTACGAGTAAAAACGGCAATTTTTTAATAATAAAAACTGTAGTAGCCTATATATTTCTGTATAAGCTACATTCTAAATCATAACTGCTTACCGAAGTAAGCTTTCTCAATCATCTAATAAAATTATAATAGAAATTTTATTATAAAGCAATATTTTTAGCAAATTTTATATAAATACTTGCCGTTTTCATTCGTAAATGATACAATATTTACGAATGAAAACGGCAAAGGAGAAATAAGTATGGATGATATACAAAAAGTAGAAAAATTATTAAAAAAGAATAATGGAGTGATTGAAACATATCAAGTAGAAGAACTAGGAATCAACAATAAAGTACTAACAAGAATGATTGAGAAAGGCTTAATAGAAAGAGTTGCAAGAGGAGTATATATAGGGAAAGATACATTTGAAGACCAATATTTTATTACACAAGCTATTTGTAGAAAAGGAATATTTTCTCACGAAACTGCTTTATATTTTCATGATTTATGTGATAGAACGCCAATAAGGTATCAATTAACAATACCAAGTTACTATAATACAAAATTATTAAAAGATAAAAGTTATGACTTTTTTTATTTAAAAGATGAATTGTACGAAATAGGAATTATAGAAATGAAAACACCTTATGGAAATAAAATTAAATTATACGATTTAGAAAGAACAATTTGCGATATTATTAGAAATAAAAAGAGAATTGAAACAGCCATATTTACAGATGCAATGAAAAGATATGCAGAAAGAAGAGATAGAAACTCAATTAAATTGCACAAATATGCAAAACTATTTAATATAGAAGATGAAATAAGAAAATATTTGGAGGTGTTACTATGATAGCTAAAAATAGAGCACAACTAAAAGCATGGATAAAAAATATGTCATCTAAAGTTGATGTGAATGAAAATATTATTTTACAAAACTATATGTTAGAAAGACTATTAGAAAGAATTTCAGTATCAGATTACAAATATAAATTTGTATTAAAAGGTGGAATGTTAATAACAGCTATAGTTGGAATAGATATGAGAAATACATTAGATATGGATGCAACAATAAAAGGTTTTGATTTAGAAAAAGACAACCTAGAAAATATATTAAATGAAATATTCAATATAGATTTAGATGATGGAGTTACTTTTGAATTTACAAATATTAAAGAAATAAGACAAGAAGATGAATATGGTGGATATAGAGTTTCGTTAGATGCTAAATTTGATAAATTAGTTGTACTTAACATACTCTAAAAAATCTTAAAAGATTTTTAGATGAACACATGTGGAGTGCTGTTCGGTGTTATGTCTAAGAGTTCGATGAAATAGTTGAATTTACTGCTTTTGGAGACTTCATTAGTTTGGATAGAAAAGTTAAAAATAAGGTTAAAAGAATAGAAAATCATAAAATTAAAGTAACGATAGAGCTTGACATGGTATGCGGAGCAGTAAATTTGTAAAGTAAAAAATTAAAATGTTTGGAGATAAAACTTTAAAGGTAAAGTATGTAATAATTTAGTTTGTTATATGCTTTATTTTTTATATTTGTTATGATAAAATTAGAACAATATAATCGAGTTAAGTGAAAAGATAACATAAATGCTAAACTAATGAAAGGAATAATATGGAAAATAATAAATACAAAAACAATAAAATATTTATAGATGAACTAAAAAGAACTTTTCCTATTTATATATTAGGCATGGTATTTCATGCAATTGTAATATATATATTGTATAAAATACCTAGCATTATAGGAAATATATTAGATTTGCTAATTGAAGGAAATGCTAGTAAAGACATTATTATGAATGAAGTGTATAGTTTAATATTTTATTCACTTATAATGATTATACCAAGAATCATATATAGGACATTATTTTTTACTAGAGCTAGAATATCAGATACATATTTAAGAAGTAAAGTAATAGAACATTTACAATCAGTAAAGCCAGAATATTATGATAAAGAAGATAAAGGTGTGTTTCTTGCATATTTATCAAAAGAAATATTATCTATAAGAAAATTTTTTGGAAATGCCTTTTTTAATGTTGCTAGGTTAATTGTAGCACCTATTATTGGTTTAATTGTTATAGGAAAAGACTTTAATATAATTTTGATGTTAGTTATACTACCAATTTTTCCAATTGCAATGTACTTCTTATATAAACTTTATAAAAAGCAAGGAGAATTACTTGAAAAGGAAAGAAAAGTATATATAGATTTATCAAAAAATATAGAACAAAATACATCTGGTTTTAGTCTAATAAAACTATACAATGAACAAAAAAATCAAAAAGAAAAATTTGATAAAGTGAATGCTGAAACATATAAATCAGATGTTAATGTTGGAGCAATAATATATAAAATGGATATGGTAGCAAATATTCTATATGCAGCATGCTATTCAATAGGATTTGCAGTTGGATTAATTTTGATTAATAAAGGATTATTAACAGTAGGAGAACTAACTGCATACATTTCTTGTGTTAGTATTGCTATATCAGAAATTGTAAATTCAATAGAACCATTACTTACAGGAATATCAAATTTTAAAATAGCAAGTAGGCGATTTAATTACTTTTTTGGATTAGACACTTATAAAAAAGAAGGAAAAGAATTAGAAAAAGTTGATAAAATAGAAATTAAGAATCTTTGCTATAGTTATGAAAATGATGGAAAATTAGCAATAGATAATATAAATATGACAATAAATAGTGGTAATAAAATAGGAATAGTTGGTAAAGTTGGAAGCGGAAAAACAACACTTATGAATATTTTAGCAGGTTTTTATGAAATACCAGAAAATAAAGTATTTATTAATGGAATTGATATGAATGATTATTCAAGAGAAAGTATATTTGAACATATTGGATATGCAATGCAAAAAAACATTATTATGGATGATACAATAAAAAATAATATTGATATTGAAAATGAGGCTACAAATAAGACAATAGAAGAAATAAGTAAAAAAGCCAATATTTTAGAAGATATAGAGACAATGCAAGATGGTTTTGCAACAAGAATCGGAGAGAACGGAATTAAAATATCTGGAGGTCAAAAACAGAGAATACAAATTGCAAGAAATTTACTAAATGTTAGAAATATAAATATATTTGATGACACATTATCTGCATTAGATGCTGATACAGAAAAGAAAGTAATTAAAGAAATTGAAAATCAAATAGGAGATAATATACTTATAATTATTTCAAATAAAATCAGTATGATGGAAAAAATGGACAAAGTATTTTTATTAGTTGATGGAAAAATAGTAGATAGTGGAACACATAAAGAAATGCTTGAAAAAAGTGAACTTTACAATGAATTAAATACCTATGAGAAAGTAGGTGCCTAAGCAATGAAAAAAATCATAAAAAAATATATTAAATCAATTATAATTATAGGTATATTATTATTAATTTGTGATTTCCTTTCAGCACTACCACCTTACATAGTAAAGCAAGTTGTAGATATTGATTTTACAAGAGAGGATATTATACATACAATATTATTTTTTATATGTATCTATACATCTGTACATTTAGGCAGAATGATATTTAAGTATATAAGAGATGTATTAATAAATACAACAATATGCAAGATTTTAAAAGATATTAGAAAAATGCTATTTGACAAAATATTAAATTTCAAAATGAGTACATTTAATAAATACAATTCCTCTGAATTATATACTAGATTAACTTCAGATGTAGATAATCTATTTGACTTGTTCTTTGGATTTTTATATAACATTTTAAACAATATTTTATATATAGTATTTATGATAATAATGATGTTTGTGGCTAATATTAATTTAGCTGTAATTGGAGCAATTACAGTAATTCTTATTTCTTTTGTTGTATATAAATTTACTAAAGTATTAGGTAGATTAGATAATGAAATTTTAAAAAAGAGAGATAGAGAACATAAAGAATTTTCTGAATTATATAATAAAAGCAAATTGACTTACCTTTTTAAATTACAAGACAAGAATCTAAATAAAATGAATGATTTATTTTATTCAGAATTGAAAATAAGAAGAAAGTATATATTTACACACCATTTTCCATATTGGATAATAACAATGATTCAAGCTGTAGGAATTTATGCTATTATATATTATGCACTAAACATTAATATAGCTATATCTTTGGGAAGTATTTATTTGGTTTTATATTATACTAAAGAATGTAAAAGTCCACTTGAAGAAATTTGCAATCAATTGGAAGAACTACAAACATGTATAAATTCATATAAAAGAATAAAAATTTTATTGAATGAAACAAATGAAGAAAATATTGATAAAGGAAATTACATAGAGAATTTAAATCGGAGATATAGAATTTCAAAATGTATCAATGAAATACGATAAAGAAATGATACTAAAAAATATGTCATTTGTAATAAAAAAAGGAACTAAAGTTACAATTGCAGGTAGAACAGGTGTAGGAAAAACAACTCTTACAAATGTGCTAATGAAACTATATGATATAAAGAGTGGAAAAATACTAATTGGCAATTATGATATTTCTAAAATATCTACTAAATGTTTAAGAGATAATATTTCCTATATATCACAGAATCCATATATTTTTGAAGATACGGTTAGAAATAATATAACTCTAGGAAATGATGAAATAACAGACAAACAAATAAATGATTTGATTATTGAAATTGGTGTAGAAAATTTATTTGATAAATTAAATAATGGATTAAATACAAAAATTAAAATTTCAAAATTATCATATGGAGAATTACAAATAATAGCTTTTATAAGAGCTATATTGCATAAAGCAAATATTTATATATTTGATGAACCAACTTCAAATATAGATTTACAAACAGAAAGAATGATACAGAATATAATAGATAAAATTTCAGAAAAAAGTACAGTAATTATAATAGCACATAGAAAGTCAACAATTGAAAGTTCAGATAAAATAATATATTTAAAAGATGGACAAATAGACATGATAGTAAATAAGGAGATAGAAAGTCGCAAGTTATAATATTATAAATCCTATCCATAAATTGTAATGTGCTTTATAAAAACAAGTCAAGGTTAAAATGAATGTGCTGTCGCACAACCTTGACTTGATTTTAAAAGCACATTGTTTTTCAATTAAGAGGATCTAAGGATAGGTATATTTATTAAGTAGACATAAGAACATTTTAAAAGTAAAATACCTCATCAAAAATGAGGGCAGGATAGCGTGCAGAAAAAGTTTAATCTACAATAGAAACAATATCAAGAGTATATGAACTCATTATCGCTTGCTCTTGACATCATTTCTATTGTAGATTTTGTTTCAATTAAGTAAATTTAAGGATAAATATGTTTGGAAACATTGCAAAAATACTATGAAAATTTAGCTTTTTGTGATATAAATTGGTTATAGGAAAAGAGGTTGAAATTAAATATGAGGATAGCAATAATTTCAGATATACATGGCAATTTAGAAGCATTAAAGGTAACTTTAAAAGATATAGAAAAAAGAAATGTAGATAAGATTATATGTTTAGGTGATATTATAGCCAAAGGAGTACATCCAAAAGAATGTGTTGAATTGATAGAAGAAAACTGTGATGTGGTATTACAAGGAAATTGTGATGAACATTTTTCAAAAAGTCATGAAAATATAGGAAATATGCCTGAACAAGAGCAAAAAAGAATTAAATGGAATCAGTCATTATTAGCTAAAGAAGATAAAGAATACTTATTAAACCTACCATTTTGTTATGAGTTTTATATGAGTGGAAGTTTAGTGAGGGTATTTCATGCAACACCAAAAGTAAATAATAAAGCTATATTAAATGTTGATAGTATAGATACTAAATATCAAATGTTTTTACCAACTGAAAAAACAGTATCACAAAATATTGCAGATGTTGTAATATATGGGCATATTCATCATCCATATATGGACAAAATATATAATAAAACAATAATAAATGTTGGAAGTGTAGGAAATTCTTTTGATGTTATTAGGAATAGGAATAAAGATAGCAATGTTTTAGAAACAACAAAAGCTTTTTATTTAATTATTGAAGGAGAATATGGAAGTAAAGATTATACATCGGAGATTTCTTTTCAATTTATAAAAGTCCCATATGATATGGAAAAAGAACTGAATGATGAGAAGATAAATATAGAAAAAGAAAATTATAGATTTGAACTAAAAGAAGGAAGATATAGAGGCATGACAAGAATTAATGAAAATTTTAAAAGATTAGGAATTAATACTGATAACATATAAAAAAGAATTTTGGAGATGTTTATAAATGAAAAAATTAAATGTAATATTAGTTTATAATAAAGAAGAAAACAAAATACTAATGTGTAAAAGAGAAAAAGAACCATATAAGGGAAAACTAAATTTAGTTGGTGGTAAAGTAGAAAATAATGAAAAAGAATTAGAGGCAGCATACAGAGAATTACGAGAAGAAACGGGAATAACAAATAAAGATATCAATCTTAAACATGTTATGAATTTTCAATATAAAATGTCTGACATAGAATTAGAAGTATATAGTGGAAGGTTAAATAAAAACCTTGATTTAGTTGAAGAGGTAAATAAATTATATTGGATAGATAAAAATGAAAACTTTTTGGAATGCAAGGAAGTTAAGTGAAGTTTTACAATATAAGAAATGGAAAAATTTTGCAAAAGTAATTGATAGAGCAAAATTGGCTTGTAACAATAGTGGATTTGAAATTCAAGACCATTTTCCTGAGGTAAGGAAAATGGTTGAAATAGGTAGCAATACTGTAAGAGAGAGTTATTAGACTATGAACTTTCAAGATATGCTTATTATCTGATTGTACAAGATGGAGATCCAAGAAAAGAAGTAATTGCTCTAGGACAGACTTATTTTGCAATTCAAACTAGAAGACAAGAAGTTGCAGATTATTTTAATCAATTAGATGAGGACAATAAAAGATTAGTAATTCGTGGAGATATAAAGCAATGGAATCAAATGTTATTAGAAGCAGCACATAATGCGGGTGTAATAACAAATCAAGAATATGCAGAATTTCAAAATGCAGGATATATGGGCTTATATGGTGGGCTAACTGTAGATGATATACTGAAAGAAAAAAGTTAAAAGATAATGAAAAAATATTAGATTTTATGGGAAGTACAGAATTAATTGCTAATTTATTTAGAATGTCTCAAACAGAAGAAAAATTAAAGAAGGATAAAATACATAGTTGTAGCAAAGCGACTTCAACACATTATGAAGTTGAAGCAAAAGTAAGAAAGGCAGTAGAAGATATTGGAGGAATAATGCCAGAAGATTTGCTAACACCAGAAAAGAGCATTAAGCAAGTAGAAAGAGAGCAACTAAAGAGATTAAAGGACAAGAAAACAAAATTAATGTTAGATGAGTAAGATTAGAAACTACAAAAATTATGTAATTTTAAATTTGACAGATTTACGATAATATGTTACAATTAAAAACATAATTTAAGAGTTTACCTAAAGTAATTATACTTGAGCGGTAAAGGGTAACAAAAATAGAAATGTTACTTACACTTATAAAGTAAGATATATAAAGTCTTGCAAAGGAGTCTTAAAAGGTTCTTTTGTGAGACTTTTTTACATACTAAGATATTATAAAAGGAGATGAAACTTATATGGAAATAAAAATTCAGACTACATCAAATGATTCAATTTTAATTAGAAAGGTAACAAATAATGATGCAAGACAGTATATTGAACTTATAAATTCTGTATGGAGAGTTGCTTATAAAAATATTTTTCCAGAGGAAGTATTTATTGATAGAGAAAGAGGGACAGAAAATAGAATTAAAAGTTTTGCCGATAAATTCTATAATGATAATAAAAGATTATGCTATGTTGCTGAATGTAATGATGTAATTGTTGGGGCAATATATGGAACAATAAAATCAACCTATGAACATTTTTTAGAAGGTGGTTTTGCTGATTTAGTTGCATTATACATAAATCCAAAGTATCAAGGAAAAGGAATAGGCACAAAATTAAAGAATATTTTTGAAGATTGGGCAAGAAAAAATGGTGCTAAGAAATATATAATTGGGGTTTTAAAAGATAATAACAATGCTAGAAAGATATATGAAAGCTGGGGTGGAGAACTTGATGACTGGGAACAAAAATTTTATAAATTGGATGTAGGATATGATGAAGTTTTTTATAAATATAGTTTATAAAAATTATAAATTCATCTAATAGAATTGGATAAAAGGAGATGATTGAAATGCCGAAATTCGTATTAATAATTGGACCTCAAGCAGTTGGAAAAATGACAGTAGGTCAAGAATTAGCAAAATTGACAGGATATAAATTGTTTTATAATCATATGACAATAGAAATGGTTAGATTAATATTTGATTATGATAAAAAAGCATATCAAAGAATGAATCAACTTATAAGATATGAAGTATTTAAAGAATTTGCAAAAAGCAATGAAAAAGGAATAATTTTTACAGGCTGTTTCGATTTTGGTAATGATTTTGAAGAAGAAAAACAAGAAACAGATAGATGGATGAGTTTGTTTGAAGAAAGTTATGTAGTAGAATTAGAAGCATCTCTAGAAGAAAGATTAAAAAGGAATAAAACTGATAACAGGTTAGAACATAAAGCATCTAAAAGAGATTTAGAATGGAGTAAGAATGACTTAATAAAATCAATGACAAAACATAAACTTAATTCTGAACTAGGAGAAGGAGAAAAAATATTTAAGAATTACATTAAGATTAATAATGAAAATTTATCAGCTAAAGAAGTAGCAACAGTAATAAAAGAAAAATTTAATTTATAAGGAGCGAAAAATAATGCAAATAACAATAGAAATCCCAAAAGTAGAAGACTTTAATAAAGTAAATGAATTAGCAAAACAAGTTCATGAGATACATGTAAATTGGAGACCAGATTTATTTTTTAGTGTAGATGAAGTAATTAGTAAAGAAGATTTTGAAGAAATGATACAAGATATAGAATGGAAAGAAAATAATTAATTCTCTACGAAGATTCTAATGTGCTTTATAAAATTAAGTCAAGGTTAAATATATGTGCGTAGCGCAACCTTGACTTAATTTTATAAAGCACATTATTTTCTCGACTAAGAGGATTTAAGGATAAGTATATTTAATTAAGTAGACATAAGTGCATTTTAAGAGCAAGATACCTCATTAAAAATGAGGGCAGGAAAGCATTCTTAACAAAATGCCTATACACATTGAAAGGCAATCCTTCAAGAGTTAATAAAAGAACAAAAATTTTAAGCAAATGTGATGTAAAAATTTACCGAGTGAACTGGCTCAAACCCGCTATTCTTCATTTAAAATTAAAAATGGATAACTAAAAATTTAAAAAAGTTCACCGAGTGTACTTAATTTTTATGAAATATTTAGGATTTAGTTTACCAAGTGTACTTGATTTTATGAAAAAGTTACTTAGTGTACTACTAGAAAAATACTATAAAATATGATATAAATATCTCTAAGGAGGTCAATATATATGTATAGAAATAATAATGATATTTTGAGTTTGATTATGAATAGAAGAAGTCATAGAAAATATTTAAATAAAAATATTCCAAATGAGGTAATAGAAAATATAATAAACTGTGGGAGGAATGCTCCATTTGGAGGTAAACCAAAACCAGATTGCCAAGTAACAGAATATATTATAATAGACAATAAAGATATTAAAGAAAAGTTATCATTAAATTATGAGGACAGACAGTTTATAAACGATGCTCCTGTCATTATTGCAATATTAGCTAATAAAAATAATGATCCAAAATATGAAGAATATATATTAAGTTCTGCTTTATCTATTGAAAATATGATAATAGCAGCAGAGAGCTTTGGAATTGGTAGCTGTGTTTTAAGTTGTTTTCTAAATTATCAAAAACATATTGAAGATAAGAAAAATTGTAGAGAAATATTAAATTTACCAGATAATATAGAATTAGTAGCATTACTAACTTTAGGATATAAAGATAATGATGAAGAATTACCTATAAAGGAGTTAAGAAGTTATAAAGATGTAGTGCATTTTAATAGATATGATAATTAGTTCACTTAGTGTACTTATTATTTAGAATTATATAAAATAGAAAAAAGGGAAATAAAAGGGAATTGACTATATAAAAATACAATAATATAATGATAGCATGAAAAAGTAAGAGTTATGAAATAAAAATAAATAACTCTAATGACTTAAAAAATAATAATATGCTAAATTGTAGCATGGAATTATCACTTTTAAATAATTTTTAAATAATTTGTAAATAAATTTATTAAAGAAGAAATAGAGAAAAATAGTAAAGGATAAAAATTGATATTCTTAAATTTGAAAATAATTAAAAGGAGAAAGCTAAATTGAATACTCAATTAGAATTATGGAATAAGTTAAATGAAAGAAACACATTACAAGAAGTACAACAATATATAAAAGATGTAATTGAAATAAGAGGATTTTCAAATCAAGAAATAGAAAAAACAATGTTACTAGTATTAGAAGAAGTTGGAGAATTAGCAAAATCAATAAGAAAAAATGCTACGAATATGTGTATTGATAAAAATAAAATTAATCATTATGATACAATAGAAAGCGAAGTGGCAGATGTTTTTATTGTATTATGTAGTGTATGCAACAAACTAAATATTGATTTATATAAAGCTCTAAAATATAAAGAACGAGAAAATATTATGAGAATTTGGAAAAAAGAGAATAACTAGAAAGGCTAGGCAATACATGATATACCTAAAAACATTTAAATTAAGTGATAGTAAAATAACAAATAATAATATATATCCATTTAATGTATTACAAAATAAAGAGCCAGATATATTTATATTTGACAATATAACTGTATTATATGGAAATAACGGTTCTGGAAAATCAACTATACTAAATATCATTGCCCATAAATTAAATTTAAAAGGAAAAGAACGAAGTAATCCAAAAGTTGTTGGAACATTAGAGTATTTTGAGGATTATGCATCAAAATGTGAATATGGACTAGGAGAAAATGAGAATGGTAGAAAATTAACAAGAATTCCAGAAAATAGCCGATATATAAAAAGTGAAGAAATTTTATATGAAATAAGGAAAATTGAGCAAGATGCAGTATTGCAAGAAAGTATAGAAAGTAATTTAGCAAGAGAAAGAGGTTTACAAAATGCAAAAGATTTTTTGCAAACAAAAGAAGGTGGAAAGCAGTTTGCAAGATTTGAATTTTCACAAGATAAATATTCAAATGGTGAAACAACAATGCAGATTTTAGCAGATAATATAGAGTCAGATAATTTATACTTATTAGATGAACCAGAAGTTTCGTTATCTCCACAAAATCAAGTAAAACTTGCAGAAGAAATAAATAGAATGTCAAGAT
>CAMMWP010000009.1 GCA_946500615.1 uncultured Clostridium sp. | reverse complement strand
TTTTAACGTTCCGTCATTTTTCCACATTCCCCATCCATCATAATATCCGGTTGGTGTTGTAGATGTTTCACTATCATAATATGTGATTCTGTATGCATATCTTGGTATCCATACAAAATAACTTCCATTTTTTGTTTTCGCATTTGCCCATTTACTTGTTGTATTATCTTCTAATTTTCCGTCTGCTCCTCTATTTGATACACTATTGTAGCTATACCAATTTCCACTTGCTGTTCCGTCTTCTGTCCATGTTTTTGAATTTTCATCATATGTCCATGTAACTGGGGTCATACTTTCTCCATTTGATTCTAATATTGGTGCATTTGGTGTGCTTGATACCGTATTTGTCTCTCCACTTAACCAGATAATATCAATTGTTCCATAACCTGTTGAAAAACTAGTTGACGCATCTGCTACACTATCTTCTGTTGGTGTTGTTACTACTGTTACAATACATGTATCTGTATAACTCCCATAACTTACTGTTATCGTTGCTGTTCCTATACTATCTCCTGCTTTTAAGTTTATTGTATTTCCACTAACATTTTCTACTTTTACATATGTTGTATTTGATGACTCTGCCTTTAATTCTTCTTGGGCTGAACTATTGATTTTGCTTTCTTCTCTTGATACTTTTATTCCATTAGCATCTTTTGTTATCAAATAGTATTTTCCTTTTACTACGGCATAATATTGCATTCCTTCTGTATTTCCTTCATAGCTTACATTTATCACTGCTGTTCCATCTTTTTCTATTGTTAAACTATTACTATCTAATTTAATGCCTGTTATTCCATCTCCCGGTTGTGCATATATTTCATATCCTTCTGCTTGTAATTGACTTACGATATCTGCCATTGGCACATCTGCTCCTATCAGATTGTCCATTAATTTAGAAGTATATGCTAAATTGGCTACCTCTTCTATTTCTGCTAATTCTGTATTTGTCGCTGCTTCATTAGCATTTGTTAGAATTCCATTATCTCCTGTTAACGTAGCAATTGTGACACCTGCTAAGATTAATAAGACAATAATAGTAATGACTAAAGCAATTAAGGTTATACCTTTATTTTTCAAAGTGCAATTTTCTACATGTTTTTGTCCTTTCCTTTTGTTTTCTTTGTTTTTCATCATTTGCTTATCCCTTTCCTTTCTTTTTTATTTCTTTTGATATTTTTTTACAAAGAAAGTATAGCATAATGATTTTTATTTTTCAAGCTTTTTTCCACATTAATGTGGTTTTTTGCTCATGTTCTTTCTTTTCCGTTTTTGCTATTCTTATATATATGCATATTTTTTCATTATTTAGGAAAAATACTCTTAACAACTGGAGGTTATCATGAAAAAACAAAAAAGTAATATCCAAATTTTAATTGGTAAAAGTTTAAAAGATATCAGAACTTCTTTAGGTTTCACACAAGAAGAAGTTGCTGAGTCTCTTGGTCTTGCTCCTAGATATATATCTGATATCGAACGTAATAAGACCAAAGGCAGTTTAACCACTTTAGTAAAACTTTGTAATTTATATAAAGTAACCCCTACCGTGGTTTTAAGAGAATATTTAATCATGACAGATACTCAGCTAGATGACAGTATTACTGGATTTAATAATTTAAATGAAAGTGAAAAAGATATTGTCAGAAAATTAGTACAATATATGAACCATACAAAAAAACAAAACCATTCACAACAAACTAAAAAAGCAAATAAGGAAACATAATACTATAATCCTAATAAATATATATTAGGATTATTTTAATGCTTCAAAAATAATTTTTACTGCTGTTTTAAATCCCAATTCAAACTGACTTTCAGCTTCTATACTAACTTTCTCATTTGTATATTCTATGTACTTTGAAACATTTTCTTTGTTAAATTCTTTGAATAACGTTTTTTCCATGTTTTTTATTTTTTTGACAATTTCCACATATTCTTTTGACTGATTTTTATTTTGTAATTCCTCCAAATCATTATGATAAATTTTTTCAATCATATTATCTTGTGCATCTTCAAATATAGATTCTTTTAACTTCATCTCTTATCCTTCGTTCTTTCTTTTACAATCATTTATAGCATATTTTTCCAACCTTATAGGGTTGTTTTTATAAAAAGCTACTTTTTTTATACAAAATATATCTTTTTTTTACGAATATATTTTCTTTTGAAAATAAAACTGATATTTATTTTTACTTTGCGTTGTAAAACTTAAAAGTTGGATGGTGTTTCCTATTAATGTGTTTTTATATATTAGAAAGTCAGCATGACTTTCCTAATATATAAAAATAAATTTATCTACATTTTGTATTGCAAAATATAAAATTTCGTATTGTTTCTTATACCACAAAAAAGGGAATTTGCGCTGTTCCCAAATTCCCTTTATACTTCATTTTCACATGTTCCAGTTTCTATTTCCTTTTTAATATTTTCTAATGTATCACTAGCAATTTTATTGAGAGCTTCTTTTGTGAAGAATGCTTGATGAGAAGTAATGAATACATTTGGCATAGAAAGTAATATAGATAGGTTTTTATCTCTTATATAACTATTAGACATATCTCTTAAGAAAAATTCTTCTTCATCCTCATATACATCTAATCCTACACCTCCAATTTTACCTTCTGATAATTTTTGAACAAGGTCATTTGTATGAATCAATTTTCCCCTACTACAGTTAATGATAATAACACCCTTTTTCATTTTTGCAATACTTTCTTTATTAATCATTTTTTCTGTATCTTTCAATAGTGGACAATGTAGAGAAATAATATCAGATTCTTTGTATAATGTGTCTAAATCTACATATTCAAACCCAGCCTCTTCTTTAAATTTTTCATCTTTATAGGTATCATAAGCAATAATTTTTGTGCCAAATCCTTTCATAATATTGATAAAGGCTTTTCCAATTCTTCCTGTTCCAATAACACCTACTGTTTTTCCATGAATATCAAATCCTAATAATCCATCTAAAGAAAAATTATACTTTCTAGTTCTTTGATATGATTTATATAATTTTCTATTAATACTTAATAATAAACCAACAGCATGTTCTGCTATTGCATAAGGTGAATATAGTCTATGCTTTAAATTTCATCATTTAATATTTCCCATTCTTGCATTTTTTCTTCTATTTCACGATTCTTTTTTTGTATTTCTTCTTGTAATGCATTTAATTGTATATAATCTGAACAAATTTCTTCCTTGGTCATTTCTTTTTCAATATCTTGAATTTCCTTTTCCTTATGATTTATCTCTTGTTCAATTTTATTTAGCTTTTTTTGTATGCGATTTCTTTCCTTTTCTAGAAAATATGGATTGATCTCTTTTTTCTTATCTTTTTGATTTTCTCCTATTTCTTTTGGTTCATCCATTATATCTTCTTCATTTTGTTTATATTCCATATATTCTTGGTAATTTTTATGATAAAAGGTTACTTTTCCCTTGTCAAATTCTAGTATACAATCTGCTAATTTATTAACCAAATATCTATCATGAGAAACAAAAATTAATGTTCCTGTGTATTCTTTTAAAATATTTTCTAAACTTTCCTTTCCTACTATATCCATATGATTTGTTGGTTCATCCAATAATAACACATTCGGTTGTCTTTTTAATATTTTGCATAATTGCAAGCGCCCCCTCTCTCCTCCAGACAACATTTTTATTTTCTTCAAAGCTTCTTCTCCTGTAAATAAAAACGTTCCCAATAGTGTTCTTATTTGCGTTGTTGTTAATTCTGGAAAAGTCTCACTAATTTCTTCAAATAGTGTGTTTTCAAGATTCGTAAATTTTAATTGTTGATCAAAATATTCTGTTTGTACATGATATCCAAATTCAAATTCTCCTCCTAGCTTTGGTATATTTCCATTTAAAGTTTTTAGCAAGGTAGATTTTCCTGTTCCATTTTCTCCAATAATTGCTAATTTTTGTCCTTTATACAGCTCAAAAGAAACTTCTGCAATTGGTTTATCATATCCAATTTGCAATTTATCTACTTTTAATACCATTTTTCCACTTTGTATTTTTACGTCAAAATTAGCATAAAAACTTTTTAAATCATATTCTTCTGGTTTTTCTATGATTGTCATTTGTTCTATTTTTTTTAGCTTTGATAATGCCATTTTTGCTTTGGTTGGTTTATATCGGAATCTATCTGCAATTGCCTGTAAACGTTTTATTTCTGCTTGTTGATATGTATAATCTTTTAATTGTTTTTCATAATTTTCTCTTTTTTGTCTTTCAAAATCTGTATAGTTCCCCTTATATTCCAACATACTTGCATATTCTATTTCATATACCTTATTAACCATTTTATCTAAAAACATTCTATCATGTGAAACGACCACAACTGCTTTTGGATAATTTTTTAGATAATTTTCTAACCATTCTATGGCAACAACGTCTAAATGATTTGTTGGTTCGTCTAACAGTAAAATGTCTGGTTTACTAAGTAATAATTTTAGAAATGCAATTTTCGTTTGTTGTCCACCAGAAAATTCATTCATTTTCTTATGTTTATCTTCTTCTTTAAATCCAAATTTTTTAATTGCTGTTTCATATTCTTTTTTATACACATATCCCCCTTGTAGCTCATATTGCTCTAAGGTATTTGTATATTCTTTTATTATTTTTTCATCTGTAGAATTTTGTAGTTCATCTGCTTTGTCTTGTATCTTTTTTCCTAGGTTTAGAATTGGTTTATATACTTCTAAAATTTCTTCTAGCATTGTTTGATTTGCATTTTCAAAATTCATTTGTTTTAAGTATCCTATCACAGGATTTCCTTGTTTGTATATATGAAATTTTTCTTCTCCTATCCCTTCTTCTAAAATTTCATTATTGATCAATGCGTTTAGAAATGTGGATTTTCCAGAACCATTTCTTCCAATAATCGCAATTTTATCTTTTTCTTTTATTTCAAAATTAATTTGTTCTAATATTGTTTCAGCTCCATAAGAAATAGAGCCATTTACAATCCTATAATTCATCTTTTCTCTTCCTTTTTATTAATTCTTTATTTAGCCTATAATAATTCTACAATACTACAAAATATATTGAAACATGACTGTTTCTTTTTTTAATATATTGTATAAAAGTGATGGGAAGAACCTTAAACTTTTATGGTTCTTCCCCTTATCTCTAGCAATTTGCTCTTATGATATGATTTTTTTTACTGCTACAAGCATCGTTGGTAATGGAATTACTTCCTTCATAGATTTAGCCTGCCTGTTAATACTTGTGTATTTTTCAAGCACTTCACGAACTTCTTCTATTTTATTTTCACTTATCTGCTCGTGCTCGTATATCGATTGTGTAAAAAATACACCATTAATCGTGTAGATAATTTTAATTTCTCTGCTTTCTCTAATAATTTCAAACCCGTTTATTGCCCGTAACCTACCAATCATTTTTAAGTCCTCCTTTATTCTACTTACTACATTTTTATCTTACTTTATTTTAACATAAGCATTCTTTAAAGTCTAGCCTATTATTAATTATTTTTAAAATTCTAATTTTCCTTCTAGCCAGCTTTCTACTTCATCAATTGGAATTCTTACTTGTTCCATGGTATCTCTATCTCGAATTGTTACTGCATTATCTTCAAGTGTATCAAAATCTACTGTTAAACAATATGGTGTACCTATTTCATCTTCTCGTCTATATCTCTTTCCGATACTTCCTGTTTCGTCATAATCACACATAAATTTCTTTGACAATTTTTCATGTACTTCTTGTGCTTTCTCTGATAATTTTTTAGACAATGGAAGCACTGCTATTTTAAATGGTGCTAATACTGGATGTAAATGTAACACCACTCTTGTATCTCCTTCACCAATTTCTTCTTCTTCATAACTATTACATAAAAATGCTAGTGCCACTCTGTCTGCTCCTAAAGATGGCTCTATACAATATGGTACATATTTTTCGTTTGTTTCTGGATCTGTATAGGCAAAATCTTCTTTTGAAACTTTCATATGACTTTTTAAGTCAAAGTCTGTTCTATCAGCAATTCCCCATAATTCTCCCCATCCAAATGGGAAAGCAAATTCAATATCTGTTGTTGCATTACTATAATGTGATAGTTCTTCTTTTGAATGATCTCTTAATCTGATATTTTCTTCTTTTATTCCTAGATTTAATAACCAATTTCTACAGAATTCTTTCCAGTATGCATGCCATTCTAAATCTGTTCCCGGTTTACAGAAAAATTCTAATTCCATTTGTTCAAATTCTCTTGTTCTAAAAGTGAAGTTTCCCGGTGTAATTTCGTTTCTAAATGCTTTTCCTATTTGGGCTATTCCCATTGGTATTTTCTTTCTAGTTGTTCTCATTACATTTTTGAAGTTTACAAATATACCTTGTGCTGTTTCTGGTCTTAAATAAATTTCTGCTGTTTTATCTTCTGTTACACCTTGAAATGTTTTAAACATTAAATTAAATTTTCTAATATCTGTGAAATTTGTTTTTCCACAATTTGGACATGGTATTTTATTTTCATTAATAAAGTTTATTAATTCTTCATCTGACATACCATCTGCAATCATATCTTTTCCTTGTTCATGTGCCCATTCTTCTATTAATTTATCTGCTCTGTGTCTTGTTTTACATTCTTTACAATCAATTAATGGGTCTGAAAATCCCCCTACGTGACCTGATGCTACCCATGTTGTTGGATTCATTAAAATTGCTGCATCTAATCCAACATTGTATTTACTTTCCTGTATGAATTTTTTTCTCCATGCAGATTTAATATTGTTTTTCAATTCATTTCCTAAAGGTCCATAATCCCATGTATTTGCTAGTCCTCCATAGATTTCTGATCCCGGATATATATACCCCCTATTTTTACAAAGTGCTACTAATGTGTCCATTGATTTTAACATAACATTTCCTCCTTTAATATTATTTACTAAATTATGAAAGTTTTTTTGTGCAAGATGTTAAATCTTTCATCTAATTATTAAATTGATTACATTTATTATATAGTGCATTTTTGTGATTTATTCTCAAGCCGAAGGTGTACATTTTGTACATCGAGGTTTGAAAATAAATTGCAGTCGAAGTTTGATGAATGAAATAAAAATGTGCAAGATGCTGAAGCTTCATCTATTCACTAAATCGATTAGATTTAGTATATTGTGCATTTTTATGAAATTTATCAAGCTGAAGGCGTATGTTTATACGTCGAAGTTTGATGAATGAAATAAAAATGTGCAAGATGCTGAAGCTAATCGATTTAAACAAAAAAACTTCCATCCAACCTAGCATAGCTAGGGACGAAAGTCATATTCCGCGTTTCCACCCTAATTCCTAAAACCAAAAAGTTTTAAGCACCTTCATTAAAATCCGCTCCAAAGTTCCCCATGCGTATCCAATATTGGTATCCCACCATCACCAACTCTCTAAAAACGAATATTCTCGCATTTTTTCTTCATCACAGCAGATATATATTTCATATATTTTATTATCCTTTATGAAAAAAGTCAATATTTTTCTAAAAATATTCCAAAAAATATTGATAAAATATATTTTTTATGCTAATATAATAATTGTCATAAAAATATAGGGGTATAGTGTTAATGGTAGCACATCGGTCTCCAAAACCGCCTGTGAGGGTTCGAATCCTTCTACCCCTGCCACAAAAACGGAAACCAGACTGTGTAACAGTTTCAAGGTTTCCATTTTTATATATTAGGAAACAATATGAAACTTTAAGTTACGCAAGCGCAAAGTGAAAATAAATAAGTTTTATTTTCAAAAGAAACACCTTACAACTTTTAAGTTTCGCAACTCAAAGTTCTGGTTTGTTTGACAAATCAACTAAAAATATTTTTATCACAATTCTAATTATTACTTTTTTATTTTCAAAATACAGATTTAAAATACATTTTTTTACGAGGTGAGTTTTATTTTTCAAAATATTAAATCCTTTATTTACATCCTTATTTTTTTAATTTTATTTATTAGCATCTTTTTTAGTCCTATGATAAGTTCAAATGGTATTTATTATGAAAACACAATACACTCTGAAATTATCTCTACAAATCCTAATGGTTTTGTATGGCCACTTCCCGGATACACTCGAATCAGTTCCTATTTTGGAAAAAGAGTCTCTCCCACTTCTGGTGCTTCTTCTTCTCACTCTGGTATTGATATTCCTGCACCAGAAGGCACCCAATTTATTGCTGTAGCAGACGGGACAATTACATTTACCCAATTTCTAGGTGCTGGTGGATACACCATTACACTGTCTTTTGAAAATTACCGAATTACTTATTGTCATTGTTCTCCAAACTATATTGTAAAAGTAGGAGATGTCGTAAAACAAGGACAAGTAATTGGATATGTTGGTCCTAAATATGTTTATGGTGTAAAAGGCAATATATATACAGATTCTAATGGAAAACCTACAAATGGTGCCACGACCGGTACGCACCTTCATCTAGGTATTCGTATAGATGGCGTTTATCAAAATCCTTTAAATTTTTTCTAAATTTAACATGTACTATTACTACATTTTTTACATCTTGAAACATAGACGAACAAATTCCTATAGCATAAAAAGTACCACCATGGTTTTGCCCATATATGGTACTTTTCCGCTTTATTTACATATCATCATCATTATTTTCTTGTGGCTTTTCCTTTTTATCTGTATTTTTAGTAGATGGTTTTTCCTCTGTCGGTTGTTCTTGTGACTGTTCTTGTTTTTCCTCATCACATCCATGACATCCAGAACAACTTCCATTACAATCTGTATCTTCTTCTACATCGCCAGACCAATCTAATTCAATAATATTATTACAAACTGGACATTCTACTTCTGTTTTATCTTCATCAACATCTATTACAAATTGATTATCACAATATGGACAGATAATTTCAAAATCAAATCCTTCTTCTGAATAGATATCTTTCTCGATATTATCAATAATTTGTTGCATTTTATTCATTTTCTCATCAATTTCTTTTTGTTTTTCTTCTAAATCTTTCATTGTTTGTGTTTTATAATCAATAAGCATATCCATTTCGTCAATAACCTTATCTACAAACATTGAAAATCTTACTTTTACATAGTCCAAGTCTTCTTTGTTTTTTAAATTATTTTCTATGTCTTCTAAAAATTTTTTATATTCTTCTCTAAGTTTAGCCATTAAGATTCACCTTTCTTATACTCTTTCCATATATTCGCCTGTTCTTGTATCAATTCTTAAAACATCTCCAATTTCAACGAATAATGGTACTTGAATTTCTAAACCTGTTTCTAGTTTCGCTGGTTTTCCTGAAGTTGTTGTTGTATTTCCACTAAATCCGGGTTCAGTATATGTAACTTCTAACTCTACAAATATTGGTGGTTCTACCGCAAATACATTTCCTTTATATGAAAGAATCGTTACTTCCATATTTTCTTTTAAGTATTTTAAGCAATCCCCTATTTGTTCTTCATTTAATGGTATTTGGTCATATGTTTCATTATCCATGAAGTAATATAGCCCTCCATCATTATATAAATATTGCATTGTTTTCTTTTCAATTTGTGCTGCTGGGAATTTATCTGATGGGTTAAATGTTTTTTCTAATGTTGCCCCTGTTATTACATTTTTTAATTTTGTTCTTACAAATGCAGAACCTTTTCCCGGTTTTACATGTTGAAATTCAACGATTCTATATACATTTCCCTCCATTTCAAAGGTTGTTCCATTTCTAAAATCTCCTGCTGAATATACTGATGCCATTTTCATTTCTCCTTTCATTTTTCAAATACTTTTCAAAACTTTATATATTTTACTACATTTTATAATAAAAATCAAGGGATTTGTTGATTTTAAGCCATTTTTGAGTTTATTTTTGTTTCTGTTCAGATCTTCCTATTTGAGAGTAACTGTATGATATATTTTTTATGCGTTCGAATGCGACCGGAATCGTTTTAGAAATTCTTATATATAAGTCGTAAAGGGTCCTGTTTTCGGGTATCGTTACGATTTAGATATTAGAATTTCTTAAACGGGAATTGGAGGGTAGCCGAGAACCTTAACATACAATTACTCTCAAATGGGAAGGTCTGAACGATAACAAATAATTTTATCAGTTCAATATAATGTTAGGTTGTTTATGAAAAATTAATTACTTTATATCTGTAAAATTTTATATATACATTTCTTTTGTTGTTTTCTCTTTATTCTTTTTGCTAATTTTTAACTTTTCTAATCCTTTTTGTACATATTCATTTTTCATAAACTGCTTCCATAGTAATTGTGATAAATAATTTTCTATCATCATCATAGATATGCCTTTATCAATCCCAATCACTTCTTTTGAATACCACTCTCCATTTTCTAAATTATATCCATCTATAAAACCATATTTTCCCCACAATTTGGGATAATGGTTGTAAAAATTTTCTAATGCTTTTATACTTAATTCTGGCGTAAATACTATAGAACCTGCTGGACCACATGGGCTAACTGTTCCATCATTTTGTTCGTCTACATCTGCCAATGCTGGCATTGCTCCATATCCTCCAGAATATCCATTTGGTCCTACACAAGCTGTTAGTCCCCATGAATTTTCACTAAATGTTTTATATTTGTCTTTATTTTTTATACAATATATTCTATTTGCTATTGTTGCTTTTTTAGAATTTTCAAACCAATCGATTCCATTTTCATCTTCTCTATCCCTAAAGTCTATCCATGCATGAGAAAATTGATATGTAAATAATGTTCCACAATATGTATAAATAATGTTTTCTATTCCCTCATAAGTAGATTTTTCTTTTTTTATATCATCATACATACTCTTATTAATTGGATGAGTTGGAGAAGCTACTCCTAAAATGTATAACATCAGTTGTTCGGCATACATATCCCAGTGTCCCCAAAATCCTGTTTCTGGTTTATATCCCATATAAAAATAATTATTTTCTTTATTTCGATACCATTCCCAGTTGATCTTTTTATATAATTCTTCTGCTTTTTGCTTTATTTTTCCTCTAAAATATTCTCCTGCTAATATAGCACCACATATAAAAATGGCTGTATCAATAATGGAGATTTCACAATTCCATTCCCTTTTTCCTGTATAAATATTTACAAAATGATAATAAAATCCATTTTTCCCTTCTACATAATTTAAAAAGGTATCTAATGTTTTACTTGCTCTTTTATATGCTTGTGGATATGAAATCCAATTTCTGTTGACACCAATAACTAATGCTGCTAATCCATATCCAACAGATGCAATACTGGCAATATCATCTGCATACATGTCTTTATCTCTTATTAATCCATATCCTTTACTTTTTAAGTCTGTATTTGCTTCTTTTATAAAGAAGTGGAAACTTGCTTTTAGTTCCTTTATTAATAATGAATCTCCATATTTTTTTAGCATTCTCATATATTTTATCACCTCTACTACTATGTTAGCATGCTTTTATATATTTTTCTATGGAAATTTTTGGTCGTATTTTATACATGTTTTTAGAGGTCGCAATTTGCGACCTCTATATAATATATATTAACTCAGATACTGAACTGTATCAAACTATTTTTCTGTATCCTTCATAAAATTTTCTTTTTTTCTCAAATATATCAAATAATATGCTAACAAAATTTGAAATACCATGAAAAATGCTGACAATCCAAGATTATATGCTATTCCATAATTATACATAACACCTGCAAAATACAAACCAACAGATGTTCCAATCAATCCTACTGTATATCGTATATTTGTAAAAAGCATTTGATATTCATTTTTTATTCTGTTTATATATGGTGCATCTGTTATATTTTCATATGCTGTTGAAATCAATATTGACCAAGTAATTGCTATTAGACATAATGTAACATCATTTGAAATATACGCTATCCAATATAAAGCCATTCTTATGCCAAATTTTATAGTTATTGTTAAATAATCATTTTTAGGTGTAAAATATTTTAGTGCCATTATACCAATCACATCAGCAATAAGGCCTGCTGCTAACAAAAAGTTTGTTGCCTCTCTATCTGAAAAATCTAAGCCATTTGTAAGCATCAACATTTTTAATCCTAAACCTGTATACATAGCTATATTTGCTAATAAATAATCCAATAAATAGATTGCAACAATTTTATCTTTGATTATGTATTGAAGTGTCTTTTTTAACTCTATTTTTTCTCCTGTCATTCGTACATTCTTTATATGTATTACTATAGTAAATGCTAGAATTAAAAATATAACAGATATCAATAAACATATATTATAGTTAATGAGTATCGCTCCTATTGTTCTTCCAATAAGTATTCCACCTATTAAAATCCCTATATCTGAAAATAAATATTCTACTAATTTTCTTTTACTATATAATTTATCACTTTTCTTTATACTAACAATAAAAGGATAGATACTGATGATAATTATTTTTTCACATATGGTATCTAGTATTATAAATAAATTAATTAAAATATTATCATTTGTGTGATTTAACAAATAAAGAGCAATTAAACTTATTATTTTTATAAAAATAGATATACTTATTACTTTTTGAATTCTATTTAATGATAATTGCTTTGCTAAAATTATTAATATAATAACACAGCAAAGTGTGGCTGTTCCAAGTACTTGACTAATTTCTGTTACATTCAAATTATTATCTTGAAGCCATAATTGTCTAAAATTTTCCCACAGTCCTTTTGATATACTAAAAAATGCTAATATGAGTAATACTTTATTTTCGTTTCTTAATTTATTAAGTACTTTTTCCATTGTTTTTATCTCCATTATTCTCTAGTTTTTGCTATTTGTGTACATTGTTAGAGCGAAGTGATTTTTATAACATTAACTGTTACATAATTATAATTAATATATCACATATTTTAAAAATATTCTACATATTTCGTATTAATTCTACTATTTGATAATTCACTTAGTTACTGTTCAACGTCTACAGGTAATATATTGCCTGTAGACGTTGAACAGTAACTAAGTGAATTATCTGTATACTATCTTCTATCAAAAATAGTTTTAAAGACACCTTTATCGATTAAATTAGCAAAAATATTCTTAATAATGATTAAAACAATTGGACCTAGTAATAATCCAATAATACCTGTTATTTTAAATCCTGTATACATGGCAATTAATGTGAATATTGGATGAACACCAATATTTTTACTAACCAACTTCGGCTCTAGAAACTGTCTTACGATAGACATAATAATAAATAATGTAATAATAGCAATTCCCAAGGATAAATCTCCATTCAATCCAGAAATAATTGCCCAAGGAACCATAACCGTTCCAGATCCTAAAATAGGAAGTGCATCCACAAAACCAATAAATAATGCCATTAACAATGGATATGGTACATTAAATTTTAAGAAAAATAAAACGTACAACCCTACTAAAGAAATAACAAAAGATACTAAAATCAATGTTGCCTCAGCTTTTAAATATCCACCTAATGTTTGTATTAAATCTTTTAGATGATTTGTCAATCTTTTTACCCATACTTTTGGTAAGTGATATTCTATTTGATCTAAAATATAAATTTTATCAACACAGATAAAATAGAGTGCTAGAATTGTTATTCCGACACAAATAGCAATCTCTGGTATTTTGGTTACCACATTGATTAAACTATTTAAAGCATTTTTTAGCCAGTTTGATACCGTCTGGAGAAAGTCTCCACTTGATTCTTGGACAATTGTTAAAATTTCGCTTGATAATTTAATTTTGTCAAAATGAAATTGTTCAATAAATCCTCGTATTTGTATTGAAGCTTTGTCCACATAATCATTTAATCCTTGTAGCAAACTCGATGACTCTGAAAATAGTGTAATAATAATCCATGACAAAATACCTACAATAATGATTGTAACAATAATAAAAATTATAATTGAGCTAGTCCTTCTAGTTAAATTTGTTTTTCTCATAATGCATTTAATAAGTGGCTCTATGATAAGCGAAATAATAAATGCCACTAGAAATGGCATGTAGAAAATAGATAGTTTTAATGCCAAATATAGACCAACTACTAATAGTGCAACATATAATATATTTTTTACTACTTTTGACCAATAGGGTATATTAATAATCATCTCTTTCCTCCTTCTTAATTGGGGAAAATATATTCATTTTCTATTATTGTAAATTATTATTATTATATGTATCAGAAAAATTTATATACATATATTCATTTCTTCTCATTTTTCTAAAACAATAGCAGGCTTTTTTCTGTCTATAACATTTTAAAGCCCGCTATTGTTCTATTTACTATTCTGCATTTTTATTAGTATCACAATCACAAACATCTTCAAATGTAATACAAATTTCTTTATCGTCTAAATTTGTTCTGTTTTGAGCAATATCTCCTAATGTTAAAATCCCAATTACTTTTTTATTATTATCACAAACAGGTAATCTTCTTATTTTATTTGTTCCCATTTTGTTCTCTGCATTTGCCATATCTTCGTTTTCTTCACAAGTACATACATTTGTAGACATAATGTCACTTACTGGTGTCGTTTTTACATCTTTATCACAAGCAATCGTTCTTAATATGATATCTCTATCTGTTACAATTCCACATAAACAATTATTTGTATCACAAACAGGAATACAACCAATATGATTTTGACTCATTAGTTTTGCAACATCACATATTGTTGTTTCTGGTTTTACACAACATACATCTGTACACATACAATCTTTAACTTTCATTTTTCTTTACCACCTTTCAAAATTTCTCATATTTATTTTCTACATTTTTTCATTTAATATTCAAATTTTATTTTGAAAAACTGGTAAAATTTTCATTTTAATATTCATAGATATCATATAATGGTTGTTGATAGTTTCTTGGCATAATCGGTGGTCTCATTGGTGGACGTGGTGGATTTTGAGGAGGTCGTGGCGGAAAATTAGGCCTATTATTGGGTCTTCCTAATAATTCTCTCAGTATTAAGATTTTAATTAAATCTCTCAAATGATTATTTATTGGTCTTCTTCTATCTTGTGCATCCACATTTCTATTTTCCATTTCTTGTTTTTCTAATGGTTTCTTCTGTCCTTCTTGCTTATGTGTATCTGCTCTATTTTCTAGTTTACTGCTATTTGTTGTTGATACTGTATTTCTTAAATTAATATTAACATTGATTTGATTGTTGTCTTCTACTGCTGAATAAATTTCGTCTGTCATTTGTTCAATTTCTTCTCTAGTACTTGCTCCTCTATTTCCTTCACAAGCTTTCCTTACCATTGGATATATAATCGTATATATCTCTGGATAGCATTCTTCTAAATGATTTCTTGCAGTTGTTTGAGATGCCATAGGATATCCAGTTGGATTCATTTGATTTTGCATATAATTTGTTGTGTTAGGATATCCTAAAATACTTCTTATGTAATCTTCATAATTGTTGTCATACATATCTAATTCCTCCTTATTTATTTTATACAAGATATGTTGACATTCTTTAAAATGTGCATAAAATTTCACTTTTCTGTAATTTTGTGGTATAATTATAATGGATGCACAAATGGCTTTATTTTTAGAAAGGAGGGTAAAAATGACTTGTAATCAGGTCTTTTTAGAATGGGCTGCGAACCTTCCTCAGCGGAGGAAGATTCAAATAGCTAAAGAAATTCTGCTCATTAAAGACAATATAGAATTGACGAAAAATGAGCAGAAGATTGCAAGAGAAGCAAAAGAATATCTGCTTTCCTGCAATGAATAATTAAGCCAATACATGGTATAGGAAATTTAATTTTCCTATACCATGTAAAGGTAACTTAAAGTTAAAATATTATTCTTTTAACTTTTTCACTAAATTTTTAAATTGATTTCCTCTATCTGCAAAATTTTTAAACATATCAAAACTTGCACTGGCAGGAGAAAATAGAACAACATCTCCACTTTTCGCATTCTTCTTTGCAATAAAAATTGTTTCTTCCAATGTTTCACACATATAAATATCTAAATTTTTATTTTCCTTTTCCAACTCTTTTTTTACAACTTCATAAATTTTATTTGCTGTTTGACCAATTAAAATTAAGGTTTTTACTTTATCCGCAATTGGTTTCGCAATGGATGTATAATCTAAGTTTTTATCATATCCACCAGCAATTAACACAATATTGTCTTTAAAAGCATTCAATCCAGATAATGTTCTAGAAGGTGAAGAACTTGCTGAGTCATTATACCATTTTACATCATCAATTTCTTCTACGAATTCAATTCTATGTTCCACTGGTTTAAATTCTTTTATAGCTTTTATAGCAGTTTCAACATCTACTAAATTTGCGGTTGCTGCAAGAGCTGTTGCAATATTTTGATAATTATGGCTTCCTTTTAAGATAACATCATCTGTATTTAAAATGTGCTTTCTAATTTTATCGTCACAGGCTTTTATCACGCCTTCATCAATTATATATCCATCATCTAATTTGGTTTGACTACTAAAGAAAATCACTTTTCCATTTGCTTCTTTTGCGCAATTTTTCGTAATTTCATTATCATAATTTAAAACTAAAATTCCATTTTCATCTTGATATTTAAAAATATTTTTCTTAGCTTCTATATATTCTTGATAATCTTTATGAATATTTAAATGATTTGGTGTTATATTAGTAATAACAGCAATTTGTGGGCTAATTTCCATTCCCATTAATTGAAAACTACTTAATTCTAGAACAACAAAATCTTGTGGTGAAATTTCTTCTATTTTTGTAAATAATGGTGTTCCAATATTTCCACCTAAAAAAGTCTTATATCCTGCTTTTTGCAAAATGCTATTGATTAAACTAGTTGTTGTTGTTTTTCCATCACTTCCAGTTATTCCAATTATCTTTGCTGGGCACATCTTCATTAATAGCTCTACTTCTGTTGTTACCAATGCCCCTCTATTGGCTTCTTCTACTAATTCAAGTCTTGTTGGTAAACAACTAGGTGAACGGAAAATGACATTGAAATTTTTTAGGTGTTGCATACAATCTTTTCCAAAATGCATCACAAATCCATAATTGGTAATTTTTTCAATACTTTCTCTAGGAATTTCATTATACTCTCTTTCGTCAAAAACAGTTACATTGGCTTTTTTTTGATATAAATAATCAAGAAGTGGTAAATTGCTAACACCTATTCCTATTATAGCCACTTTTCTATATCTTATGTAATCATTAAATTCATTTAACTTTTCATTGTTATATTTCATTGTCAATCCTCCTAATCTCTCTAATTAGATATTCTCATCTAAAATGTTTAAAATTTTTTATCATAAAATTGTTCATATATTACATTGGGTATTATATATCAATTGTATAAAAAAAACAAATTATCTGTGAATATTTTTTTATGATTTTGTTCAAAATAATATTGTACTTTGAGGAGGTGCTTTTATATGAGTAAGAAAAATAAAGAAAACAAAAATAATAACAATAATTCAAACAATCAAAACAACAATAATGAAAGACAAAACAATAATAACAGATAGTGTTTATAAAAGAGACAATTAGAAATATTTTTTACTAATTGTCTCTTTTTTTGGTATTAAAGAACCCTGTATTGTTGTTGATTATTTTGTTCCAAATATTCTATCTCCTGCGTCTCCTAGTCCCGGTACAATATATCCTTTATCATTTAATTTTTCATCAATGCAGGCTGTGTAGATTTTTACATCTGGATGTTCTTTTTTTAATCTTTCAATGCCTTCTGGTGCCGATAAAATACATAAGAATTTAATTTTCTTAACTCCATCTTTTTTTAACATTTGAATGGTATCTGCTGCTGATCCTCCTGTTGCAAGCATTGGGTCTAAAATAATTGCTTCTCTTTTGGCAATATCTTTTGGCATTTTATAGTAATATTGCACTGGTTCTAGTGTTTCTTCATTCCTATATAATCCAATATGTCCAATTTTTGCATTTGGTACAATTTTTAATAATCCATCTAGCATTCCTGTACCTGCTCTTAAAATAGGAACAAATGCATAATTATCTTCGTCTAATACTTTTGCTTTCATTTTACAAATTGGTGTTTCAATTTCTGTTTCTTTTAATTTGGCATCTTCTAGAGCATGATAGCATAATAGTGTGGCAATTTCTCCTATAATTTCTCTAAATTCTTTTGTACCTGTATGTTTGTTTCGAATAATAGATAATTTGTGTTCTACTAAAGGATTATTTAATACAGTTACTTGATTGTCTTTATCATTTTTAATTTCTTCCACTACATTTGCCTCGCTTTCGAATTTGATTTCTTTTTTATCATCATCTTTTTGTTCATCTGATTGACTATTATCACTTTGCTTTTCATCTGGCAATAATAAATTTAATAAAATACCTATAATGGCTGCTAGACTCATTCCAGAAATTGTCACAGATAAGTCTCCATGAATAATTGAAATAGCCGCTCCGCCTAACCCTAAAACTAGCATAGTTGATGCAACAACTACATTTTTAGATTTTCCAAAATCAATTTTATTTTCAATTAATACTTTTAATCCATTTACTGAAATAAATCCATATAATAATAATGATACACCTCCAAGAACTGCATCTGGTATTGTAGACACTAATGCTGTGAATTTTCCTAAGAAACCTAAGCAAATTGCAAATATTGCTGCTAATCCAATAACCCATACAGAAGCCACTTTTGTCATTCCTACAACAGAGGTGTTTTCTCCATAAGTCGTATTAGCTGGTCCTCCTAAAAATCCTGCAACAAATGTTGCTAAACCATCACCTAATAAAGTTCTGTCAAGTCCCGGATTTTTTAATAAATTTTTACCAATAATGGTGCTTAATGCTGTATGATCACCAATATGTTCTGCCATTGTAACTAAAGCAATTGGAACAATGGTTAATAAGGCTGAAAAGTTAGGTGTATAATTTAAAAATGGTATGATAAAGCTTGGCATACTGAAAAATCCAGCTTCTATTACAGGTGCAAAATCAATCAATCCAAAACAGATTGCTGAAATATATCCTACTACAATTCCTACTAAAAATGGAATAATTTTTAAGAATCCTTTTCCCCTTACCATAACAATTGCTGTCGTTAAAAAGGTAATGAGAGCAACTGCTATACATCTCCAATCAATTTGTGTGCCTGTCCCTAATCCAATTTGAGATATTGCATTTGGTGCTAAGCTTAAACCAATTATCATAATCATTGGTCCAATAACAACTGGTGGTAATAATTTGTCTATCCATTTTTTTCCTATAAAATGAATAATAATAGCAAAAATAACATAAACTAGACCAACTGCCATGACACCAACCATTGCACCTGAAATGCCCCCTTTAACAAAAGCTGCTGCTAGTGGTGCAATAAATGCAAAGGAACTTCCTAAGTATACTGGTGATTTTCCTTTTGTACATAAGATGTAAATTAGTGTTCCAATTCCTGATGTTACTAATGCTACTGGAATGGTAAGTACCGTTTCTCCTGCTGCTGTATTGACCATAATAGGAACTAAAATTGTTGCTCCAAACATGGCAAATACATGTTGTAGCGCAAGAATGATCCATTTTACAATGGTTGGTTTTTCGTTTACATCTAATAGTAGTTTTTTTGTTTCTTCCATTGAAACGCCCTCCTTTTATTTTGTTAGTAAGTATTTTACGTAAGTAAAATTGTGTGCAATCGTTAGCGCGAAGCATTTTTATACAATAGGAAAGGGTTACTTTCTTTTGAAAATGAAACTTATTATTTATTTTCACTTTGAGCCTAAGTAACTTAAAGTTTCATATTGTTTCCTATTATATAAAAAATATCAATTCCAAAAGAATTGATACAAATACTTACTTTATTAATTTTAAAATTGGGAATGGTAAATAAACAATATTTCTATTGATATTACTTGCTTTTAGTTTCGTAATATTTTCTACAAATTTTGTCATTTTTCTACACCCTTTCTTACTATATACCATTCTTGGAGAAGTTTCAAGAGTAATTTATTAATTTTTATAATTTTCTTCTTTTTTGTTCAATTCAATCCTTTTCATTTACGGGAATCGGAAGGTAGCCGAGAACCTTAAAAATCTACTATATAGCTAACCCTCAAATGAGAAAAACTGAATTGTAACTCTATTTTACTTACTTTTATATTATCATTTTTATTTAAATAATTAGATTTTTATAATTTTAATACCCCCAGAGAACTCTTTATTTCTCTGGGGGTTCGTAGGTTTAATTTTCCACTTTCTCAGCTGCCATGATCACAAGCTGTTTATACAGCTTATCACATGAAAACTGACTTTTTATAATCTCACCTACTTCGAGTCTTTCTAACCGAATTTTGATTTCTAGTACAGTTAGATGAAAGTCGTTCAGTTCTTCGGTATGAAGTATTATATCCAAAAAAGTTTTAATTTTTTGGATAGCACCTTTATATGTCTCACCTGTTGTACTTTCCACCAGTTGCTCCTCATACTTCATCAGTTTAGATGCAAGAATTGTTAATTGTTCTGCCTTTGTCATTTATTTTTACCTCCATAAATGAACTATCTGGAGGTTTTACACAGCCCCTCCAGAAAAAATTAATAAATTTCTCCTGTACTTGCTGTGTAAGCACATTAGATGAATATATTATACCGTTAATCATCTAAAAAAGCAACAGGCAGATAATTAAACTTATAGGACTATAAAATTACTATTTTCTAGCTTTTCAAACTCGATAAATTACCAACCTAAAGTCCATATAGTAATATTATATAAATTCTGTCTTAATTTCTTTGGCATAACAGCAGGGACTATTTCTCTTGAACCTCCTATATCTTCTAGATTAGTTTTCACTGGTATAAAAAAAGTTATCAGCATCATAATGATTAATAATACGATGAACCATTTTCCTTTACTGGTATTTATATATTTTTTTAAAGTTATGCCGGAAATAATAATTGCTATTATTTGAATGCCAATGACAATCATACTAGAACCTATATGAATTTTATGTTCTATACCATTAAAAAGTAATTTTTCAACAAGCAGTATATTAATTACTGCAATTAAGATAAAAAATACGATAACTAGTTTTTTTACATTATCTCCCTTTATTTTTACATCTTTTTTCATGTCCATATCCCCCTTTATTTTTACATATAATTTTTTATAAAAATCAATCAATTATTAAAGTAAGCATATCATATTTTTGATAACATGTAATTTTATATATTATATTTATCTCTTTTGGTATAGGTTGTATGTAATAATCTTTCAGCCACTTCACTTCCGGGTTTTTCTAAAAAATCTTTATACAATTTTTTCATAACAGGGTTCTCATGAGATTTTCTAACAATACTTCTTTCATCAATCGTATATAATGCATCAGCTCTTAACTTTCTAACATCTACTTCTGCTCTTATTTTAGAACTTTTAATTGGTTGACCACCACCCATGATACAACCTCCCGGACAAGCCATAATTTCAACAAATTGATAGTCTGCTTTTCCAGATTTAATTTCTTCTAGAATTGTTCTAGCATTTGCCAACCCACTTGCTGCAACAACATGAACATCTTTTCCTGCAATATTAATGGTTGCTCTTTTAATGCCTTCTCCTCCTCTAACTTGTTCAAAATCAATTTTTGGCAAATCTTTTCCTGTCAAGGTATCTTGTGCAGTTCTTAAAGCTGCTTCCATAACACCACCAGTTGTTCCAAAAATAGCTCCTGCACCACTAGCTTCTCCCATAGGACTATCAAAATTACTATCTTCTAGCTTTTCAAATTCGATATTGGCTTGTTTTATCATTCTTGCCAATTCTCTTGTGGTAATAACATTATCTACATCATATAAGTTATCTTCCATCATTTCTGGTCTTTGCCTTTCAAATTTCTTGGCAATACATGGCATAACAGAAACAACATAGATTTTTTCTGGATTGATACCTTCTCTTTTTGCATAATATGTTTTTAAAATAGCCCCGAACATTTCATGAGGAGATTTACAACTAGATAAATGTGGCAATAATTCTGGATAATTCATTTCTATATATTTTACCCATCCCGGACTACAAGAAGTTATCATTGGCAAATTGTCATTTTTCGTAAATCTTTCAATAAATTCATTTGCCTCTTCCATAATGGTAAGATCAGCCCCTGTATTGGTGTCAAATACTCTGTCAAATCCCAAACGTTTCAATGCTGTTACCATTTTACCAGTCACATTTGTACCAATTGGCATACCAAATTCTTCTCCTAACGCTACTCTAACAGCTGGTGCTGTTTGTACTATGACAGTTGTTTCTGGGTCTTTTAATTTTACCCACACATCATTAATTGTTTCTTTTTCATGTAATGCTCCTGTTGGACAAGCTTCTATACATTGACCACAAAATGTACAATTCACATCATTTAAACTATGGTCTCCAACAGTGGATATACAAGATTCGAAACCTCTGTTAATGCAATCAATAGCACCAATCTTTTGTACATTTTTACAAGCAGCTACACATCTTCTACATAAAATACATTTATTGAAATCTCTTACAATCGATGGAGATAAGTCATCAATTTTATGTTCTGTTCTTTCTCCCTCAAATTCAATGTTTAAAACATTAAATTTTGTGGCTAATGCTTGTAATTCACAATTTCCCGAACGTGTACAAGTTAAACAATCTTTTGCATGGTTTGATATAATCAAATCTAGTATCACATGACGTGCTTCTAATACATTTGGTGTATGTGTATGAACGATCATCCCTTCTTCGACTGTTTGAATACACGAAGTTGCAAAACCTCTTCTTCCTTCTACTTCTACTATACACATTCTACAATCTCCCACTTCATTAATGTCTTTTAAAAAGCATAATGTTGGAATATCGATTCCTGCTTTTTTAGCAGCGTTTAGTATGGTGGTTCCTTTGGGTACTGTTATTTTTTGATTGTCAATTGTTAAATTAACCATTTCTTTTTCCATGTTTACATCTCTCTTTCTATTTACAATTTTATTAACTTTCCTCTTCGCCTATATCATATGCAATTGGATGTTGATTTAATAATTCTCTTGTTCTCCACTTTGGCACGTTCCCAATGGTTCAATTTCCAATAGCATGGAATGGACAACTTGCAATACAAGTGCCACATTTAATACATTTTTCTTGATTGATGATTCTTTTATCTCTTCCAGAACCGTCAATGGCATTTACTGGACAATGTTTTTGACATAGCCCACAACCTTTACATTTTTCTTCATTAATTGTAATTTTGGCCATTGCTTTACATTCTAATGTTCTACATTCTTTTTGAATGGCATGTTGTCTAAATTCTTCTCTAAAATATTTCAAAGTACTAACAACTGGGTTTGGTGCAGTTTGCCCTAATCCACATATACTTGCTTTTTGAATGTTAGCTGCTAATTTTTCTAATTTATAGATGTCTAATTCGTCTCCTTCTCCATTGCATAATTTTTCTAGTAATTCTAACATTCTTTTTGTTCCAATTCTGCAAGGTGTACATTTACCACAACTTTCACTTACAGTAAAATCTAGATAAAATTTTGCTAAAGCTACCATACATTTTGTATCATCCATAACAATTAGTCCACCTGACCCCATCATAGAACCAATTTGTTTTAAAGATTCATAATCAATTGGTGTATCTAGATGTTCTTTTGGAATACATCCACCTGAAGGTCCACCTGTTTGTGCTGCTTTGAAGTCTCTTCCATTTGGAATTCCACCACCAATATCGTAGATAATTTCTCTTAAAGTTGTTCCCATAGGTACTTCTACCAATCCGATATTATTAACATTTCCGCCTAAAGCAAATACTTTTGTTCCTTTTGACGTTTCTGTTCCGATAGAAGAATACCACTCTGCTCCATTTAAAATGATTTGTGCAATATTGGCATATGTTTCTACATTATTGATTAATGTTGGTTTTCCCCATAGTCCGGATTGCGCTGGATATGGAGGTTTTACTCTTGGTTGACCTCGTTTTCCTTCGATTGATTCTAATAATGCAGTCTCTTCGCCACAGACAAATGCACCTGCACCTAAACGAATTTCTATATCAAAACCAAATGTTGTATTAAAAATATTTTCTCCTAATATTCCATATTCTCTTGCTTGATCAATTGCAATTTTTAATCTTTGAACTGCAATTGGGTATTCTGCCCTTACATAAATATATCCTTTATTAGCACCAATCGCATATCCTGCGATTGCCATAGCTTCTAACACAGAATGGGGATCTCCCTCTAAAATACTTCTGTCCATAAAAGCTCCCGGATCACCTTCATCCGCATTACAAACCACATATTTCTGGTCTCCCACAGAAGCTTTTGTAAGTTCCCATTTCTTTCCTGTTGGGAAACCAGCTCCTCCTCTACCTCTTAAACCAGATTCTTTAATGACATCAATTACTTCATCTTGTGTCATTTCTTTTAATACCTTCTCTAAAGCTTTATATCCATCAAATGCTATGTACTCATCAATTTCTTCTGGGTTAACAACACCACAATTTTTAAGAGCAATTCTTTTTTGCTTTTTATAAAAATTCAATTCATCTAGACTATTGACAACTGTCCCATCAATATCTTTACAAAGTAATCTCTCTACTCTTTCGCCTTTTACAATATGTGTATCAATGATTTCTTCACAATCTTCTGGTGTTACCATTGCATAAAACGTATCTTCTGGTCTTATAATAACAATCGGTCCTTTTGCACAAAGACCAAAACAACCAGTTTTAATAACCCTTACATTTGTAATATTCTTTTCCTTTAAAATCTTTCTAAAATTCTCTAAAATTTTAGGAGATTTTGAAGAGGTACAACCTGTACCATGACAAACCAAAATATGTTTTTCTCTCGTATCTGCTTTTGTATTAACTCTTAAATCTAATTCTTTTCTTTTTTCTTCTCTTATTTCATGAATTTCTTCTAGACTTTTCATACTTTCCTCCTTTTACCCTTTTGAATGTCCAATTGTCCAATTAGGGACGTTTCTGTTTGGGACATTTTTAATCAAAATGAATTTTTACATTTCTTTCATATATTTGGATAATTCTGTTAATTTTTAGAAAGTCCACTAACTTCAATCAGCACTTTTATGAATCTTCTTGTGTTGCTACATAATTTTTTACATATATCTCTTCTAGATCCATTATTCTTTTACAACTTAATGTAATTAAATACAATGAAAGATTTACTGTAATAAACTTTATTTTTCCTTGTTGTTTATAATTTCATCTAAAACTTCATCCAATTTTTTAACAGTTGCTTTTCCATATACTTCACCATTAACAGTGAATACTGGTGCTAAGCCACATGCCCCAACACATCTAGTTTCTTCAATTGAAAATAGACCATCTTTTGTGGTTTCTCCCGATTCAATTTGTAATCTTTCTTTTAATCTATCCATAATTTTTTGAGAACCTTTGACATAACATGCTGTTCCCAAGCATACGGCAATATTATATTTTCCTTTTGGTTTTAGGGTAAATCTCGAATAAAAAGTTATGACTCCATAAATTTCTGCCATTGGAATATTTAAAAATTCTGAAAGTTCGATTTGTGCATTTTGTGGAATATATCCATAATGCTCTTGTACTTCGTTTAACATTTGAATTAAGTTATCTTTGATTGGTAAATATTCATCAAATATTTTTTGCATAAATTCGTCCTTTTTAGGATTACCACATTGACATTTGTTTTCGCTCATTTCTATACCTCCTCGTATATATTATTGCGTAACTACATAGATTATATCAAACGAACATTTTTTATACAAGTTTTTTTCTGTTTTTATATTGACTTTTTTGTCGAAAAATGTGAAAATTTAATTATAAATATGAAAGGGGGATATATAAATGGATTATTATGATTATTACTCTTATACCACTCCAAGTTATTATGATTACGGATATGCTGCTACAGATTCATCTATATTTACATTGTTAGGAGGAATTTTAGGAGCTTTTTTTGGCTTTTTTATCGTTGTTTCCTTAGTTATCGCCGTGCTTCAAATAGCTGGTATGTGGAAGGTTTATACAAAGGCTGGAGAGAAAGGATGGAAATGCTTAATACCAATTTATAACATAGTAATATTGTTTAAAATTTCTGGACTTTCGCCTTGGATTATCTTTGGATATTTAGTTGGAATTATTCCATTTGTTGGATGGATTGTATGTATGGGTATTACTATTTATCAATGTAATTCTTTAGCAAAATCATTTGGTAAAGATGTTGGATATACTGTTGGGTTGTTATTCTTGCCAACAATTTTCTATATGATTTTAGGATTTGGTAAAGCAGAATATGTTGGAAAAGGGAATGTTTCGCCTACAGCTTCATACAATGGAGACGGTGTAGTGAATATTTCAGAAAAGCCACAAGATGAACCACCAACAAATAATGATGAGGATAATGCAAATTTATAGAACATAATTAGAATACTATTAGAATATAATAAAATGTCGAATATTGCGACGAAAATAGAGGAATAACATCCTCTATTTTTTGACTATTTCCATTTTTTGTGTTATAATATAATTCTAAAAACTTGTAGTGATTGCTGTGCTTTCCCATCGGAGAAAGGAGTGATATCCGATGATGAATAAATACTTATATTATAGAGCTAAGACATCATCTGAAAAGTATGAGGAAGCTTTTCTAGATGATAATGACAAAAACTTCCTCAGATTAAATAATATAAAATTTTTTCCATTGAAAAATGGAAAATATAACGTAAAAATGCAACAATTGCGAGCTTTGCTCGCAATGTAGCTACTTTGTAACTGTTAACCGCACAGCAGTCACCCTTGGAGAATTCCAAGGGTTATTTTATTGGATAATGAACCCTCCCTGTTTTACACAATGTCAACCACTTAAGAAAAATCAAAGATTTTCTTTTGAAAATAAAACTAATTTATTTTCACTTTGAGCCTAAGTAACTTAAAGTTTCATAGTGTTTCCTATAACATTAGTCATTACTATCAATTAGTTTTTCTAATTCTTTAATCTTATCGCGTAACTCTGCTGCTTTTTCAAATTCCATTTCAGCAGCATATTTTAACATCTCATCTGTCAATTTTGTAATTGTCTCTTTAATATCCTCTTGTTTTTCTAATTTATATTCTACACCGATATCATCTGTCATTGTAACTTTAATTGAATCACGTACAGATTTTCTAATCGTTTTTGGTATAATATGATGCTGTTTGTTATATGCTTCTTGAATTCTCCTTCTTCTATTAGTTTCTGATATGGCTTTTTCCATGCTTTCTGTTAACTCATCAGCATACATAATAACTGTACCATCTGTATTTCTAGCTGCCCTTCCAATTGTTTGAATCAAAGACCTTTCTGAACGCAAAAATCCTTCTTTGTCCGCGTCCAGTATGGCAACTAGAGATACTTCTGGAATATCTAATCCTTCTCTTAATAGGTTAATACCAACTAAAACATCAAATTCTCCCAAGCGAAGATTTCTAATAATTTCCATTCTTTCTAAGGTTTTCGTGTCTGAGTGCATATAATTTACCTTAATATCTAATCCTTTTAAATAATCTGTTAAATCTTCTGCCATTTTTTTTGTTAAAGTGGTTACCAAAACTCTTTCATTTCTTTCTACTCTCATGCGAATTTGTTCTAATAAATCATCAATTTGGTTTGTTACTGGTTTTACTTCTATCTTAGGATCTAATAATCCCGTTGGTCTAATAATTTGTTCTACAATATTTTCTTTACTATGTTCTTTTTCATAGTCTCCCGGCGTAGCACTAACAAAAACTACTTGGTTTAATCTTTTTTCAAATTCTTGAAATGTTAATGGTCTATTATCGAAAGCAGAAGGCAATCTAAAACCATAATTAATAAGAGATTCTTTTCTTGAATGATCCCCATTATACATGGCTCTTACTTGTGGAATTGTTGCATGAGACTCATCAATTAATAGCAAGAAGTCTTTAGGAAAATAATCAAATAATGTATATGGCGGGCTTCCGGGTTTTCTTCCGCTAATATGTCTAGAATAATTTTCTATTCCCGAACAGAAACCTGTTTCTTTCATCATTTCAATATCAAAATTTGTTCTTTCTTCAATTCTCTGTGCTTCAATTAATTTGTTATGTTCTTTGAAATATTGAATTCTTTCTTCTAGTTCTTCTTCAATTGTTACGATCGCTCTTTCCATTTTGTTTTTAGTTGTTACATAATGTGAAGCTGGCGATATTAATATATGCCTTCTAGTTCCTATTGTTTTTCCAGTTAAAGGATTGATTTCTACAATTTTTTCTATTTCATCTCCCCAAAATTCCACTCTAATAGCAGATTCTGATTGGTCAGATGGATAAATTTCTACAATATCTCCTTTTGCTCTGAATGTTCCTCTCTTAAAGTCAATTTCATTTCTAGTATATTGCATTGTAATTAATTTTCTTAAAACCTCGTCTCTGCCTTTTTGCATTCCCGGTCTTAATGATAACATCATTTCTTGATAATCTTCTGGGTCTCCTAAACCATAAATACAAGAAACAGATGCAATAATAATAACATCTCTTGTTTCAAACAAAGATAATGTTGCCGAATGTCTTAGCTTGTCTATTTCATCATTGACAGACGAATCTTTTTCTATATATGTATCTGATTGAGGAATATAACTTTCTGGTTGATAATAGTCATAGTAGCTAACAAAATATTCAACATTGTTTTCTGGAAAAAACTCTTTGAACTCACTATATAATTGCCCTGCTAATGTCTTATTATGTGCTAAAACAAGTGTTGGCTTTTGTACTTTTTGTATAATATTTGCCATAGTAAATGTTTTTCCGAGAACCTGTAACGCCCAGAAGTGTCTGGAATTTCTTACCTTCTTCTATTCCCTTACTTAAATATTCTATTGCCTGTGGTTGGTCTCCTGTTGGCTTATATTCTGAATGTAATTTGAACATATTTCCTCCTTATAAAAAATATATTACATATTTAGAAATATTTCTAAATAACGTAATATATTTTTAATCATACTATATGATTCCCAATATTTGTTTTCTCATAATTGATATATCGTTTAAACTTATCTTATTATTATTATCCATATCTCCTGCCTTTAGATATTCTCCTTGTAAGTTCTCAACTTGTAGATAATGTTTTCTTAATATAGACATATCTGTAAGTGTTATCTTTCCATCACTATTTAGATCTCCTGTAACAATAAGAATATATTGCTTTCCTGTTGCCGTTTCTAATATAAATCCTGTTCCTATTATATCTGTAGGCTTTACTTGTGTTCCTTCTATATTTTTTATTGTATATGCAACTTCAGTAGAAATATTATTTTTGAATTGTTCTAATATTGTATTTGGAACTATTTTATTGATTTCATTTTCTTCTATTTCATATATAGATGAATCAATTGTATCATCATCTGGTTCCGGCTCTGGTTCTGGTATTACAATGTCTGTAATATTCATTACTTTTATACTACCATTTCCTTTTTCGTCTTCAGCATATATAGTATAAATTCCATTTTTTGTTATCATGACAATTGCTTGAGCAGATTTGTCATCTTGTATTGTTTGAAGTGTTGTTCCTCCATCTTTAAAATATTCTACTGTTTGATTTCCATTCGCTATTTTTATAGTTTTAATCTGTGATTGTGTATCTTCTACTTGTATTGTTACTTTGACAGATTCATGATTATTTATACTTTCATTTTCCGTTTTAATTGTTGGTGGTGTTGTATCTTCTGGCATTTCTTCCAAACTTGTAATATAAATTTCTTTTACTACCTCATTTCCCTCTTGATCTTTAGCATACACTGTATATGTACCAATTGCATTAATTATAAATTCTGTATGTATTCTGCTACCTACACTTTCTTGACCAATTCTTGTTCCATTATTCGCAAAATAAGAAATGGATTGACTTCCTTTTGCCCATTTAATTTCATCGATATAAGAGTCTTTATCTGTTACAGTTACATCAATTTGTTTTAGATTCTTTTCATTTTGCTCTAATGTAATTTGTGGTGGCTCATTTTCTTCTGGCTCATCTATTCCAATAATTTGTTTTTTATATAAATAACTATATCCTTGCTCATCTTTTACATAAACATTGATTGTACAATTTTGATCAACTGTGTAATTTGCTACAACTTCTTTACCTTCTTCTATTGGAATTATTTCTCCATTGTTTTTAAAGTAGTCCATATCTATGTCGTTTCCAATTGCAATTTTCATTTCTACAATATTACATATTGTGTCTGTTGCCGTAATTGTTAATTTATTGGGATCAATACTATTTTGACTAATTGATACTTGTATCACTTTTTCTTCTGAAGTAATTCTTTTTTCAATCATCTTTTTATATCCTGCTTCGTCCTCGATATAAAATACATATGTATCATCTTCTGGAGCCATATAGGAAACACTTACCTTTTGACTTTCTGTAATTGGCAATTGTTCTCCTTTTGTTTCAAAGTCGTCAAAATCTGTAATTTCTGATTTTTTGGCTACTTTTACTTTTATAATATTACATATTGCATCTGTTATTTCTAAATTCACTTTTCTTGGACTATCTCCATCTGTAATAGATACTTGAATCGGTGTGGTTTCTTCTGCTAAATAGATTTGTTTGGCTGTTTTGTTTCCCTCGCTATCTTCTGCGTAAATTACATATAACCCTTCTTCTGCGATTTCTGTATATGTTACCATTATTTCATTACTTTCTGCAAATTGTATGTCTGTACCCTCTACACTAAAATCAATATTGTCTGCTATATTTTGTTTTTTAGCAATTTTTAATTTCGTAATTGTATGATTTTTACTTGTTACTTGAATTGTTAAATATAGTGGGTGTTCTTCATCTCTTGTTAATGTAATTTGTGGCATATCATTGGGATCATTTATTGTAATTCTTGCTAGAAATCTATCCCCTCTTTCATTTTTTGCATACACTGTATAACTTCCGTATCCATCTAACTCAAAGGTTTTTTCTACTGCTTCTGCTGGCATTATATCAAATGTATAGATATCTGTATGATCTTCCTCAAAATAATCCACATTACTTGTTTCTATATATTGATGTACATATTTTAAGTCTGTTATCTTGTAGTTTGTATCTGTTGCTCTTATATGAACAATATTTGGATTTTTTTCGTCTCGCTCTAATTCTACTTTTAATGAGATTTCTGACTCTGAAGTAGTTCTAAAATATACTGCTTTTGATACGATTGGTAAGCTGATTGATATTATCATAATCATAATAATCAAAAATATTATGATTCTTTTTATATAATTTCTCATTACAAAGTCCTCCTTTGGATTTTAATTCTACACTTTTATTATAACATTGGTAGCCTCTTTTCGCAATTCTTATTAAAAATTAGTAATAAATCATTACCATTCATACCTTCCAAACTGAGAGTAGCCATATGGTAGATTTTTATTCTCCTCTTATATCTGCCTCAACCTCTTCATTATTTTTATTGTTTCTATCATGTACCTTTAAGTAATATGGTTGTATATCTAATAAGCTATCCATATATATAATATTTCCCTCTTTATCTGATATCTTTAGATTTGGAAATGTTCTTATCATTTTCTTGTCTCCCCAAAATTGATATATAAAATCAGACAATTTTTCATTTCCATATATCTTATCATATTGTTCCATCACTAATTCTTTATTTGAAACTTGAAGGTCATTTTTTACAATCATCCTTACTAAGAAAAATTCAATCGCAAATCCAGTTGAAATACAATCTATGATTAATAAAATAAATACTGTCATGACAAACGTTTTAAGAGCTTTATAGGTCTTAAATTTGCTTTTTATCCAATTGATCATTCTATCCACTCTAGGATTTAAAGAAGCAATTAAATAAATTCCTAAAAATCCCCAAAAAACTGAAAAATACACACAAATTCTTCCATTTATATTTAATGGCATTCCCGAATAATCCCACCATTTAACACCAAGCAACATTTCTCCTAGGAAGCTGACAACATATTCTACTATAGAACCTACTATGAAACCACCAATAAATAATGTATTGAATTTTCTAGGAAATTTGTGCAAACAAACAATCATAATCACTGCTCCTAAACCATATATCCCACAAAATGGTCCATATAAGAAACTTTGTCTGCTTTCCCAAACACCTTTTGTTATTATTCCATAGATTGTTTCTATTAGATATCCTGCTATACTATAAATAATAAAATATGCTAAAATTCTCCATATACTAATTCCATTAATTGTTCTTTTTGGCTTGTCTTTTTTTTGATTAAGTTCTTCTATTTGGTTGTTTTCTACTTCTGTTTTTTCTTGTTTTAGCTTTCTTTTTCTCATATATTAACCCTTTCTTAAATTAAATCTTTTAACTCATTGATTTTATCCTTATAGAATTGTGTAATGATTGTGTATGTATTGCTATCCTCTAAATCTACATCTACCATTTTTAACAATTCTACTGATTTTTTCATACAGCCTTGACTTAACATGTTAATATATTTTTCTACATAACCTTCTTCTTTATTCAATATTTTTGTTGCAATACAAATTGCTGCTGATATTCCAGTTGCATATTTATATACATAAAAATCTGTATAAAAATGTGGAATTCTAGACCATTCATATTGTATTTCTTTGTCAATTATCATATCTTTTCCAAAATATTTTTCATTCAATTCAAAATATAGTTTATTTAAATCTTCTGCTGATAGCATTTCTCCATTTTCAATTTTTTCATGAACTGATTTTTCAAATTCTGCAAACATAGATTGCCTATAAAAAGTCGCTCTTATCATCTCTAGAAATTCATAAATATATTCTGCTTTTTTCTTTTTGTCTTTCTCATGTTGAATTTGATATTCACTTAATAAAATTTCGTTGACGGTAGAAGCTACTTCCGCTACCATAATGGTATAACCTGCATTAATGATATTTTGGTTTTTATTAGAATAATATGAATGCATACTATGACCTAATTCATGTGCAATTGTACTTACGTCTCGTTTGTCTTCTGTAAAACTCATTAAAACAAATGGGTGTACACCATAGACTCCAGAACTATATGCGCCCCCTCTTTTATTTGGTTTTTCATATACATCTATCCAATTATGTTCAAAAGCTTCCTCTAACAATTTTCCATATTCTTTACCTAATACGGCCAATGCTGTTTTTACTTCTTGTTTTGCTTCTTCAAAAGAAATTGTATCTTTACTTTTTTGGTAAGGATTTACATATAGGTCATACATATGTAGTTCCTTTAATTTTAGCAATTCTTTTTTTAATGCAATAAATTCATGGTTAATTTCTAATCCTTCATTAACTCCTTTCATAAGTGCTTCATATACCTTTATGGTAGAATCATCATGATTCGTAGCATTTTCTAATGAAGATTCATATTTTCTTAATTTTGCAGTTATGACTGTTTGCTTTACGTTTGTTAAATACATTTCTGTTATTGTGTTCATGTATTCACTATATTTTTTATACATTAATTGGAATGCTTGTTTTCTGACATGTCTGTCATTACTTTTTAAATATTTTGTATATGTTGCATCTGTTAGTTCTACTTCATTTCCTTCTTCATCTATTAATGTTCCAAATTTGAATTCTGCATTGGTTAATATATCATATATATTTTCTGGTCCAGAAAATATTTCGGAATAGTTTGCTAATATATTTTCTTCTTCTTTGCTTAAAGTGTGTTTCTTATCTTCTAATATATCTTTTATGTCTCTTTCATATGGTTTTAACCTTTTGTCTTCTAATAGATATTGATGTATTTGTTCTTCTTTTGAAAATGTAATCTCTGGTGTTATAAAAGATGTTGCTGTTCCAAATTCTGTTGACAAATTTTCTACCTCTTTGAATAGTTTTATCCCTTCTTGGTCTGCCATATTTAAATGATATGAAAACATGCCATAAGAGTAAATTTTATCATAATAGATTAGTGATTTTTCATATAATGCATAACATTGATATAAGTTTTCTGAGCTGTCACATAATATTCCTTTATATGTTTCTATTTGTTTTAAATTGTTTTGTAATTTTTTTACTGCTTCATAAAATTCTTCCTTATTTTGAAATAAGTCTGTTAATTTCCAATTATATTTGTCTTGTATCTGATTCAATTCGTTTTCCTCCTATCTTTTTATGCTATTTTATCATAGTTTATTTTTTTATACAATAGAAAGATTTTTTATATATTAGAAAAAGTCATCGTACACAATTATGGCTTGTACAAAATTAATAAGAACAATAACGCGGGCTTTAAAATGTTATCAATAGAACAATAGCAGGCTTTTTTGAACATTTTCTCTGTTTATAACATTTTAAAGCCCGCGTCATTGTTCGGCGCCAAATTTTACGTAAGTAAAATTTGTGTGCAATTGTTAGAGCGAAGCGATGTTCTTGAATAGGAAAAACTTGATTTTTCCTATTCAAGAAAAAATGCTTTAAAAAGCCCGCTATTGTTTACTATCTTATTGCTAATAGATAGGAATTTTTATTTCCATTCCTTCTGTTATGTCACTTGTTGCCATTTGATTCAATGTTCTAATTTCTAATATTACATTTCGAATATCTTCATTTTTGAAATATGCATTTTGTTCTATTTCTTCTTCTGCTATCTTCCATAGGGTGTCTCCTTTTACTACATATTCTATTTTATATTTTTCTTCACTGTTAGAATATGACGGTCTATTAAGTATCCATAAAGCCATTCCTATAATTAGTAACAAAGTAACAGATGTCCTAATAAATTTATACTTATTTATGATTTTTACATTTTTCATTGTAATCCCTCCTCAAGAATATATGTTCGCTATGTGTGTATTATATACGAACATTTATTCTTTGTCAATAGGTTTGCAAAAAAATGTTTGTTTTTTAAATTAATATTGGACTGATTTGTTCTCCTTCTAATGCATATTCTATTGTTCTTATAATAGATTCTACATCAAATACGATAGATCTTGGCTTTGTGATTGGATTATCCTGTCTAAATGGAACAAAATAATAATTTCTTCTATTTAATAATTTTCCTATGTTTTCAGCGTTTCCACTTAACCCATTGTTAGTAGAAGGTGCAATGACTAATGGTCTATCATTTCTTAGGTGTGATTTTGCTGCCATTGTAGCTGGTGTGTCAATAATGTCACAGGCTAATTTAGACATAGTATTTCCAGAACATGGTGCTATAACCATGATGTCTGTCATTTTTTTTGGGCCGATTGGTTCTGCATCCATGATAGTATGAATAATTTCTTTTCCTGTTATTTCTTTGATTTCTTTTATAAATGTTTCTGCTTTTCCAAATTTAGTGTCTAATTGATAACTATTATATGACATAACTGGTATAATTTCCGCTTCTTTTTTTACCAGTTCTTTCATTTTGGGTATTACTTTATGAAATGTACAAAATGATCCCGTTAATACAAATCCTATTTTTTTTCCTTTTATGTCCAAGTATATTCCTCCTTTCTTTTATATAGTATGATTTTATGTAAATGTTAGTTGACGTTTTTATACAATTTTTATACAATAGGAAAGGGTTACTTTCTTTTAAAAATAGAACTTATTATTTATCTTCACTTTGAGCTTGCGTAACTTGAAATTTCATATTGTTTTCTATAACAAAACAATAGCGGGCTTTTTAAAACATTTTCTCTATTTATAACATTTTTAGCCCGCGTTATATAGAAAAAAACACCACCTATAGCTGGTGGTGCCTGTTTCTTGACAGAACTAGTCAAAGCGAATATACTTCACAATTGTAGAAATGAACTCTCCATTTATACACATGCCGCCTTTAGTATATTCAAATAGTCTAATCATTTATTCTATAATACCATTTTTGTTTATCTTTTTACCTCTATTTTATTTTCATAAATCGTATTCATAATTTCATCTGAATAATATTTATCAAAAAATACGTCTATGTTATTTGACGCTGCAATTTGACGACTTCTTTCTTCTTGTCTAGCAGCAGCCATTGATGATACAGCTATATTAAACATCATAAAAATAGCAAATAAAGCTGTTATTGTTCTAAAATAATTATTTCTTATCATTTTTTCTATATTTTTTACTAATGGCATGACATATTTCATAAATAAAATTCCCCCTATTCCCCAATATATACAATGCAATAAGCTTGTTCTTCCATGTATATTAAACCATAAATGCGAATAATCCCATGAAATCGTTCCAAATAAAAACTCTTGAAAATAAGAGCATACATATTCTACTATTCCACCTAATACCATAGTCACAAAAAAGATTTTTAGATTGCCTCCATTTATCTTTGGAACTACAAAATAATATGCTAAAATTCCTAGCCCATATACTTGTGCAAATGGTCCAAATAATAAACCTTGTCTTGAAACAAAATGTCCATTTTGAACAAATCCTACAATCATTTCTACGATATATCCAATCACACTGCCAATAATAAATATCCAAAATAACCTAATAAATTTATGTATCCATTCTTCTTTCTTCATCTGTTTCACCCCTTCTATTTTATCAACCTCTTATGTTTTCTTTTATTGTTTTTTCTTACATTTTTCTTACATTTTTGTAACTTAACTATATCATGTAAATATTAATTATTTTTTTAGTATTTCTTAATGTATCCTTAAATAATTTTACGTGAGTCAAAATTTGTGTGTAATTTTGTTTTTTTACATGATAGGAAATGCAATTTCCTAGAATTGGACAAATCTCGCTTTGCGAGAACTTTTCTCTACTTTTCTAATTTAACTATATATCTTTAAGTTCTCAAAAAAGCGTAAAGATTTGTCGACGCGAAAAATTGTGAAGCAATTTTTCTGTGCAATATTGTTTTTTTTGTTGAATAGGAAAAATCATGATTTTTCCTATTCAACAAAAAAAGATTAAAAGAATCTATCTTCTAATCTCTAATATTAAAATATACAAAAATCATTAACTTAAATACTTAATTGCTGAAAATACTGTATCTGCAATTATTAAACCTGTGCAAATCAAACAAACAATTCTTAAAATATATGTTGTATTTCCTTTTGTAAGCTTTTGTATTTTAGTTTGTATGTAAGGATGTAAATTTTCTAATAATAGTAATCCAATTACGCCCCAGACTATAGAATATAATAAACTAACTCTTCCTTGAATATTTAAAAAATCATTTGAATAATCCCACCATCTTAGTCCAAAAAGCATTTCTAACAAAAACGATACCATATATTCAAATAAAGTAAATGCAACTGTTGCAATTAAAAACTTTAAAAATGGTTTTTTATATAGCTTTTTAGTTGCTAGTAATAGCAATACTGCTCCAAATCCATATATCGGACAAATGGGACCAAATAAAAAACCTCTTTTAACAAAATATCCATGCACAAATACTGCATAAATTGTTTCTATTAACCATCCTAGAAAAGAATATATAAAAAAATACGTTATATATTCAATGATTTTATCTTTTGTAGTTTTTGCTAATACTACTTCTTTTTCCATAAACTTCCCTTTATTTCCTTTCTATTTTATGTCTTTCTGTATTGATTTTAATGCTTCCTGTGTTACTTTACTTTTATCAAATCTGTTAATGATCCATACTAAAATTCCTACTAATAAAAATGTAATAGCATAAATGATTAGACTTGATTTCCAATCTCCTCTCATTAAGGTATGTCCTGCAAATGTAGATGACACAACCGAAGGCAATCTTGCAAATGTAGATATTAATATAAATCTTAATGGTTTAATAGGTAATAATCCCGCTATATATACCAGTAAATCTTTTGGTGTTCCGGGTACCATAAATAAAATGATCATTATCCATTCAATTTTCTTAGGATTTTTAAATAATGTACTATTCTCTATTTTTTTTACCTTTTCTTCATTGCAAAAGTCATATACAAATCTTCTTCCTAATTTTCTTACAAGGTAGAAAATAGCTGTTGTTATGATACATACAGAAATGGTTATAAATATTAAACCTCCCCATCCTCCATAACACATGCCTGCTAGTATTTCTATTGGTTCTCCCGGTAATATGATTAAAAAGATTTGTGCTACTTGTAATCCAAATAACATTAATAATCCAACAAATCCCGAATCATTTACTTTATTTTTAAAGGCTTCTTGTCCCTCTATTGTACTTAGATCTTTCATAACTGGTATCAAATAAATGATAACACCAATCATGATAGTTAGTGCAACAGTTGCTAAAAATATTCTTAATAGTTTTATTTTATTTTTTCTACTCATTGCTATCCTTCCTGTTTTATACTTGAATAAAACATATCACATATATTATACCACATATTTCCTAAAATGTATGCATTTTGCTTTATTTTTGTCTTACATTTTTGTCATACTATGTTTTTTATTGAATAGAAAAATCGAGTTTTTCCTATTCAAGAACATCGCTTCGCTCTAATGATTGCACTTTTATCATATTTATTGTTTGCTACAGCATATCATTTAATGATGGCTACTGTTAGTATAACAACTATTTATTAAGTATTTTTTTATGAAAGATTAAAATTTTCTTAAGATATTAGAATAGTTAGAGAAAAAGATTACAATTTTAGTTACAATTCAGTCTTTCCCATTTGAGAGCATAGTCATATAGTATATTTTTAAGAGTTCGAATGCGACCGGAATCGTTTTAGAAATTCTTATATATAAGTCGTAAAGGGTCCTGTTTTCGGGTATTGTTACGATTTAGATATTAGAATTTCTTAAACGGCAATTGGAGGGTAGCCGAGAACCTTAAAAATATACTATATGACTATGCTCTCAAATGGAAAAGACTGAATTGTATTAAAAAAGATAAAATATTTTCATATCTTATCCTTTTTCCACTTCATCACATATTCTGTTTCTCTAAACTTATCATTTAGTTGTATCTTAGCATTTTTAAATTGTAAGTTTGAAAAAAATATAATACCATTCATATTTTTTTCAAATATATTTATATATAATTCCATACCATCTTGTAGAAGGTCTTTACAATAATTTATTAGTTTGGTTCCTACGCCTTTCCTTCTTTTCTCTTCTTTTACGCAAATAGCTTTGATTTCATTGTTTTGTATAGATATGAATCCCTCTATCTCATTGTCTTTTTCTCTCTCATATACATATGTTTTGAAATTTTCTAAAAAATCTAACTTTGTTTGGTTATAGATTTCTAACCAATAATCTTTTTCAATAAAATAATTTGATTTAAAATTTGATTTTACCCATAATGTCATAACATTTGTTAAATCTTCTTCTTTAATTTTTCTTATCATATCTATCACCTTTTCTTTTGTTCTCGCTAATTTTACGTTAGTAAAATTATGCACAATCTACTCTTATATATTAGAAAGTCGGCATGGCTTTCCTAATATATAAAATATACTAAAACTATATATCTTTTATTAACTCTTAAAAATTTTTTCATTCTTCTTAATAAAAACCTTATATGCAAGTATATAATATTATTTTATTTTTTCAAATATTCCTATTATCTTCAATATATTTAATATAAAATTTTTATGCTATATATGACTATGTTAGTTTAAAATTCATTAATTTCTTTTGCATATGTAAATGGTATAATTTGATTATCCTTTGTTTCTATATATGCTTTTTCTTTATGCATATAATCAGAAATTTCATAACTTTTATAATTTTTAAATTTATGAATAACTTTATCTATAATTCTTTTTTCCTCTTTTTTCATTCTTTTTATTTTATATTTCTCATTAAATTGAATTCTATATTCCTCATATTCACTTTCATTTATAAATAAACTAGATTTTATTGACGATAGTTCAATAATTTCTCGATGTCCTATTGGTAAGGCTCCGTATGGCATATGTTCATAAACTAATCCTGTTATTGAATAATCATGGCCTTTATAACTTAAACTATCTATATACCATAATAGTTTCATCAATACTACTTTTTTCGTCGGTCCTATCTCTTTTGTAATATACCCCAATACGTTGGTAAGTGTCTCAATATCCAATATTGTATTGCCATTTACAATAGATTTTTTATTATATTTTATATACTTTGCAATTAACTCTTGTTCATTTAGAAAAACAATAATATTCTTATCAATTACATCTTTAATATTTTTATCAATTTCATCATATCGTTTAAATTTACTCTTATTCTTCTCTAACATTTTTAAGGCAAATAATGGATTGTCATTTAACTCTCTAATCATATTATCAACACTAGCATCTTGAATTTGTTTTGTTTCATATCTTGTTATAGTAATTTCACCTAAATTTAATAAATATGCCATTTCACTTTGCGTTAATTGATATTTCTCTCTTATTTCTTTAATTTCTTTAGAGGTTAATAAATCTTTTTTCTTTCGGTATTCATCCAAACTATTAATTAAATTCATATTCCATAAATCTTCAGACATAAATATATTATTATCTAAATATTTATCACATTTATAGTAAACCTCTCTATATTTAATAGGTTCACCTTTTACTATTATTTCTTTTGTTTGCTCCATCAAGCTAACTTCATGCATCTCTTCACAAATAGAACAAAACATCTTTACTTTCTTTAATTCTTTCATCCTAACAATTCCCCTCCCTTCCCCTATACGGAAATTTTGTTATTTCATACTCGGCATAATGAAATGACATACATAATATAGATTTTTTGTCATAACTTTGTATTTTGAGTTTTATATATACTTGTTTCTGATGATACATTTTCGAAAATACATAATAATCATTTGATTTAACATTTCTTTCATCTGGACAACATTCTACATATTCACTAAGTTTTAATTTTTTTAATTCCTCTTTCACATCTTCTATTTCAAATTCTAAATCTCTTAAACAATATTCTGTTGAATATTCTTCTGGTTTATCCTCTCTTGGAATAATATTTAATTTTGATATAGGAATTTCTAATATATTTTTTAGTTCTTTTAAAAAGATTTCTATATTTCCTTTTGTTGCTTGGTATCCTTCTGCCACTTTTTTTACCTCCTAATAATATAAACTATCAATTGATAGTTTATATTATTATACAGACCATTTACTATTATGTCAATATATATTGCAAATTTTATTTCTATATATGCTATTTTTGTTGCATGTCAGTATGACTTTTCTAAATATGGTATAAAACTTCTCCTTTAAATGTAAAGAAGAAGTTACTTTTTTTGCAATCCTTATTCATCATTCATTTCTTTTTTTTCATTATATTCATTTACCAAATACAATGGTCTATTTTTACTCTCGTTAAAAATTCTACCTAAATACTCTCCTATAATACCAAACAATAAAATTTGTACTCCCGAGAAGAATAAAATCAGTAATATAATTGCTTGAAATGCTTGTACTGCTGTACTGGTCACAATACATTTGATGATAACATAGATAAAATAAACAAATAAAGTAATAAACGTTGGTATGCTAATATATGTTGATATTCTAAGTGGTGATGTAGTAAATGAAGTAATACCATCAATTGCTAAATCTACCAATTTTTTATAATTCCATTTTGTTTGTCCAGCCACTCGAGGATCTCTATCATACAATACTTCTTTCTTTTTATATCCAATCCAACTAAACATACTTTTAGAATTTCTTTGTGATTCTCTCATCTTTTTTAAAGCATTCACACATCTTCTATCTAATAAACGAAAGTCTCCTGTATCTTTTTGAATTGGTACACTTGTTAAACTTTGAAGAACTCTATAATACATCTTAGAAGTAAATTTCTTTAGCCAAGTTTCCCCTTTTCTAGAATTTCTTTTTGCATAGACATCATCATATCCTTCTTCCCAATATTGCACCAATTCCGGAATTAATTCTGGTGGGTCTTGTAAATCTGCATCCATAAAGATAACACAATCTCCTACTGCATAATCTAATCCTGCTATCATGGCAATTTCTTTTCCAAAATTTCTAGAAAAATCAACATAGCTAATTCTTTTATCCTTATTTCTATATTCTTTTATTAAATGAATTGTATTATCTTTGCTACCATCATTTACAAATAGGATTTCAAATTCATAATTTTCCATTGAATTCATTAGCTTTTGAAGTCTTTCATATAGATGTGGTAATGATTCTTCCTCATTGTATGCTGGTATGATTATTGTTATTTTTTTCATATTTATTTTCATTCCTTTCACTATGCTCAAAATTTTTCAACCTTATTCTCCTTCTTTTTGGCTCTTACTAATATAAGCATATATGCATCGTATCGTCTTGGAAAACAATTTGTTCTTTATCAAAAACATTCCAATTCTTTTGCAAAAATTCATTTTTTAATGTTTCATCATTTTCTACAGTCGTCAGATTTCTTCCCGTGTACATTTGGATAATTTGTGGTACACACCAATCTGCTGAATATGCTTTTATGTTCATATCTCCAGAAGCTTTTAATTCTGGATATGTATATTGTATTTCTGAATCATGATATATTGAGATTTGTGTTATTTGTTGTCCCATTTTTTCTTCATAGTCTTTTATCAATTGATTGATTTCCAGTGTTGTCATTTTATCTGTATAATTTCCAATATAATTGTCTATTGAGAAACTCATAAAACTAACAAATTGAAGAAGTAAAAATGCCAGTAAAATAACAATAAGCATATTTTTCATTTTTACATGTATCTGTGTCTGCATAAATATATACATAGTTAATAATCCAATAATAGATGCCATCGTATAAGAACTTCTTGCAACAAACCAAATGGAACTCGTATCTTGCAAAATTTGTGGTGCTACTGTTGCAAATAATGTTCCTGCTATTAGATAACATGCTCCTAATATTTCCAAGATTTTTTTCTTTGAAGAGATTTTCTTCTTAATTGCTTGGTAAATGATGATACCTAATAAAACTGCAATAAGTATCATAAACACATATTTAGGTAATAAATCATATGTGTTGATTAACATTCTTTTTGTTCCTTGTAACATCTTTATGATAGATTCTGAAAGAACGATTTTTCCTGCTACCCTTTCATTGGTAAATAAAAATCTAACTAACATAAAATTTAATATGGCTGGTATTCCATATGTTAATGCTACAATTATATTATTTACTATAAATTCTTTTATGTTTTTAGAATATTTTATAATATATAGTAATGAAATTGCCACAAACAGTCCTACTGTTCCTTGATAGCAACAGTTCGCTATTATCATAAAAATAAGCGCTACTATAATTGATTTTTTATTGCCTTCAAAGAATTTCTTTATTTGTTCTACTGCCAATATACATAGTAAAATAGATAGTATCATAATTCCTTTTTCTATGTACACAAATAATTCTATTGAAAAAGGATTTATGATGATTAGTGTTGTAATAAGGATACTTACTATCGTGTTCTTTATTTCTTGACTAATAAGTTTGTTTAGTTTATATAAGCTAATGATCATACATAACATAGCAAAGCCATAAGACAATAAATATGTTCCATAATTTCCTATGTGTAAAAGTCCCCTTACGATATAAAGTGCGCCTCCTGTTACAATTCTTCCACATGAGAAAAAGTGAGAAACAATATCGGTTAAATTTGTTGCAAATACACTATAGGTATCAGGTGCATATTGCATAATACAAAACACACCATAAAATAAAATAGTGATGATAGAAAAAATATATAAATTTTTATCTAATAAAATTTCTTTTATTCTATTCTTTACTTTCTCCATTTATATCCTCCTTAGCATGTTTTGTTCTAAAAGCAAATAATTTACTAATAAAGAAATTTAAAATAACGACAACAACTGTTATGATTAGTTTGCTAATCATTTTAGGAATTGGTGTTTTAAATAACAACCATCCTCCTAAAAATTCTATTACCATTGTAAATGCTCTTCCTAATATGAATTTTAAGAATTCTTGTAATTTCTCTTTTTTTGTTTTTGCTTGAGAATGAAATACCAAATCTTTATTTGTAACATATGCAAATAATACGGCTAGTACAATTGCTATAAAATTTGAAAGATTTTCATTCCATTTTAAAATACTATTCATGATAAAGAAAGAAGCTAAATTAACAACTGTTGTAAATACTCCAAACACAATATATAATATCACTTCTTTTGTTAATACTTTTTTCATGATTTCTTTTAATTTTTCCATACGATTTTTCTTCCTTTATTCATTATTCTTATTCTCTGATTGTGTATATCTTAACAAATTTAATTCATAATTTTCTCTATGCTGTTTTACTATGGTGTGTAAAATAATTCCACATTGCTCACAAATCACTGCTAAAGTAACAATTCCTGTAGCCAATATCGCTGTTGGTACTTTTGTAATATACCCTGTTTTACAATATTCAATGATAACTGGTAGACCAACAAAAATACCGATTAGTAATAATATGGTAAACAAAATGGTAAAAAACTTCAATGGTTTGTGATCTTTAAACATCTTTATAATCGTTTTGATAACTTTTATTCCGTCTGAAACTGTATTAATTTTAGATTCACTTCCATCTGGTCTTTCTCTAAAAATAATTGGTATTTCTTTTAGTCTAAATTTTTTATCTAATGCAAATAATGTCATTTCTGTCTCTAATTCAAAATTAGGACTTAATACAGGCATATTTTTTACAAATGTTTTATTAAACACTCTATATCCTGTCATAATATCTTTTAATTTATTATTAAACAAAATATTGATTGCTTTCCTTACCAAATTATTCCCAAATTCATGAAAATTCTTTTTTATTTGTTCTTGGTAAGTTCCATTTGAAAGCCTATCTCCAATTGTCATATCTGCTTCACCATTTCTAACTGGTTCGATTAATTGATGAACAAATTCAGCCGGATAGGTATCATCTCCGTCTACCATCACATAAATGTCTGCATCAATTTCTCGAAACATGGTTCTGACAACATTTCCCTTGCCTTGTCTTGTTTCTTTTCTAACAATCGCTCCTGCATTTTTGGCAATCTGGGCTGTTTTGTCTTTTGAGTTATTATCATACACATAAATATCTGCGTCTGGTAATTCTTTTTTAAAATCTTTTACTACTTTTTCTATTGTTAATTCTTCATTATAACAAGGTATTAGTACAGCTATTTTCTCCATTTCTAAACTATCCTTTCTTCTTATATTCTGTTTGTGTGCGTAGAAATTTTTGATTTCGTTAACACATAGCTTTTATCGAATAGGAAACAATACGAAACTTTAAGTATGCAAGCTTAAAGTAAAAATAAACAATAAGATTTATTTTCAAAAGAAATATCGCTTTTTCTATTCAATAAAAACTTTCTTATAAATGTGTAATAACAATTTGTAAAACTACATAAATCTGTAATACGGTTCCAATCACACCAATTGACCTTTGTAAATTTTTATCATCATATTCAGACTTCAACTTAATTTGGCTTCCTACCAATAGCATCAACAAAGGCAATATGGGAATAAAATATCTTCCTTGTATACCTGCTATAGAATCACTTCCACAAGTTGTCCATTGTACAAACAAGCTTGTAAATATCAATCCACCAACTGCAAGAATCGTTAAAGCAATCACTATTTTTTGATATAAAGCAAATGTATTTTTTATAGTCTTGTCTGTTAATGTTAGCCAAATCATAAACACAAACAATATATAAGGAACCACTGTATGAACTTTAATTAATTCTCCCCATCCAAGTTCTCCTCCAAACATAGTTAAAATATAGTCATCTCCGTTTAATGCCAATGTATATAAACAGTTTTGAATATACTCAATAGGATGTGTTAATACTGTTTTTACTTGAACAGCTGAATCCCCTTCTCTAAAATATTTTAAATAGTTGCTAGAAAATCCTAACCATAGTAAATTAATCACACAAGCAATTATGACTATCATTATCAATGGTTTGATTTTTTGTTTATTTTTAAATTTTTCTTTTGGTATCATAAACATTAGTAAAACTAATGGTATATATACAATCTTACATAAAGCCATGACAATAGACATTACCAGTAAAATAATAATCTGTTTTTTACCAATTATTTGGTCTTTTTTATGAAATGCTAAGCTCATAATATAAGCAATATATAAGAATGCTACAGAAATCGTCATGGCATCTGGTGAAAGTGAAGAAAATCCTTCTATTGCAATTGGTATATATGATAACAATAAAATGGCTTTCTTTCCAAATGGAATTTTTTTGATTGCTAAATAGATTAATCCTACTGAAACAATCATATTCATAATCCTACCACCATAGGCTAATAATAACACTTTATCTGTAAATATTCTAGTAATAAAAATTCCAATTGCCTGTGGTAAATATTGTATAAATGAATATACGGCTGATGTTTCAGAATATAAAGTAGCTTCATTTTCTGGCTCTAGTCCTAAGTCTAAATAAGCTTCTACATCTCCATAAGTAAGCGTTGTCCAATCATCTGTTAATGGTTTTACAATATTTTCTGGCATTTTTGTCCCTAATGTATCTCCATCAATCCCTTCTACAAATTTTCCAATAGATACTTCATAACTTCTAAACCAATGATATAATTCATCATGGTTTTTAAATGTAGGCATACATAAAATGTAGAATAAACATATAACTGGTACAGTATATAAAAATATGTTTTCTATTTTTATACCTTTTTTATTATAAATATAAATACTTATCATAATAGCATAAAGGGATATTAGTGTAGCAACAGCTGTGAAAAACAATTGCTTTGTTGTGTTAAAGTAAAATTCTTGTGTTGCAATTCTCCCTTCTCTATTTTCTCCATTTACTGTAAAGCTATTTTGTTCTCCTTCTCCATTTGGGAAATATTTTACAGTAAATGGTTTTGTCCCTTCTTCTGTTTGATGAAAGGCAATCCATACTGTATATGTTTTTCCTTTTGATTCTTTTTGTCTTTTAAATTCAAATTCATATGTTGTATTTTCTCTAATATAATTTCTGGTAATCGTTTTCTCTTCTATGTTTTTTCCATTTTCGTCTTGAATTCCAATGGTAATTTCTCCAGAAACATCACTTTCCTCTTTTAGTGGTTCGAATTGTATATCTACTCTTTCGAAATTGTTTTCTGCTGCAATTATTTTTTGTTCTATTTTGTCATTTGCTTGTATGTCTTTTATGCTTTCTTGTGCTTCTATGTTTTCACTTTTATTATACAAACCATCTGTAATACCTAATATATAATTTGCTGTCATTAAAATCGCAATAACACCTATTATCAGTATGGTTAAGAATTTCCATTGTTCTTTTATTTTTGCTTTTACTTTTTGCATTTCCATCTTCTTTTATTCTCTCCTTGTTTTCTATTATGTAATGTTTTTCTATTTCTACAAAAATTTTATAATTCTTCTGCAAATCCTTTTTGTAATTTATTAAATATTAAATATCCTACAATAATTGCTATTAATACAATTGCAATTAATATTAAAATGGCATTTACATCTGGCATTGTTTGATTATAAAATATATCTCTATATCCATTAATAATATACGTCATTGGGTTGAGTTCTAATATCCATTTAAAATTTTCGGGAATTGTATCTGCTGCATATACAATTGGTGTTGCATAAAATAGCAATTGTAAAAATACGCCTATAAAATGCTGTAAATCTCTGATATATACACATATACTAGATACGATAAAAGATATACCAAGTAACAACAAATATTGTGCAATAAATATAAGTGGATATAACAAAATATATTTTGTTACACCTAATCCACTAAATATAACAAATGCAAGTATAATAATTGTTGAAATCAAGAAATTTACTGCTTCGCTTGTGACAACTGAAATAGGAAGTATTTCTCTTGGAAAATACACCTTTTTTAATATATTCCCATTTTCCACCATTGTAAAGGCTGATCTACTAATAGCTGTAGAAAAAAATGTCCAAGGAATTAGTCCACAACATAGAAATATGACATAATTTTCCTGCGTATTTCTTAGGATTAATGGAAATACAATTGCATATACAGCGATTTGTAGTAATGGATTTAAAAATGACCATAAAACTCCTAAAAATGAATTTTTATATTTTCCTCTGATTTCTTTTTTTACATTTGTTTTTAATAATTCTCTATAGTTGTATAGATTTTTAAAGACTTTAAACATATGTTATTCTCCTCTTTTTATTATTCTTTTTATCCAAGGATATAAATGTAATTTCGTAAGTATGACATAAAATGGATGTTTTATTTTATATTCCCATGTATTTTCATAATAAAGCATCTTATTTTCCTCTTTTTCTAATTTCCAATCTATATCCACATTGTTTATATTAAAATTACGTGCTAAATATTCATATTCGTCATGGCTACTGATAAAATACTTTGTTATCAATTCTTTTGTTATATCCATATTATCCTTCATATTTTGGGCATTTTCTATTTTTTGAATATTTGGATTTTTCACTAAATCTGTGAAAACTTTATCCATATTTTCTACCATATTATCAATCGTAAATCCGTTTAAAATTCTTTGTCTAGCATTCTTTTTATATGTATCTAAATGGTCCAAAATTTTCTGAATTCCTTTTACATATGGATCGATTTCCTTTTCTTGATAATTGTAATCGAAAATATCTTCTTCTTTTTGTATACAAGGTACAATGACACCTACCTCTTCATTGATGAGTTCTTTTTGTCCTCCAACATCACAAGATATGACAGGTACTCCCATTGAAAGTGATTCATATGCTGTCAATGCTAGTCCTTCTTTGATAGAACAATTAATTGTTAAATCACTAATTGCATATATTTTTTCTGTTTCCTTTACATTTCCTAAAAATATCATGTCCTTGTATATCTTTAGCTTTTTAGCTTCTTTTTTCATTTTATTTAGCAAAGGTCCGTCCCCAGCAATAACAAATAAAAAATCATTTCTTTCTTTTTTTAATTTTTCTATAATTTTTAATAATAAAAATGGTCTTTTTTGTTCTGCTATTCTACAAATATAACTAATCAAGTATTTTCCATCACAATGGATACCTTTTTCTTTCAAAATCTCTGATTTATGAAAGTTACTTGGATGATATATTGTTTCATCTACCCCAATATATATAGTGGAAATGTCTTCTGGATTTCTTTTAAAATGTTCTACTAATATCTTTTCACTATTTGCATTACATACATAAGTTTTATCAATAACAGAAGAAATCGCACTCGAATCTCTCGAAAAACCACCATTTCTGTTATACCATTCTTCCATATGTATATAATCCATGATTGGAATTTTAGGATATTTTACTTTTAAATATGGTAAAACATTATATCCAAATGTACTATTTGTATTAAAAATTATATGAATATCATTTTTTTCTATTATATAATTGATAAAACTAACCCAATATTTTCTATCTAAAAAAGTAGTTAAATCATAGACTGTAGCAGATTGTTCAAAATATTGCCTCCATTCATTTCTATTTGGTTCTGTTGAAATAATTGTAAAGGTATATTTATCTTTGTTACTTCTTTTTATGATATCTAAATCAAATTTATCTGCTCCTCCTACAGTCATCCAAGGAATGATCATCAAAATATTTATCTTATCATCATGATTCTTTTTTATAGGTGTTTCAATTGTATGACATTTTTCAATAATTTCATCCCAATTATAGTCTTCTTTTGGATATTGAATTCCATTTTTTATTTTATTAATCCCTTTTTTTCTATCATCTTTAATTTCATTGATTATTTTTTTTACATATGACATTGCCTTTTCTCTATTGTCTTCATTCGATTGTTGTAGTTGGCTTTCTTCTTTTGGTTTTTTTCTATACCAAAATCCAAAAAAGTCCATTCTTACTGGATACATTCCTAGTCTTATCATTTTTAACCATAAACACCAATCTTCATATACATTTTTGTCTTTAATTTCAAATCCATTTACAGCAAAAAAAGCTTCTTTCCTAATCATTGCTGTCATGACCAAAATGTTGTCTTTCATTTCTTTTTTAGGATGATACCACTTTGTCCATGTATAATTTTGTCCATCAAAATTGATTGTGTCTGTATATGCCCATGAAGCTTTTTGATGTGTTTCTAATGTCCAGTATGCACATTCTAAATATGTAGGATCTATTAAATCATCTGAATCTAAAAATACGAAATATTTACTAGATTTATTTACCTTTTTTGCTCCAAAATCTCTTGCTGCTGCTGGACCTTCATTTTCTTTATGAAATACTTTTATTCTATCATCCATTTTTTCGATGTCATTTAATTTTTTTAATGATTCTTCTTCTGTAGAACCATCATCAACAATGATCCATTCGAAGTATGGAAATGTTTGATTTAATACACTGTTTAATGTCATATCAATGTATTTATTAGTATTATAATAAGGTGTTATTATCGAAATCATCGTATCCTTTTTTTCATAAGTTTCTTCAGCGTTCCTATTTTTTCCGGGAAATAATTCATAATTTAATTTCATTTTTTTATCCTTTCTAGCTTGTTGCTTCTACATATTTATCTACTACTTCGTTTGTATTACCATCCATTTTTATTTTCCCATCACATAGCCATACAGCTCTATCACATAAGTTTTTTACAGAATTCATGTTATGTGTAACAAATACCATTGTTTTTCCTTGCTCTTTCAATTCTAACATTTTATCAAAACATTTATTTTGAAAATGCTCATCTCCAACAGATAAGATTTCATCAATTAATAAAATATCTGCATCTACATTAATCGCAACTGAAAAAGCTAATCTCATATACATTCCAGAAGAATACGTTCTTACTGGATTATCTATAAAATCTCTCAATTCAGAAAATTCAATGATATCTTCTAATCGATTATCAATTTCTTTTCTTGTTAAACCAAAAATTGAAGCATTAAAATATATGTTTTCTCTTCCAGAAAAGTCGGGATGAAAACCTGCCCCTAACTCTAAAAGCGAAGTTAGTTTTCCATAGGTTTCAATTTTGCCTTGATTTGGATATATGATTTTAGTTAGTAACTTTAATAATGTTGATTTACCACTTCCATTGGTTCCAATTAAAGCAACCACTTCTCCTTGTTTTATTTTTAAATTAATTCCTTTTAATACTTCTCTTTTTTCTTTTCTATTTCTACTAAATAAAAATAGTAGTTTTTCTTTTAATGTATTTGCTTTGTCTAAATATACATTAAATGTTTTATATACATTATCTACAATAATCTTATAATCTTCGTTAGTTTCTTTCATCTTTGCATATCTCCTTCTTTGGATAATTATAACATAACTATACTAAAAATCAACCTTTTATGCCTTTTATTTTGTTTACTAATTTAGCTATTTTGTCGGTATACTTCCATCGTTTACTATTGTAAACAATTTGCAATTCATCATAATAATTTTTGCTTTCTGTTTTTGTATTTTCTATCTGTGTATTTTTTCTTCTATTTGGATATCTCTCAAGTTTACTTGTCCCTTTAGATATGTAATTTCTTTATTCTTTTCTTCTATCTCCTTATATAAATTTTCAAGCTCAAACATATCGATTGTTGTTTGTATTTGTTCATTTTTAATCTTTTCAAAAAAGGCATTTCTTCTTGTATCATATTTTTCTTTTATCATCTTTAGATATTTTTGTTTTTCTTGTTGATCATCAATTATTTTTGAAACTGTTTTATTTAATATCTTTCTATGATTATGCATCCTTTTTAAAACATCTTTCATATGTTCTTCTTTTCTTCTGGAATGGCTGTTCTCTCTTGTAATAACATTATATACAATTTTGTCAATATAACCTGTTTTACTATTATATACAGATGGTAGAATGATTTGCCAATTTTGCCCTGCTCTATTTTCGTAAATTTTCTTGCCTTTATTGTTTTTTATGAAATTTTCCATTCTAATCATCATAATTCCGGTAAAACAATATGTATCTTCTTCCATAATATAGTTTTGAAATAGGTCTGTTTTGTTTGGCTGATGACTTTCTCTTATTTCTATGATTTCTTTTAAGGGTGTATCTTTTCTAAATGCTACTTTCCCTCTAACTGCATGATAATCCTTATTCTTATCAAGAAAATTTACCATATTTTCAATGGCATCATTTTCATAATAATCATCCGAATCGGGCCAAATCAAATATTCTCCATGTACATATTGTAATCCATTGTTAATTGCTGCTGCTTGTCCTTTATTTTTTTGTTTTATATATTTAAACTGAATATTCTTTTTATTAAAGTCATCTATATATGTTTTTATAACTTCTTCTGTATGATCTTCTGAACCATCATCAACTATAATGAATTCTAAGTTAGGATATGTTTGATTAATGATAGATTTTATTAAGTTTTCAATATATTTTTCTCCGTTATAACATGGCGTTATGATACTTACTAGTCTTTTTTCCATTTTTCATCAATTCCCATTCTATTATTTTTTCTTATTTTATCAATAAATCCAATTTTCGTCAATTATATAAAAATAAAAAACCATGTTACAGTTCCTTATCAGTTATCGTTCAGCTCTTCCCATCTGAGGGTTACCATATGTTATATTTTTAAGAGTTCGAATGCGACCGGAATAGTTTTAGAAATTCTTATATATAAGTCGTAAAGGGTCCTGTTTTCGGGTATGGTTACGATTTAGATATTAGAATTTCTTAAACGGGAATTGGAGGGTAGTTGAGAACTCTTAAAAATATAACATATGGTAACCCTCAGATGGGAAGAGCTGAACGATAACAATAATGTTCTAGTTTAGACTAAATTAGGATGCTATATATAAGTCACATAATTACAAAAAGCCATATAATAATCAACATTACTATATGACTTTGTTATTTAATTATTTACAGTAATTTTACAAGTAGCTGTTTTTCCTCCATCTTTTGTCACTGCTGTAATCGTAGCTGTTCCTGTTCCTACTGCTGTAACAGTTCCTTCTGATACTCTTGCCACATTTGTATTACTTGAAACCCAATAAATAACTTTATCTGCTACATTGGTTGGATTGTATGTTGCATAAATTGTCATACTTTCTCCCTTTTTCATGGTCTTTTCTGTTGTTTTTAAACTAATGCCTTGCATTTGGCTATTTTTATCTACAACAATGATTTGACAAGTTGCGGTTTTCCCGCCATCTCTTGAAGTTGCTGTAATTGTTGCTATTCCTGTTCCTACTGCTGTCACATTTCCTTCTGATACTCTTGCCACATTTGTATTACTTGATTTCCAATACAAAACTTTATCTGTTACATTACTTGGATTGTAAGTTGCATATATGGTTTTACTACTTCCTTTTGTAACGATTTCCATACTACTATTTAATGTTAGTTTTTGTAAACTTACTGTTCCGGTTCCTACTGTTACTTTGCATGTTGCTGTTTTTCCACCATCTCTTGATGTTGCTGTAATCGTTGCTGTTCCATTTCCTACTGCCGTCACATTTCCTTCTGACACTTTTGCTACATTTTCATTACTTGATTTCCAATACA
>CAMMWP010000008.1 GCA_946500615.1 uncultured Clostridium sp. | reverse complement strand
TTCAAAAGAAAAGATTGTTGAACAAAATATTTTTATATACTTTGTCAACAATCTGTAAAAAATCCATAAAACTATGGATTTTTTTATTTTTTATGATATAATAGAAACACCTAATTATTGGGGAGGATGTCAAATGATTTTTAAAGATTACTATAAAATTTTAGGATTAGAAACAAGTAGAGTTTCTATTGAAGAAATAAAAATAGCGTATAGAAATGCAGCAAAAAAATATCATCCAGACGTTAATGTTGGAGATAGCTTAGCAGAAGAAAGAATAAAAGATATCAACGAAGCATATAGAATTCTCTCAATGCCAAGTTCAAAAAGAAAATATGATAGGATTTGGAATTCACGTAACCTAGTGAATAAAAAATTCAATCCAAGAGGAAAAGAGTCTATTGTAAAAATGTTTTTTGGAAATATCAAACAAGAAGGAAAAGCAGAAAAAGCACAATCAAAAGAACCATTAAAAGGAGAAAATGTAGAAACAGAAATCAATTCTACGATATATGAAGCTTTTTATGGACTAGATAAAAAAATATCTTTAAGAACTGTTGAAGGAAGAATGAAAACATTTACAGTAACAATTCCACAAGGTATTCGAAATGGTGAAAAAATAAGATTAATAGGGCAAGGAAAACCCGGAAGTAATGGTGCCAAAAATGGAGATCTATTTATCAAAATTAATATAAAAGATGATAAAAAGTTTAAATTACAAGGTTGTGACTTATATACAGATTTACAAATAACACCATGGGAAGCAGCATTAGGAACAAGAGTCAACATCCAGTCTATTGATGAAGAAACAAAAGTCTATATTCCTCAAGGAATACAAAGTGGAGAAAAAATTAGAATACCGGGAAAAGGATACAAAGACGGAAAAGGGGCTAGAGGAGATTTAGTGGCAGAAGTAAAGATAATGGTACCTAAGAAATTGACTAGTCAAGAAAGAAAAATATTTGAGGAATTAAATCAAGTATCAGCCTTTAATCCAAGAAAAGAGTAAATACGAGTACTATTAAATATTACATTGCCAGTAAATGCTGAACTGTAACAGAATGTATGGAAAATTTACATAATGTAATGGTTGACAAAATGTGATTTTTCATGTAAAATAAATAATGAGTGTTATAGAGAACGAAAGACAAACTATGGAACAAAAAACATAGAAATGGAGGGAAAAAAATGGAGACATGGGAAGGAAAGAGCTTTAGTATTACGGATCCAAAGGGAGTAAGTACAGTAATCTATCAAATTATTAGAACTCCAAAAGAATTAATAAAAGAATATCCTAAATATGCATTAGAGAGATTAGACTCAACAGATGAAATAAGAGGGGATATGATAAGAAAAACCTTTTATGTAGATTTTCCATCAATAGATCAAGACGAATTGGTTATCTTATCTTTTGGAAAAGATAGAGTTGTTGTTAATACCGCTATATTGGAGGGAAATAAAGTTTCTATCAGTAAAAAACCAATGCCTTTGAAATTTGACAGTATTTATTCAGACAATGAAACAGAAATAAAAGATTTTAAATACACGCCAAATTTGAAAAGACCAATATGTGTTATAGACCCAGAAACAACAGAAGAAGTAAAACCTGTACTTTATTTTGACGAAAAAACAAATGAAGTAAAAGGAAAATGTAAGTTGAAACCAAATAAATCTTATTTTGCCTTTGAAGTCAGAGACAAAAAAGAAGACTAAGGGAGGAAAGTTTAAATGAGTAATACAAATTTAACCGAGAAAAATACAACGGAAATAAACTGCATTGACATCCAACAATTAGTGGATGATAAAGACAAAAAAGCTTTAGCAAATGGTAAAACGACAAAACTAAAGATTGTAGATGGACAAATACCACCACAAGATGTATTTAGACAAGTTCAAGCAGATTCTTACTCTATAGGAGAAGATGGAATAAGAAAGACTATGGATCAAAAAGAGGTAATAGGAAAATCTTCTGATTCATTAGAAAATATTAAACAAAAACATGAAAGAGACAAAAAGTTCAGAGGAGCAGTATTGGGAAGAAACCAAACAGAAAGATAAACAAAAGAGTAGGTGATAATTGTGAACTATAAAATAGAAGGTGCGATTAGAAGAAATAGAACAAATTTTATTATTTTTGGGATACTATGGATATTTATAGCCATAGTATTTGTTACGCCTATTGCCTATAGTACATTTCAAGCTAACAGCAGTGGACAATTTGATTTAACAGTATTTATGGAAACATTTGGAGCTTCTATTACACATCCGCTGAACACATTAGGGAATGTAATGACAGAAGGGGCTATGGGAACATATTTTTCAACCTTAATGGTTGTAACGATTTTTTACGCAGTATTTTTCTTTATAGGCTTTGTAAGGTCAGCTCCAAAAAATGAATATACAGATATTGAACATGGATCAAGTGATTGGAGTCAAAGAGGAGAACAATATGAAATATTAAACAAAAATAAAGGAATTATACTAGCAGAAAATAATTATTTACCAGTAGATAAAAGAGGAAATGTAAATGTATTAGTTGTTGGACGGATCTGGTTCTGGTAAATCTGCATCATACTCTATACCAAATGCATATCAAATGTTAGGTTCATATGTATTTACAGATCCGAAGGGAGAACTATATGATAGAACAGCAGGGTATTTAAAAGCACATGGTTATAAAATTAAAGTATTAAATTTAGTAAGACCAGAATATAGTGATGGATATAATCCATTAATGCATGTGGCATCAGGACTAGATGTTGATGTTATTGCTAACACAATTGTAAAAGGACAAAAATCAGAAGGTGGAAGTTCAGATCCTTTCTGGGACGATTCAGCAGAAATGTTATTAAAAGCGCTAATTTATTATTTATTGGCTACAAGACCAGAAGAAGAACAGAATTTGGCAAGTTGTGCAGAATTGGTAAGAGCAGCAAACACAAATGGAGGAAGCAACCTTCTTACAGAGTTAATGAGTCAACTACCTTATGACCATCCAGCAAGGATGAACTATAAATCTATTGAAATTGCGCCAGAAAAAACATATGGATCAATCTTGAGCTCATTACAATCTAAGTTAGGTAAATTTGATTCAAAAGAAATTGCAGAATTGACATCAACAGACACAATTGACTTTGAAGAAATCGGAAATGAAAAAACAGCTGTATATGTTATATCATCAGATACACACACAGCATATGACTTCTTACTAACGATATTTTTTGCTCAAATGATACAACAATTATATGATTATGCAGATAGAAATGGTGGAACACTAAAGCAACAAACATTTTTCATATTAGATGAGTTTGCTAACATTGGAAAAATACCAGATTTTGATAAGAAAATTTCTACATCAAGAAGTAGAAGAATATCATTTAGTGTTATCTTGCAAAATATAGACCAATTGGAAGCAGTATATGAAAAATCCTATGAAACCATTATGGGTAACTGTGATACACATGTATTTTTAGGAAGTAACTCATATAAAACAGTAGAATATTTCTCAAAAGCACTAGGAGAAAAAACAATTGAAAGAGATAGCATATCAATCAATAGAGATAGACAAAATTGGAAGACAGGAAAGAGTGTATCAGATCAAGTCATGGCAAGGGCATTAATGACACCAGACGAACTAAGAAGAATGGATAATGACTTATGTATTATTTATGAAAAAGGAATTAAGCCTGTAAAAGCAAGTAAATTTTATTATTTTAAACATCCAATGGCAAAAGAGATGAGACAACTTGAAATTAGTCATAATGATATAGGAACCATAGAAAGAGGAAATTGGCGAAAATATAATCCATATAATCCATATGTACCAGAAGACGAGAAAAAAGAAAAAGTGGATAGCTTGAAAGTAGAATCTCTAGATGATTTATTTGATGATGATCCTAAAGAGAAAAAAGAAGAAAAGCCAATAGAAAGCAAGAAAGAAGAAAAACAAGCGCAGTCAAAACCATTAGATTTGAATAGTTTTGATGATGCACCAGTGCTACCACAAGAACCAGAAGATGATGATACATATGATTTACAAAAAGAGTTGGAAGCAAAGTTTGACGAATTATTTGGACCATTAAATGATGATGATTAAATAATATGAAAAAGACAGAAATTTGTTATTTTCCTGTCTTTTTTTCATTGTATACTTCTTTATATAAATTCCTTTTAAGTATTTCCATTATTCTCCTAAATATACACATTCTCTGTTTTTGATTTTTTGAGGTTATATTTTAACAAAGATATGTAATTTTCAATGTGCATATTCCGTAAATAATAATGCTAACAACTTATATTAAAATTATACTGTAAGCATATTCTTTTTGCAAGTGGTTTTTAATTTTTATGAATAAAAATTTTTAAAACAAAGATAAAGTAAAGCATAGTAAAGTTAAAAAAATACACCAAAAAAACTTTCGCCCATCTACTTGAAAAAAAAGTAAAATTAGTATACAATCATAAGCATAAATCACAAAAAAGGAAGAGGAAATATGAAATTTGTACATATAGCAGATATACATTTTGATAGCCCTTTTGTTAATCTATCAGATAGAGAAAATCTTGGAGACATGAAACGATTAGAACAAAGGAAAATATTTAAAAAAGTAATTGAATATATAAAAGAAAATACCATTGATTTTTTATTTATAGCAGGAGACTTATATGAACAGCAATATATTAGAAAATCAACAATCGAATATATGAATGCATTATTCAAAGAAATACCAAACACAAAAATTTATATCAGTCCGGGAAATCATGATCCCAACATAAAAAATTCTTATTATAACCAATTTGAATGGAATGAAAATGTACATATTTTTGGACCAGAAATGGAAAAAATATCTTTACAAACAGTAGACATATATGGGTACGGATTTGACGACTTTTATTGTACAAGTTGTGGAATAGAAGATGTAGAACTACAAGATAGAACAAAAACAAATATACTAGTAATACATAGTACAATTGATGGAGCAAATTTAGAAGAAAAACAATATAATTCTATACCTAGAAAAGTACTAGAAGAAAAGGGATTTGATTATGTAGCAACAGGACATATTCACAAATTAGATTATCATACATATGAAAATCAACATATTGTATATCCGGGCTCTCTTATTTCTTTAGGGTTTGATGAATTAGGGGAACATGGAATGATTGTAGGAGAAATAAAAGAAAATAAGCAGTTAACAACTGAATTTATTCCATTAAGTGAAAACAATTTTGAAGAAATAGAATTTGATATTACAGAATGTATTTCTAAAGACGAATTGATTGAAAAAATAAATGATTTAATCATTCCAGAAAATTCATTAGTGAAAATCATACTAATCGGAAAAAGAAATTTCGAAATTGATAGATACGAAATATATAAATTTGTAACAAATGAAAAAATCATAAAAATAAGAGACCATACAAAAATACAATATGATTTAGAAAATATTGCCAATACACATACTTTAAAGGGATTATTTGTCAAAGAAATATTAAAAGAAAAACAAACAGCAAGTGAGGAAGAGCTAGAAATCATAGAAAAGGCTGTTGAAATTGCTTTTGAAGCATTAGAATAGAGGTGAAAAAGTGAAACTAGAAAAATTAAAAATAAATGCATATGGAAAACTAAAAGATAAAGAAATAGAATTAAAAAAACAAATCAATGTCATTTATGGAAAAAATGAATCTGGAAAATCAACGATTTTAAATTTTATTACGAATATGTTATATGGAATTTCTAAGAACAAAAACGGAAAAGCATATTCTAATTTTGAAAAATATAAACCATGGGACGGAGAAGATTTTTCGGGGAAAATAGAATACGTATTAGATAATGGTGAAACATTTGAAGTATTTAGGGATTTTAGAAAGAAAAATCCACAAATATTTAATGAAAAAAAAGAAGACATTTCTAAGCAATTTAATATCGACAAATCAAAAGGAAATGAATTTTTTTATGAACAAACAAAAATGGATGAAACTTTATTTTTATCTACGATTGTTGTTAATCAAGAAGAAGTAAAACTAGAAAAAAATGAACAAACAATATTAATACAAAAAATTGCAAATTTAGTAGGAACAGGAGAAGATAATGTTTCATATAAAAGAGCAATTGATAGAATTAATCGTAGACAATTAGAAGAAATAGGAACGCAAAAGTCTAGGGAAAAGCCATTAAACATTTTATTACGTGAAAATGAAAATTTAGCAACAGAAAAAATAGAATTACAAAAATATAGAAATACAAGATACGAAATAGAAGAAAATAAAAAAAATCTATTGGAAAAATTTTCAAATTCAGAAATAGAAAGAGAATATTTAGACGAAATAAAAAAAATATTATCAGAAGAAAAAATAGAAAATGAAAAAATAAAAATAAAAGAAAATATAAAAAAAGAAAATAATCAAAAAATAAATGAAAATAAAAAAGAGATTTTAGAAATAGAAAATGGAAATAAAAAAATATTAGAAAAAAATAATCAAAAAATAAATTCTTTAACAGAAAATAAAAATAAAATAAAAAATAAATTTATAATGATTTTCATTTTATTAATCTTATTGAATATTTTGCAATGTATTTTTATTAAAAATATAATTTTTAAATATATTTTTCTTCTTACTCTCCCAATGTTTTTAATTTTTTCTATTTTATTTTTAAAAAATAAAAAAAATAAAATAAAAATATTAAAAAAAGAAAATAAAAATGAAGAAGAAAAAATAAATCATGAAAAAAATAATTATTTAAATGAAAATAAAATTATAGAAAAAAATAATGAACAATTAGAAAAAGAAATAAATACACTAAAAAATAATTTAAAAATAAATATAAATTTAAAAATTGAAAAAATAAAAAACAATTATTTAAATAAAATAAAAAATAAAAAAATATTCGAAATACATAATTTACAAAATATAGAAGAACAAATAGAAAAAATCCAAAAAGAATTAAATTCAATAAAAATAAAATTACATGAATTAGAATTTGATAAAGAAAATGTCGAGACTAAAGTAGACGATTTGATGAAAATAGAAGAATTATTGGTTAACAATAATGAAAAAATTGTAAACTTAAGAAGATTAGAAAAAAGTATGAATTTAGCAAAAGCATTTTTAGCAAGAGCTTATGAAAAAATGAAAAATACAGTTACCCCTAAGTTTACAGAGAATCTTTCTAAAAACATAAACGAAATTACAGATGGAATATATACAAATGTAATGGTACAAGATGACAATGGACTAGTTGTAGAATTAGAAAACGGAAATTATGTTGAAGCAAATCGATTAAGTGTAGGAACCATTGATCAATTATATTTATCTTTAAGACTTTCTATGACAGAAGACTTGTCAAAAGAAAACATGCCAATTATTTTAGATGAAGCATTTGCATATTATGATACACAAAGATTAGAAAATATTTTAAAATATTTAGCAGAGACATATGCAGATAGACAAATCATTATATTTACATGTACAGAAAGAGAAAAAGATATATTAACACAATTCAAAATTCCATATCATTTCATTCAATTATCATAAAAAATAGAGAAAAAATATTACAAAAGAAATTCATGTATAGAAAGGGGAAAAACATGGAGGTAGATCTAAAAAAATTAAATATAAAAATTAGAGGAAATGATAAAAAAGAAATTTCTAGATTATTAATGATTATAACAGCACTAAATATTTTGATATCCATATTAGTCGTGATATTCGCAAATATAAAAATATTTAAGACCATTATTGTATATATCATGTCTCTCGTTTATGTTGGGGTAACTATATATATTATAAAAAAAGAAAATGGAAAAATATTAACGAAACCAAAAGAATCATTTCAAAATAAATATGACCCAATATTAACAAGATTTTTTATAAAAAATGAATTTATATTAGATCATACATTATTAAATGCGGAAATATATTATTTGCTTCAAAAAGAATATATAGAAATAGATAAAGAAAAAAATGTATTAAAATTAAAAGATAGAAGCAAATTTAAACAAATAGATGCTTTGGAAAAAATAAATAGTGAAAAAATAAAAGAATACTCAACAGATGAAATTCCATCATATGAAAGTATGTTTATTAGTAAAATTTTATTTGCTTTTCACGACGAAATAGACTTAAATGAATTTAAAAGAAATAGAAAAGAGAATTACTATTTGCAAAGAGGAGAAATTTGCAAATTGGCAATGGAAAAGATGATATTATATGAACTAGAGAAGAAAAATATGATGGGACAAACGAATAATTTAAATTATGTTTCTATTGCAGGAATTTTAAATATGATTACAACAATCCTATTGTTTTTAGTTATAGCAAGGTTTAATATTATTTTATTATTAGCAACTATGATACATATGGCATTAAATGCTATTTTAATAAAGAATGAGAACATTTTGTCTTATAAATATTCTGATGATATTATTAAATATATGGATGATTTAGAAGAATATGTTGAAGAATTAAAAATTGAAAAAACAAATTTAACAGTAAAAGAATTGGAACAAGAAAGTGTAGAAAAAGTTATGATAAATGAAAATAAGAGTGAGGAACAAGATATAGAAAAATCAAATGCAGAAAAATTGAATGCTGAAAAAGAAAAGATGGAAGGCGATAAACAACTAAAATTATTATTTGGAATAGAAACAGACCAGCCCGTTTAGGACTGATCTGTTTCCTTTCCAATTTGAATACAAGTTCTACTGTTACAAAGTTTTCATTAGAAAACTCTTTGCATTTTATCATAGATTTACATAAAAATCAACAAAAAAGCCCTTGTAAAAGAAGAAAATATATAGTATAATAAAAAAGTTCAAATTTGTTTATTAAAATCATTTATCATAAACAAAATGAATATGGATATTCTTATAGAATAGCAAAACGATAAAAGGAGAAGATTTATGTTTGAAAAATTAGAAACTGTAGAAAAAAGATATGAAGAACTAACCAAAATGATTAGTGATCCAGAAGTCATTTCAAATCATACAGAATGGCAAAAATTAATGAAAGAACATGCAAGCATAGAAGAAATTGTATTAAAATTTAGAGAATATAAAAAAGAAAAGCAAGCCATGGAAGAAGCAGAAGAACTAATGAAAGACCCAGAAATGAAAGAGCTTGCAGAAGAAGAATATTATGCCTCAAAAGAAAAATTGCCGGAAATAGAAGAAGAATTGAAATTTTTATTAATTCCCAAAGACCCAGACGATGATAAAAACATTATATGTGAAATTCGAGCTGGAGCAGGAGGAGAAGAGGCAGCCTTATTTGCAGGTACATTATTTAGAATGTATACAATGTATGCAGAAAAAAAGCATTGGAAAATGGAAGTACTTAATGAAAATGAAACAGGACTAGGTGGATATAAAGAAATTTCTTTTATGATTACAGGAAAAGGCGTATATAGCAGATTAAAATTTGAAAGTGGTGTTCATAGGGTACAAAGAGTTCCAGATACAGAAAGTAGTGGAAGAATTCATACATCAACAGCAACCGTTGCTGTGCTACCTGTTGTAGAAGATGTAGAAATTGAAATTAATCCAGCAGATATAAAAATGGAAGTATTTAGAGCGTCAGGAGCAGGAGGACAGCATATAAACAAAACATCATCAGCCGTAAGATTAATTCATGAACCAACTGGAATTGTAGTGGAATGTCAAACAGAAAGATCACAATTCCAAAACAAAGATAATGCCATGAAAATGCTTAGAACCAAATTATATGAAATAGAAAAAGAAAAACAAGATAGCGAAGTAGCAAATGCGAGAAAATCACAAGTTGGTTCAGGGGATAGAAGCGAAAAAATCAGAACATATAATTATCCTCAAGGAAGAATTACAGACCATAGAATTGGAATGAGTATTTATCAAATGGAAAACTTCTTAAATGGGGATATAGATGAAATGATCGATAATTTAATTGCAGCAGATAGAGCAGAAAAATTAAAAGGCGAAAATGAATAAAAGTAATAAAATAAAACTCTTTAAAATAAACTAAAATAAAGTATATTTTAAGGAGTTTTTTCATGCAAGAAATTATAAAAACGACAATCATAGGATTATTTTTTGGAACATTTGGAACGACAATAGGTGGCATTATAGGTGTTGTTACAAAGAAGAATTCCAAAAAATTTTTAAGTTTTGTATTAGCATTTGCCTCTGGGTTAATGATGGCAATTATTTGTTTTGATTTATTACCAGAAGCATTAGGAATTAGTAATATAATAACAGCCATATTAGGGGTAATACTAGGCATTGTTATGATGATTTTTTGTGACAAATTAGTTGAAAAAAAATTTAATGTTCAAGAAACATATCTAAATAAAAATAACACATTACTAAAAACAGGAATTATTGTATCCATTGGGTTAGCTATTCATAATTTTCCGGAAGGGCTAGCAATTGGCTCTGGATTTGGTGCTTCTATCAAGTTAGGACTTAGTTTAGCAATTGCTATCTGTTTACATGATATACCAGAAGGGATTTCGATGGCAATTCCTATGAAAAATGGAGGAATGAAAAAAAGTAAAGTTATTTTTCTAGTGGTCATGTCAGGAATTACTACGGGAATAGGAGCTTTAGTAGGAGCTATTATTGGAGGAATATCAGAAGAGGTAATAGCCGTTTGTTTAAGTTTTGCAGCAGGAGCCATGTTATATATTATTTCTCGGAGAATTGATTCCAGAAGCGAATAGTTTATATCATGGTAGAATGACAGCAATAGGAAATATCATTGGATTTTTATTAGGCTTATTTGCAATGATGTCATAGCGTCATAAAAAATGAAAAATTTTATTAATAGAATCAAATGCATCAAGATAAGCAAGTACATATTATTTTTAATTTTAAAAAGTTAAATAATGCATATAATAAAAAATAGCATTGTTATTTAATATAAAATTATTCACTTTGTCAAAATAATTTACAAATAATTAAAGGTTATTTTAAGCAGACAAAAAGATAATTTTATTTTGACAAAAATAAAAAAACAAAAAATATTAATAAAATAACAAAAAAACAATTTGATATAAGTTTTGTTAATTTATTAACAAAACTTGACAATGAAAAAATGAAAGTATATAATGATGAAGAGGTGAGAACTATGATAAATAGAGAATTATATATTAATAAATTATTAGCTTATAAAGATACAGAATTTATAAAAGTTATTACAGGTATCAGAAGATGTGGAAAATCTAGTCTATTAAAAATCTTCAAGGAAGAAATATTAAAAGAGAATAAAAAAGCAAATATTATATATATGAATTTTGAATCATTTGAATTTGATGATATAAAAAATTACAAAGAAATGCATAGTTGGATAAAAGAAAGAGCAAAGAAAAATCAAAAAAATTATATATTACTTGATGAAGTTCAAAGAATATCAGGATGGGAAAAAGTTGTAAATGCATTATTAATAGATATTGACAGTGATATTTATATAACAGGATCAAATGCTTATTTATTATCATCAGAATTATCAACATATCTTACAGGTAGATATATTGAGATAAAAGTATTGCCATTATCCTTTAAGGAATTTTTGAATTTTACAATTCTTGAAGATGATATAAGTATGGAAGACAAATTCATAGAATATGTGAAATTTGGAGGAATGCCAGGTATTATAACAATAAAAAATGACGCAGACTTGTATGAAAATGCTATAAAAGGAATATATAATACAGTATTTATGAAAGATGTTGTTGAACGAAACAAACTTTTAGATGCAAGTCTGCTAGAAAAAATTTTAAAATTTTTAATGAGCAATATTGGAAGTCAGATATCTTCTAAAAAAATTGCAGATTATTTAACGAGTCAAGGTACAAAAATAACACACAATACAGTTCTTAATTACTTGGAAATGCTTGAAAATGCCTATATTATATATAAAGCTCCTAGATATGATATTAAAGGAAAAGAATTATTAAAAACATTAGAAAAATATTATATAGTAGACACAGGTATAAGAAATGTAATATTAGGCTTTAGAAATTCAGATTTTGGACATATTATAGAAAATATAGTTTATTTTGAATTATTACGAAGAGGATATGACGTTACAATTGGGAAAGCAGATACGCTAGAAGTTGACTTTATAGCAACAAAATCAAACGAGAAAAAATATTTTCAAGTAACTTATACAATGCTAGAAGAAAGTATAAAACAACGTGAATTAAATTCTTTAAGACAAATAAATGATAATTACGAAAAAATAGTTTTAACAATGGATAAATTATATAATAACACTTCTGAAGATGGCATTAAAATTAAATATTTACCAGACTGGTTATTAGGAGATGAAAAGGTTGAAAAATAATTACAATTTTGGCGTTGTTAAACTTCATTTGAAATTTAATCAACGTACAAAAAGTACGCCTCATAAATTTCAAACTTGTTTGCCTAGCCAAAATTTAATTCTTTTCCAACCGGATTTGTGCCTTAGGAAGGAATGAGATAGAAATGAAAAAAATGAAAACACTTTTTAAAAGACAATTTGAAAACCATAGAATAGCAAAATGTTTAAAAGAAGTAGAACCAGAATGCCAATGGGTACTGGACCGGAGAAGGCTTTGCAACAGAAAAAATAGATGGGACATGTTGTTTTATAAAAGATGGAAAAATATATAGAAGATATGATTATAAAAAAGGAAGAACATTACCACAAGGTGCAATTCCTTGTCAAGAAGAACCTGACCCAATAACAGGACACTTTCCACATTGGCTTTTGTGTACTGAAGATGATCCAAATGCAAAATATTATTTAGAAGCATTTGAAAAACAAAAAAATGCTAACTTAGAAGAAGGAACTTATGAACTAATAGGAAAGCATATAAATGGAAATCCATATAATTTAGACACCGATATTTTAGAAAAGCATGGAAAGAGAATATTAGAAAATGTGCCAAGAGATTATGATGGAATAAAAAAATATTTAGAAAATCATTATATAGAAGGCATTGTGTTTTATCGTAGTAATGGAGAAATGTGTAAAATAAAAAGAAGTGATTTTGGATTTGAGTGGAAAAGAAATAAGAAAGCTAGTAAGAGTTAAGAAATAAAACCATATAAAAATTTACTGTATTAGGAGAATAATAAATGAGAAATAAAAGTAGAGAAAAATTAATAAATATAATATTTATTGCTTATATGTTTTTTAGATTTATAATGAAATTATTTTCACAAGCAGAAAATTTTACTAATTACATAACCATTAATATTTTAATACTTGCTCTAACTTTAATTATTACAATTATAGAGAATTTTTATATAATTGTATTGTTTATTTTAATAAAAATTATGAGAAGAAAAGAATATAAAAATCAATTATCCAAAATAGATTATAAGAATGAAGAAGTATATTATAGAGAAATATTAAAAGGATATTCTCCCTTTTTATTAAGTTATATAGATAACTTTATTTTTAAAGGAAAAACAGATATTATTGCAACAATGCTAAATTTACAGCTAAAAAAAGTAATAAAAATTGAAAATAATACTATTATAAAATTAGATAATGCCATTAATTTAGAAGAGAGTGAACAATATATTTTAAATAATGTGTCAAATGGAAAAATTAAAATTAATGATATTAGAGAATTAGAACAAAAAATTGTAAAAGACGCTCAAAATAAAGGGTTGATAAAAATTAAAGAAGTTCAAAAAAGTGAAGATATGAAGCAATTAAAAGATAAACTTGTAATATTTTTTATAATTAGTGTATGTATAATTATGTTCATATCTATAATAGCGATATCAATAAATAATGAATTGCTAACTGCTATTGTACTTATTTTTAGCCTTATATTTTGTAATCCATTTTTTTATATAATTTTATATATTATAAAATATTACTTAAATAAACCTAAAATAAGAAGAACAAAAAAAGGAGAAGAAGTAAATACAAAATTAGAAGGTTTAAAGAATTATATCCAAGAATATAGTAAATTAAAAGAAAAAAATGCGAACGATATATTATTATGGGAAGAGTATTTAATATATTCAGTTATATTTAATATAAATGATAAAGTTATTAAGGAAATGGATGGATTGTTCAATTAATAAATATGATTATGGAAAAATAAGAGATAAATTTAATTAAAATAATAACTGCTACTTCAGAATCAACCAGAAGGGATTTTAATGGCAATTCCTATGAAAAATGGAGGAATGAAAAAAAGTAAAGTCATTTTTCTGGTGGTTATGTCAGGAATTACTACAGGAATAGGGACTCCAGTAGGAGTTATTATTGGAGGAATATCAGAAGAGGTAATAGCCGTTTGTTTAAGTTTTGCAGCAGGAGCCATGTTATATATTATTTCTCGGAGAATTGATTCCAGAAGCGAATAGTTTATATCATGGTAGAATGACAGCAATAGGAAATATCATTGGATTTTTATTAGGTTTATTTGCCATGACAATATAAAATAATAAATGAAAAGCCTTATAATTTATATTAATTATATAGTTTCTCTCTATATAGAACAAATCGGAAAGCCTTAACATTTGTGCAATCTTTAACTTTTCTCTTTGGCTTTCCGTAAATTTGTTCTGTGCCGATTTTACGTAAGTAAAATTGTGTACATCTGTTGCGCGAAGCGTTGTTCTACAATAGGAAAGCATGACTTTTTTTTAAAAATAAAATTCATTTATTTTCACTTTGAGTTGCGAAATTCAAGTTTCCTATTGTTTCCTATTGTAGAACAAAAATAAAAGCAAGTTTTCAAATATACTTGCTTTTTTCAATAAAATATAGTAGAATAAAAAACACAAACAAATATTTGAAATAAAGGAGAAAAAATACATGCAAGAAATATTAAAAGGACTAAATGACAAACAATACGAAGCGGTCATAAATACCGAAGGACCATGTTTAGTAATAGCTGGAGCAGGAAGTGGAAAAACAAAAGTATTAACACATAAAATAGCCTATTTAATAGGAGAAAAGGGAGCAAAACCATGGGACATTTTAGCAATCACATTTACCAATAAAGCAGCAAACGAAATGAAAGAAAGAATAGCTAATTTAGTAGGAGAGGATGCAAAAGACATTTGGATGGGAACATTCCACTCAATATGTGTCAGAATTTTAAGAAGATTTATTGATAGAATTGGATTTGACACATCATTTATTATATTTGACACATCAGATCAAAGAAGTTTAATAAAAGCATGTATGAAAGATTTATCAATAGATGATAAATTATTTACAGATAGAAGTATTTTATCTGAAATCAGTAATGCTAAAAACGAAATGTTAGATCCAGAGCAATATATAGTAAGAAGCAATGGAGACTTCCGAAAGGAAAAAATCGCAACGGTTTATGAATTATACCAAAAAAGATTAAAAGAAAATAATGCAATAGACTTTGATGATATTATCAATGATACCATAAAGATTTTAATGGAAAATCCAGATATTTTAGAATATTATGCAAATAAATTTAAATATGTATTAGTTGATGAATATCAAGACACCAATAAAGCACAATTTACATTAGTAACATTATTAGCTTCTAAAAATGGAAACATTACCGTTGTAGGAGATAACGACCAAGGGATATACAGCTTTAGAGGAGCAGACATTTCAAACATTTTAAATTTTGAAAGAGACTTTCCCGGAACAAGAATTATCAAATTAGAGCAAAACTACAGATGTACAGGAAATATTTTAAAAGCTGCCAACAGTGTTATCAAAAACAATGAAGTAAAATATAAAAAAGAACTATGGACACAAAATGAAGAAGGAAATCTTCCCAATGTATATCAAGCAGATAATGAATATGATGAGGCAACTTATATTGTCACACAAATTGAACACTTAAAAAGAGAAGAATATTTAAAATACTCAGATTTTGCTGTCCTATATAGAATGAATACACAATCAAGAGCAATAGAAGATATTTTAAGAAGAGAAAATATACCATATAAAATAGTTGGTGGATTAAAATTCTATGAAAGAAAAGAAATAAAAGACATTATTGCTTATTTGCGACTAATTCAAAATAGTGCAGATAATCTAAGTCTAAAAAGAATTATCAATGAGCCAAAAAGAGGAATTGGAAAAACAAGTTTAGAAAAAATAGAAACATTAGCAGAGCAAAATGAGACTTCTATGTATGAAGTAATTAAACATGCTGACCAATATGGACTAAATAGAGTATATTTAAATTCTAGAGAATTTATTAATATTATAGAAGAACTAAAAGACAAAAAAGACAAATTAGTTATATCAGAATTAATCAAAACAACACTAAAGAAAACAGGATATACAAAATCTCTAGAAGAAGAAAACACGATAGAAGCAGAAAATAGAATTGAAAACTTAGAAGAATTTTTAACAGTTGCAATTGAATTTGAAGAAGAATATGCAGAAAACTCATTAAGTCAATTCCTAGAAGGAATTACATTATCCTCTGATATTGATAATGTAGAAGAAGCAGAAGACTCAGTAACATTAATGACTTTACATAGTGCAAAAGGATTAGAATTCCCAGTCGTTTTCTTAGTAGGAATGGAAGAAGGAATCTTTCCGGGATACAAATCTATTTCAGAACCAAAAGAATTAGAAGAAGAAAGACGACTATGCTATGTGGGAATTACAAGAGCAAAAGAACATCTTTATTTAACCTGTAGTAGGCAAAGAACAATCTTTGGCTCAACAAGTTATAATCCAGTATCTAGATTTTTAAAAGAAATACCAGAAGAACTGCTAGAAGGATACAAAGAAGCATTTGGAGAAGAAGATAGCAACAAAAATCAAATGTTTAAAGATTCAAATTACACATGGACCTATGGAAGTAAAGACAATGGAAACATAAAAACATATAAAATTGAAGAAAAAGAACCAATTGGTGTTGGAGCATTTGCTAAACCTAATACAACAAACAATCAAACAAACATAGGATTTGCTTTTAGAACAGCAGAAAGCTTTTTAAGCAATTTAGGAAAAAAATCAACATCACAATATCAAGTAGATCTATCAAAATATGAAGCAGGCGTAAGAGTATATCACAAAAAATTTGGAGAAGGAACCATCAACAAGGTAGAACCAGAGGGAGAAGACTTAAAAGTAGATATACAATTTGATAAAGCAGGACATAAACGTTTAATGGCAAAATATGCAAATCTAGAGATCATGTCCAACTAGGTGTCCAATTGGGTGTCCATCTGGGGACGTTTCTGTTTAGGGCATTTTTATGTAAACCTTGTAAAAATATTACTAAAACAGCATCAATAAATTCTAATATTTAAATCATAACAATACCTAAAAACAGGACCCTTTACGACTTATATATAAGAATTTCTTAAATGATCCCGATTGCATTTGAACTTTTAAAAATATACCACATATAGCTCTCTTCAAAATAGAAGGACTGAACGGTAACTCAAAAAACGCAATGTAACGTTTAGTGATCATAACGTAGAATAAATTAATTATTAAAAAATCATTATTCAAAATATTAAAAATAGCTTTTACATGAAAATAGAGTAAAAGTTATTTTTTTTTTGAATAAAAGTCATAAAAATGGAAATAATGACTAAGAGAATAAAATGAAAGGAATGATTAAAAATGGCAGACTTAAATCAAATGGAATTACAACATTTAAGACATCTAATAGGAGCACATGAAACAGCATATCAAAAATTAAACACGTATTCATCACAAGCAGTGGATCCACAAATTAAACAACTATTTACAAAATCTGCTCAAGATGCTTTAAATACAAAACAAAAATTGATGACATTTTTAAATAATTAAGGAGGGTTATATGGACGAGAAAACAATGGTAAATGACATTTTAGCTGGAGTAAAATCAGATTTAACAGCATATCAAACAGCAATATCAGAGGCTGAAAATATGCAATTGAGACAAACTTTTCAACAAATTAGAAATAATGATGAAAGTTTTCAATATGAATTATTTAAAATAGCACAATCTAAAGGATATTATATCCCAGCACAAAAAGCGACAACTACTGAAGTAAATACAGTAAAAACAGAATTACAATAAAAATATACAGCAAGTGCAAACCAGTAGTAAAAGCAAATGTGTACAGTTACAGCAGACTTATAATAAAAACTAGAAAAATGTACTAATTATAAGACTTTGAAAATACATGGTTAATGTAAATGATGAAGTCATATAATTAGTACTTTTAAGTTTCATTAATATAAGTTTACATAAAAATGTCTCAAACAGAAACGTCCCCAATTGGACACCCAATTGGATAAAAGAAAAAGAGAGAAAAAATGAAGAATTTAAAGTATTTATAAATAAAAACGATTAAACCTACGGAAATTAGACTTTTAATATCTTTGCAAAAAAATGAATATTACAATATGATTACACTATCATATACAAAGGAGATAGTGTAATGTTTAAAAAGGTGATGGTTCATGCAAGAAGAGGAATTAAGCTAATAATTCTTTTTATGATTGCAATATTTTTAGTGATAGGAACAGTTGCATTTTTATATAAACCAACTTATAGCGTATTTATTGATGGAGAGCAAGTGGGATACACAGAAAATAAGTCTGCATTACAACATAGAATTAATGATTATGTTGATCATGGAGATGGAACAAATGAAAATGTGGCTTTTGTACAAGTTAATGAATTGCCAGAATATAAGTTATGCTTATTAAAAAGAAATATTGTAACAAATGATGAAGAAATTTTTAATAAAGTGACAGAACAAGGGATTCCGTATTATAGATATTATGCCATATTAGAAGATCAAGAAGAGAAATATTATGTTTCTTCATTTGAAGAAGCAGAAAATGTGATTAATACATTAAAAGATAAAAACAGTGAAAATATTGATAAAATTTCCATTTTAGAGAAGTATGAAACAGGAATAAAGGATATGGTTTCAGTTGATGAAGTAGTTTCTAAATTATATGTAGAAAAGAAAACTAGTGTAAAGGTAGCAAAAGGAACATCTTCTAAAGCATCTGGGTATGTCAATACACAAACAACGACATCAAGCGGAAAAGCTTCATTAGGTATTTCTCTTATAAAACCGATTTCGGGAACAATTACTTCTAGATTTGGAGTTAGAAGTAGTATAAGAAGTTCAGCACATACTGGATTAGATATATCAGCTCCAAAGGGAACACCTATTAAGGCGGCAGCTTCAGGAACAGTAACTTTTGCTGGATGGAAGGGTTCATATGGATATATGATTGCCATATCTCATGGAAATGGTGTTCAAACTTATTATGCTCACTGTAGTAAATTATATGCATCAGTGGGACAAACAATTTCTCAAGGAGAAACGATTGCAGCCGTAGGTTCAACAGGAAATTCAACAGGTCCACATTTACACTTAGAAATTAGAGTAAATGGTGTGGCATATAATCCACAAAATTATTTATATTAACATACTGAGAACAAATGAAAATAAATTGGTGTTATTTTCAAAAGAAATAAAAATGATAGATAAAAGAAATGAATTTTTGCTATACTAGAATAATAAATCCACAGTTTGTCAATAAACTGTGGATATTATAATGCATTTTACTGTAGATATTATATGCATTTTACACGTGGTTTGATTAGTTTAAAAAATATTTTATGCCAGTTTCTATAGCATTCTTTTTCATAATCACGTTACCATGTTCAAACAATTTCATCTTGAAAGTTTCAGAATGAGAAACTAAACTCGCAAATTCTGAAATAGTTGAATAGAATGCATGAATTTGTTCATATGCTGTATTGATATCAGATAATACAAGATAATATATATCATGATATAAATACAAAGAAATATTTTTAGACAATTGTTTACTATTAAATTTTGTTTTTGTATGTATACAAGTACAGAATTCGCAAAATTCTTCAAAAGTAGAAAACTGATAAATGGAAATGGTGCTTTTAAAGTTAACCTTTTTCATTTTCTTTTTAGGCGTAACTTTGGGTTTGTTTGAAGAATGTGTTGTTTTTTCAATATATTTTGTAATCGTAAAAACAAAAAGACCATCAGATGAAGAAAAGGCTTCCACAAGGAGTTTACAACCTTCTGTATAAAAACCAACTTCTTTTTCAGCTTTTAAAAGCATTTCTAAAAAAAGCTTTTGTGATTCTATCGGTTTTTCCATAATTGTTTGGTAATCAAGATTGTTATTTTTTAAATCTTCTGAATTAATAATAACACGAATCTTATCTTCAGTCAGTTTTTCAATTTTCATATATACATAAGCCTCCTTAAAATCTATTAATTATATTATAGCATTATTATTATTATATTTAAATATATAAATTTTGGTAATAAAAAAATGAATATTCAATACTATACCATATAAATATGAAAAAAGTAAAGGTTTTTACTTGAAAAAAATAATAAATCAATATATAATACCAATATGTGAAAAATAAATAGCCGTAAGAAATAAGGGCTAAAATGGAGGTATAAAAATGGCGACAAAAGATAAAAATATATGGATATTAATTGTATTTATTTTATCAGGTTTAGTAATAGGGGGACTATTAGGGCAATTAGCATCTAATGTAGATTGGTTATGGTGGCTTTCATATAGTCAAACATTTGGATTGCAAGATCCAATCGTTTTAGATTTAAGTGTAGTAACCATCACATTTGCATTAATGTTTAAAATTAGTGTAGCAAGCATTATTGGAATGTTACTTGCCATTTTAATATATAAAAAAGTATAAAGAAACAAGAAATAGGGGCAAAATATGAATAAAGAAAGGATGAATATTTTGTCTATAAAAATAAAACAACTACCAGAAACAGAAAGACCATATGAAAAAATGGAATTATATGGAGAAACCGTATTATCCAATGCTGAACTAATAGCAATTATTATAAAAACAGGAACAAAAGAAGAATCTTCGGTAATGATAGCACAAAAAATATTAAATTTAAATCCAAATCTAAGTAATAATTTAGACTTTTTAAAAGAAATAACGTTATCAGAATTAATGCATATCAAAGGAATAGGAAAAGTAAAAGCAATTCAACTAAAAGCAGTATGCGAATTGGCAAAAAGAATGGCAACACCATTAAATTATCAAAAAGTAAAAATAAAAAAACCAGAAGATATCGTAAATTTACTAATGGAAGAAATGAGACTAGAGAAACAAGAACTTGTAAAATTAATAATGCTAAATAATAAAAATGAAATTGTAAGAATGAAAACAATTGCACAAGGAGGAATCAATTCTGTTAATATGTCATACAAAGACATTTTAGCAGAGCCAATAAAAATGCAAGTAGGGAAAATGATTTTAGTTCATAATCATCCTAGTGGGGATTCAACCCCTAGTAAAGCAGATATAGAGATGACAAAAAAACTTTTTAGAATGACGCAAATGTTTGATATAGAATTATTGGATCATATAGTGATTGGCAATAGAAATTTTACAAGTATCATTTCAAAATTATTAACGAAAGATGGAAAAATATGAGTTTATGATATGAAAGGAACGAAATGAATATGAATTTTTTTACATTTGGATCAAAAGATATTGGGATTGATTTAGGAACAGCAAATATCTTAGTAACATTAAAAGGAAAAGGAATTATTTTGAAGGAGCCATCTGTTGTGGCAATTGATAGAAAGACAGGAAATATTATGGCAACAGGAACAGAAGCAAAAGACATGCTTCGGAAGAACACCAGACCAAATAAAAGCAGTAAGACCACTAAAAGATGGTGTGATAGCAGACTTTACGGCAACACAATTAATGCTTAAAAATTTGATTGGAAAAGTGGCAAGAAGATATAATATTGGAAAACCAAGAGTGGTAGTCGGTGTGCCATCTGGCATAACAGAAGTAGAAGAAAGAGCAGTGGAAGAATCTGTTATTCAAGCAGGAGCAAAAGAGGTATATCTTATCGAAGAGCCTATGGCAGCAGCAATCGGAGCTTCTATAGATGTAGGAGAACCAAGTGGGAGCATCATTGTTGACATTGGTGGAGGAACAACAGAAGTTGCCGTTATATCATTAGGAGGAATTGTTGTTAGTCATTCTTTACGTATAGCAGGAGACGAATTAGACGAAGATATTGTAAACTATATAAAACGCGAAATGAATCTGGCAATTGGTGACACAACAGGGGAACAAATAAAAATACAAATCGGTTGTGCTATGCCATTAATGACAGAAATGTCAATGGAAGTAAGAGGAAGAGATCTAACCGATGGTTTACCAAGAACAGTTACTGTAACATCAACACAAGTCGAAGATGCCATGAAAGAATCCATACAAAAAATTGTAGAAATTGTAAAAATTACGTTAGAGAAAACACCACCAGAGTTAGCATCAGATATCATGGAAAAAGGGATTGTTTTAGCTGGTGGGGGTGCATTAATTAAAAATTTGGACAAGCTATTAAGTATCGAAACAGGAATGCCAGTATATATTGCAGAAGAGCCTTTGGATTGTGTAGTTAGAGGAACAGGCAAAACTTTAGAAGATTTAGAAAGATTAAAGACAGTATTACTCAATGCTAGAAGAAGAAAATAAAATGTTAGGAGTAGAAAATGTATAAAAATAAAAAAGCGGAAATAGCGGGAATTGTGATAACAATCATTATTTTAATATTGATAGTTGTATTTTCAAATGCAGAAAGTGAAATATCTTTTTTTGAAAACGCAGTGAGTAAATTGGTTATGCCAGTACAAAATGGTTTAACCTATTTAAAAAACAAAATAAGTGGAAATAGTACATTTTTTACAGATATTAATCATTTGAAAGAAGAAAATGAAGAATTAAAACAAAAGAATAGTGAATTAGAACAATCTTTAAGAGAATTAGAAAATATAAAATCAGAAAATGAAACATTAAAAGAATATCTAGACTTAACAGAAAAATATGGAGAATACAATACAGTACCAGCATATATCATCAATAAAGATATTAGTAATTATTCTAAAACCATTGTCATTAATGTGGGAAGTGAGGATGGTATTAAAGAAAATATGACCGTGATTGCAGATCAAGGTCTAGTGGGACATGTTATATCAGTAACCAGCAATACAGCGAAAGTAAGAACCATTGTAGATACTTCTAGTGCAGTTAGTTGTTCTTTAAGTACAACAGATGAAAGTATTGTATGTAAAGGGACATTAGAAGAGGAATCAGCATTAAAGGCTATGTATATTCCAGATGATGACGGAATTATACAAGGAGATAGTGTAGAGACTTCAGGATTGGGAGGAATATATCCTAAAGGAATTCATGTAGGAAGTATCAAAAAAGTAGTAAATACAAGAAATACAACTGATAGATATGCCATTGTAGAAACAGCTGTAAATTTTGACAAACTAGATACGGTATTAGTCATAACAAATCAATAGAGAGGTGAATATATTGAAAAAATTAACAATGAATATCTTTCTTATATTAACAATCTTTATCATTTATTTTTTGCAATCAAATTTTTTTAATTGGTTTACAATCTCTAAAGTGATGCCAAATTTATTTGTGATATTTGTTTTATTTGTAGGACTATTTTCCAATAGAATGATGGGAATTATCTACGGAATTGTCGTAGGAGCAATTATAGATTTAACAATTGGAACACAAATTGGAATTAATGCAGTAGCTCTGGGATTAATAGGATTTTTAGCAGCAACATTTGATAAAAATTTTTCAAAAGATAGTAGAGCAACGATCATGTTCATGGTATTGGGAACCACTTTTATATTTGAAATAATCGTATATATACTAAATTATGTTGTATTTTCTACAAATGTAGAGATAATCAATTTTATAAAAATATTAGCAATCGAAATCATATATAATTTGATTATTGTTATTATTTTATATCCTTTCATTCAAAAATTTGGATATACAATCGAAAATGAATATAAAGGAAATAAAATTCTAACAAGATACTTTTAAACAGATGAAGGGTATCAAAAACTTGTCAATTTTTCTATCATATAAAAAACACTCAAATAGAGGAAGGTGAAGCCTTGAAAGGATTAAGCTTTAAAAGAAAAAATAAAAAATCAAGAAGTAATTTAAATTTAAGATTTAATGTCTTAACGGTACTTACATATATTATTGGAATTGTATTAATTATCCAATTATTTAATTTGCAAATTGTACATGGGGCAGAATATAGAGAAGAATCAAACACAAGATTAACAAGGGAAACGACCTTAGAAGCAGCTAGAGGAGAAATATTGGATAGAACAGGAACAGCATTGGTTACAAATTCCACAAGATTTAGTGTGGAATTGTATAAAACGAAAATAGATGAGACAGAATTAAATCATTCTATATTAAATATGGTAAATTTATTAGAAAAATACCAAGTAGAATATGTAGATTCATTTCCAATTTCTATAGATCCTTTTCAATTTACAATTAGTGACGAAACACTAGCAAATTGGAAAAAGAGATATGATTTAGACGAAACGATATCAGCAGAACAAGCTTTTTATGAATTCAAAGATAAATATGATATTGAAAATACAGATATAGCAGAAATTAGAAAAATAATCGCTGTTAGATATGAAATTACCACTACGGGATATAGCAGTACAAAGGCTTTAACCATAGCAGAAAATATTCCAAGAGAAGCAGTAGCAGAATTCTCAGAAAATAGCGAGAAATTTCCGGGAATTAATATTGTAACAGAACCAGTAAGAGAATATACTTCTGGAACACTTGCCTCTCATATTTTGGGGTATGCATCAACCATTAGTTCTGAAGAATATGAGACAAGAAAAGATAGATATCATCAAAATGATATTATCGGAAAAACAGGAATTGAATATGTTTTTGAGGAATATTTAAAAGGGCAAGATGGTGTAAAACAAATTGATATGGCAGTTGATGGAACCATTACTTCTGAATATACTTCAGAAGAAGCAATTGCAGGAAGTGATATTGTATTAACATTAGATTCTAATTTGCAAAAGGTAACAGAACAAGCATTGGAAGCCAATATTAAAAAAATAGCATCTGGAGGTTTTCCACAAACATTTGACACAAAAGCCGGTAGCTGTGTGGTTATGAATGTAAAAACAGGGGAAATACTAGCAATGGCAAGTTACCCAAATTACGATCCAGCAGATTTTGTAAATGGTATTAGTACAGAAAAATGGAATCAATATAACACAGATTCTGCAAAGCCACTAATGAATAAAGCAGTACAAAACGCATATCCACCCGGTTCAATTTTTAAAATGGTTACAGCCATTGCAGGATTAGAATCTGGAGCAGTTACAAGAACAGAAAAAATAAATGACACAGGACAATATATCAAATATGGGGAGAAATGGCCATGTTGGTATTATACAGATTATCATAGCGGACATGGATATTTAAATGTATCACAAGCAATCGAAAGGTCATGTAACTATTTCTTTTATGAAACAGGAGATAGAATGGGAATTGAAACACTAGCTAAATATGCCAAATATTTTGGATTGGGTGTTAAGACAGGTGTGCAATTACCAAGTGAGACTACGGGAGCAATGGCAACACCAGAATATGCACAAACTGTAAATGTTACATGGACAAAAGGACAAACCATTAATGCATCCATTGGACAAGGATTAGACAGCTTTAGTCCATTACAAATGGCAAAATATATTAGTATGTTAGCAAATGGCGGTCACAATATTGATGTATCTATTGTAAAAAGTATTATTAAACCAGATGGAACAGAAGCATCAACAGAAGAAATCAATCAGTTTGTCAATCAAAAATTAGGATTGCAACAAGAACAAACAGAAGAATTAACCATTCATCAAGAAAATTTAAATGCTATATTAGAAGGAATGAAATCTGTTACAAGTGATACAACAGGAACAGCATATGTAAGATTTCAAGATTTTGGAATTTCTGTTGGAGGAAAAACAGGTTCAGCAGAAGCGGGAAAGGATGAAAATAATAGAGATATTGTTCATGCATGGTTTGCAGGATTTGCACCATTTGAAGATCCCGAAATTGCGATAGTGGTTATGGTTGAAAATGGAGGACATGGAAATTATACAGCAGAAGTTGTAAGAGATATTATGGAAGAATATTTTGGAATGAATACCCAAGAAGTGCAAGAAGATATGAGTGCCATAAATTATAGCCAATCTTTAAGATAACAAGAATTTCTAAAACGATTCCGGTCGCATTCGAAGCTTAAAAATCCACTATATGGCTAACCATCAGATTGGAAAGACTGAATAGTAGCACAGATATGTCTAGTGAAAGGAAGGATGTAAAAATGAAAAATTGTGTAAGTATTAATTTAAGAAAAAACGAAATTTTAATAAAAATCAATGATGAGGCAGAACAACAAGAAATTATCGAGAGTTTGAGAAAAAAACTTTCTGAATTAAAAAAAATGTATAAAAATGAAAAGACACCAATCAAGGTCACAGGAAAAGTTTTGAAAAATAAGGAAATTGATCAAATACAAGAATTGATAAAAAGTAATATAAATGTAGAAGTTGACTTTGATATGCCAAAATCTTTAGGATTATCAAGTATAACAAGAACATTCAACAAAGAGATTGCAATTTCTGAAACCAAATTTCACAAAGGCTCATTACGTTCAGGGCAAAAAATGGAATCAGAAGGAAGCTTGGTTATTCTAGGAGATGTCAATTCTGGTGCAGAAGTGATGGCATCAGATAATATTGTGGTACTAGGTGCATTAAGAGGATTAGCACATGCAGGAGCAAAAGGAAATAAACAAGCTATCATTTCAGCAGGTTTATTAGATACGGTGCAAATTCGAATTGCTAACATTGTAAAAGAAATAGACAGAGATGAAGAACCATTGCACAAACAAGCATATGTTAGTATCATAGATGATCAGATTGTTATTGAATAAGTAAAATATTAGGTAATTAATAGTAAAATTAATAAAATAAATAACATATCATCTTTTACTTCTTCTTTATAAAGAAAAAATAATAATGCTAAAATGATGACATCATCTAAATATAGTTTTAAACCAGAAAACATTAGTAAAGGTTCTTCTTTATTAGAAAAACCATCTATGTTTAGTGAAATGGGACCAATAGAACTATATTTAGGTGATTTTTTGTTTCGAGTATTTTCTGTAGCACTTTGATCACATGTCTTATCTTCACCTATTTCCGTAGGAGTCTGGGTATTTGAATGATGCATTGCCTTATTTTGTGTTACAGGTTGGGGAGGATAATGGATGTTAGGTGAATAAGAATGTGGACGACCATAAAAAGGAAATCTAAAAAAAGGAATATTATTTATCACCGGTATTCTCCTTATTATTTTGATTGAATAGTTCCATTAATGTAGTCATATCAAGTAATTTAGAGTATTGATCTAATTTACTTTTTTTTTCATCTCTTAAGTAAGGTTTTAAAGATTGCAATAAATTAGATCTTGGGTCAGAAGAGTGATTCATTTTGTCCATGACAGATTTTATTTTCATCATCGTATTGACATCAATATTACTAAAATCAAAGGTGTTGGCATTAGTAGAACTATTATTTGAATGATGAGAAGTTTCAACAGTTTTATCAGCATCGTGTGTCTGGTTTGTAGCTTCTGATGTATTTGTAGCAGATTGCATCATGTTTGAAAAATTTTTGATAGCGTCTGGAGGAATTTGCGAAATCATATCATTTAGATTTCCGTTTTTTAGCATAGAGTTTAATTTATCCATTGTGTTTTTATCCATATTAAAATTATCCAATTTTACCACCTCATAAAATATATATTCAAAATATAGTTTTCTATGTAATATAATATGCAAGTTTTAGAAAACTGTTCAGACTAAATGTCAAGATGCTATATATTATTTTTTTCATTTACAACTTGACAAATCCATATATGACAGATTCAAAAATAATATATAGCATCTTGACATTCAGTCTAAGATGTAACCAAAAAATGTTAGCATTTCATCTTTCTAATCTGAAAGGGGAGCCATATGGTAGATTTTTTAAGGTTCTCGGCTACCCTCCAATTGCCGTTTAAGAAATTCTAATATCTAAATCGTAACGATACCCGAAAACAGGACCCTTTACGACTTATATATAAGAATTTCTAAAACGATTCCGGTCGCATTCGAACCTTAAAAAATCTACCATATGGCTCCCCTTTCAGATTAGAAAGACGAAATGCTAACAAAAAATGTAAAAAAAGTATAAAAAACCATGAAAAAGCTTGAAAAATCAACAAAAAAAGCGTATAATGGATATTAGGTATGAGTGTAAAATGCTGAAATTGTGATTAAAAGTAAAATCTAATTTTAGAGGAGGTACAAATATGAAAAATAAAATCTTAAAAACGAGTGTGATCATCATATTAATTATGACACTAACAATGACGAATTTTTTATTTTTAGGTTCAAGCATGATATCTTATGCAACAGACAATATAACAACAAACCATAAAAATATAGAATTCAGTACATATTTCAAAAATGCTAATGGAGAAAAAACAAGCACACTAGAAAGAACCGCAGACATACAGGAAGCTTCTTTGTATGTATCTGTCAATGTAAAAAAAGAAGGATTCTTTACAGGAGAAATTGCACTAACAGATGCAAATTTCAATCTAGTAAGTTCAGAAAGTGAGTTTGTAAGCAATATTGCTGACAATACAATCTATTTAAATCAAATAAATGCAGGAGCTTCTGTAGAAATAGAAGTAAAGATAAAACCAATCAACGACGAAAAAATAGATTTGAATATGTTAAATTGTGAAAGCAAACTAACTTTAACAGGTACATATAGAGATAGTACAGAAAAAGATATCGCAATAAAAGCTACCAGAAATGTTACGATGGAATTAATAGAGGCAAATACAGATGCGTCTGTTAAAAACACAATACAAGTTATAACCAATAAAGTATTAAAAATATCTGGAGAAGATAAAAGAGTTTTACAATTATCATTAAACATGGGATTAGAAGAAGGAAATTATCCAATAAAGGAAATGTATGCAAAAATCAATGTTCCAGAAATCAATGGAAAATTGCCAGAAATTAGAAGAGACATAAATTTAAACACAATGTCAGCATCTGAATATAAATATGAAAATGGTTATATAGAAATAACGTTAAAAAATGAAACATCAAAAGATAACCAAATTGTATGGAAAAAACAAGGAAATGAAAATATCATATTAACCTATATTTATGATGCAGATGTTAATTTAGAAAATGTAGAAATTTTCTCAGAAGAAACCGTCACTTTATATAATAATAAACAATTAAACTCAAATACAGGAAACGTAACAGTAACAAATCAAGAAAGTGATGCAACAATAGAAGTAACAGCAGAAAATTTAGAAAGTAGTATATATAAAGGAAAATTATATTCAAACATTGAAAGACAATATAATAGCAAGACTGTCCTAGATGTTAATCTTGCAAATGTGCAAGAATATATATCTATAAAAGAAGAAGCTAGCCAATATAGACTATTTGAAGAAGAGGTAGAAAGTAATATATATTACCAAGCAACAACAATCAACAAAGAAAGCTTTAATAAAATTTTTGGCGAAGAAGGAACAATCGAAATTTATAATGAAAAAAATGAACAATTAGGTATCATTAATCATCAAACACAAACAGATGAAAAAGGAAATTTTGTGATTGATTATACAGGAAGAGAGCCAAAAAGTATAGAAATAAAAACTTCTAAACCAATTGCTGAAGGAAGTATAGAATGGAACCATACAAAAATCATAAAACCTTCAGATGCAAATACGCTAAAAGCAGCCAATCGTATTACAACAAAAGTTGTCTATGGATATAACCATTATGACGAAAACGATTTAGAAGCAAAAGAAGCAACCTATACAATGGGAAAAACAAACCAACTAGAAATGAAATTGCCATTAGAAGAATCAGTGACAGAAGCAAGATTAGAACTTAATAGAACTTCATTATCAACAGTGGTAGCCAATGAACTAGAAATGAAATTGGTTTTAAAAACAGATGAAGAATCTAGAGATTTATATAAAAACCCAACATTTACGATAGAATTACCAGAACAAGTAGAACATATTCAAATAAATCGTATAGATTTACTATATGAAGAAGAATTAAAAATTGCCAATTACAAAGTAGAAGGTAGATACATTACTATCCAAATGGAGGGAGAGCAAACACAATATAAGGCACAATCTATAGAAGGTGCGAATGTGATTATTAACGCAACCATAAATGTCAATAGAACTTCTATTGCAAAACCAGAAAATATTTATGTAACCTATACAAATGAAAAAGCAAATGAATATGCAAATCACGAAGAAGTAGGAAACACTTCAAAACAATTAGAAATTGTTGCTCCAAAAGATGTAACAGCTATTAACAGTATGAAAGACCTAAATATAGAAACAATAGGAGAAGAAGAAACAGCAAATGTAAGTTTAGAAAGAGGAGCAGACAGCAAACAAGTTCAAGTAGACTTTGAAATTATCAATAATAATGAAGAAAATATAGAAAATGTTAATATAATGGGAACTTTCCCAACAAAAACAGAAGAAAATACAATGAATATCAAAGTAGTAGATAGTATTCAAGTAAATAATGGTACAGTATATTATACAGAAAACGAAGAGGCAACAGCTGATATCAATCATACAGAAAATGGATGGAGCCAAGAAATATCAAACCCAGAAACAGTAAAAAAATATTTGATTGTTATGGATACAATTGATTCAAGAACAGTTGTCAATGGATCTTACAAAATAGAAATACCAGAAAATCTAGAATATAATCAAGTAGCGAAAGAAGGCTATGAAGTAATATATACAAAAGGACAAGCTAGAAGCCAAAATAGTGTAAAAGCAACAACAATTGCGATGGGAACGGGTGTTGGACCAAAACTAGAAAGCAATTTAACAGCAACATTAGCAGGTAAAGAATTAACAGATTCAAATACTGTAAAAAATGGAGAAGTGATTAAGTACAAAGTACAAGTATCTAATGTAGGCTCAGAAAATGTTACAGATGTAAAAGTAAAGGGAAGCATACCAGAAGGAACGATATTAGTAGAGCCAGTTGACAATTATGAATATACAGGTGCTTCATATTATAAAAGAGTAGATGCAGAAGCATTTGAAACAACAATTGACCAGCTAGCAGTAGGAGAAGTAAAATATGTAGAATATGAGGTAATGGTAAATGCCAATACAGCTGAAAATACTTCAATTGCAAACACAGCAGAAATTAATTACCTAGATGTTGTACAAGAGACAAACGAAATAAAAGTATTGTCAGAACTAGGAAATTTAAGAACAATGGTAAAAAGAGTAACAGATAGAAAAGTAGATTTATATGAAAGAGGTATGGTAGAGTATTTTGCAATTATAAAAAATATCTCATCAGAAACCATGGAAGATGTTACTGTAAAAACCAATAAATCAGAAAATTTAAATGTAGCAAGATTAACATTAATTTCGAGAATGAGTGAAAATGAAGTAAGTGATGATGAGCTATATTCATCATCAGCGGAAGCAACTACAGAAGGAAGAGAAGAAAATGATGATACAATTAATGAAAATACACAATCAGAGATAATAGAATATAGTGATGAAATTCATATTGGAACATTGGCACCGGGAGAAGTAAAAGTACTAAGTTATAACATGACAATTGATAAGATGCCAGACAACGCAGCAGATACAATTTACTTTTCAGTCAATGCATCAGATGGACAAAAAGAATATCAATCAAATCGATGGGAAGACAAAGTAAATAGCTTTGATATTGATATGACAATGCAAACAAACACAGAAAGCAAATATGTAAAATCGGGAGATAGCATTCAATATAGCATTACAGTTAAAAATAATAGCACATCTCCAACATCTGGACTCGTTATAAGAGACGAAATTCCTTCTCAATTAACAATAAACAAAGTAACAAGAAATGGAAAAGAGGTACAAGTTCATTCAAACAATGTAGAAATACAAAATGAAATACCAGCAAATGGAACAATGACAATCGTAATAGAAACAGTAGTAGACTATTCAGAAGGTAGAACAGAAGCAGAAACAATTACCAATAAAGCGATTGCAAGTATATATGGAGAAAAAATTGCAACGACTTCTGGACTAAATCACATTATAGAAGCTGACAAGACAACTGTAAATAACCCTCCAGAGGACAATCCGCCGGTAGATAATCCTTCAGAAGATGATAATCCAAATACAGACGATAGTGGAAATCATACAGGAAGTATAGCAAATGGAGAACAAATGATTAGTGGTTTAGCTTGGTATGATGAAAATGGTAATGGTAAAAAAGACGAAGAAGAAAATACATTGAACGATATAACTGTAAAACTATTGAATGTAGAAACAAATCAATTGGTAAAAGATACTTCTGGAAAGGTATTGACAACAAAAACAAATGAAAATGGAATGTATGTACTAGATCATATAGCAAATGGACAATATATTGTTATATTTGAATATAATCAAGACCAATATACATTGACAAAATACAAAGCAGAAGGAATTAGTGATGCAGAAAATTCTGATGTAAGACGAAATGAATTGAAAATTGGAGACGAAAAACAAGAAGTCGCATCAACAGACATGATTCATATAGACAATGAAAACATAGAAGATATTAACATTGGATTAATCAAATTACAAAATTTTGATTTGAAATTAGACAAATATGTAAGCAGAATATTAGTTCAAAATTCTGCAGGAACAACCACAAGAGAATATAATAACACGAAAACAGCGAAAGTAGAATTAGATGCAAAACAAATACAAGGTTCAAATGTTATTGTAGAATATAACATTGTTGTAACAAATGTAGGCGAAGTGGCAGGATATGCTAGAAGTATTGTAGACTATATGCCAAATGATTTGGAATTTAGTTCTGAACTAAATAAAGATTGGTATGAACAAGGAAATTCATTGTATACAACAGCATTAGGAAACGAAATCATCAATCCGGGAGAATCAAAAACAATCACATTAACATTGACCAAAAAAATGGGAGAAGATAATGTTGTATCAAGAAATAATGCAGAAATTTACGAAGACTATAATAACTTAGGATTTGAAGATGGAAACTCTATACCGGGAAATCGTGTAAATGGAGAAAATGACATGGGAACAGCAGATGTTATTATTAGTATTAGAACTGGTGGAGTCGTATATATGTCAATAGGAATCATAATAGCAATCATTGTTATAGCAGGAATCACAACAGCAGTCATAGTAAAAAGAAAAAATGCAAAAGAAGAACAATAGAAGGGAGGGAAAGAGAGATGAATAAAATGAAAAAAGCACTAATTGCTCTAATAACCATTATTATAGCAATCATAGCATATACCAATATATCAAAAGCAGCAGCATATACAGTAGGAGAAAGTCTTACACTAAGATTTAGTGATTATGTACGAGATCCAAATCTATTTTGTGTAGAACATCATCAAGCATTGCGTGGAACATTAACATATAAAGTAATATCTCAAGTAGATATTAAAGGAAATACATCAACAGATCATACAGGAAAAAAGATAGAAAGTTGGTATAATGCAAAATTAGCATATATTTTATCTGGAGATAACGGTGCAAATAAACAAAGTGGACCAGTTCAAAATGCGATTTGGAATTATATGCATACATGGATGAAAAATGTAGGTCAATATCATGCAGGTCTTTATGATGGATTTGCAAGTAATGTAACTGGAAGTGATTCATATTTAGATTCTCAATCATCTGATTATGCAAATGAAGTAGAAAATCTTGGAATATCAGATAATACAAAAAAAGAAAACTTGAGCGTTAGCTCTGATGGAAGTTATATAAAAGTAGGACCATTTAATTGGTACTTTTCGGGAACATTAAGCGAAATACTTGTCAATGACCAAAATGGAAATGCAGTAAGCGGGTTAAAATATAGTACATATAATGGAACAACAGAAAATGAAATTGGTATTGGAGATATAAAATCGGGAAAAGATTTTTATATCTCTATCCCAATCAATAGTGGAATTAGCAAAATAACAACGATTACAGCTAAAGGAAGTGTATCTGTAAAAGGTGTAACCATTTCATTTTTAGAATCACAAAGTGGATATAATTATCAAAATATGATATATAGAGAACCATATGATGCACCATATGAATATGATACGCCTTTTGAGTATAATCTAGATATACTAGGAGATTTAAAAGTTATTAAAGTAGACAAAGACAACCATGAAATAAAATTACAAGGTGTAGGTTTTAAAATTCAAAACAAAGACACAGGTAAATATGTACATAAAGCAGCAGATGGAGCAATTACCTATGTAGAAGAAAATGAAGCAACAGAATTTATCACTGATGAAAATGGTGAAATTTCCATTGAAAATTTAATTGTAGGTACATATATAGCCTATGAAACAAACAATCCAAACTATGGATATGAAATCGTATCAAATGGGGTAGAGCAAGAAGTTGTTGTTGACAAAACACAAGAATTAGTAATAGAAAATAAATTAATGCTAGGAAATTTAAGAGTCATTAAAGTAAATAAAGACAACCATGAAATTAAATTACAAGGGGTTGGATTTAAAATTCAAAATAAAGATACTGGCAAATATGTACATGAAGCAGCAGATGGAACAATTACCTATGTAGAAGAAAATGAAGCAACAGAATTTGTTACTGATGAAAATGGTGAAATTTTAATTGAAAATTTAATTGTAGGTACATATATAGCACATGAGACAAAAAATCCAAACTATGGATATGAAATCATTTCAGATGGTGTAGAAGGTACAGTTATTGTTGACAAAACAGAAGACTTTGTAATAGAAAATACACAAATTTATGTAAAACTTTCTGGGTATGTATGGCTAGACAAACAATATGCAAAACAATCTGAGAGAAATGATCTATACAGAGATAATGACTATGATTCAGAAGATATATTAATGGAAGATGTTAATGTTAGACTAATTGATAGAAGAACAGGAGAAGTTGTAAAAGACGATGACGGAAACGAATTTAGAGCTAAGACAAAAGAAATTCAATTAGCAGATGGAATTTTAAGATACTATCAATTTATAGATGTTAGAACAGACGAATTACAAAATTATTACATGGAATTTGAATATGATGGATTAACTTATACAAATGTTGTTCCACATATCGATGTAGACAATGGTTCTAAAGCAGCGGAAAAACCAGAAACAAGAAATGAATTTAATAAAGATTTTAGTAAAATAGAAGGAACTTCTGAAACAACAGGTATTACATTAGATGAAAATGGAAACAGAGTGCATGAATTAACCTATGTAAAAGACAAAGAACAACATACTTCAACATTTGTAAATGAAGGGTTGCCAGTTGGACAATACCCAATAACTGCTAATACAGATGAAACAGGATACTTTATCAAAGATCAATTTGAATATGGAATGGAAGAAATACCATATATCAACTTAGGTTTATATGAAAGAGAGCAACCAGATTTAGCATTAATCAAAGATATGAAAAATGTAAGATTAGCAATCAATGGATATCAACATATTTATGAATATGACCAAAGATTCCAAAACCAAGGAGAATATGAAGATGGATTTAATGTAGGTGTTAAATTTGGAAGTGAATATGCAAGTCAAACATATACAAGAGCAATTTATAAAGCAGATTATGAATATGTTAATGAACAAGATAAAAGTAAAGAATTGAAGGCATATATTACTTACAAAATTGCCGTAAGAAATGAATCAACAAATTTAACATCACAGGCAAATAGTTTAGTAGATTATTTTGATAGTAGATATACATTAGTAGCAGTTGGAACAGGAATTAACCAAGAAGGTATCATCACAGGAAGCATGGATTATACACAAGAAGGATATAATGATGCATATTCAAAAGCAATCATCTATACCAATTCAAAAATAGATGCACAGACACAAACTGAAATTTATGTACAATTTGAATTAAGTAGAGAAGCCATTATAAACATACTAAATGATGGAGAAAACTTAGACAATGTAGTAGAAATTCATTCATATTCTACATTTGATGAAAATGGAAATGCTTATGCAGGTATAGATGTAGACTCAAATCCAGGAAATGCTATACCAGGAGATAGAGCAACTTATGAAGATGATACAGATTCAAGTCCATCATTAAAATTAGAAGTAGCAGATAGTAGAGAGTTAACTGGTAAAGTATTCCTAGACGCAACATCTGGAGAATTATTAACAGGACAAATTAGACAAGGTAGTGGTGCCTATGAAGAAGGAGAAACAGGAATACAAGGTGTTACAGTAACCCTTACAGAAAACACAGGAAGTGGAAAAACGTATACAGCAACCACAGACGAAAATGGAGATTTCTATATAACTGATTTTATGCCAGGAGATTATACATTAACATATACTTGGGGAGATACAACATATACAGTACAAAATTACAAAGGAACGATATATGATAAAAATAGATATGATGCAAATGTAGCCAATAAAGAATGGTATAAAACAGATGTAGCTACAAGATGGACAGACGCGGTAGATGATTACCAAACAAGATTAGACATTGATAATGAATTAAAAGAGATTACAAATTCTACACAAGCAACAATTGATAAAATGGATTCAACAACTCCTACAATGGGAATTGGAGTAGAATATGAAACAACTTATACAGCATCAGCAGGAGATAAATATGTCTATAGAATCGAAAATATTGACTTTGGTATTGTAGAAAGAGCAAGACAAGATGTTACATTAAATAAACGAGTAAAAACTATGAAAGTGACATTAGCAAATGGTACAACATTAGTAAACTTTGAAATCAAAGAAGATGGTACTTTAGAAGGACAAACCGCAAGCATAACATATATTCCACCTTCAGAAAATTCATCACCACAAAATGGATTAATTAGACTAGAAATGGATAATGAATTAATCGAAGGAGCTAGATTAGAAATTGGTTATGAAATAAGAGTAGATAATAATAGTGAAGTAGAGTACTTGTCTGAAAACTATTATAAATACGGAATCATCGAAGGAAATATGGTAACGATTACACCATCAGCTATTGTAGATTACCTAGATCGTGATTGGAGCTTTAGTGAAACAGATAATCCAGATTGGGAAGTAATTCAAAGTGATGATAGTAGAATTGATTTAGCGGATGTAGTATATCATGATGAAAACTCAGCAATTAATGATAGAACGATACTATATACAGAAGCATTAAAACAATATCATTTAGAACCTACACAAAATGCAACAATTGCACTAAATGTTTCAAAATTATTATCTTCATCAGAAGATATTGAATTAAATAATGAAACAGAAATTGTCAAAGTAGATAAGCCAGGTGGATCTGATATAACATCAACACCAGGAAATTACGTTCCAGGTACAGGACCATCTGTAGAACCAGATGACGATATGGCGGAAACAATAATTATTACACCAAATACAGGTGCAAACTTAAATTATATAATACCAGTAGCAGTTATCATAACAGCATGTATTATACTAGGTGTAGGGGTTGTCTTTATTAAGAAAAAGGTATTAAATAAATAATGACTGTAATTAATATGAGATTGATAAAAATCGATCTCATATTTTTTTTGAATTAAAAATTTGTTTTAGTGAAAATCAAAAAATATTACGCAAACAATGGAAAGAGAGGAATTTTGTAGAAAAATAAAGTTTGTAATAAAATTGTAAACAAAATTTAAAAAAATAAAGGCGAATATTGACAAAAAGATGATCCGTAGAGAGATTCATCATTTTTTTTGTAACAAAAGATAATTGGAAATAATTCCATATTGATTTTTACTTATTCAGAAGTTATTATAAAATAGAATATTATCTAAAGATATGTGAGGGGTATTTATGAAAAAGAAAGTTTTGAAATTAGTAACAGTCATACTTTTAATTGCTGTATTAATGTCATTTAATATAGTTCCATTAGGATATAATGTAGCAGTCGCATTAGCAAATGAATTAGACGCTCAAAGTAATAGCGCAAACATTGCTAATGTCAAATTTGATGCCTATTTTAAAGTAGACGGTAGAAATGTACACACGAAACAATCAAATATAAGTGATGGTGAGAATAATTTATATATTAATATACAGGTTCTAGAAAAAGGTAGTTTAGACAATGCAAAGATAAAAATCAAAGATTCTAATTTCAAAATTAAAGAAAATAGTATTTCTAATACATATATAAAAAGTGTAAATGTACAAGCAAATGAAATAGAATTAAATTCTATCATTTATAAAAACAATGTAGAAATAGAAATTCCTATTGAATTTAATAAGATAGATAATGTAAACGGAAACTATTTTTCAAAAGAAACCAATATTTCATTAGAAGGAACATATAAAGAGGAAGAGAATGAAAAAGCATTACAAGGAAATATTGTTACAAAATTAGAATGGACAGATAATGCAGAAGCAAAATTTTCGCAATCTATTGAAAAATGTATAGATTTAGGAGAAAACGGCGTATTAATCCAACAACAAATTACAAGTACAATAGAAAATGGTAACTTACCAAGAGAAACAGAAGAATTTTCTGTAGTAGTTCCTAAAATTGGAGACTATCTACCAAGTAATATTCAAGTACTTTCAAATGGAAAGAAACTAAACGATACAAATATTCAATATGATGCAGAAGTTGGACAATTAAAAATAACAAGAGAGAGTACAACAGATGAAGAAGGAAATACAAGTTGGGATAGTGATATAGAAGAATATAAAGTTATTTACACCTATGATAAAATTGTAAAAGAAAATTTAAATACAATTCATTTAAGCACAGAGATGAATAGTAAGCTGTTCACAAAAGAAAATAATCAAAAAATAGATGAACAAGATGTGGAAATAGAATTTAAAGGAAATGTAGTAAGCAGCAAGAAGAATACAACACAAGAGGTATATAAAGGGTATTTATATGCAAATTCTGCAAATGAAACTATATTTAGAGAAAATAATGTTATAGAAATATCAAAAGCAGAAGTTATTGATTATATAAAAGCAAGTACTAACCAATCATATTTTATTGGAAGTGAAGAAAATACATATGATGCAAACAGTATTGTTTTATATAAAGAAACGTTAATTAAGAAAAGTAGATTTATAGAATTGTTTGGAGAAAATGGATATTTAAACATTAAAGATTCAAATGGAAATGTAATAGCAACTGTGAACAATCAATCAGAAACCAGTGAAGATGGAGATATACATATTACATATGCACAACCTTTAACAGGTATATATATTGAAACCTCAAAACCAATACAAGAAGGACAATTTACAATTCATCATGTAAAATATATACAAGGAAATACAGGATATGCAAAAAATCAATTAAAAACATTTACAAGATTTAACACAAATGAAGTTGTAGAAACAAATTTAGGACTAGACCAAACAGAAGCAAATATCAATCTATTAGATACTGTAACAGAAGCAAGATTAGAAATTAATAATACAAATTTATCTACATTACAAAAAAATGAAAATGTTCAATTTACCATAACGTTAAAAACAGCATCTGAAAAATATGATCTATTTAAAAATCCAGTAATTGAACTTACACTACCAAGTAGTATTTCTAACATAGATGTAAAATCAGTTAATAAAGTTTATGCAGATGAATTCAATATAGAATATGCTAGATTGAGAGATGGTGCTAATGGAGAAAAAATAATCCAAATTGCATTATCTGGACAACAAAGTGATTATTCTAAAGAAATAAATGAATTGGCAATTGTTATTAATGCAGATATAGAATTTGGTGTATTAACAGCAAGTCAAGAATCTAGCATTGTAATGTCATATACAAATGAAAATGGAAACGAAAAAACTTATCAAACTTCTGTAGATATTCATATAGAGTCAAAACCAGGTATGATGATATATAATAACTTATCAGGATTTAATACTGCAGGAGATTCTATTTATACAATAGATGATACTATTCCAATGGGAGTACTAGATATAGAAAGTGGAGCTATGACGGCTAGAGTAAGTACAGCAATTATTAATAATTATGATATAGAGATAGAAAATGTTGTCATTATTGGCAGAATACCTAAAAAAGGTACTCATGATGGAACTGTAGATACAACATTACAGGAAGGAATCCGTACAAATATTAAAGATATTGAAATCTTGTATTCACAAAATACAGCAGCAACACAAGACGATGGATCTTGGAGTACAGATAATACAAATGCAAGTTCATACATGATAAAACTAGATAGTGTGGCAGCAGGACAAGCCATTGCACTTCAATATGAAATAGGAATACCAGAAAATATCGGATATGGACAAAGTATATATACACAAACCAATATGACATATACATATTTAGGAAATGTAAATACACAAACTTCTATCATTGGTGCAAAATCAGAAACATTAGTTACCAACAATATATTAGCATTAGCTAATACAGTAGAAACAGAAAAACAAGGATTAGGTATTGCCATATCTGCTGTATCTGGTGGAAGTGAATTAGAAGAGGGAACAGCGATATATGAAGGACAAAAAATCTTATATACAATGCGAATAACCAATAATACAGGAAGTGATTTGCATAATGTAAATATAAAAGCTACACAAACAAATGGAAACATTTATGGATTAATTGAAGAAGAAGCACTTGACCCTGTTTTAGGAGATGACTCTTTAAAAACATATCATCGTTATGATGAACTAGATACAAATGTAAATGACTTTGCAACAATAGAAAGGTTAGCTAATGGAGAAAGCACAGTTATTTCTTATGAAATTGTTGTTTCAGAAGTAGAAGGAGAGGATAAACAAACATATGGAGATATTCAAATAACAGCTGATGATAGGGAGGCAACAAACTTCTCAACAATTAAAAATAATATCAAACAAGCAGAACTTAAATTAACAATTAGCAACCCATATTATGAAGAAGAAACAATTTATCTAGGAAAAAAATTGCATGTAAATATAAAAGTTGAAAATATTTCAGGAGAAGAATTAAAACATATAAAAGGAAAAATCCAATTACCAGATAAAATATATTGTAATGCAGGAACAGATTTGATTTGGTCTCAAACGACAATTAACGGAGAAGATTCAATAGAAAATGAAACAAAATTAGAAAATCTTGCTTATGATAAAGAAAATAATGAACTTACATTTGATATGTCAAGTATGAAAAAAGGAGAAATAACCGAATTAGAACTATATGTTCAAATAGATGAAAATATAGAAAAAGAAGAAAATTTTGCTTTCATGTATGAGATGGAAACAAATCATACATACGTTTCTAATACAGCCATTATAAAAGTATTAAACGAAAAAAGAAATATATCAGTGGAACAAGTTGCTAATATATCAGATGATGTAAAGTTAAAAGATAACGATACTTTTGATTTAACAATCAAGGTTCATAATAACGAAGATGAAGAATTAAATTTTGGGGTATTTGATACATTACCAAACGGATTTACAGTTAAAAGTGCAAGAGGAATTGTTGGCAATGAGGAAATACAAATACCAATAGTGGACAATTTAGAAGAAGATGAAGATATAGCATTTAAAATATATGAAAATAGATTAACAGGAGAAATATTACTATCTGGACAATCAAGTATCCAAATTACAATGACTATAGAAGTAGATAGCGAATGGATTACAACAGATTCTGTTAATAATATAGTAGATGTTACTTATGGAAAATTAACAGAAGAAGAAAATTATTATATATATGAATGGAAATATGGTGTGACATCTGAAAAGAAATTTTTAATACAAACAGAAGAAGCAGCATGGGTAGAGATTATGCAAGTAGCAAATCCAGAAACGAATACAATATTAGAAGATGGACAAGACATTATATATACATTTTACATTCAAAATATGAGAGCAAATGAGATTGTTACAACTTTATATGACTATATTCCCAAAGGTATTCATATTGATAAAGTTACCTTAGATGGTAAAACATTAGAGGCGGGAGATGTATATGTAGAAGGACATACCATAGAAGCAAATGCTACTAGTATTTTAGAAATATCTGGTCATGCAGATATTTCAGAATTAGAAAATAGTGAATTGGTAAACAATTTAACAGTATCTACTGTTGCAGGAGATATAACATCCAATGATATTGTGTACAAAATTGTAAAAACAGAAGTTCCAGAAGATCCAGATCCAGACAATCCAGACCCAGACAATCCAGATCCAGATAATCCAGACCCAGACAACCCAGACCCAGATAATCCAGACCCAGACAACCCAGACCCAGATAATCCAGATCCAGATAATCCAGACCCAGACAACCCTAGCGAAGAGGAAACTTATACAATCAGTGGTATTGCATGGGTAGATGCAAATAAAGACGGCAGAAGAGATGCACAAGAGAAAATTTTATCTGGTGTTGGTGTTAGCGTAATAGATGCAAATAAAGGAACTTATGTAGAAGGAGTAAATACAACTACTTCAGAAAATGGACAATATGAAATTCATGTAGCACCAGGAAATTACATTTTAGTATTTACATATAATACACAAATGTATAGACTGACAGAATATAGAAAACAAGGTGTTCAAGAAAATGAAAATTCAGATGTTATAAACAAAACGATTACAAATAATGGTATAAATATTACAGTAGGTGCTACAGACACGATTAATGTAAATTCTTCAAATGTAGAAAACATAGATATAGGATTAATAGAAGTATCAACATTTGATTTAGAATTAAATAAATATGTCAGTGAGATTGTTGTACAAACAAATAAAAGTACAACAAAATATGGATATAACAATCAAGATCTAGTAAAAGTAGAAATACCAGCAAAAGAAATTAACAATGCAACTGTTATTGTTAAATATGCAATACAAATAACAAACGTAGGAGAGATAGCAGGCTATGTACAAAATATAGTAGATTATATGCCATCAGATTTAGATTTTAGTTCAGAATTAAATAAAGATTGGTATCAAGCAAATTCTAACCTACAAAATAATAGTTTATCAAATGTTGTAATAGAACCTGGACAAACGCAAACTGTAGAATTAGTTTTAGTAAAAACAGTAACAGGTGATAATACAGGAACAATTATCAATACAGCAGAAATTGCAGAAGCATCAAATTCTTTAGGAATTAGTGATACGGACTCAACACCAGGAAATAATAATGCTTCAGAAGATGACTATGGAAGAGCAGAAGTCATTATAAGTGTAGAAACTGGTAGAATGGTTGTATTTATATCAATCATTATGACAATTTTAATTGTAACAGCAGTAACAGTTCTTATTATTAACAAAAAAATATTAAGACCAGATGAAAGAAAAATATAGAAGGAGGAGTTATTATGAAAAATATACATAAAAAGCAAAGTATTACAGAAGTTTCTATTATAATGATAGTACTTTTTATAATTTTCATGTTGACAGGTATCGTCCATGCTTATAATGTATTTACAGCTACAGAGATAGCAGATCATGCAGCTTCAAATGACCCTACCTTCTGGAATGATTATCAAGTAGGTGATAGAATCAGTGATTATTCTGGAGCAAATAATAAAACACAATGGATATGTCTTAGTGATAAAACAGTTACAAGTTTATATGGTTATAATAGAATTATGAGTATTGTTGACATTAATCGTGATGAAAAAGGTAAATATAGTACATCTATTTATAACGAAACAGGTGTAACAAACCAGAATAATGATTTTAATGCAAAAAAATTAGCATATTTAGCATATGCTGCTACAGTAGATCCAGGAACAGGGTTAATAGGTTCGCATAAACAAGGAACTAGAGATGCATTTTATTATTTCTATACAACAACAGATTTACAATATTTAATTGGAAGCTTTAGTTTGAAAAGAAATGAAGGAGATGCTTGGGTAGATGTTGCGGCAGATTCGGGTGCAGATATATTGTCATATGCTGATGAATATGCAAATAGTGAAGTAATGGGGTCTAGTGCACGTATTACAAATGGAAATGATAGTAATGCCTCTGTAGTAGTAGCAAAATCTAATAATGGAATAAGTTATAGTTATATAGGACCATTTAGTATGAATGTAGATGGAGGAACAATTAGTGGTGTTAGTATACAGGATGGAAATAATGTACCAGCTGTAACAGGTTTTTCTAATGCAATAGGAGGAGATATACAAGATGTTTCTGGTATACCAATGAATGGAAATAATTTCTATATTGTTACAAATAGCACATTAACTAGTTTAAATCCTTCTGTTACGATCAATACGCAAGGAACAGCAGGTGGGGGAATTATTACAAATCCAGTTACAGGAGAAAAAACAACGGGGTTTATTAAGGCCAGAGTTATTTTCATAGGTTCTAACAGAGGACAAGGAACTGGTGCTTTCAGAGGTGATGGTGAAGTTATAACAGAAACAACAAATGATAGTATTACATTTTCAGCGAGAAATAGTTTAGGAAAATTAACTATTCAAAAAGAAGGTATGTATACAGGGATACAGAATTATGAAAACGTAAAAACTTTGGGATTTAAAATATATCACTTGGAGGGAAATGCAAGACGATATATGAGAATAAACAATACAAGTGAAATTAGAGATCAAGTAACAATTACGATTGATGGAAATACATCTTATTCAGAAAGTGCAGAAAATGCAACAACTATATTTACATCAAACAATGGAACAGTAACACTGGACAATATATCTGTAGAGCATAGTTATTATATAGAGGAAACAAATACAGATGTAACAAATTATCAATCGAAAATAATTGGTGCAACTGTACAATATGGAAATAGTGAAGTGAGCAATTTAAATGTAAGTAATAATATAGTAGGACCAATTACAGTTCAACTAAAAGGTGAAAATAATGTAATTACAAAAATAAAACTTACAGACTATAGAAAAATAGGAAACCTATTAATCCAAAAGGTTGATGAAGACAATTCTGATACAAAATTAGGAAATGTAGAATTTAAAATTAGAAATAAAGATACAAACAGATATGTAATAGCAAATAAAATATCAAGTGGTTCATATGCTATCACAGATCCATTAAATGCATATACAACAAATGAAGCAAATGGTACAACTTTTGTAACAAATGCAACAACAGGAAAAATAGTTGTTAACGGTTTAGATGTTGGTAATTATGAAATCATCGAAAAGAAAAATCCAAATTATGGATATACAGTTTTAGCAAAAAATGTTACAACAACAGTAATTGCATCAAATACAGTTACAGTAACAGTAACAAATAAAAAACAAACTGGAAACATAAAAATTGAAAAGAAAGATGCAGATAGTAATGCAGCAATGCAAGGTATAAGCTTTAGAATAAAAAAACAAAATTCAGGATATGTTGTTGGAATGAAAAGTGATGGATCAGCAATTAAAACTGCAACAGGAACAGTAAAATTTGATAATATGAAAACAACCAACAATGCAAGCGAAGCAACCACATTTGTAACAGATGAACAAGGATTGATACAAATATATAATATACTAGTTGGTAGTTATGAAATTATTGAGATAAGCAATCCAGGTTATGGATATACAGTTTTACCAAAAAATGTTACGGTAAAAGTGACAGCATCAAATACAGTTACAACAACAGTAAAAAATGAAAAACAAACTGGAAACTTAAAAATTGAAAAGAAAGATACAGATAGTAATGTTAAAATACAAGGTGTAAGTTTTAGAATAAAAAAAGCACAAGATTCAACATATGTTATTGGAATGAAAAATGATGCATCAGGAAAAGCAACAGAAATTAAAACTGCAACAGGAACAGTACACTTCGATAATATGAAAACAACGAGCAACCCAAACGAAGCAACCACATTTGTAACAGATGAGCAAGGATTGATACAAATATATAATATACTAGTTGGTAGTTATATAGTCGAAGAAGTATCTGTAGGAGATAATTTTGGTTATGATGTAGATAAAAACTTTGTTTCTTGGGAAGTAACAAACCAAGATGGAAGCAAAGGAGAAGTAAATCTATCAACATCAGCTACGATTCAAGTAGTAAGACAAAAATCAACAGATACTACTGAGGAGGCTGCACAAAAAGGAACAAATAAGACGAGCAATATGACAGCTAAAAACAAAAGAAAATATATCAAAGTGTCTGGATTTGCTTGGGAAGACAAAACAGATGGAAAACAAAGCAATAAAGATTATGAATGGAAAGAAGGAACAGAAGATAAGCGATTAGCCAATATAACCGTTACATTGAAAAAAGCAGATGGAACTGTATTAGATACAGCAGTAACAGACGAAAATGGAGCATACATATTTGGAAATTATGACACAGATGCTAGTGCTATAAAAATACAAATAGATGATTTACAAGGAGCTTATATAGAATTTGAATATAATGGTATGAGTTATCAATCAATACCAATCAACTCAAGTTTTACAATAAGTGAAGGTAAAATAAGTGGTGTTAAAAATAGTGCGTCAGATACAGCATTAAGAGATAACTTCAATAATCGTTATGCAACGATTAGCAAAGGAATTTCTCAAAATACAAGTGGACAAAAAACACATGATATAAAATATACCTATAGTGATTATAAAAGTAAAGTGGTTTATGGTGATTCCTTAAAATATGGATATGAAGGACAAAGCTATCCAATATCTGGTGTATATGAGCAATATGCAATAATAGCAACAACAAATAAAAGCAATGGTAAGTCATTGTGTACACAATATACAGCAGATGACATCAGAAAAAATAGTGTAGAAGAAATTGCAGGTATCAATCTAGGATTAGAAGAAAGAGACATGCCAGACTTAAACTTATCAGAACAAGACCTTGAAAAGATAGAAATAGAATTAAACAACTATACACATACATATAAATATGGACAAGTATCAGCAGATCCTAGTGGATTTGCAGGAGGAGATGTATCCAATATAGCTGTTAGATTTGCTAGTAAATATTTTGAAAGTTCATATACAAGAGAAATATACACATCAGATGTTGTTTATAATAGTCAAGCTGGAAATGAAGGCAAATTGAAAATGTTTATGACATATAAAATTGAACTAACAAATGAAGCAACAAACTTAAATAGTACAGTAAAAACAATTGCAAACTATTATGATGCGAGATATGAAAATATAATCATTACAGATGAAAATGGAAAAGAAATTCATTATGAAACAGATAACAGTTATAATGGTAATGGATTAAAAAGAATCAATATTGATGTTAACCAGACATTAGAACCACAAACTTCTAAAACAATAACCGTTCGTTATCAACTAAATAATGAAGCAATCAATACATTGCTAAATGGAGATACAACTTTAACATCTATTAGTGAGATAACGTCATATTCTACAAATCAAAATAATACTTCATCAGCACCTTATGCAGGAATAGATGTAGACTCTGCTCCAGATACAATTACACCAAATGACAGAACTACCTACGAAGATGATACAAACTGGGCACCATCATTACTTCTTACATTAAAACAAGGAAGAGAGATAAAAGGTACTGTTTGGGAAGATGCACCAATAGAATCATTATTAGAAGGAACAGGATATGATAAACATAGAATGGGTGACGGTCAATATGATGAAACAAAAGAAAATATTGTTAATAATGTTAAAGTAGATCTGATGACAATAGATGAATCTGGAAATGTAGCATTAGGGAAATTATATAAGAAAGACAATACAGTAGTAGATGCAACAACAATGACAGCTGGAAAAGGTGAATATGACTTTACTGGGGTTATTCCAGGAAATTATATCATACGATATACTTATGGTGATAATAGTGTGATATGTGATGCAGATGGAAATGTCATTAAAAATGTAAATGTAAATGACTACAAATCTACAATATACAGAGGAGGAAACCAATCAGCAGTCAATGCAATGACAGATTATTGGTATAGAGGTGAAACTAGTCATGAAGGGGCTATCAGATTATCAGATGCAAAAGACAATGATGAATATATCAATGAAAGAATTACAGAAGATGAGATTAACTATGCAATAGCAACAGAAAGTAGAGGCGCAACAGAAATTGAAGCTGATACAAGAAAATTTGATATAAAATTAGATTATGATATTAATCTAGACAAAGTTAGTGAATATGGTGTTGATTTAAAATTTGTTTTTGACAATATTGACTTTGGTATTATAGAAAGACCAAGGCAATCTCTAATAATTGATAAAGAAATATCAAATATACAACTTACATTAACTAATGGCGTAACAATGATAAATGGAGACCCAAGAAGCCAAAATATACAAGGGCTTAAGATGTTACCAAATGGTGATGTGTATCTTGAAATTGATGATGAAATTATTCAAGGTGCAACATTGAAAATAACATTTGAGATTACAGTAGATAATAAAGACTGTGAAATAGATTATAATGATGAAAATTATTATATCTATGGTACAGTTCCAGCAGATAAGGAAAACAAATATAAAATTTCAACAATTATAGATATGTTTGATTACTTACCAGAGGACTTAGTGCTAGAATCAACAGATGGAAACTGGGAGTCAATTGAAATCACAGATGACATGAAGGGAGAACTTTTAGCGGAAGATGTTTATGAAGTAGTTAAAAAACTTCAAAATGTTATTCATTTGAAAAATCCTATATTTGAAAATATGACACCAGGCTCAGAAGCTATTGACACAAGTATGGTGGTTTCAAAGAAATTATCTGTTATGTCAGATGACTTAGTTTATGAAAATGATATCGAAGTTGTCAAATTAAAGGGAAGAAAAACAATAGATTCAATTCCAGGAAATTATGACCCAACAACAAATACACCTAATGAACCAGATGATGACTATGTAGGGTTAACAATAACAGGACCTACAGGTGCTAATAGACAATATGTTTTATATGGTGCAATTGGAATTAGTATTTTAGTTGTGATAGGTGTAGGCATTGTTATCATAAAAAGAAAAGTCTTAAGAAAATAATCATTTTATAAAAAAGGGATTTTGGGGATGAACTCAATTTTCCCTTTTTTTTATACAATATATTGTATAAAAAACGCCAACTATTGCTGTGTTACCATTTCAGTCCTTCTCATCTGAGAGAGGTTCAACATATGGTAGATTGTTAAGGTTCTCGGCTACCCTCCAATTGCCGTTTAAGAAATTCTAATATCTAAATCGTAACAATACCCGAAAACAGGACCCTTTACGACTTATATATAAGAATTTCTAAAACGATTCCGGTCGCATTCGAACCTTAACAATCTACCATATGTTGAACCTCTCTCAGATGAGAAGGACTGAAATGGCAACATGAAAAAAATGAAAATCAAAGAAACTTTTTTACGTATATTGCTTTTTTTGACATTCTGTAATAAAATAAAAAGCATAAAAAACCAAAAAAAGGCTTATAAAAAATAATAAAAAAATAAAATGAAAAAATATGTAAAAAACTTCTTAAAAGTTTTTTACCAAAAAAGACAAAAACCACAAAAGACAAGTAGTAAAATATAGCTTAATAATAGAAAAAGGTGGTATGTAAATATGTTTCAAAATATAAACGAATATGTTATGCAAGACAAAAAAAGGGAAAGCATCAACAAATGGTCAGAAATATTACAAAAAAATAATATCATCATGTGTATCATTTCTTTTATGCTATCCTTAGTAGGGATAGGAGGAAATTTCTCCTTATTTAGCATTAGTATATTAGGAGCATGTTTTTCATCTTCAGTACCTCTTTTAGGGATTATCATCATTACATTGATAGGAAATATAGTAAAATTTGGGCCAAGTGGTGGATTAGAATATTTTCTAAGTACGCTAATTTTTATTGTCAGTATATTTATTATGAAACCAAAATATAATGAAGAGGAACGTAACGAAAAAATAAAAGTAGGAAAAAATATTTTTACAGCCGTTTTTCTTCTTCAAATCGTAAAAGCCATGTTTTCTACCTTCACATTTTATGATGGATTGCTAAGTATAACATATGGTATCATAGCAGTTGCATTTTACAAAATATTTGCCAATTCGATTTCAGTAATTGAAAATATGGGACAGAAAAAAGCATTCTCAATAGAAGAAGTCATAGGGACAAGCCTTCTACTTGCGATAGCCGTAAGTGCTTTTTCAGATTTAACAATAGTAGGATTTTCTATCAGAAATATATTTAGTATATTTATTGTATTAATGTTAGGATGGAAAAATGGGATATTAGTTGGCACCACATCAGGAGTTACCATAGGTGTAACATTAGGAATTATAACAGGAGGAGAACCAATTATCATTGCAGCATATGCTATTTCTGGAATGGTAGCAGGTATTTTAAATCGATTTGGAAAGATTGGCGTGATTGTAGGATTTTGTATAGGAAATGTGATATTAGCATATGCATCTAATGGATATACAGTAGAATTGATTTACTTTAAAGAAATTTTATTAGCTTCTATTTTATTATTAGCAGTTCCTAAAAATATCAACATTGATATTGAAGAATTTGTAGGAGGATCAAGATTTTTACCAATATCCAGAGAAGGCAGTTTAACACGAGAAAAAGAAACAGCAGATAAATTAAATCATGTTTCAGAAACCATAAAAAAATTAGCAAATACCTATGCAAAAGAAACCCAAGATGACAAATATACCTTAGAAGAAAAAGAAGAAAACAAGCAAATATTTATTAATGAATTATTAAATAATCTAGAGCCATATAAAGATAATCTATTATATGAAGATATTGCAAATGCTGAAGGAAAAATTGTAGATCAAATATTTTCTATGCTATTAGAGAAGCAAGAAATAGAAAGAGGAGACTTATTAAAAATATTTGCAGATTGTAATAGTTATATAGTAGGGTTTGATGACAAAGAAATCAGTCAATATTTAGAGGAGAACATATTACAAATTCTAAGAATTGTCAATATTTCCTATAAAGTAAGTAAAAATAATTTTGTATGGCAAAAGAAGTTAGAAGAAAACAAAAAGAATATGGAAACACAATTAAAAGGTGTTTCAAAAGTGATTTCTGGAATTGCAAAAGACATAGAACAAAATGTAGAAACAGACAAAAAATATACAAAACAAGAAATCGAAATCATTGAACTATTAAAGCAAAAAGAAATAGAAGTTACAGAAGTGGCTATACATAAAAAAGATAGATATGTGGTAAATATTTTCACAAAAGAAATGCCAGATAATGCATTAGTGGAAAATATTCTTACAAAAGTCCTAAAAGAAAAAATGGTATTAAATGAAGAAAATTCAACCCAAACAAATTTGATATATATGTCTGATGATAAATATGTCATGGCATTTGCAACAGCAGATTCAAGCAAAAATCAAAGTGAAGTTTCGGGAGATAACTTTATCAATGTAAGATTAAAAGACGGAAAATATATGATAGCTTTAAGTGATGGAATGGGAACAGGAAGAAAAGCAAGTGAGAGTAGTATGCAAGCTTTGACAATGTTACAAAATTTATTAAGTTCAGGGTTTGATAAAAATACATCAATAGAATTAATTACTTCAAGTTTAATGAGTAAAAATGAGGAAATATTTGCTACTCTAGACATAGCGATATTAGATTTATACAAAGGAACCATGGAATGTATAAAAAGTGGTGCTTGCCCAACCTATATTAAAAAGAATAAAAGGGTACAAATTATCAAGTCAAATTCACTTCCAGCAGGGATGATTAATCAAGACAATATGCAAATTTTTGATACAGATATACAAAATGAGCAAATTATGTTAATGTGTACAGATGGTGTTTTAGATTCAAATATAGAATACAAAAATAAAGAATTATGGATAAAATATTTATTAGAAGATATAGAGACAAAAAATACGAAAAAAATAGCAGATATTATTTTAAATGAAGCAATTGATAATAATTTTGGAAAAACAAAAGATGATATGAGTGTCATCGTGTGCAAATTTATGCAAAAGGATATGTAAAATAGGAGGAAAAATCGATGAGTAGGGGAAGAAGATATGAAGAACGAAAGTTAAACATGAAAAAAGTTTTTGCTGTAATATTAGCACTTATAGTTATCATTATGTCAATATGTATTATAAAAGGCATACTCTCTAAAGAAGAAAAAACAGGAGGAATTACAAGTAAAACATATTTTTCAGCATATAAAGACAATAAATGGGGTGTGATTGATGAAAAAGGAGAAAATGTCATAGATCCTTCTTATGAAGAAATGATAATTATCCCTAATAGCAAAATAGATATCTTTCTTTGTACCTATGATGTCAATTATGACACAGGAGACTACTCTACAAAAGCATTAAATAGCAAAAACGAAGAAATTTTTACAGAATATAGTAAAGTAGAAGCAATCAGTAATCATGATGAAACCAATACTTTATGGTATGAAGAACAAGTATTAAAAGTACAAAAAGATGGAAAATGGGGATTAATCAATTATGAAGGCAAAATGCTATTAAATCCACAATATGATAGTATAGAAGCATTACAAGGAATAAAAAATGCCCTATTGGTAAAAAAAGAAGGAAAATGTGGAATTGTTAATAATGAAGGAAAAATTATTTTAGATACCATCTATACAGAAATTACCAATTTAGGAAAAGACAATTCATCTGGCTACATTGTGAAAAATGATGAAGGGATGTATGGAATAGTCGGTACTTCTAAAAATGTAATTTTGGAAAACAAATATGAAGACATAGAGAAAGTTTATGGGAATGATTTATATGTTATAACACAAGAAGGAAAACAAAAGGTTATTAACAAAGAAGGACAAGATGTTCTAACACAAGGGTTTGAACAAGTTACCGATATTTTGAAAACAAAAGATGCAGGTGTCATTTATATGTCTAATGGAAAATATGGCGTTATGACATTAAATGGAGAAGTAAAAATAGAAGCACAATATGAAAATTTAAAAGAGGTGAAGGCGAATATTTTTATAGCAACAAAAGAGAACAAACAGGGGATTGTGGATATAGACAATCAAGAAAAGGTACCATTTCAATATCAAACAATCACATATAGTGAAAAGGGAGATATTTATATAGCAGAAGATGAAAATTATAATAGTCAAGTCATGAATCATCAATTTGAAGTAAAACAAACAGGTATATTAATAGAAATTAATACAGATTCGGGATATTTTGAACTAAGACAAGGTGATGAATATAAATATTATAATTTTAAATTTGAAGAAAAGAATAAACAAGATATTTTAACCAATCATACATTATATTTAGACAAAAAAGATAATCATTATGGATATGTAGACAAAAATGGAAATGTTGTGGTAGAATATGTATATGATGATGCAACAGAGCAAAATGAATACGGATTTTCTGCAGTGAAGAAAGACGGAAAATGGGGAGCGATTAATAATAAGGGCGAAGTTGTTCAAGAGCCAATGTATGTTTTAGATGATTATGTATTTATTGATTTTATAGGAAAATGGCATTTAGGAAAAGATATGAATATGAATTATTATAACCAAATTTAATTCTTTTCCAACCAGATGTGCATTTAGGAAGGAATGAAATAACAAATGGAACTAAAGATAAACTATCAATACACATATTTTATACATCCTTTTGTTGTAAAACAAAAGAAATACCAAAAGTATATATTGCGTTTATTAAAAGATGAAAACTGTAGGTTAAAAAGATTTGAAAAAGAAAAAGACTTAAGATTATATAAATATTTTACCCCAAAAATGAGAGACTTTCTTTTCTCAAGTTTTAGCTTTACCAATGCAAAATATGCAAAATTTAAAGAAATGCCAATAGAAACACAATCAGCAATACTTGCAAAATATCCTTGCACAATATTTGAATATACATTGAAAAAAGATATTCAAGGAAAAGCAGGAGAAGGCAAGGGGATTTTCTTTAAAATAAAGAAAATCGAATTGATTTGTTTTCATACAGGTATATGCTTCCTATGTATAAAAACCAATATAGAAGATGAACCAACATTTTCAGATGTATTAAACTTTAATTATAAATTTAGAGATATCCAACAAGACAATCAGACATTAAATAGTTATGATAAAATCAATATACAAACAGACAGTTTTTCTAGTATAGATAAACTAACCGACTTTATAAAAAATATAACAGGGTCTAATATAGAGGCAATTAAATTAGACATTAATACAGAAAGATTTTTAACATATTCTTATGTATGTGTAGACCAGTCAGCATGGAATGCAGAAAATAGTTTTGATAAAATCGAACATCATTTTATCAAATTTGCAAGAATATTATCAGCAGACAATTCAGAAAGTCTAAAAGAAGATGGGATTGAATCATTAACAAAATGGAAATATACAAAAATGGGATTAACAAGTCAAGGTGTAACATTATTTTCATCTTCAGTGGATATCAATAATTATACAATTTTACCAAATGAATTTGAACAACAATATTTGTATACCTATATTTATGAATTGTATAAAAAAATCTATTTGAAAAAGTTAAGTTTGGAATTTAAACATACAACAAGAATAAAGCAGGTAAGAAAAAAATTTATTGAATTTACAAAAAATATATGGATTCAAGAGGTAACAGAAGATGAAACAGGAATTATCTTAGACCATAAAATAAAAGAGGTATTAGGGATAGAAAAATTATATCATGAAGTGAAAACAGAATATGATGTATTATATAAAGAATTAAATATAGAAAGAAACAAACATGTAACAATTATCATATCTATCATATTAGTGCTTACGCTAATATTTAATATATTAAATTTTATATTGTTATCAAATGGTTAATCAAACCAGTATTTGAAAGCAATGAAAGTATATCGTATGCAAAAACTTATGACCATAAAAACAACAAAAGATAAGGGAAGAGAAATCTTCCCAATTTTAATAGTATAGAAAAACAATTTTCTTTTGAAAATAAAACGTATTGTCTATTTTCACTTTACGTTGCAAAACTTAAAAGTTGTATGGTGTTCCTATACAAGAACATCACTTCACTCTAAAATAAAAGCAGTACAAGTTATATAGAAAAGAAAGAAAAGGAACTAAAAATGAAATTAAGTTGTGGAACAGATATTATAGAAATTAAAAGAATAAGAGAAAGTATTGAACAATTAGGAGATAAATTCTTAAAAAGAGTTTATACAGATAAAGAAATTGAATATTGTGAAAATAAAAGAAGTCAAAAGTATCAACACTATGCGGCTAGATTTGCAGCAAAAGAAGCAGGTTTTAAGGCAATATCTAGAAAACTTAGTGATAAATATGCCATAGGTTGGAAAAATATAGAGGTTGTGAATGATGGAAATGGAAGGCCTCAAATGAATTTTTTAGATATTCAGATCAGTGAGATTGAACAGGTGGATGTTAGTATATCTCATTGTAAGGAGTATGCAACAGCAAATGTAGTTGCTATTTTAAAAGGAGAATGATTATTGTGCATTTTGGTGTCCATTTGGGGACGTTTCTCTTTGGGACATTCTTGGGGTTTTGTCCACTTGGGGACGTTTCTCTTTGAGACATTTTTATGTAAAGTTGTTCTTGCTTTATCAT
>CAMMWP010000007.1 GCA_946500615.1 uncultured Clostridium sp. | reverse complement strand
AATATGTTATCGTATTATATTTCTTGTTTTTGCTTAGATTTCAATACTCTAAGAAGATATATCATTCTCTAAACTTGTTGGCATTACTGATTTTTATTGAATTCTTAGATTGTTAAACTTTCTTGAATTTCTAAATTTTAATTCCATTTTTGAAATAAATTTTTTTGATATTTTTTATTGACTTTCCTATATTTTATTGTTAAAATTTTAATGTAAAAAACTTTCTTAGAGTATTGAACTCTAAGAAAATTTTTATTTTACATACGTATAAAATAAAAATCTTAATTAGCAATAATCTAACTAAGATTTTATATTTTTAATCAATATTTTATTTATATAAATAATCTTGTGGATCAACATGCTCTCCGTCAACCCTAATTTCCAAATGTAAATGCGGACCAGTCGAATTTCCTGTTGAACCAACTGCTGCTATGACATCTCCTGCCTTTACCGTATCACCTTTTTTCACATACATTTTACTTGTATGTGCATACCAAGTTTCTAGTCCATTCCCATGATCAATTTTTACCAAATTTCCATAAGAACCTTGATAACTTGCACTAATTACTGTACCATCGGCAATTACTTTAATATCTGTACCTGTTACTGCCGAAATATCCAATCCTGTATGTGTTGATTTTCTAATTCGACTATTTGCTCCATACCTTGAAGTAATTTTGCCTTCAATTGGTGTTACTGCTAACTTTATCCCATTAATACTTGGTAAAGCATCCCATTTTTCTTGTTCTTCTTTTTGTTGTACAATTTCTTCTATTGCATTTTCCACTGTTTCTTGAATATTTAATTTTGCTACTTCTAACTCTGACGTATTTACTTCCTCTTCATTTTGTGTGTATTTTTCTATAACACTTAGATTAATTTCTTCACTATCATTTTCTGCTTTTATTTCATTTACTAATTCTTCTGCCTCTTCACTGGTGTCCACTTTTTCAACCACTGTTTCTTGTACTGCTATTTCATAATATTTGTATGTGACAGTTACTTCTTCTTCTAAATTTTCTGCTAATTTATCTTCCTTTGTATTTTCTGCTCTATTTACAAATTTTAACTCATATTCTGGTTTTTCATTTAAGCTAATAGTATCAACATTTTTATTGGTACTTTCTGCAATTTCTTCTTTGATTGTTTCTTCCAAAGCTTGTTTATTTTCTATATAGCCAATTTCTTGTCCAGAAATACTTACTTTATACATCGGTTTATATTTTATGAATATAATCGCGGTTATAAACCCCAAAGCTATGATTATCATGTTAAAAAATTTTAGAAACTCTTTTGTATAAAATTTTAGTTTCTTTTTAAAAATACAATCCACTCTCCTTTATGTTTTTTACGCGATTAATCTATATTATACTATATATTTTGCCTTTTTTCAAACTTTGTATACATAATATGGAATAAAAAAATCAAATTATGTTTCATTTATATTCATGATTTTTCCATATTATACCTTTTTCTTTTATAATCTCTTTTTTCCTAAATTTTTCTTAATTTTTCATAATTTTCTAATAATGTATTATATCAACAATTAGATATCGTTTCGTGCTAATCATACAAAGCTGATTTCATTAGAGTATGTAAAGTGTTGGAAAAATATAATATACCTTCGGAGAAGTAAATACGTGGAGGGTAGCCGAGAAGCTTAAAATATACCATATGGCTACTCTTAGGTTGGAAAGTCTGAACTGTAACCCTTATATAACGATATTTTTAGCTTTTCATCCATAAATTCTTGACATTTTAAATTTATTATTATATAGTATTCTCGTAGACTATATAGTAAACATTACTCTATATTGTTTTGTAATATTAGATTAGGAAGGTGATATATATATGGCATTAGATTATTCCATTATTGGACAAAGAATTAAACAAGCAAGACTTGCCAAAAATTATACCCAAGAAGAGCTATCAGAAAAAATAGACGTATCTGTTGCATTTTTAAGTAGAGTAGAAAGAGGAAATTCTCATATCAACTTAAAAAGACTAACACAACTTTGTAGCTTATTAGATGTTTCAGAAGGATATATCTTAAGTGGCACATCAAGTGATTCAGAAAATTACCTATCAAAAGAATTCTCTGATCTATTAAGTAGTTGCCCAGCACATAAACAAAGATTAATCTATAAAGTCGCTAAAGATATTGCAGAATCTGATGTATAAAACCAATATTAAAAAATATTGGTTTTTTGTTGCTTTTGCAACAGATTTTTTTACATTTTATGCATATCATTAGCTTGAAAATATGTTAAGGTTATAAATTCCATTTTCGACATTTTTCCATTTTATTCTTATTTTTAATTGATTATATTTTATAGATATGATATTATATTATGTGGTCAAAATGATAATAATAATGAATAAGGAAAAACAAATGAAATGTTTATAGACAATATATTTCATTGTATTCTTAATTAAGGAGGTATTTAATATTATGAAATTTGAACAATGGAAAGGATTTGAAAAAGGTGATTGGCAAAATGAAATCAACGTCAGAGATTTTATTCAAAAAAACTATACACCTTATGAAGGAAATGCAACATTTTTGGCTGGACCTACAGAAAAAACAAAAAAATTGTGGGATGAAGTACTAGAACTATATAAAAAGGAAAAAGCTTCAAAAGGTGGCGTATTAGACATAGATACCAAAACAGTTTCAAATGTAAATAGCCATGAAGCAGGATATATTGATAAAAACTTAGAAGAAATTGTAGGACTTCAAACAGATGCTCCATTAAAAAGAGCAATTATGCCTTATGGTGGAATACGTATTGTAGAAAAAGCTTGTGAAGCTTATGATAAAAAAGTAGATGAAACAGTGGAAAATATTTTCCATAACTATAGAAAAACACATAATGATGGTGTATTTAGTGTATACACACCAGATATTAGAGCCGCTAGAAGTTCTCACTTACTTACCGGGTTACCAGACGGATATGGTAGAGGAAGAATCATTGGTGACTATAGAAGAGTCGCACTTTATGGTGTTGATGTATTAATAGAAGAAAAGAAAAACGTTTTAGATATGTTAAATGTTGACTGTTTAACAGAAGAAGTTATTCGTGAAAGAGAAGAAGTTAGTGAACAAATTAAAGCATTAAATGATTTAAAAGCAATGGCTTCAAAATATGGTTTTGATATTTCTAGACCTGCAAATAATAGTAAAGAAGCTGTTCAATGGTTATATTTTGGATATTTAAGTGCTGTAAAGTCTCAAGATGGTGCTGCTATGAGTCTTGGTAGAACTTCCACTTTCTTAGATATCTATTTTGAAAGAGATTTGGCAAATGGAACCATTACAGAAGAAGAAGTTCAAGAAATTATGGACCATTTTGTTATGAAATTAAGATTAGTTCGTTTCCTAAGAACACCTGAATACAATGAATTATTCAGTGGTGACCCTGTATGGGTAACAGAAAGCATTGGCGGTATGGGAATTGACGGAAGAACTTTAGTTACTAAAAACTCTTTCAGAATTCTTCATACTCTAGAAAATTTAGGACCAGCTCCAGAACCAAACTTAACTGTTTTATGGTCTGTTAATTTACCAGATGGATTTAAAAGATATACAACGGATTTATCTATAAAAACATCTTCTATTCAATATGAAAGTGATGACTTAATGAGAATTACATTAGGAGATGACTATGGAATTGCTTGTTGTGTTTCTCCAATGAAAATTGGTAAACAAATGCAATTCTTTGGAGCAAGAGCAAACTTAGCCAAAACATTATTATATGCTATCAATGGTGGTAGAGATGAAATCTCTGGAAAACAAATCACACCAAAATTTGCTCCAATCACTTCTGAATATTTAGATTATGATGAAGTAATGGAAAAATTCAGTCAAATGATGGATTATGTAGCAAAAATCTATATCAAGGCATTAAATGCTATCCATTATATGCATGACAAATATTGTTATGAAGCAATCGAAATGGCACTTCATGATAAAGATATCATCAGAACAATGGCTTGTGGTATTGCTGGTTTATCTGTTGTTGCAGATTCACTTTCTGCCATTAAATATGCCAAAGTAAAAGTTATCAGAGATGAAACAGGACTTGCTACTGATTTTGAAGTAAAAGGAGATTTTCCTAAGTTTGGTAATGATGATGAAAGAGTAGATGATATTGCAGTCAATATTGTTAAAACATTTATGAACAAATTAAGAAGATACCCAACTTACAGAAATTCAAAACATACATTATCAATCCTTACTATCACATCAAATGTCGTTTATGGAAAAGCTACAGGAAATACACCTGACGGAAGAAGAATGGGATCTCCATTTGGTCCCGGTGCAAATCCATTACACGGAAGAGATACAAATGGTGCTTTAGCTGTTATGAACTCTATTGCCAAATTACCATTTGACTCTGCTGAAGATGGAATCTCTTATACGTTTTCAATCACACCTAAAACATTAGGAAAAGATGAAGAAACAAGAATCACTAACTTAGTAAATATGCTAGACGGATATTTCAAACAAACAGGTCATCACATCAATGTCAATGTCTTTGACAGAAGTCTATTAGAAGATGCTATGGAACATCCAGAAAATTATCCTCAATTAACCATTAGAGTATCTGGATATGCTGTAAACTTTACAAAATTAACTAGAGAACAACAATTAGATGTTATTAATAGAACGATACATGAAAGAATTTAAGCAATTGAAGGGATTGAAGAAGGAAACTCCTTTAATCCCTGTTTTCTTTTGAGTAGCTATTTATTCTTATTAAAATTTGTATTTTTCTACAATACATTCATAAAGGAGCAAGGTTGGAAAAGAATGATGGAAAAAAATAAAAATTCTCAAAATAATGAAAAAGATTTAAAATATTATGCAAAAGTACATTCTATTGAAACTTTTGGAGCTGTTGATGGTCCGGGTATTCGTTTTGTTTTATTTCTTCAAGGATGTCACTTGCAATGTAAATATTGTCACAATCGCGACACTTGGGATATGAAAGAAGGAAAATATTATTCTGTTGACGATGTTTATAAAATGATTTTAAAATATAAGAATTATATTACCCCAAATGGTGGTGTTACCATTTCTGGTGGAGAACCCTTATTGCAAGTAAATTTCTTAATTGAATTATTTACCAAATTAAAAAAGAAAAAAATTCATACTTGTATTGATACTTCTGGAATGGTCACACTAACCGAAGATATTAAGCATTTGTTAACTTTAACAGATTTAGTATTATTAGATATTAAGCATATTGACAGCGAAAAGTGTAAACATTTAGTTGGTTTTGATAACAAGTTAGAACTAGCATTTGCAAAATATTTAAGTGAACATCAAATTCCTATATGGATTAGACAAGTATTAGTTCCGGGTTTTACAGATGATGAGAATGATTTGCGAAAACTTAAGGATTTTATTTCTACATTAAATACTGTTGAAAAGGTGGAAATTCTACCTTACCATAGCATTGGTAAATATAAGTGGTCAAAGCTAGGATGTAAGTATGATTTAGAAAATATTCCAGATGCCACAAGTGATGATGTCAAACGCGCTAAAGCAATTTTAGGAATTCACTAGAACGGGAAAACGGGAAAAATGAGTTCATCCCAATTTCCCGTTTTAACTACATTCCTAATAATTTTAATTCTACATTTTCCATTTTATATTTTCCATCTACTAACTTGAATTCCACTAATGTTTCTTCTAACGTTTCTTTATTTTGTCTCAAATCTGTTGTGAAATATAATTTTATTTGTGATATTTCTAACTGATTTGCTACGATTTCTTTAAATGTTTCAACCATATGTTTTTCATCTTCACAAATTAAAATTAGTTGTGGCATACCACTAAATCCAGAATCCCCTAAAACGTAATTTTCATAGAATTCTTTATATAATCTCATTCTTTCAACTAGTTTCTTTTGCCAGTCTGGTTCTCTTCTGATCACTTCAAAAACAAATTGAATAGATTTTTTGTTTTTCGTAAGTTTTACAGATCCACCACTTGCTTTAAATAGCTTTCCAGAAATTTTTGCTGTGATTGCTGGTTTTACAATATAACTATCAAATGCTTTTACTTTTCTTAAATATGCAATTAATGTTTGATTTCCAGCTAATCTCTTTTTAATCATTGGTACTGGTTTTGTATTGTCAGATGGTTGCCATTTACAGTCTATTTCTTTAGAATTTAACAAATATTTTCCCATCTTCTCTAAACAATAAATTCTATAAATTCCTTTTCCTTCATCAGAAGTAAAGTAATATCTTGTTAAAATTTTAGATTTTACTAGTTGATCTAGTTTATTATTTAATTTGTCTTGTGACTTAGGGTCAAATCCTTTAATTTCTAACATTTGGTATAATTGTCTTGAAGTAATAAATTCAAATTCATTGACTAAGTCTAAAATTGCAAAATGGATATCACTAATATGTCCAATATTAATCTTATGTACGATTTGATTCATTGACACATACCCATCTTTTCCATCAAAAGTTTTTATTTCACCTTCTCTTATGGCAAATGGAGATACTTGTGCCTTGATTTCATTATCTTCTACCATTTTTGTTTCCTCCTTATAAATTTAGAATTATCTATAATTTTTAATTATAAACGAACTTCATTTTTCTATTAATAATTTTACTTTCTTTTTTTCATTATCGATTCTTTTGATAAATACGTTTACTTTTTGTCCATATAAATACCCTTCAGAATATTCTGCCATCCCTACTAAATTGGGTGTTAATTCTATAAAAATGCCATTTTTGTTTTTTTCAGTTTCTCGTACAATCCCTTCTACTTTCATACCAGAAGTGAATTTTTTAGCATTTTCTTCCCATGTTCCTAAAGTTTCTTTATATGATAAATTGATCTTCCCTGTATATCTATCTATAGATTTTACCACAACATTGACTTTTTGTCCAATTTTTAGTCTTTCATATGGTGTTTTAATTCTTGCCACTGATAAATCTTCAATGTGTGCTAGTCCAACAATGCCTCCTCCGATTTCAATAAAAGCACCATATGGTCTAATATTTTTTACAATACCTGTTACTTGCTCTCCCACTTGCATGTTATGTTTGATATATTGTAAGGCTTCTTGCTGTACACTCTTACGAGATAATAATATTGTATTATCTTCAATATCCTCTATTTTAAATTGTACATATTTGTGTACCTTTCCAGTACATAATCTTTCATCTGGTACACCTTCTTTCATGTTTTCTACTTCACATCTTGGAATAATTCCCTCTATTTTATTTCCTAATGGAATATGTAAATTGTAGTTTTCATCACAACTTTGTACAATGCCTTGTAGTGTTCTATTTTCTTCCTTGTATTCTTGTATCTTTTGCAAATTCAAATTTTCTATACTTTCATTCCATCCTTCTGGTACAAATTGAAATGTATTCATTTGTTTTTCTCCTTCATCTTATGTGTTTTAGGATATTATATAGTTTATTTCAAAATTTTTCAATGTTTTTTTATGACTTTATTAAAATATTACATTATTTAAGTCGTCTATCTAATCGAAATATGTACTAATTTCTTCTAGCCCTTCAAATTCTTTTTGTCTACAAATATCATATACAACAATTGAAACAGAATTTGATAAATTCAATGAACGCAAAGTTGGTCTCATAGGAATTCGAATTGTTTGATGTATATATTTTTGTAACATATCTTCTGGTAAGCCTTTTGTTTCTTTTCCAAATAAAACAAAAATTTCTTCCATTTCTTTAAAATTTGGTTCTGAATACACATGTTTTCCTTTTGTCGTAACAAAAAACATATGATTTTCCTCTGGTTTATATACGTTTAAAAATTCTTTAAATGAACTATGTTCTTCTATATCTAATTTATCCCAATAATCTAATCCTGCTCTTTTAACCGCTTTTTCAGAAATGCTAAATCCTAAGGGATGTACCAAATGTAATTTAGCACCAATTGCTGCACAAGTTCTTGCAATATTTCCTGTATTTTGAGGTATTTCTGGTTCTACTAATACAACATGTAATTTCATTTTTTCATTTTTCCTTTCTATTCTGCATTTTTATCTTATTGTGTATATATCATTCTCAATACAATAGATTAAAAGCCAGTCAGGTTTTATCCAACTCCTCAAACATTTCATCTACACAATCAAAAGTTTTACTTAAATTTTTACCATTCTTTATATCTTCCATTGCTTGTATCGTTTCCTTATTAAGTTTAGGTTTTTTAATTTCAAAAGGAATACCATCATTTAATATAATTTGATTTAAAAATATATTTATAGCTTCAGAAATAGATAAACCTAAATCACTTAATGTTTCTTCAGCCCTCTGTTTAACATTAGGTTCTACTCTTATATGCAAAGTATCTGTTTTTGCCATAACTAACACCTCCTATACTCTATTATATGTATTGTATCACGTTTTATATACAAACGTAACACAAAAAACATAATTTTTTCATAAAGTAGAATTTTGACATACGTTTGAACGATTTGGCATGTCCCTAATATATCAATTTTTGTCTCACATATTCATATAATATAATTCCTGTAGCTACTGAAGCATTTAAACTTTCTGTTTTTCCAAGCATGGGTATTTTTACTTTTTTGTCTGCTATTTTTTGTATTCTTTCTTCTACCCCATTTGCTTCATTTCCTATTACAATTACTTTTTTCTTATAGTTAATATCATAAATGCTGTTGTTTGTTTGTAATGAACTGACGACAATTTCAAATGTATGCTTTTTAATTTCTTTTAATGTCTTTTCTAAATCTTCGCATTCGATAATTTTTACTCTAAATATGGCTCCCATTGTTGAACGTACTACTTTAGGATTATAACAGTCTGCTGTTCCTTTGGATACTAGTATTTGGTTAATTCCAATACTGTCTACTGTTCTTAATATGGTTCCTAAATTTCCCGGATCTTGAATGTCATCTAATGCTACTATGATATCTTGCGTATAGTCAATATTGGGTTGTTGTAAATTACTTTCTTGTATTTCTACTTTACCTTCTTCTTTGCTACTTGTATATGATTGTATATGATTTTTCTCTACAATTGCTAATATTCCCTGTGGATTGGCAACATCTGTTAGTGTTTCAAATAATTTACTTGTCACATAGACACATTCTTGTCTAGCAATTTCATACATAAGCTCTTTTGGTATGTTTGATGTTTTTTCGCAGTCATCACAAATAACGACCTGTTTTATATTTGCTTTCTCATTAATAGCTTCTTGTATAATTTTGATCCCTTCAATGATATATTCATTATTCAAGTCTCTATATTTTTTATCTTTTAATTTTTTTATGTGTTTGATAAATTCATTATCTTTACTTGATATTACTTGCATAAATGCCTCCAGTTTTATCTATACAATTATTTTTTTAATTCTATTTACTTTATATCATTTTATGATATAATTCATTATTAAATAAACTTTATATATCATTTCCATTTTTATAAATTTTATGTTATTTCTATTTCATTTTTATTAATTCATATTCCGAACTTCCCAAGCCAATTTTTTCTCCATGTTCAATTTGACTTTCCCAGTTGGTATCTGGATGATTGATATGGAAATGGTCATGTCCTTCTACTTTTTTCTCCATGTTTTCTCCTAGTGCACTGTTTTGGAATACTTCTTGTTTATTCACTAAATCTGCACATGCTTTGTCTAATGCCACCATATCAAATGAAGCTAACATGCCAATGTTTGGAACAATTGGTGCATCATTTTCTGCATGACAATCACAGTTTGGCGAAACATCACAAATTAAACTAATATGAAATTGTGGTCTATCTTTTACAACTGCTAATGCATATTCTGCCATTTTCTTATTTAGAATATCTGCTGCTTCATCATTTGGTGATTTAATCGCATCAAAATTACAGATTCCAATACATCTGCCACATCCCACACATTTATTATGGTCTATCACTGCTTTTCCTTCTTCATTATATGAAATCGCACCATGTGCACAAATTTTAATACATTGTTTACACTTTTTGCATTTTTCTAAAATGACTTCTGGTTTTCCACTACTATGCATTTCCATTTTTCCAGCTCTTGAACCACAGCCCATTCCAATATTTTTAATTGCTCCGCCAAATCCTGTTCCTTCATGTCCTTTGAAATGGTTTAAAGATATGACAATATCGGCATCCATAATGGCCCTTCCAATTTTGGCAGATTTAACATATTCTCCGCCTATATCTACATAGGTTTCATCTGTTCCTTTTAATCCATCTGCAATGATCACATGACAGCCTGTTGAAAATGGACTAAATCCATTCACATATGCTGCATCTAAGTGGTCAATCGCATTTTTTCTTCCCCCAACATATAAAGTATTACAGTCTGTTAAAAATGGCTTTCCTCCTAATTCTTTAACAACATCTGCTACTACTTTTGCATAGTTTGGTCTTAGATATGCTAAGTTTCCCGGTTCTCCAAAGTGAATTTTGATGGCTACATATTTATTTTGAAAGTCTATTTTTTCAATTCCTGCTTTTTTCATTAGTTTTTCTAGTTTTTGTAATAAGTTATATCCCGGTTTTGCTCTAAAGTCTGTGAAATATACTTTTGATTTTTCCATATTGATTCCTTCTTTCTTTGTTTATTAAACTGATATTTTTATATATAAATATGATTGCATATATAGTACATACAAACATATGAAATAAAAAACAACCATACATAGTTTTTGTATGATTGTATTTTATAACTTTTTTTAGCGTTTAGCAATATGTTTTTCACTTCTTTAACACAAATTCCTCTAGCAATTTATTTACCGAATGAAAACTATTAGCATGTTTTGCGTGACCTTTCCATGAGTTAATACCTATAAAAATAAGCATTCATCATTGATATATCCCTATGCTTTTCGCTCAAGCTACGCCCGGACGAAAAGAACGAATCATTTAGTTTCTTCTTGTTTTCATGTGTATTGCTATATTTCATATTTACTCAGATAACAGATTTCACATTACTGTACTGCGAGACATACACGAAAGCTGTAGTTGCTGTAACTGTCGCCAAAGTAGTCGCTGAAGAAAAATACCCCAGCATTCGAATCACTGTAGCAGCTACCACCACGTAGGAAGAAAGGGTAGTACGAATACACAAAGTAACCGCTATCGTTATTCCATCCACTCGTTTCATATGTGGCATCTCCATATTTATATGCGCTACTTGCTGTTGTTCCAGTATATGCTGTTGAATATGCATCACTAGTTCCATTTGCAAATGAACTTCCATTTGTTAAATTTGAACTTCCACTATAATATCCTGCTACATATTCATATGCGTTTCCCGATAAATCATAGATTCCATATACATTTCCTGTTGAACTTTGATTTGTATTACTTAAATATGCTGTTCCAGAACCTCCTCCTGTATAATATGTTGTTCCATTATTATTTATTGTTATTTCGGTTCTATTTCTTCCATATTTACTCTCTGTTAAGTAAGCTACTGCTCCCCACTCACTATTTTTCATTAAATGACTATTTAATGTTGTACTATAGTTTTGCCCATATGTGAACATATTTCCTATTGTTATACTTCTCCAACTTGATACGCCTGGTTCAAATTTTGGGGTTGATGTTCCGCTTACTTGACTTGCTTCATATTTTGCTACCCAGATTCCTTGTAATTTTGTTGGTGTCCCGTCTTCTTCTGCCCATCCACCATAGTTTACATCTCCATCAAATACTGGATGCGTTTTTAAATATTTATCATTTACAGATATTGCTGTTTGTACTGAAACACCTTCTTTCGTTCTACCTTCAGTATCTACAATTCCTCTTGCATCACTATATCCCACGATTTTTCCATTTGCTAATGCATCTTCTTCTGTCAATGTTCCTGCTCTATATGCATTTTCACTATCTTGTGAATCAAAATATATGATTCTGTATGCATATCTTGGTATCCATACAAAATAACTATCTACATTATTTACTGTTACTTTTGCATTTGCCCAATGACTTGCATTATTATCATTTGCTCCACTTCCTGCTACATAACTATACCAATCTGCTCCATTACTATTACTTACATTTGTTGTCTCTCCTGTACTTTCATTATATGTGATCGCTGTCATTCCTTCTTTTAGTATTGGATGATTTGGTGTCGTTGTCGTATGATAACTTGTTCCACTTAAAAATTCTACTTCTATTACACCATAGCTCATGTCAAAATTTGTTCCTGTTCCTTCTGTTGGTTCTTCTGGCTCTCTTACAATATATTCACTTATGTTTCCATTTTCATCAATTGTATAGCTTCTTCCTGTATCAAATGTTACTGTTAATGTTCCATCTCCATTATCTGTTACACTTGCGTTATATCCATCATTTCTTAATTCTGTCTGTAAATCTGCTGCACTTACATCTTTTCCTTCATTGCCTATCTTCACTCCATTATATGCAAGTCCTATTGCCTCTTTTTCTTCTCCTATTTCTGTTTGTTCTTTACTTTGGGTCGCTTTTGTTAAAATTCCATTATCTCCTGTTAAGGTTGCAATGCTTACACCTGCTAAAATCAATAACACGATGATTGTTATGACTAAGGCGATTAAGGTAATACCATTATTCTTTTTGATTAACTTTTTCATCTCACATATTTTGCATTTCTTCATTTGCTTTTCTCCCTTTCCTTTTTTATTTCTTTTGAATTAGATATATGTTTTTAAAACCGTTAGCATATATCTATATTTTACTATAAGCTATTATACTTTTTCAAGTACATTTTTTAAATTATTTTATCATTTATTTGTCAACTCTTTTGAGTTAATCTTTTCTTTCTTTATTTGCTATACTTTTTTTGGTGATCATGTTATGTATTTAAGTATGGCTGTAAGAAAAAGAATCTATGAACTTTGCGATGAGAAGAATATAACCATTAATAAGCTTTGTACGATTTCTGGTATTACACAATCTACTCTTGCCAATATCAATTCTAGACAAAATGCAAATTTGAACATTTTAACAATTATGAGAATATGCAGAGGTCTTAATATTTCTTTGCAAGATTTTTTCAATTCTTCTCTTTTTAATATTGATATTTTGGAAGATGACTAAATCTTCTTTTTATTGTATCAAAAACATTATGTCATTTATCGTTTCACAGCTCAACATTAAATAAACAATTTTTACATTAAAAGTATTCCCACATTATTTAAATATCATACAAAAAAATAAACCTAATCATTAAAATACTCTTTAATCACTAGGTTTATAACTATAATTAATCTATCTATTGTCTTGTTCTAATTGTTTTTAAAATGACTTAAATTTCTCAAAAATTCTGTCACATCATTTAAAATTTTCATTTCATTAGTTGTACCGATCTCTAAAGTAATCATTGGTTTAATACCTGCTGAAAATTTTAATCGATTGCCATATTGTTTAACCAAATTGTGTACATCATAATCAAAATTCCCTTCCTCAAAAGTAAAAACAACCGCTGTTTTCTTACTTGCAATTTTAGATATGTTATTCAATGCTTTTGCCAAATATTTAATTCTAGCAATATCAATTAAATTTTCTAACTCTGCTGGCATATTACCAAATCTATCAATCATTTCATCAATGACATTTTGGATGTTTTCTTCATTTTTACACAAAGCAATATCTTGATAAATTTCAATTTTCTGGTTTGCATCTGAAATATATTCATCTGGGATGTAGCTTGTAACATTTAAGTCTATCTGGATATCAATTTCTGGTTTTGCTTCTATCCCTTTGATTTCCTGTACAACTTCATCTAGCAAGTTACAATATGTATCATATCCTACTTGTTCCAAATGACCAGATTGAATTTCTCCTAGCAAACTTCCTGCGCCTCTAATTTCTAAATCACGCATGGCAATTTTGAAACCAGAACCAAATTCTGTAAATTCTTTGATGGCTTTTAAACGTTTATCTGCTACTTCTGATAATAGTTTATCTCGTTTGTAAGTGATATATGCATAGGCTTGCCTGTCACTTCTTCCCACTCTTCCTCGTATTTGATATAGCTGTGCTAGTCCCATCCTATCTGCATTTTCAACAATAATGGTATTGGCATTTGGAATATCAATTCCAGATTCTAAAATAGTCGTACATACCAATACATTAGATTTCTTTTCAACAAAATCTTTCATAATTTCTTCAATTTGCGTTCCCGACATTTGTCCATGTGCATAAGAAACTTCAGCCTCTGGTACCATTCTTGATATTTCATCCGCTTTTTGTTGGATATGTTCCACATTGTTAAAGATGTAAAATACCTGTCCATCTCTTTCTAATTCTTTAATAATTGCTTCTTTTATAACCTCTCTATCATATTCTAATACATAGGTTTGCACCGGTCTCCTGTTTTGTGGTGGTTCATAAATAACAGACATATCCCTTACCCCTACAATAGACATGTGTAGTGTTCTTGGGATGGGGGTTGCTGTCATTGTTAATACATCTACATTGGTTTTGTATTGTTTAATTTTTTCTTTGGCTTTTACACCAAAACGATGCTCTTCATCAATGATTAATAAGCCTAAATCTTTAAATTCTACATCTTTGCTAAGAATCCTATGTGTTCCAATGACAATATCGACTTCTCCTAATTTTAGACCTTTAATCACTTCTTTTTGATATTTAGCAGATTTAAATCTGTTTAAAATGCCTACTTTGATTGGATAATCTTTCATTCTTTCTTTAAATTCTTGATATTGTTGTTCTGCTAAAACGGTTGTTGGTGCTAAATAGGCTACTTGTTTTTGGTCCATAACTGCTTTAAATGCTGCCCTTATGGCTACTTCTGTTTTTCCATAGCCTACATCTCCACACAATAGTCTATCCATTGGTCTATTGGTTTCCATATCTTTTTTGACTTCTTCTATACAACGTAATTGGTCATCTGTCTCTTGATATGGGAATTTTGCTTCAAATTCATTTTGCCAAGGTGTATCTTTACCAAATGCAAAACCTTGTAATTTTTCTCTTTTGGCATATAATTCGATTAACTCTCTTGCCACTTCTCTTAAATTTTTCTTTACCTTTGTTTTGGTGTTCTCCCATTCTTTGCTTCCTAATCGATTGATTTTTGGATTAATTTTATCTCCACCTACATATTTTCGAATCATATCCATTTGATTGGTTGGTACATATAAAATATCATCATTCTGATATTTAATCTTTATATAGTCTTTAATTGTCCCATCTGCTTTAATGGTATTGACACCAATATAGATACCAATTCCATAGGTTTTATGAACCACATAATCTCCTATTTTTAAGTCAGCAAATACAACCTTTTCTCCCTCATTATATGCGGAATGAACGGCTTTTCTTTTTTTCTTTTCTCCACTAATTAATTCATCTGCTGAAATGACCAATTGATTAATCTCATAATTTTCAAATCCAGATGATATTTTCCCAATTCCTATGGTAACTATTTTTTCTACTGTTTTTACTACAATCGTTTTATCTAATTTTTCTTCTATTTTGCAAATAATATCTTCTTTGTCTAAAATTTCTTTTAATTTTTTGGCTTTTTCTTTATTCTCCACTAAGATATATGTACTCTTTTTTTGCTTTAATGCCTCTTTTAATTCTTGAAATAAATTTTCAATTTCACTTTTATAAAAATTCACTTCTCGATAATGAAAACTATATTTTTCTGCTTGTTTATTGGTTATACTATCCTGTTTTTCTAAGTAGATAAGATTTCTTTTTCCATTTTCTAAATTGTCTACTACCTCTTCATATTCAATTGTATTTTCTAAACTTTGAGGAATGATTTTCCTTTTTTCTACTAAAGCATCGAAAAGATTTTTTTTATCTTGCTTGATATTATTTGTTCTTTGTTCTATTTTTCTTTCCTCATCTAATGCAATGATATATTTATCAGACAAGTACTCTAGTAATGTAGAGGAATGTGTATAAAAACAATCAAAATATTTGTCAATTTTACTAATATAGTTTCCACCAACCATTTGTGCTATATCTTCTTCTATGATTTCCTCTTGCTCCTCATTGACATTTAAATTTCTAATCTGTTTACATACTTGATCTATGGGTTGCTCTAATATATATTCATGTGCTGGATAAATTTCTACCTTTTCTAATGCGTTAATAGACCTTTGACTCACAATGGCAAAGTTTCTAATAGAATCTACTTCGTCTCCCCAAAATTCTATTCTAACACCAATTTTGTCAGAAACAGATATGTCTAAAATGCCCCCTCTAATGCTAAATTGTCCTCTTCCTTCTATTAAATCACATCTAACATATCCTAAATGTACTAAGGCTTTTTTTATTTCTTCTAAGTCATATATATCTCCCACTTTAAAGTGTAATACATTTTTAAATAATACGTCTTTTGGTGGTAATTTTTGCATCAAAGCTTCTATCGTTGTAACAATTATCGGATTTCTTTTTTCTTTTATTTTACTTAATACTTCTATTCTCTCATATGGCAAATCTTTACTTTCTGCAATATAATCATATGTTACAATTTCCTTTTTTGGAAAGATGTCTCCTTTGTCTGTAAAAGTTTTGATATTGTTTATGATTTCTTTTGCTTGAATCTCATTATATGTAACAATAAGGATTGGTCTTTTTGCATATTCATTGATACTTGCTAATATTTCTACCATTCCTACGCCAGTTAAGCCCGATATCATTATCGGACTTTTTTCATTTTCAATTTGATTTATTAAGTTTACAAACTTTCCGAGATTTTCCAAGCTCTCCTAATATGGTATTCATTTTATCTATTTTTCCTTCCTTGTAATTGAGAAAGATTTTTGATGTTTTCTCAATTTATTCTCTTTACTTGTTTGATTTCTATATTATACTACATTTTTTTATAAATAGAAATAGTTAAATGAAAATTTTGGACCATTGGGGACAGGCTGAATGATAACAACGATTTAGTCATGTTCACAAAAAGCTCCCTATTCATTGAATTTTCTAGTATTTCATGATATAATTAATGTGTCGTATTATTTTTTTATCAACAAAGAGGGATGTATTCCCTCGAGTAAAAAGGAGGAACTTTATGTTACAATCACTAAAGAACACAGGAAACACAGCAAATCTCCCACGTCAGCAGTATGCTGAATATGTAAATGAATTATCCATTTTGCAACATATGTGGGAACTCGACCAAAAAAAATTGGCAACTGGTGACTTTACCTTGTCAATTTTTACTAAGGCCATTGACACAAGGTTTATTCCTCAAGCGGTTTGCCAATATGACTATGATCGTGTTATCTATCATTGTGTAGACCCTAAATTAGGAATTGGTGAATGCCGGCATTTAAGTGAGAAAGAGCCATACCCTGTTGGGCTAAAATCTATGGCTGATGGTGGCACAATCCCATGTGCTATGTTATCTGTCTTGAAATATTTCCAAATTGATACTTCGTTGTTGGAAATTGGTAGCTTTCTCGTTAAGCATGGCTATCGCACCAAGAGACATGGTACGCGGTGGCTTGCTATTGACAAGGTACTAGAAATTAATTATGGCATTGAAGCTATGATTATAACTTCAGTACTAGAACTGGCGAGTTCACTTTCGCTGGGCTACCCTGTGCTTGCCTTAGTGCCATCTATGTGGTTACATAAGACACTCTCCCATTGTCCTCTACGTGGACATGGAAACGAGTGTATTGTAATATGGAAATTACAAGGCAGTAAGGCATTGATTACGGCAACAACCGTAGTCGACAAACCTTTGCTGCAAATCGATCTCCAAGATCTGCTGTTCCATGTTCTAAGAGCATGGTATTGTAAAAAAAGATAGCCTCTATGGCCCCCTGCTCAGACGAGTAGGGGGTATAATTTTTACTTCTTTCTCTTTATTTATTTTTTATATCTTTCTACCTTAAGCATAAAAAGAAAAATACCGCATATACTAAACAATATGTAAAGGAGAAAAATTTATTATGAACAATTATCCATTTATACCTTATTATAACTTTGAAACAGTCTGTAAGCAACAACCAATCACATTTCCGCCTCAACACCAATCCATACAACCCGGAATCGAAAGTCAAATGAATCCTCTTCCAATTTTTGATAATCAAAATTATGTACCAAGTGGAAAATTACAAGGAAAAGTTGCCATTATATCTGGTGGTGATAGTGGAATTGGTAGAGCTGTAGCAGTCTTATTTGCAAAAGAGGGTGCAGATATTGTTATTGCTTATTTAAATGAACATGAAGATGCTAACTATACCAAAGAAGTCATTGAATATTATGGTCAAAAATGTTTATTAATTGCATGTGATTTAAGGCAAGAAGAAGCCTCTAAACAAGTTGTTAGTGAAACTTTAAAAACTTTTGGAAAAGTAGATATTCTGATTAATAACTGTGGTGTACAATTTCCACAAAACAGCATATTAGATATTTCTGCCGAGCAATTAAAAAATACTTTTGAAACAAATATTTTTTCTTTTTTCTATTTAACAAAAGCTGTTCTTCCTTATTTAGAAGCAAATGCTAGTATTATTAATACCTCTTCTATTACTGCTTTTGATGGAAAAAAGAATTTGATTGATTATTCAGCGACAAAAGGTGCCATTACTGTTTTCACTAAATCTTTAGCCTTATCTTTGGCCGATAATTTAATAAGGGTCAATGCAGTTGCTCCCGGCCCTATTTGGACACCTTTAATCCCCGCTTCATTCACAGCAGAAGAAGTTTCTATTTTTGGTACTGACACACCATTAAAAAGAGCAGGTCAGCCTTTTGAACTTGCTCCTGCTTATTTATATTTAGCTTCTGATGATTCTCGCTATGTCACTGGTCAAATTATTCATGTAAATGGTGGTACCATTGTTTAATTGGACCATGGAGGACGTGCCAAATAATGCCTAAAGGCAAGAATAGACGAAACCACTGGGTACTAGGCACATATATAGTATATAAAAAATGAACTGATTTTGCGTATCTAAATTTGAGTTTAGAAATTACCAAAAAAATATGATGGATGTTCATTTTTAATGAAAGAGGCTCATATTTTTTTGTACAATTTCTACGAAAAATTTAGCTTATACAAAATCAATTCATTTTTTATATACTATATATGTGCCTAGTACCCAGTGGTTTCGTCTATTCTTGCCTTTAGGGTATTATTTTGGAACGATTTGGTCTCCCCTATGGTCACATTTTTACAACCAATTTATTGAATTTGCTATTGATATAGTTTTCTAATTTTGTCATAAATTCATCTGGTTTGATCTCTTTTTTTGCTACCATATCTAATCCCTTTTCCCAACTAGCTGTTAATTTGGGATTTAACATATCTGGCATAGACTGTATAACAATATCATAGATATATTCTCCTTTTTGACTTGGTGTAATAATTTGTGTTTTACGATTAATTTCTATATAATTAATTTTTTCTAATTTTTTGATAATTTCTCCTCTTGTTGCACTTGTACCAATTCCAGCACCTTTTATTTGTTCCCTTAATTCCTCTTCTTCTATTAATTTTCCTGCATTTTCCATTGCTAAAATAATAGAACCTGAGTTATATCTATTGGGTGGAGAAGTTTCTGCTTCCTTGATTTCAAAATTTTTTATCAAAACCTCTTGCCCTTTTTTTAATTTTTTTAAAATTTCCAAATCTGCTGATTTCGTTTCAACATTTTTTTCCTCTTCCTCTTTATTTTCCACATCTTGCTCACTTTTTGTGGATTTCTTCTTTCTATTTTCTTTATCCATTGGTTTTAAAATTTCTAAAAAACCTTGGTTGATACATACTCTTCCACTTGTGGTAAATGTTTCTTTCTTTTCTTTATCCATTTCTATTTCAATCGTTAATTGTATTTTATTATATTCTGCTGGTGGATAAAAAATAGCCAAAAAACGTTTTACAATTACCAAATAAATATCTTTTTGCAACTGTGGTAAACTATTAAAATTTTCATATCCTTGTCCTGTTGGAATAATGGCATAGTGGTCTGTAATTTTACTATCATTCACATATTTTGTTTTTGCTAAATTTGTAGAATACTTTTCTTCTACCATTTTTTTAATATATCCTTGTATTTCTGCGTCTTTACATCCTTTTGCAATTCCATTTAAGTTTTTATTAATTTCTTTGCTAACTGCTGTTGATAATACTCTTGCATCTGTTCTAGGATAGGTAACTAATTTTTTTTCATATAGATTTTGAATGATTTCTAGTGTTTCATCTGGTTTTATTTTAAATCGTTTGGTACATTCATTTTGGATTTCTGCTAAGTTGAATAATAATGGAGCATTTTCTTTTTGTTTCGATTTTTTAAGTTCTGTTATGACTGCTTTTTTACCACTTAAATTTTGTATAAATGCTTTGGCATCTGTTTCTTTTTTAAATCCTGTTTCATTATATAATTTCGGAGATTCCCATACTGTGGATTTTTCTGTCGCTTTCCAATCTGCCTTAAAAGAGGATTGTTCCTCTCCAAATTCTCCTATGATTTTATAATATTTTGTTTTTATAAAGTTTCTAATTTCCCTTTCACGAGATACCACCATTCCTAATACACAAGTCATGACTCTCCCGACAGAAATGGATGCTCTATCTTCTTGGATATTTTGTGCTAATCTTCTTCCAAATATAATAGACAATAGCCTAGAAAAATTAATTCCGATTAAATAGTCTTCTTTTGCCCTTAAATAAGCACTATCTGATAAACTATCATATTCTGACATGTCTTTTGCTTCTCGAATCCCCCTTAAAATTTCTTCTTCTGTTTGGGAATCTATCCATACCCTTTTCATTTTTGCTTTTGGATTTGGTTTTGCCATCATGAAAACGAGTCTTTGAATATATTCTCCTTCTCTTCCAGAGTCTCCTGCATTATATATTTCTTCTATATCTTCTCTTTGCAATAATTGTTGTACAATATGAAATTGATTTTGTACTTGTGGTATAATTTCATATTTCCATTCTTCTGGTATAAATGGCAATGTATCTAGTCTCCAAAATTTTAATTTTTCATCATATTTTTCTGGATAGCTCATAGTGACTAAATGCCCTACACACCATGTAATTATCCATTCATTTGATTCTAAATACCCATTTTTTCTACTTGTTGTTATTTTTAATGCTTTCGCAAATTCCATTGCTACAGATGGCTTTTCTGTTATAATTAATTTTTTGCTCAATTTTATCATCCTTTTATTTTTTCTTCTACACATTGATTCAAGAATTCTTGTATTTCTTTCATCTTGTTTTTTGTATACATATCTTTAAAGTGAAATCTTTTAAATAATCGATTTATATAATTTTTATTTTGAATAATTTCAAAAGAAGGTTTATAATTGATATCAAATAAAAAAGCTAATATTACCAATACTTCTATCAGTTTTCCTCTTTTTCTATATTCATTTCGATTGATGGTTTTCTTTTCATATATGTTAGATAACATATCATTATCGACTATTGACTGATTAATTTCTTCAATTTCTTGTTCGTTATAAAAAATTTCTACTGCTTCATATAAAATGTCTAACTTATCTGCATCTCTAATTATTTTACAAAACATTTCTTGTTTTGGCTCTAGATGAGCTTCTATTTTATATTTATTGTGGTTTTTAATGGCTACATATACCATATCTATATATTCTTTATCATCTATATATGTTTTTATATATTCGTCTTTTTTTAGTATTTCTACTGCCAAATCTCCATGATCAATACTTTCTTTATCTCTAAATGTTCCATACCTTGTAAATTGTTCAAATCTTGCTATGTCATGTAGCAAACCTATTAATGTCGCAACTTGTACTTCTTTATCTTTTAGGTTTAGATTTTTGGCAATTGTATTTGATAATTTCATAACTCTTAATGAATGTATTTGCTTATTTTTCATTCTTCTGTTTTCTAAATTAAATATTTCAGAATATTGTATAAATTCTTTTTCTGCTTTATCTAAATCTATCATTTTGATTAGTTCATCCTCTCTTATATTCTCTCTTAATTATTTAGCATTTTCATATATTTTTCTACTTTATTATATATTTTTTTATATTTCTCCATTGTTTTTTGATGATGGAATTCAAATCGCTTATATATCATTTCCATATATTTTTTTTCTTTAATAAATTGAATACTATCTGGAAAATTAAAATCAAAAATATATGCAAAGTGTCCTACCAAACTGTCTGCACTTGATTTCTTTTTTCCATAATCTATTTTTCCTTTTTCCATAAATTCCTTATATATTTCTTCACTAATAATATCATCTGATAAATCTGCCTTTTCCCAAGATGTTTCCTTTTTTTCATATGTTAGTATATACAGTATATCTATTTTATCACTATCCCTAATAATTTTTGTATGCAATAATTCTTGTGTTGTTAAATCATCTGGTATATTTGTTGCATCTTTATTATGGTTTAAAATTGCTTTTTTAATAATCTCATCATATTGTGTATCTTTTACAAAGTTTCTAATGATTCCATCTTTTTGATTAAATAAAATATGTACACCCAATTCTCCATGATTAATACTATTTTTATCATGAAATGTATTAAATCTTTTAATTTGTTCGAATCGTCCTATATCATGAAGTAATCCAATCAATTCTGCTAGTGTTACATTTTCTTTATCTAACTCTAATTTTATTGCTAATTTTTTTGCAATTTGTGATACCCTTTTTATATGCTCTATTTTTAATTTTATTTTATCATTTTGTATATCATAATTTTTTACATATTCTGCAAATGCTTTTTTAGCCATCAGCATATCTAGCATGTTTTTCACCTCATTTTGCATTCTATCATTTTTTATTTTTTATTTCAAGTAAAAATCACGTTGCTACAAATTGAGTAAAAATCCAGCAAATCTTTATGAATTCGTCATTTTCTCTTGAATCTGCTGCCTTTTTGTTATATAATACGGGTTATATAACATTTGAAAGGACGGATGAAAATTATGTCTTATAACTTTAAAGAAGTAGAAAAAAAATGGCAGGATAAATGGTATACTGAAGGAACATTTAATGCAAAAGATGATTTTACAATGGAAAAATGGTTTGGATTAATAGAATTCCCTTATCCATCAGGTCAAGGGCTTCATGTAGGACACCCTAGAAGTTATACTGCATTAGATATTATTGCAAGAAAAAGAAGAATGCAAGGATATAATGTCCTATTCCCAATTGGATTTGATGCTTTTGGTCTACCTGCTGAAAATTATGCCATTAAAAATCACATTCATCCAAAAATTACAACTGAAAAGAATGTCAATCATTTTAGAGAACAATTAAAATCAATTGGTTTTTCTTTTGATTGGTCAAGAGAAGTGAATACAACTGATCCTAATTATTATAAATGGACTCAATGGATTTTTATTCAATTATATAAGCATGGATTAGCCTATAAAGCTACTATGCCAATTAATTTTTGTACAGGTTGTAAGGTAGGACTTGCCAATGAAGAAGTTGTCAATGGTGTTTGTGAAAGATGTGGAAGTCCAGTTGTTCAAAAAGAAAAAAGCCAATGGATGTTAAAAATTACAGAATATGCTCAAAGATTAATTGATGATTTAGATGATGTGGATTATTTAGATAAAATTAAAGCTCAGCAAAAAAATTGGATTGGTCGTTCTGAAGGAGCAGAAGTCACTTTCAAAATTGCAAATTCTGATGAAACATTAACAGTTTATACTACAAGACCAGATACTTTATTTGGGGCTACTTATATGGTTGTCGCTCCAGAACATCCTATCATTAATACTCTTTCTAATCAGATTACCAATATGAATGAAATCGAACAATATAAACACCAAGCATCTTTAAAATCTGATTTTGAAAGAGCAGAATTAAATAAAGAGAAAACGGGATGTGAAATTAAAGGAATTAAGGCAATTAATCCTTTAACAAATGAGCAAATTCCTATATGGATTTCTGATTATGTTTTAATTACTTATGGCACAGGTAGTATTATGGCTGTGCCGGGACATGATACACGTGACCATGAATTTGCTAAAAAATTCAATTTGCCAATTCTTCAAGTTATTAAACCAATTGATGAAACAATCTCATGTGATATTAATGAGGAGGCCTTTACTGATGTAGAAACAGGTATATTAATCAATTCTGGATTTTTAAATGACTTATCTGTTATAGAAGCTAAGAAAAAAGTCATTCGCTATTTAGAAGATAAGCATATTGGTAAAAAACAAGTAAATTATAAATTGCGTGATTGGGTATTTTCTAGGCAACGTTATTGGGGAGAACCAATTCCTATGGTTTATTGCGAAAAATGTGGTTGGATTCCTGTTCCAGAGGATCAATTGCCTTTAAAACTACCAGATGTAGAAGATTATGAACCAAGTGAAAATGGAGAATCCCCTCTAGCAAGACATACAGAATGGGTAAATACCACTTGTCCTCATTGTGGCGGAGAAGCAAAAAGGGAAACAGATACAATGCCCCAATGGGCTGGTTCTTCTTGGTATTATCTAAGATATATGGATGCTCACAATGATAAAGCTTTGGCTTCAAAAGAAGCTTTAGACTACTGGTCACCTGTTGATTGGTATAATGGTGGTATGGAACATACCACACTTCACTTATTATACTCAAGGTTTTGGCATAAATTTCTATATGATATTGGCATTGTTCCAACAAAAGAACCATATCAAAAGCGTACTTCTCATGGAATGATTCTTGGAAGCAATGGAGAAAAAATGTCTAAATCTAAGGGCAATGTTGTTAATCCAGATGATATTGTAAATGAATTTGGTGCAGATGCCTTTAGAGTATATGAAATGTTTATGGGACCTTTTGATCAAACAGCTCCATGGTCTATGGAGAGTATCAGAGGTTGTGCAAAATTCTTAGATAGAGTTTGGAATCTTCAAAATTTATTAGTAGATGGCGACACATATTCTCCAAAATTTGAAAAGCCAATGCATAGAGCTATAAAGAAGGTATCTTCTGATATTGAAGAAATGAAATTCAATACTGCTGTTTCAACCTTTATGACTTTAGTAAATGATTTTTATAAAGAAAAGACAATTAACAAAGCTGAATTGAAAACCTTTTTACAATTATTAAATCCTTTTGCACCTCATATGACAGAAGAGCTTTGGAAAACTGTCTTAGGCGGTAAAGAAATGTTGGCTTATATGGAATGGCCTACATATGATGAAGAAAAAACAATTGCTGATGAAATCACTTTACCAATACAGTTTAATGGTAAATTAAAAGCAACAGTTACTATTTCTTTAGATGAATCAGAAGAAAGCGTTAAAGAAAAAGTTCATACGGCTGTTGATGATAAATTGGAAAATAAAACGATCGTTAAAGAAATATATGTTAAAAATAAGATTTATAATATTGTTGTGAAATAATTATTTTATAAGAGCCTATTAGTGATAAAAGCATGCTAATAGGCTTTTATGCATTTTTAATTTTTTTATTTTCAACTTTTGAATTTAAAATATACATTTGATTGTCGTGTTTTTCTAACACATTTTCACATTTTATAATTTTTTTATCTTGCTGTTCTATTTTTTCTGTATTTATTTTGAATGCATCAAATAAGGCTACTAATTTTTCTCCATGTTCTACTTCTATTCTAGCAACAGAACCACTTATATTACGTTGCTCTTGCTTAATTTCTTTGATTTCGTTTTGTATTTCTCCTATTTGTTTTTCCATCTCTGGTATTTTTTGTACTTGTTTTTCTATCTCTGGTATTTTTTGCACTTGTTTCTTCATTTCCAGTATATCTTCTTTAATTTTAGATATTTCCTTAACTTGTTCTTTTGTTTCTTTTAATTCTTCATATATTTTTACTAAAATAGTTTGTTCAGTGTTACTCATTCTTTCCCTCCTTTCTTTTTTTGATATTATATATTCTAAAATTCATAATGTCAACAAAAACTTTTCGACAAAATTCTACATTGTTTCTCTTTGATAGTTTTAACGTATGTAAAATTTTTTTAAAAATAAACATCACCTATACTACAAAAAAATTATTTTCTATATTTTTTAGGATTTGTCATAAAACTGTAAAAAATATTTAATCATATTGAAATATTCTTTATCTTTTCTTATAGTATAATATGGTTAGATTATTATATACTAAGGAGAAAAATGTTGAAAAATAATGATAATTTTGGCATTGTCATTCATCATTTGAAATTTAAGCAACATACAATCCATACGTCTCATAAATTTCAAATTCGTTTTGACTGCTAAAAATTTAATTCTTTTCCAACCAGATTTGTGCCTAATGAAAGGAATGAGATTAAGAATGAGTATTAAATCTGATTTAAAAAAAGATGGAATTGAAGTGACTCAAAAATTAGATACCTTAAAAATTAACTCTATTGCAAAAAATATCGCTTCTAAATTATGCCAGACATTTCCCTCTTATGGACTTAATGAAAATGAACTTTTTATAAAGCTTTCTAGATTAGATATGTATAAAGCTAAAATGCCCGAAGGAATGGCAGAAGCAAATTATTATTATAAAAATACATCTATTTATTTTAATGAACATATACCTGAAGAAGATATGGAAGAATTTGCTATTCACGAATGTATTCACTATCTTCAAGAAGTAAAAGATAAAAGAAATTATTTATTAAAAATGGGGTTATGTGACTATACAGAGTTTAAAATTTATGGATTAGGATTAAATGAAGCTGCCGTACAATTAATGTCCTCTAAAGTGATTGGTATTCCAAAAGATTATGTAAAATATTTTGGAATTAGCTTTGAAACAACAAGTCCTTCTTATTACCCTTTAGAATGTTGTTTAGTAAATCAATTAGCTTTTATCACAGGAGAAGATATTTTATTTAAAAGTACACTAAATAGTGATGATTATTTTAAAATAAAGTTTTCAGAACTAACTTCACAAAAAGCTTTTATGTCTATCCAAAATGCGATTGATGATATTTTATTTGCAGAAGAAGATATTATCAAATTGAACAATAAAATTGCTCTTACTGATGATCGAAATAAAAAAGTGGACGATATGGTAAAAAAGATTGATGACTTAAAAGAAAAAATTAGAGTCACATTTTTAAGGACACAGAATCTGATTGTTTCTAGCTATTTTGATAAAGCTTTTTTAAGTATAACAAACTTAGAAGAATTAGAAACGTTTAGAAAAAAATTATATGACATGAAATCTTATTTAGGATTTGCTGAAGGATATACATTTTTTAATGATTATTATGTTGAGAAAATGTCTCAATTAGAGCATAAATATAATATATTAGAAAATGGAGGAATAGAAACAGCCATTTATACACAGCCAAAACATGAAAGTAAAATTATGACTTTATTTAGAACTATCAAAAAACTTTTACTAGGAAAATCGTCTCAAACCGATCATACACAATAAATTAAACATACTATTTATTTATTTACAACTAACATTACAAAACAAACACATTTCAATACAAAAAGTAGGAAAATTTCAAGACAAGTTTGATATTTTCCTACTTTTTATTAACAATGACTGGCTTTTTCTCTATTTATGACATTTTAAAGCCTGCGTTATTATTCGGCACCAAATTTTAATATATTATGTCTTTTATGATATTTTTTGCTGCTTCTCTTCCAGAATGTGCAGCCCAAGCAACAGTTCCCTTTATTCCTGCCAAATCTCCTCCTGCATAAATTTTAGGATTAGATGTTTTATATGTTTCATCCACTTGTATGTTTCCCCATTTATTTAGGTCTACACCTAAATCTTTTACATATTCTTGTGGTTTTGCTCCCAATGCCATAATTATATAATCAACATTCACTTGATAATTGCTGCCTTCTATATTAACTGGAGATAATCGACTGTCTCCTTCTTTTTGAACCAATTTTGTTTTAATCAATTCCACTTTTTCTACTTTTTGATTCCCCAATATCTTTACAATATTATTTTGAAATGCAAATTGCACACCTTCATTTTTTGCATCTTGTATCTCTTTCCTCTCTGCTGGCATTTGTTCTTCTGCTCTTCTATAAACCACTGTGACTTCTTCTGCCCCTAATTGATTAATTGTTCTAGCACAATCCATTGCAACATTTCCTCCACCAGTCACAATAACCTTTTTTCCTTTATAATTAGGATGCAAATTATATTCTAATAATTCGTTTCCTCCATAGACTCCATCTAGTTCTTCTCCTTCTACTCCCATTTTAGAAGAAACATTTGCCCCAATACTTAAAAAGATGGCATCATATGTATTTTCAATATCTTTTAATGTAAAATCTCTTCCAAGCTCTTGACAATATTTTACTTCTATTCCTAAATCTAAGATGTCTTTCACAGTATTTTCCACAATTTCTTTTGGTAGACGAAAACTTGGTATTCCAAACATTAGCAATCCGCCTAAGTAATCATATTTTTCATATATGGTAACTTGTATGCCTTCTTTGGCTAAAAAAGCTGCACAAGTCAACCCTGCTGGTCCTCCTCCAATAATAGCTACTTTTTTGTCTATTTTGTTCACTTTTTCATAGCAATCTGTTAAATGATAACCAAGCTCATGTGCTTTATCAAAAGTGTAGGCTTCTAATTCGCCTATGGAAACAGGTTTTCCTTTTATTCCTCTTACACATGAACCTTGACATTGCTTTTCATGAGGGCAAATTCTTCCACATACTCCCGGTAAAACTGTGGTTTCTGATAAAATTTTATATGCAGAAATATATTCTTCTTTTTTTAATGCTTGGATAAAATCTGGTATACGATTATTTAATGGACAGCCTTTTAATGAACATGGTTTTACTTTACAGTTTAAACAATAATTTACTTTTTCTTCAATTTCTTTAATCACTTTTTACGCCTCACTTCTCTATTTTTATACATTTTTAATCATGAAACTTTATTTAGAACATGTTTTTTTACTTATCTTTTAATTTATTAACTATTCTATACTGTTTCTCTATTTTCGTCAATAAAACTGACTAGCTATATAAAGTCATATTTCTTTTGTAGTTACCATTCATACTAACTGTCAAGATGATATGTATTATGTTTTGAATTTATCTACGAATGTGACGTGAAATAGATATACAAATTCTTAGATTGCAATAAATGAGGAAGCGCGATGTAGCGAGAGGCTCATTTGTTGAAATCTTAGAATTTGTCATCTATGGAGCTAGCTGAGAAGTAAATGAAAAACATAATACATATCATCTTGACAGTTAGTCTGAATGGTAGCCTTCTATGTTATAGTTTAGTATTTACTGATACTCTATATATTATCAATAGATGTTGGTTGTAACGCTTCTACTACTTTTTGTAAATCCTTAATAAAATCTATTTTTTTAGTTTCATCTCTCAAAAGCGCTGCTGGATGCCATGTTGGCATATATTTTATTCCTTTTTTTACCACCCATTTCCCTCTAGCTGCCGTAATTCCATATTCTTTTCCCAAAATATTTTTTAAAGCAATACTACCTAATAAGACAATAATCTTTGGTTGCACTAAAATCACTTGATTTCTCAAATAATTCAAACAAGCTGTTGCCTCATCCTCTTCTGGATTTCTATTAGATGGTGGTCTACATTTCACAACATTAGCTATATAAACTTCCTCTCTATGAATTCCCAATGTTTCAAATGCCAAATTCATTAATTTTCCTGCTCTCCCTACAAAAGGCTCTCCTAATCTATCTTCATCTGCCCCCGGTCCTTCTCCTATAAACATTAGACTTGCTTGCTTATTTCCTGTTCCAAATACAATATGTTGCCTTGTTTTACATAGTTTACATTTATTACAATCTTTTATTGATTCTTCCAATTCTTCCCAAGTTTTAAACATTTTTATTACATCCTTCTTTTTATTAATTGTTACCTATTTTTTATCAACCAAAGCGGTCTTTTTCCAACATCTTCTCTATTTATAACATTTTGATTGTTCCGCACCAATTTTGCCCAAGTAAAATTGCGTGCAACGTATTTTTCATATATTAAAAAGTCAGCTTTTATTTTAATTCTATAACGGCTGTTTCTGTATTATAATCTTTCTTTTCTATGCGATAAGAGTGTATCCTATCTGAATGGCAGACACTACAAATTCCTGAATCGATAATATTTTCTGGTTTTAATCCTTCACTTTGTAAAAGAATTTTATTAATAAGAACCGTATCTACATTCCATTTTTTATCTTTTTCTGTCTCCTCTATAAAATCTGTTAGTTGAATGGCCGTTTCTTTATTATTTTGTTCTATATCTATAAAATTAACATTTTCTAAATCGAAAAATTCATTTTGAAACTGATTTTTTACATCTTCCTCTACCTCAAAATGGCATTTTCGAATACTTGGACAAATACAACATAGTATATCTTGTGGGTTACTACCAAATTCTTTTACCATTTTTCGAACTGTCTTTACAGAAATTCTCTGTAATGTTCCTCTCCAACCAGAATGTGTGTTAGCAATCACACCTTTTACTGGGTCAAAAAATAGTAATAAAATACAATCTGCATTGGTTGTCGCTAATGCTAAATTTCTTTTGTTTGTCATTAAACCATCTTCTATCCCTTCTTCTGTCAGACTAAAATCTGGTCCATTTACATTTGCTTTTTTTTGCACAATCTTTATGCTATCTGTATGATTTTGATTTGCCTGTACAATATGTGTATCATTACTTCCTATACTATTACACAATTTTTTATAGGATTGTTTAGCTATTTCTATTCTTTCTGGTAATGCTAATTTTTGATTGGGTGTTGTTGTTTTAAATCCTACATCTATCCCTAATGCATATGCATGATAGATACTATCTCCGTATTCTAATAATTTTCTAAATTGTAAATATTCGATTGTTTTATCTTTTACGTGAATCACATTTTTATTTGATAAGTCTTTCATACATTTTAGTATCCTTTCTTGAAAACATTAGCATTATTAAATTTTTATTTCAATTCGTCATATCTTCTTTCCTCATTAGAATATTCCTCTGGTTTTAATCCTACTCTTGTTTTCATATATTTTCCTAATAAAAAATAAATAATTGTAAATAAAATACCGATAATGATCATACAATATGCTGTTGTCATTTTATCTAACAAAAATGATGCGAATAGCGTTCCTAACATTCTAAATACATTTCTAAATAAATTATATGCGGCAAATATTTTTGTATCTATTTTTTCATTTGCAAAATTTCTTAAATATTTATCAATGATTGTATGAAACATCCCCATTCCAAAATCATATGCCAAAAACAAAAGTACAATAAAAGCTAATAAGATCATATATTGTTCTGCTCCTATGCCAAAAATACCGGATAATATTGTACTAATGGAAAGTATCATACATATTGTATATAAGGATTGATTTCTAAATTTATTATGAAATTGTGCTTGCTTTTTAGAAGCATACGAACTTGCTAGTCCACCTACTGCTGCAATCATTCCTATCATAAATGAAGATAATCCAATATCCTCTTGCAAACTTACATGATATGTTTGTAAGATAGATAATAGTGCATATATTAATGAAGCACATAATATTAAAGCTTTCAACCTTTCTGACTTTAATATAAAAGTAAATCCGTCTTTTACATTTCGCATTTCTGTTTTATATATCACTAAAGCATTTCCCTTTTTCTTTTTTTGAATTGGTTCAATAAAGCCAATGGATAAAATGGTAACAATGATTAAAACTGCTAATGACAATATAACTGGTAAATAACCATTTATCACAAATAATGCACCAGCAACCACTTTTGAAATAGCATTCAATACATAATATCCAGATGCGCCTTTTGCACTAATCTTAGAATAGATTTGGCTTTTATATCTTGATGGTGGAATAGATTCATTTAGTAGACTCGGTTCTGCCACATTTTTTATGGCAAATGACATACTACTGAAAAATTCAGCAATAATTAAATCAAACAAGCTCCCACTCATCATAATAATGACCATATACAAACAGCTTAAAATATTTCCTAAGATAACACTATTTTTTCTTCCTAAAAACTCTACCACAACATTTGCTGGAAGTTGTAAAATCATACCAAAAAATGCATAAAATGTGCTTTTTAGCATAACATCTGCTGCACTAATTCCTTTGATTTGTGTTAGAAATAGAAAATCAATTGTATAAAAGAATAAATAATCCCAAGCCAATTTTTTGTATGTTGGAAAGATTCTCATATTGGTCTTTCTCATCATTCGCACTTGTTCTTTATTATCCATAGATTTCCTCCTCTTTTCTTTCGTTTTTTAATTCATCATATTGAAGTTCTTCTTTTGTATATTCTTCTGGTTTTAACCCTACTCTTTTTTTCATATATTTGCTCATTAATATGGTAAATACCATTGTTAAAATACCTACAATTATCATACAATAAGATATATTCATTCTGTCTAATAGAAAAGATGCCATAATACCAATCACTGCACTTAATATGCTTTTTAAGAAATTCTTTGCCGTAAATATTTTTGTATCTATCTTCTCATTTGAGAAATTCCTTAAGTATCTCTCTGTCAATGAATAATATATACCTTGGCAGGGATATCTAACAATATATGTTATAACGATACATATAATCAATAGACTGTATTGTTCGGCAATCACACCACATATTCCCGCAATTATAATCATTATTCCTATACTTCCTAACAACATACACAAAGATTTATTTCTATATTTTTGATGAAACTTTTCTTGTTGTTTTGTCATAATTCCCGAAATAATTCCTAGTACTGCAAAAATTATACACAAATATTTTGCAGGTATATCAAAATTTTCTAATAGACTGACTTCATATGTTGCCATTAGACTGATAACACCACCAGATACTGCTACAAATAAAATTAAGGCTTTTAATCTCTCTGATTTTAAAATAAATTTAAAAGAATCTTTTAATTCCTTTAACTGGTTAAATTCTTGCATTTTGTGTTTTTTATTCTCCGCCTGTGGCTCAATAAATCCCATAGATATGATGGTTACCATGATCGTTATGAAAAAAGATAATGTAATCGGGATATATGGATTGATATCATAGAAAAATCCTGCTAATACAGTTGATACTGCATTAATGATATAATAATTTGCCATTCCCTTTTGACTAATTTTTGCAAAAATTTTACTTTTGTATCTAGAAGGCGGTATGGATTCATTTAACAGAGCTGGGTCTACTGATTCTTTAATTCCAAAAGCTAGTGATGACAATAGTTCTGCCGTTATTAAATTAAATAAATTTGTACTAAACATGACTACTAGCATATAAATGCAATTCAAAAAATTTGCAAATATCATGCTTCTTTTTCTTCCTAAATATTCTATAACAAATGTTGCTGGAATCTGCATAATCATTCCAAATAAGGCATAAAACGAATCGATTAATACAACATCTGCTGGATGGATGTGTTTACATTGTGTTAAAAACAAGAAATTGGTCGTGTAAAAAAATATATAATCCCAACTAAGTGTTTTATATATCGGAAATAATTTCATATTTCGTTTTCTCATCTGTATTTTTTCTTTTTCTTTCATATCATTCCTCTTCTGTCTTTTATTTTTATCTTTATTCTTGAATTTCTTTTTCCATTTTTCTTATTATATCATCTTTTGTGAATTTGTGAATATATTGATACGTATTTTCTTTTCTTCTTGGATCAAATGTACATATAGATTTGTATTCACAATACGCACATGGTGTTTTTCCATCTTTATAATATGGTTTTAAATCAATGTTTCCATTAAAAATTTCTTTTGCAATTTCTTTTATCGTTTGACAAATGTATTTTTGTAATATAGAAAATTCCTCCTGTTTTACGCCATTTGTCCACTTTTCAATAACTTCTCCAGACTTGCTAATTGCTGCTGGCACCATTTTAGAAGTTCCTGTTGTCAAAGAATTGTCATTCATTTTGATAACTTTTACATCAGCAACAATTAATCCTTTCATCTTAAAATTTTTTCTAATCAGTTCTTCTACTTCTTCATCAGATATCTTTTTATCTGCTTTTATCATTTGTTCTAGCAAAGAAAAATAAAATATTCCTGCTGGAATGAAATCTTCTTCCTTACATACAGCATCTGCATAAGTTAGTAATTGTATTTGCAATCCTGCATATACTTCATTTAAATCAATATTTTTGCTTGAAGATTTGTAATCAATAATCCTTAAATAATTTCCATCCTCTTCTTTTGCAATGTCAATCCTATCTATCTTTCCAGTTATCTCAATTCTTTTCCCATTTTCTAATTCTAGCATAATTGGTTTATATTTCCCTTTAGCATCAAATGCGACCTCTGTCCCTTGAATTGTAAAGTCACTATAAATTAAGGTTTGAATAATATATTTTAATGCTTTGCTAACAATCTTTTTTAGTCTTCTTACTAAGATTTTATATTTTACAGTTGCTTTGAATATATAATTTTTAGCTAATTCTAAATCTTCATCTATTAATTTAGAAACAATTTTTTGAATCTCTACTTCTTCCAATTCTGCCAAATTTAAATCATTTTCATGCACATATTTAAAAAACGCATCAATCATTTCGTGCATAAAAGACCCTGTATTAAAACTTTGAATTTTTAATTCTTCTTTTGGTTTTACTTTTAGACCATATTGTAAATAATAGGAAAATGGACATCTTCTATATTGTTCTAATCTAGATATACTTGTATGTAAGGTATTACCATATAACTTATCCATATTTTCTTTATTCAGTTTTTTTGGTATATTGGTATATGCTAGCCCTTCCATATCTTGTTCTAGCCTTACATTCCATTTTGTATTTTGCTTATACCATGCATATACTATATACCACAAATCTTCTATATTTTCTTTGTTTTTTAATTGATACACCTTTTCTAATAATTCTTCATATGTAATGTCTTGATTGACAATTTCATATTTTTTGTGAATGACATCACTTTCTTCTTCTAGCTTTGGAAAAATTTTCTTAATTTTATGAATTAGAATAGATGGTCTTAATGCTTTTCCTTCTCCATCTGCTGATGCATAAGATAGATACATTTGTTGCTCTGCTGTTGTTAATACTTTATAAATATTGAAATTTTCTTCATATAAATTTTCTAATGTTCCATTGGCTAATTCCATGCCATCATTTTTTAATTTTTCCCTATCTGCATCATTTAAAAAACCTTCATCTTTATTAACACTTGGAAACACGCCATCATTTAGCCCAATGACAAATACAACCTCTACTTTATGGCTTCTTGTTCTTTCTACATCTCCTAGTGTTACTTGATCTTGTGTCGCTGGAATTTTACCTAATTCACTATTTTTTAACCCGATTTTTAAAATTTTGCTATATGTGTCCATCGTCAGTGTATTTTCTTGAAATACTAAAACAATTTCATCTAAAATTTCTATAATTATATGATAACTTTCAACATATTCATTTGCTAAATCTATGAGTCCCTTTTCTTCTAACCATTTTATTTTTTTAGAAATCTTTTCTTCTATATTTTGTTGTTGTAAAAATGCATACATCTGTTTAGATATATTGATTGCTGTTTTTTCTTTGTCAATATTCTTTTTTAATGTAATCAATGGTTCTATGATTTGTTGTCTAATTTCATTTAGCCTTTCAATTTCCTGTCTTTTTGTTTCATCTTCCATTTCATATTTAAAATCTTCTTTCCATTTATTTCGCTTAATTCCCCATTTTGTACAATAGTTTTCTAGTCGAAAAATTTCATCATCTTCTATGTCTAAAAACCCCAATTTTATATAATGGAACATGGCTTCATTTGCGTAATTCGTCGTAAATATTTCAAATATAGAAAGCAGATATTGTACGATAACATTTTGATTTAAATCTCTTTTTTCATCAATAAATACAGGAATAGCATATTTAGCAAAGATGCTTCTTACTAATGAGGCATACATATCTATGTTTTTTGTAATAACTGCTATATCTTTATATCTTAGATTTTTTTCTCTTATCATTTTACAAATGCATTTTGCTACATTTTCAATTTCTGAATATCTATTTTTTGCTAAAAATAGATGAATATTTTCCACAGTTTCTGCATATTTTGTGGATTTTGTAGCATATATATTTTCACTTAATACTTGTAATTCTTTGTTTTTTAGGCGATATTGCTTTTGTAAATTAACCGGTTCTTCTAGTTTAAAATTGTTTTCATCTATCATTCTGATTAATTTTTTTAGGGTCTGTTTGTTTGAATAAAACACATCTATATCTGGATTTGTTTCCATTTCTAGATTATCAATACACATGGTAATATTCACTTGCTTGGCATATTTTATAAATTGTTTGATAACTTCATATTCTTGTGCAGTGTACCCTGAAAACTCGTCTATATAAATAATACTGTTTTTTATCCAATCTAAATTTTCAATATTTTTTGCTAAATAATCTAATAAATCTGTCTCTTCTATATAGTTTTGTGAGATTTGTTCATTATAGTTTTGGTAGATTAATCGAATATCTTTTAACTTTGTTTGTAAATACTTATCTTCTAAATCTTCTATTTCTTTGTCTAACATTTCTACTGTAATTCCGTGTTTTTTTAATTCTGTTATACTTTGAATTCCTATTTCTATATTTTCATCACTCTTTCCTAGAAATTGAAAGTCATTTTGATATTTGCTTAGTATAGAATAAATAAGCATGGCTTTTCCACATTTGGATAAGTTTGTTTTACTCCACCCTCCAATTTCATTTAATGCTCTGTTTGCCATTCTACTAAATGTGATAACTTCTGCATTGATGACAGCTTTTTCTTTTAAAAAGCCCATTAGCTTTTTTTCTGCTGTGAATGAAAATTGTTCTGGCGTAATGTAATATATTTTTTCTTCTTTTTCTATTACGTTTGCTATTTCTGAAAAACATAGACTGCTTTTTCCAGTTCCTGTTTTTCCATAGATGATTCTTAATCCCATAAAATTCTCCTTTTACTTTATTTTGGATGTTTATTTAGTATCCATTTGTGTCCATTTGGGTGTCCATTTGGGGACGTTTCTCTTTGAGACATTTTTGGGGTTTGTCCATTTGGGGACGTTTCCCCTTGAGACATTTTTATGTAAAACTATCCCTAATGTTTGCTATATTAAAAATACAAAAAGAAAAAATATACCATATATAAAGTTTATATAACTTTACATAAAAATGTCTCAAGGGGAAACGTCCCCAAATGGACAAACCCCAAAAATGTCTCAAAGAGAAACGTCCCCAAATGGACACAAATGGATACTAAACAGATGTTTAAGCCTCTCTTCTCCAATAAAACAAATACTGTTGTGCTAATCCTGCTAAATCTCCAAACTTCTCTTTAGCTAGTTCTTCTATTTGTCTTTTACTTACTTTGGTTTCATCCTTATTTTGAATATATAAATCATTCATAACTCTTCTTACCCAGACATCTATTGGAAAGACCTCTAAACGCTTCAAATCTGAAAATAGTAATATACAATCTGCTACTTTTGGACCAACACCAGAAAGTGTTAATAATGTATCTCTTACTTCTATTGTATTAGGATTTTTATGCAATTTTCCTAAGTTTATTTTTCCTTCTAGTATCATTTTTGTTGTTTCATATAGTCTTATATCTCTAAACCCTACTCCTAAATTTCTATATGCCTCTACAGTAACATCTTTTAATTCTTCTGGCGTTGGAAATGTATAATAGTTTTTCCCTTTCCATGTTATTTCTTTTCCATATGTTCTTGATAATCGTTCGATAATGCCTTTTATTCTTGGTATATTGTTATTGGCAGATATAATAAAAGATATAATGGTTTCCCATAAATCTTGATTTAATATTCGGATACCTTTTCCATATTGAATACTGGTTTTTAGATAATTATCTTTTTTTGCTAGTTCTGCTTTGATTGTTTCATAGTTTCTGTCTAAGTCAAAATATGTATGTATCTCGTCTTCTAAATTTCCAGTTTCACATATACCTAAGAATATATAGTCTTGCCCTTTTTTCTTTACATTTACGACGTTTTCTTTCCATATTCCTGTATAGCTTCCATCTTCTTGTTTGTTCCAACGAAAACATTGTCCACATTCAAATATGTCTTTTAAGTTAAATGTTTCTGGATTTTTTAATATATATTGTTGTTCTTTCATGTTTCACTCCTATTTTGCTTAAATTATATCACATAACAAAAAATTACTCTATACTTTCATATAAAGTAATTTTTTTCTCTCAAATATCGTTTTAACAGAAAGGTCATAAAATATGGAAATGTATAAAATTTATTGTTAAATCCTATCTATCAAAAATTTATCTATTTTCCTTTTCAATAATTCCATTTTTTCTCACCCAATTATAGTATATCACAAAATTCCATTTTGTTGAAACAATAGTTGGATTTCTTAAACATTTTCACTGTTTATAACATTTTTTGTTCTGTATCCACTCTCATTTACATATTTCATAATAGAACCTTTCATACCAATTATTAAATCTTTATTACCATCTAATGTATTATATTTTAATATCGTATAATCTGAATATAGATATTCTGCACTTCCCCCATCACTATAATAAGCTTTTTGGCAAAATCCATATTTTTCATCCTGTTGAATCTGATCTAGTATATCTTGAACTGTGATAACATGTTGCGCTAGTGCTTCTTCTAAAGAATATACCATATCCTCTTCTACAGTAATCGTAACATCTCCTGCAATGGTATATATACCAAAATCTATATTATCAAATTGATTAATTTGTGCCACTGTTTTTACACCCATATCTTTTCTAGCCTCATATGTTAATTCAAACATTTTCTTATATGCTGAACTTTCTAACGTATATTCACAAATTATTGGCATTTCTGTTATTTCTATGAGATATGGCTCCATAATAACTTGAACAATATTATCTTTTGTTTTTGTTTTCATTTTCCAACGTAAAACATCATATCTTCCTGTTTCTTCTCCATTTATTGTTATCTTATAATACCCATAAAATTGTTGATATTCTTCCGATGTTGCATGACTACTTGGTACTTGCATATTTACTGTATTTGTTCCTTCTGAATCTGTTTGGTTTTCATGTTTTCCCTGTATAAATTCCACTTGTATGTAGTCTTCTTCTCTCTCCTCTATGACTAATATCTGTAAATTAGCTGTATCTCCATTATCTACTTTTTCCATAAAGGCATCTATCTTATTTTCATTTTGTATCGTTCCATTTTCAATAATAACCTTTTCTTCATTTGATGTTTCAATATATTGTACTATTCCTGCTATTTGTTTACCCCAAAATTTCATGTCTATTTTTTCAATACTATCTGTATTAGGATAATAACTAACTTCAACCGTATATCCTAATCCTTGATATTTACCATTGTCAGAAAGTCTTGCAAAAACAGGTAATTCTCCATTTATGGTTTTATGATAATCTACATATACGATTATTCCATATGTCAATACTATTAAAATCACGACTATACTTAACACAATTAAAATTTTTTTCTTCATTTATACCACCTTTTCCTTTCTATTATTTAGACAATTTCTTTTTGGTTTTTAGTTGGTATTTTATGAAAAAAATAATTGTTATGATTAAAAATATGACAGATATACCTATTATGCCTATTCCTATGTAAGATATGTGATTTTCTGTGACTTCTTGTTCTATGATTGTTTCTTGTTTTATTTCATTATTTTCCCCTTCTATTGTGTTTATCGTATTTGTTTTGTTTTCCGTGTCTCCTTTTATGGTATTATCTTTTTGTATGCTATCTTGTAATTCACTATTTTGTTCTTGATTTTCTTCCCTTTGGCTATTATTTTCTTGTTGTGCTATATTTTGTGTTTCTTCTTTGTTAGTGTCTATTGTATTTATCTTATCTTCTGTTTGTATCATTTCTTGCTCTTTGTGTTTTGCATCCTTAAGAACTACTTTTATTCCTATAACAAATGTAATGATAAACATTGCTAGGCTTCCCATGATTTGTTTTATTGTTCGTAAACTTTTATAATATCGCCATTTGATTGTTCCAATTGGCTCATGTAACCATTCGCTAATTTCTTGAAATGAAAAATTTCCTACAATTTTTAGAGAAACAATTTCTTTTTCTTTTGGCTTCAATTTGCTAATCAATCTATTAAATTCTATTATATCTTCTATTTCTTGTATTTCATCATTTTTATTTTTTACTTCATATATGGCATCTAAAGAAATTTCTCCTCTCTTTTTCTTTAGAAAGTTTAGCGTTTCATTTTTGGTTACACTATATATCCATGTCATTTCTTTTTCAGAAGGCAATTTGCTTTTGTCCATTTGCTGTATTTTAGTAAAAATGATTTGCATGATATCTTCTGCTTCGTCTTTGTTTTTTACGATAGAAAACGCTATGCTATATATTTTTTTATGATATTGTTTATATAATTCTTCTAACCCGTTTATATCATTTTCTTTTATTTTCTTTATATATTTTTTTAATTCTTCATTTTCTTTTTGTTGCATATTGATTTCCTTTATCTTTTTTTATGACTTATCATAGCATAAAATACTTCTCTATGCAATTGCTTTATTTTTGTCAATCATATACTTTGTTTCTTAAAATTGTATATATAGCATTAAATAGGATGCTTGGTATTCTGCCCATATCTGTCCACCATTGCATTCTACAAGCTGTCTACTAATTGCTAATCCTAATCCTGTTGATTTTTTAGCATTCTCAACTGTAAAATATCTGTCAAAGATTTTTTGAACAGTAATTGCGTCAAGTGATGTTGCCTTATTACAAAATGTAATCAATCCTTTGGAATTTAATGTTACTTTAAAATCCCCTCTACTATATTTACATATATTTGATAAGATATTTTCAAATATGCGTATTAAGCTATGTTCATTTATATATCGATATATTTTTTGCTCGCAAATTTCAATTTTTGGAATCATTTGTTTTTCTTTAAAAATGTGATACATATTTGCTAAACTTTCTTCTAAAATTTCATTTATACATTGTTTTTCTTTTTTCATGTTTATACCAATATCCATTGTTTTAGAGAAGTTTAACAATTCCTCTGTAAGAATTTCCATTTCCTCTGTTTTTTTCTTTACAATTTTTATGTACTCTTCTTGTTTTTCTGGTTTCACTTTCATTAAATCCACATAACCTTGAATGGCTGTAAGTGGTGTTCGTATATCATGCGAAATATTTGTAATAATTTTTTTTAATTCTTGATTTCCATTTTGATATTCTAATTTTTCTTTTCTTAATTTTTGTAATTGTTTATTCAAATCATTTACAAAAGCCTTCATTTGCTTGTTTGAGGAAGATATCGTCAATAATTGATTGGTATCTGTCTGTAAAATTTTGTTTAATGATATATATATTTCTTTGATAGATTTTTTTAACAAATATAGTTGTATCATGAGAAATACAATCATACATATACTTATCATAATGATGATATATGTCCACATATCTATTTAAACCTTTCTATTTTTATGATTTATTCTACTATTTTAAATCTTTTCTTTCAAACCCATATATTCCTAAACCTGTGATAACAATGATGACACATGATGAATATAGAAAAGCTGTTTTGATTTCATTATCTGTCATATAATCCATTGTTTGAAACGGTTGTTTTGATATTTGGCTGATGATTTGATCTGATTGTCCTGTAGGAATACAATATAAAATCGTTTTAGCCAAAAACACCTTAAAATCTCCGGGATAATTTTTGTTAACTTTTTGCTGAACTTCCACTTCTCCTTTTTCATTTTCTACATATATTTCATTATACTTACTTGCATTTGCAGTCATAGACAATGTCATACTAACTACAAACATGATTAGTGCTAAAATAATACAGCTAACTGTTGATATTGTGATATCAGAGCATAGTAATGTTATACATGTAAAAATGGAAGCATATGTAATGATAATAAAAATAATATCCAGCATAATGAATAAGAATAATTCAACTTTTATTTGCAAAGTTCCAAGAACAGGAATTCCTATCATTGCTATGATTATCATATAAATAAGTTGTATACATATTCCTACAAGGATACTTGTTATTAAATTTGCTAAGTAAATACGCTTTCTGTTATGCCCTATTACAATCTTATTTCTAAGTGTTCCATCTGAATATTCAGTTCCAACAAATAAGCTTGTAAATATGGCCATAAATATGCCTATAAAATTCATATACATAAATAACAATTTATCAATACCTTGTTTTGTTTCTTGTTGCGCATTTAAAAATGTGTTGAATAGTAAAAAACTAGCAATTCCTATTGTAATAATGACAATTCCCCAAAAAATTTTATTTTTTATTAGTCTAAAAAAATTTGTTTTTAACAGTTTAATCATTATCAGCACCTCCCATTAGATTGATATAGTAACTTTCTAATGTTTCTTCTTTTTCTTGAAATTGATAGATTGTACATTTGTTTTTTGAGAGTGCAATTGCCAAATCTGTAATATTTATTTTATCATATACATTTATTCTTTTATCTGAAATGACTTCATAAGAAAACCTCATTTCTTCAAAGTATTTTACACATTCCTTTACATTACTAACTTCAAGTTCTATTCTTTTTTTACACTTTTCTTCTAATTGGTTTTTAGAAATTTCTTGAAGCATGGTACCATTTTTAATAAAACCATAATTGGTAGATATTTTAGATAATTCATCCAAATAATGACTAGAAATTAGAAATGTAATTCCTTTTTCTTTGTTTAATGTTAAAATCAATTCTCGAATGTCCACAATTCCTTCTGGATCTAATCCATTAATAGGCTCATCCAATATCAAAAAATCTGGGTTTCCTACTAAGGCTATCGCAATCCCCAATCTCTGTTTCATTCCTAATGAAAAATGCTTCGCTTTTTTCTTTCCTGTATCTTTTAATCCTACTAATTTTAAAAGTTCTTGCAAGTTATCAAAACTTGGTAATCCTATCATTCTATACTGTTCTTTTAAATTTTCTTCAGCTGTAGCATCTAAACGAATAGATGGCATTTCAATAATTGCTCCCATACGTTTTCTTGCTTCTAAAATCTCTTTTTGTGTATTTTTAATTCCATAAATTGTATAGTTTCCACTAGTTGGTCTTTGTAAACCACAAATTAGTCGAATGAGTGTCGTTTTTCCTGCTCCGTTTTTTCCAATCAGTCCATATATAGCCCCTTTTGGTATATGTATGTTAAGATTGTTAATCACTTTAGCATGTTTATATTGTTTTTTCAGTTGATTTGTTTCTAAAATATAGTTCATAACCTCCTCCTTTCCTATTTACTTTACAACTAAATTGTTAAGATATTGGTTAAGAAAATAGTTAAGATTTGGTTAATTTTGTTGTAGATTGTAATTTATTCTTCCTTTTCTGTATTACTCTTTTTATCCACTGCATACATTTTAAAACCAATTCCCCATACAGATTCAATATATTCTTTCTGAGTCACTTTTCTAATCTTTTTTCGCATATTACTAATATGTACTTTTAAGGAATTTTCATCACAATCTAATGTATCTTCACTAATTAAGTCTAGCAAATTTGATTTTGTCACAACACGATTTGGGTTTATTAATAGTTGTTTCATAATGGCATATTCTGTTTTTGTCAAATAGATTTGTTCTTTTCCTATATATACCGTATGGTTTTCTTGATCTAGTACCATTTGGTTATATGTTATTTTTTGATTTTTTATATGGTCTTTATGATTTCTTTTCATTCTTAATTGTACCTGTATTCGAGCTAACAATTCTTCTGTTGAAAATGGCTTTGTCAAATAATCATTAGCCCCCATTAACAAGGCATTTACTTTATCTTCTGGAGAAGCTTTGGCACTAATGACAATAATAGGAATATGATTAAATTTTTTGATAATTTCTTCTCCATTTAATCCCGGTAACATTAAATCTAACAAAATTAAATCTACCTGTTTTCTCTCTAAAACCATTAAAGTTTCTGTTCCCGAATAACTATCTAGCACATGGTAATTCTCTTTTTCTAATACTTCTTTTATAAAATTATGAATATCTATATTATCTTCTACAATTAATATGGTTTCCATATCTCTTCTCCTATATATTGTTATATTTACGTAATATTAACACATTTTTATATAATTTTCAACAGAAACTTTACGTGGTTTTCTTCCACTGTATTTTCGTTTTTTATTATAGCAGTGTCAGATAGCTTTTACTTTTATAATTGAAAATGACTTTTTTTTAATACTTTCAATATTATCATTTTTTATTCTGTTTTAAATCCTAAGCCTATTACTTCTCTTGAATTTGTGATAATAATAAAACTCCTTTTATCTTTATTTCGTGCAATTTGTATTATTTTTCCTACATCTTTTCTGGTAACTGCACACATTAAAATTAATTTATCCGAATTGGTATACATACCTTTTCCATAAATTCCTGTTGTTCCTCTTCCAATTTCTTCTCCAATTTCTTTTGCAATTTCTTTTGCTTTATCAGAAATCACATAAATTAATTTTGTAAAATAAATACCTTCAAAGAGAATATCAATTATTTTTCCCATTATATAAATGGCTATTGCTGAATATAATCCTATCTCAATTTCTTTTAGAAAAATCATATTTAATGCAACAATAACAATATCAATTAAAAAAATGATTTCTCCTACTTTAATTGTTGGTCTATATACTTTAGCAATATAACTAAATAAGTCTGTTCCACCTGTTGAACCATTTACTTTTAAAATAATGGCTGTTCCTAATCCCATTAAAATCCCACCATATATACAAGCTAAGAATTTGTCTTCTGTTAAAGGCATCCATTTATCTAATATATCAATAAATACGGATAAAGCAATCGTTCCAATGATTGATTTTATGAAAAATGTTTTTCCTATTTTTAATATAGACATTAAAAATAAGGGAATATTGATGATGATCATACTAATCCCCATTGGCATGCTAAATAAATAATAGGTAATAGTAGCAATTCCTGCAACCCCTCCAGAAGATAATTTATTGGGTAGTAAAAATAGAGATACAGCAATCGCAATGATAAATGCACCTAATAGTATTCCTAAAATTTCTACAATAAATCTTTTAATTAAGATTTTTTCTTTCAAGTTCATATTAAAAATCACCTTTATTACAAGTATTTGTAATTTCTGGTGATTTTATGCTTTTTTATTCCATGTTTTCATAAATATATTTAAAACTATTTTTATTATAACTATTCCTCTTTATTTTTATAACAATTTTCATAAAATTGTCCTATCCTATTTTCTGCTTACTTCTTTCTTTTCTTCTTCTTTTTCTTCATAAGCAAAATCTTTAAAAGTCTTTGTAACTTCAATTTTAGATTTTCCTTGCTTGATAGATGCATCTTGTTTTAAGACCAAATCTACATCATATAAATCTTTTAGCTTTTTAACATTTTCTTTCTTATGCCCAATTACGTTATTGGCATCTATTGGATTTACTTTCACTTCTACTTCTTTTACTTTTACATTTAGTTTTTTAATTTTTCCAACAATTGCATCATACCACATTGCAGATTCCACTAACTGCCTAAATGCTGGATGATATGGTCCTGCTACGACTTCGCTTTTTTCTTGGTTAGGATCTGTAATTTCATCTGTATTTTGTAATCCTACTCTGATAATATCAATTTTTTTATCTGCGAACATTCTTACCAATTCTTTACAAGTTTCAATGGCTTGAGGTAATGGCAATGGCTCATAAATGCCTTCTTTATATTCTTTTTCTAATTTTGTATTTTTTACAACTAATACAGGATAAATTCTTACCATTTTTGGTTTTAGTTTAATTAATGCTTTTGCAGTGTTTATTTCATCAATTTTCGTGCTTTCTGGCAATCCTACCATCATTTGATGTCCTAATGTAAATCCATAAAATCGAATTAATTTTGATGCTTTTTTTACATCTTTAAAATTATGCCCTCTATTGGCTCTTTTTAAGATATAGTCATTTGAAGATTGTACTCCTAATTCAATTGTTTTTACTTTGTATTTTTTTAGTCTTTTTAGGATATCTTTGTTAATACAATCTGGTCTTGTCGATATCCTAATACTTTCTACCTTTCCATTTTTTATATATTCATATGCTAGTTCTAATAGTTCGTTTTGTAATGTTTCTTCTATGGCTGTGAAACTTCCTCCGAAAAAGGCTATTTCGATTTGTGCTTCTTTATCTTTTATATTTTCTAGGTAATCATCTATTATTTTTTTTGCTTCTTCTTTTGTCATATTCTTTTTTTGCCCACTAATGGATTTTTGGTTACAAAATATGCAATCATTTGGACATCCTAAATGTGGTACAAATATGGGTATGATATATTGATGTTTCATAGATTTACCTCTTTTCTATTTTAGATTTTCTAATGCTTTTTTCGCTGCTTGCATTTCAGCTCCTTTTTTGCTTTTTCCATTTCCTGTTGCCAAGATTTTACCATTAAATCTTACTTGTGCTTCAAAACGTTTGTCATGGTCTGGTCCACTTTCGTGAATAATATCATATTCGATTTTTACATCTCCTGCTTCTTGCAATTTTTCTTGCAGTACGGTTTTATAATCTTTGTCTCCTACATGTGTGCTTGCTTGTTCGATTTCTTCTTTTAAATTTTCTATGATAAATGTATTGACTGGTTCTAATCCACCATCTAAGTACATGGCTGCAATGATTGCTTCTACACTGTCTGCTAGAATGGCTGGCCTCTTGTTTCCTCCATTTACTTTTTCTGATTTTCCTAATCGTAAATATTCTCCAAAGTGATGGTTCGTTGCTATTTTATATAAGCTTTTTTCACATACTACACTCGCTCTTACTTTGGTCATTTCTCCTTCTTTTAAGTTTGTATAGTGTGTAAATAGATATCTACTTGACAAAAATTCTAATATGCTGTCTCCTAAAAATTCTAATTTTTCGTTACTTTCTATATGTTTTTCATAGGCATATGATGTGTGTGTTAGTGCTGTTTTTAGTAATTCTTTGTTTTGGAATGTGTATCCTATTTCTTTTTCGATTCCTTCTATATTCATGTTTTTTTCTGCTTTCCTTTCTATGTCTTTTCTATTTTTTGAATTTTATTGCTTTTTTGTTTTATGTTCCTATTATATACTATTTTACAGATTTTGCAAGTGATTTGAGGATTTATTCTATAAATTGATTGTCTTCTAACAATTAGCATTATATCATGTTTTTTAGCTTCTATTATAAATTTTAAAAAATAAGACATTGTATTATTGTTTTTTGCTTTTGCATTTTGTCTAAGTAACTAGATAATGGTTTTTAATCTTAAATAAAGAAATCTTTAATTATCAAACCCAAATATTTTTTCTTACCTTGAATAGAGCACAAATTACATTCGCACATGAACTTTACATTTAAAAGTGAAATAATACAACTATGAATAAAAAGCATTATATAATTACAAATTATAAAGAAATTTTACCTAGCACTATAAAAAATATCAAAAGAAAAGTTTAAGAAAATAATGAAAAGTATATCAAGAAATATAGAAAGAGAGACAATTGAAATATCAAATACTACATAATTTTGATACTTCAATCATCTCTAATTAAGATAATTCAATGGTATAGGATTTAGAATTTTTTTCATGTCTTTACCTTCACCAATTAAATGCATTAAAATAGCATTTAATCGGTAATTAGAAGTTACTTTTTCAATTTACCGATTCTTCTTGAATAGAAAGGCGTTATACTTATTTTAAGGAATATTAGGTTTTTTGATAATTATTTATATAGTTTTTCTCTTTAGCTCTTAAGGTTCTTCCATTTTTTTAGATTTTATTTGTTTTATTTTAATATCATAATAATTATTATTTAAGTAATTGTATACTATTGATCAGAAAATACTAAGCGTTTCGTACAGTTCTATGATTATCTATAATAAGATTAATTTTATTATATCTTTTATTGCCAATTTAATATTGGATACCCATTGTTTTTATTTTCTAAATCGAGTTTAAATGAATCTCCTAAACTTAAACCTATATTTTTTAATTCAGCATCAGTAAGATGTATAATCCCGTCTCTACTTATAACATCATTAGAGTAATTCACAGTATTCTCCAAGTAATAACAATTATATATTGTTCCTACATTAACATGTCCAACAATTCCACTAGCATTTGAATTTCCACTAATATTTCCAATATTATAACAATTTTTAATACTAGCATTTTCTCTTATATATCCTGTAATTCCTCCTACTATTTTATCGGCACCTACATTTCCTTTATTATAACAGCTATTTATAATAGATCCTTTATAAGTATATCCTGCAATTCCTCCAACATAATATTCCTTTCCGTTTATGATTCCTAAATTATATGATTGAGAAATTTTACTATTTGAAGTTACATATCCTGCAATTCCTCCAACATTAATGTCTGCCTCTATTCTACCTAAATTATAACAATTATTTACATTTGAATTATTTAAAACCCCCACGATTCCTCCGGCACTTTGTGAAGCTCCAGTAATATTTGAATAATTAGAACAATTATTAATATTGCTCCCATTATAAGCATATCCTACAATTCCTGCTGTTGCAACACTTCCAATAATATTACAATTATTACCAAGATTTAAATTTTTTATGATAGCATTATCTATAAATGCAAAAAGGCCTTTGACTTTTTCTGTAGACTCTATATAGACTCCATTAATAGTATATCCTGCGCCATTAAAAATCCCTTTAAAAGCAATATTATTTTCACTAGTAGGACTTGTACTATCGTTTGAATATACACCTATAGGATTCCATTTTTCATCTATATTTAATGATATATCATTTGTAAGATAAACATACCAGTTTTCATACGTATTTCCTTTATTCACACTATCTCTAAAACTTTTTAATTCCTCACTTGTTCCTAATTTCAACATTTTGCTTTCTTCTATTACTTCTCCTGTAGTATCTACATAATACATTCTATTAGTATCAACTATATCTATTAAAAAACTTTCATCTCCATTATCTGTTACAGTTGCATTATATCCATTATTTCTTAATTCTTCCTGCAAATCTGTAGCACCTACATCTTTTCCTTCATTATCTATTTTTACCCCATTATATGCTATTCCTATGGCTTCTTTTTCTTCTTCTATTTCTGTTTGTTCTTTACTTTCTATTGCCTTTTTTAATATGCCATTGTCTCCTGTTAACATTGCAATTGTTACACCCGCTAAAATCAATAATACAATAATTGTAATAACCAATGCTATTAATGTAATACCATTATTCATTACATTTTCTATATGTTCTAATCTTTTGTTTTTCACTTTTTCTCTTTGCATTTTTTAATTCTCCTCTCTTTTGTTTTAATTACTTTTTATTGCTTATATTTTTTATATATGCTTATTTATTTTTGTTAATTCACTTCTTATTTCTCTATACATCTACTTTTTATAGTTTTTACTTTTTTACAGCTTTTGACCTTTTCGAAAATCAAATTAAATCTTTATACATTGATTTAAATATAGAATCACTTTCTCTTACTTCTATTTTTGTAAATAGTATTTACATTTTTTTCATTCCTATTCGAATATTGATATGTATTTTTCAATGTTCTTACTATTTACAAAATAACTCTTCTTTCAAATTAAAAATTTGATTTTTTGTTCACTTTTATTTTATTGGTTTTATCGAATTTAGTCAATATGTTGTCGCATTTTATTTCATGTTTTTTCTACTTAGTTTTCAATACTCTAAGAAGATTTATTATTGTCCATAAGCATTGGTATTACAACAATTGGTTGATTTTTTTGTTAACAAAAATTTTTTTAATATTCAAAAATTTTTACATTTAACTATTCAAAATTTTTTATATAATTTTATTGACTTTACGACATTTTATTGTTAAAATCAGACTGTAAAAAATCTTCTTAGAGTATTGAAATCCAGGACTTTTTTCTTTTTTTTGCATAAAATTTGTAACCTAAAATCTATCTTTTTTATTTCCAACTAGAAATTTTTTCTACTTTGCTCTTTTTTATATTTTTTTGTAGACAAGTTTCTTTTGTTATTGTATAATATGGTTGTAGAAAATTATGAAAGTGAGGAAGTTAAGATGTTAGATGAAAAAAAGAACTCTATGAACAATCAGCAAAAAGACAGAAATTTATCTGATGTTTTTAAAGAATTGCAAGAAATTCGATATTCTCAAACCACTACATCTTCAAATGCAAATTCTAGGATAGAAAAACAAAACAAGCCCAAAGCAAGAGTTTCTTTTATTGAAAATAATAATGTTTCTTTTGATAACAAAAAAGGAATAAAGCTTTCAAACTTACTAATTGTTTTAGTCATCTTAATTTTAGTTATTATCGCTATATTCCCTATGAATGTATTTTCAGTAGAAACAGGCAACACTTCAGAAAATTCCGACGAAGTTGTAGAAACAGCATCTGCTCCTACGAATTTTGAAATTAACAGAAAAGCGTTAAATATGCAAAAGATAATTTCTGAAAACTCAAGTTTCGAAAAAGTAAAAGAACAAGTTTCTGAAGAAAGAGAAATTGAATATGACATTCAAACACAGCAAAACCCATCCCTTCCAAGAGGTGAACAAGTAGTCTTACAAGAAGGTATTATGGGAAAAGAAGATGTATCATTAGTAAAAACTTATGAAAATGGAGAATTTATAGAAGAAATCATTTTAGCTAAAAAAACAATCGAAGAACCAACACCACAAATTTTAGATATTGGAACTTCTGATTTCTTAGCAGATTTAAATATTCATATTGGTGATGTTGTTTACTTAAACAAAAATGCAACACTAAGAAAAGAAGCTTCTGAAACTTCTGAATCTGTTGCTGAGATTAAAAATTACATAGATGTAAAACTTCTAGAACTACTAAATGAAGATTGGTGTAAAGTATCTTTTGATACGATTGAAGGATATCTACCTACAGATGTATTAACATCATCTACCAAAACACCAAGTATCGTAGAAAAAAATAGAATCCAAAGAATTTTAATAAATGTAAATATTGAAATGGAATTAAATAAATCTACTGGTCTAACTTTAAAAGATTATCAAAAAATCTTTAAAGGTTTGCCAAATGACACAACTGGAATTTTTGAAGAAAACGCTGAAGTCTTCTATAACATGGACAAGAAGTATAATGTAAATGGTATCTTTATTGCTTCTATTGCTATTCATGAAAGTGCTTGGGGTACATCACAAATTGCAGAAGATAAAAATAATTTATTTGGTTATGGATCATATGATGATACACCATATGAATCTTCTTATGAATTTGATTCTTTTGCAGAAGGTGTTGAAACTGTAACAAAATCTTTAGTTAAATATTATTTAAACCCAGCTGGAACCAAGATTTATAATGGAGAAACAGCCAGTGCTTGGTATTATAATGGACCTACTGTAGAAGGTGTTAACCAAAGATATGCAAGTGACCCAGATTGGCATACAAAAGTATATTCTTATATGGAAATGTTATATAATAGACTTAGCTAAAAGGAGTCATTATGAGAAAGATTAGAATTAAACATCACAAAATTGTGTTTACAAGTTTTATATTAATACTATTTGTTTTATCGTTTCTGTATTATGATTTGATTTTTAAAACAAGTTTTGCAAAAGATTCGTTTTCTAATCAAGTTGTAAAAATTGCAGAACAAAATGAAAATCCAATTTTCAAGATTCAAAAAATTATTATATATAGCAGTGCTAATGCTATTGATAAAAGTGAAAATGAATCTCTTCAAGATTTAAGTATATTACAATATAGCGATATTGCAATATACTTAGATAATACCAGTACTATTTACGATATTACAAATGAAAATACAGTAAAAGAACTTTATATTGATAATATTCATATATCTACCGGTTCTGATAAAGGTCATCAATATGTTAATTATAAAAATGCACTAGATTTTGCAAAATATAAAGAGATAAAAGAACTTAACAATGATAAAATAGAATATACAATTGTTAATACTAATGATGAAAACAATCATACAGATTATGAGGTTCCAACATTTTACACAGATTGTTCAAATCCCATTACGTTAGAATATATGAATGAAGATATTATTACAAATTATGCAACATCTTCTGATTCTAATACAATTTCTTTTAATGGTAAAGTATTACAAGAAGCCGGTATTGATCTACAAGATGTCAACTATACACTAAACTTTACGATTCATTTAGTCAATAATTTAAATGAAACATTTATATGCCCTGTAAGACTTCAAGTAGATTTAACAGGAAATGATGGTGGTATTTATAAAGGCTATAAATATGACAATACATCTGTATCAGGGTATGAATATAATTTTATAAAAATCGTATAAAAATTGACGCGGTCTTTAAAATATTATAAAAATTTTAAAGACCGCGTTATTATTTGGCACCAAATTTTGCTTTAGTAAAATTTGTGTGCAATGATTGTTAGGGCGAAGTAAGATTTGTCCCTTTAATTTGATTTTAATGCTCTGAAAGCGTTTAAAACAGCTAAAACTGTAACACCCACATCAGCAAATACAGCTGCCCACATGGAAGTAAGTCCAAAAGCACTTAATATTAATACACCAATTTTTACAATCAATGCAAAGCCAATATTTTGATATACAATTTTTAATGTTTTTCTTGAAATTTTCATTGCTGTTGCTATCTTAGATGGTTCGTCTGTCATAATGACAATATCTGCTGCCTCTATTGCTGCATCTGAACCTAAAGCTCCCATAGCAATTCCTATATCTGCTCTAGCCAATACCGGAGCATCATTTATTCCATCTCCAATGAAAGCTAGTTTTGCTTCTTCATTTTTTTGCTTTAATAATTCTTCTACTTTATTCACTTTATCTACTGGCAATAAGTCACTATATACCACATCTAACCCAATTTTTTTATTTACTTTTTCTGCTACTTCTTTATTGTCTCCTGTTAGCATAATGGTTTTTCTAACCCCTGCTTGTTTTAATTCTTGAATGGCTTTTTTAGCATCTTCTTTAATCTTATCACTGATTAAAATATAACCTGCATATTGTCTATCTACTGCGACATAAATCACTGTTCCTGCTTCTTCTACTTGTTCTACCTTATCTAAATTTAATTCTTTCATTAATTTTATATTTCCACAAGCTACTTCTTTATTATCAACTTTACTAATCGTTCCCTTTCCCGCTACTTCTTCGCTATGAATCATTCTTTTTTTATTGATCTCTTTTCCATATGCTTTTTGTATTGAAATAGAGATTGGATGATTTGAATAACTTTCGCAATATGCTGATAATTCTAATAATTCGTTTTGTTCTATGCCATTCTCCACTACAATTTTTTGTACATCAAATACACCTTCTGTCAGTGTTCCTGTTTTGTCAAATACAGCAATTTCTGTTTTAGATAATAATTCCAAATAGTTGCTTCCTTTTACCAATACACCTTTCTTTGAAGCTGCTCCAATTCCACTAAAAAAGCTAAGTGGAACAGAAATCACTAATGCACATGGGCAAGATACCACTAAGAAAGTCAGTGCTCTATATACCCATTCCATCATATCTGTTTTAGTTATTATTGGTGGGATAAATGCTATGATGAATGCCAACAATACCACAATAGGTGTATAATATTTTGAAAATTTCGTAATAAAATTTTCTGTTTTTGCCTTTTTATTTGTTGCGTTTTCAACTAAATCTAATATTTTACTGACAGTGGATTCGCCAAATTCCTTTTCTACCTTAACTTCTAACACACCATTTATATTAATACACCCGCTTAAAATATGATCATTTGCTTTTATTTCTCTTGGAACGGACTCGCCTGTTAGTGCAACTGTATCTAACATAGAATTTCCTTCTAATACAATACCATCCAAAGGTACTTTTTCTCCCGGTTTTATCACTATACTATCTCCTATTTTTACTTCTTCTGGCGATTTTTTTTCTATCTTTCCGTTTATTTTTACGTTTGCATAATCTGGTCTAATATTCATTAAACTAGCAATTGATTTTCTAGATTTTTTTACTGCATAACTTTGGAAATATTCTCCTATTTGATAAAAAAGCATAACCGCTACTGCTTCTGGGTATTCGTTAATTGCAAATGCACCAATAGTTGCAATGCTCATTAAAAAATTTTCATCAAAAAATTCTCCATGAATCATATTCATTATTGCTTTTTTTACAACTTCAAATCCAACTACTGCATAACTACATATATATAATATCATTTGTATTCTTATCATCAGAGTTTCATTAATGTCTAGAATATGTATTTTTTCTATTAAAATGGCTATTATAAATATAATAGTCGCTATGATAATGTTTCTTAATCGTCTTTTCATTGTTCTGTCACCTCTCTTTTATTCTTCCTTTAATGTTGTATCTGGCTCTATCTTTTTTACTACTTTTTTTATTTGTTTTTCTACTTCTTTTTCTTTTCCCTCTTCAATTTCTACGATCATTTTTTCTGTTACAAAATTTACTGAACATTCTATGACCCCTTCTATATTTTGTATTCCTTCTTCTATTTTTACTGCACAATTTGCACAATCTAAATCTTCTAATTTATATTTCTTTTTCATATTAAATTACCCTTTCTTTTTAGTTTTTGTTTTTTGAAAATAAAATTTGATTATTTTCATTTTACGTTGTGAAACAAAAAGTTACATAGTGTTTCTTTTAAAATAAAAATTATTTATTTTCTCTTTAAATTGTTAAACTTAAAAGTTGCATAGTGTTTCTTTTAAAATAGAAATTATTTATTTTCTCTTTGTATTGCGAAACTTAAAAGTTTCATAGTGTTTCCTATTCAACAAAGAACTTATTTATTCTAATTACATCTTTCTTATTCTTTATTAATTGTGTGTAAGATACCCTTTTCTATAATATGACGTGTACAAGTATCTGCTAATGAATAATATACATTTTTTCCATCTCTTCTGTATTTTACTAAGTTTGCTTGTTTTAATGCTCTTAATTGATGTGAAATGGCTGATTTGGTCATATTGGCTAACACAGCTAAATCGCATACACACATTTCATGAACATCTAATGCCCATAATATTTTTATTTTTGTGGTATCACTAAATATTTTATAAAAATTTGCTAATGTTTCTATTTTTTTATCAGATAACATATGCTCTTTTACTGTATCTATCACATCTTGATGTATGCTATTACAGTCACATGTTTCTATTCTTGCAACCATATTTTCCTCCTTTCTATATACAGTTGAATGTATATTCAATCGTTCTTTACTATATTATAGTTGAATGTGTATTCAATTGTCAATATATTTTTTACTTTTTTATTTTTATATGTTTAATAATTATTTATTTTATATATTTTTTTAATTTTTAAGCAATTCAAAAAAAATGTTTGTTTGCAACAAATATTAAGAATCCTTATTTTCTATGATAAAATGGATATCATAAAATTATGATAAATTTGTTGAACTATAAAATGGTAAGAAAAAATATATTTGATATTTTAGAAAATAAACAGAATATTACAGATGAAAAAAATTTATAATTTACTGAATACAGATTGCATAAATGTAAGATATATAGGTAACAAAATAGTAATAGAACTTATTGATAATTATGGCTTTTATAATTGAAAAAATAGTATTACTTTAACCATAAACACCACCCGCCTTTCCTACGATGTATCGTAATTGGGTGGCAAAACCACATCTGCTTATTCTCATTTCCTATGATATAAAAAGTACACAAAAAACGAGAAAGCATTGATATATCAACATTTTCTCGTTTTTATCTTGGAGGCGACACCCGGATTCGAACCGGGGATCAGAGTTTTGCAGACTCGTGCCTT
>CAMMWP010000006.1 GCA_946500615.1 uncultured Clostridium sp. | reverse complement strand
ATCTTACACTTGATGTTAGTTTTACAAACTATATTTTACTTTTACAATTTACCACAGAAAAGGGAAAGATAGCACAATATAAACATTATACTACCTCTCCCTTTTGCGGTAATTAAAAATTAAATGCAGTTTGCCAGTCGAGCCTTTGCCAACGCAATAAATGTATTAGCGTCTTTAATCTCGCCTTCATCCATCAGCCTTTTTATCTCATCCTTAGGAATTTCCAAGGTTGTGATGAACTCATCCTTATCAAGTTTCTGCTCATGTTTTCTCGCACAGCTCAGTGCAACGAAAACATTTACAGGTTCCTTGATACTGCCAGGATCCTGATAGTGCTTGCCGAGATATTTGACTTCTACGGGAACATATCCTGTTTCTTCGACCAGTTCCCTCATAGCAGTTTGAGCAGAGTTCTCATTATCCTCAGCATATCCCGCAGGAACTTCGATGAGAGAACCCTCGGCTGACAAAGAAATCGGCTGAATTACACAGACGACATTTCCGTCAGCTGTAATGGGTACTACGACTGCTGCTGGCTTTTTTTTCAGAAATTCACGAGTGATAACTTCTCCACTCGGCAACTTGAATTGCTGGGTCATTACTTTGTAGAAATGCCCACCCTCGGTCGGTTCTGAAAAAGGTACAGCCTTACATTTGGTTAACAGCTCATCAATAATCTTCCGCATAAAAATACCTCCAAAAAATTTTATAGTAGGTCTATCAGATAAAGGCTTTTTGCACTTTAATCTAGTTCAATTATATCATATTTACATAAAAAAGTAAAATTTTTATAAAAATTCATTTTTGGAGTATACATTTTATAAAAAGTATGCTAAAATGTGTATACAGTCGATAATCGGAAACGGTGCAAGTGTGGGAGTATATTTTTTCGCAAATAACCACAGCTAACGCACCAATTTAATAATATCTAAAAAATTTTGAAGTAGTTATTCCTAGGGCAACTGCTTTTTTTATTCCTAGAACACTATACATTTTTGTTCCTATTTAAAAAGAGTTGCTTTTAAATAACTAATGTAGTAACTATAATAGATTGATATAACATATATTAACGGAGGTTTCAAAATGTTATTATTGGAGCAAAAGAAATTATAGAACAATAGCGGGCTTTCTTAAACATTTTCTCTATCTATAACATTTTAAAGCCCGCGTTATTGTTCGGCGCCAAATTTTACTAAAGTAAAATTTGTGTGCAATCGTTAGAGCGAAGCGATGTTCTTGAATAGGAAAAACTCGATTTTTCCTATTCAAGAACAAACTAAAATAGCAGATAGAACTGTTAAAAGAATATTAAAGAAATTCGTTGATAATAAAACGATTGAAAGTGTTGGAAATACTGAAAAAACACCAAATAAAAAATACAAACTGGCAGAGTAGTGGCAGAGTTAAAGATTTACAATTTTATGTAAAATTTTATATAATTATATTATACCAAGTGTAGTTTCCTATTGTATGAATCCACAATAAAAAATAGTTTGAATAGAAAACTTTGAAAGTTTTCTATCCAGACTATTTTTCGTTTATTAAAATGATTTATATTAATACATTCCGTCCATTCCTGCTGGCATTCCTTCATGCCCTCCACAATTGCAATCTTTCTTTTCTGGTGCATCTGTTACTAGACTTTCTGTTGTTAATACCATTGAAGCAATTGATGCTGCATTTTGTAAAGCACTTCTTGTCACTTTTGTAGGATCTACAATTCCTGCTTTCTTCATATCTACATATTCTTCTTTTGCTGCATCAAATCCAACACCTGCTTTTTCACTCTTTACTTTATTCACGATTACTGCTGGTTCTAATCCTGCATTGATTGCAATTTGTCTTACTGGCTCTTCTAAAGCTTTTAATACAATTTTAGCACCTAATTGTTCTCCACCTTCTAATGTATCTACTAATTTTTCAACAGTTGGAATCACATTTACTAATGCTGTTCCACCACCTGCAACAATACCTTCTTCAACAGCTGCTTTTGTTGCAGATAAAGCATCTTCAATTCTTAGTTTTTTGTCTTTCATTTCAACTTCTGTTGCAGCACCAACACCGATAACTGCTACACCACCAGAAATTTTAGCTAATCTTTCTTGTAATTGTTCTTTATCATAATCGCTCTTTGTTTCATTGATTTGTGCTTTAATTTGGGCAACTCTATCAGCAATTTGCCCCTTATCTCCTGCACCATCAACAATAATTGTATTTTCTTTTTGTACTTTTACTTGTTTTGCTCTACCTAATTGTGCAATTGTTGTATCTTTTAATTCTAATCCTAAATCTGATGTAATGACTTCTGCACCTGTTAATGTGGCAATATCTTGAAGCATTGCTTTTCTCTTATCTCCAAATCCTGGTGCTTTAACAGCTACCACATTTAAAACACCTCTTAATTTATTTAAGATTAATGTTGATAAAGCTTCTCCTTCCATATCATCACAAACAATTAATAATTTTCCTGATTCTTGCATTAAACTTTCTAATAATGGTAAGATTTCTTGAATATTACTAATTTTTTTATCTGTTAATAAGATATATGGATTATCTAAAACTGCTTCCATTTTTTCTGTATCTGTTGCCATATATGGTGATAAATATCCTTTATCAAATTGCATTCCTTCTACAACATTTAATTCTGTATTTGATGTTTTTGATTCTTCAATTGTAATAACACCATCTTTTGAAACTTTTTCCATTGCTTCTGCAATTAAGTTTCCAATTTCTTCATTGTTTGCAGAAATACTTGCAACTCTTGCAATATCATCTTTTCCATTAACTTCTGAACTAATTTCTTTTAATCCTTCTACTGCTATATTTACAGCTTTATCCATACCTCTTTTAATTGCCATTGGATCTGCACCTGCTGCTACATTTTTAACACCTTCTTTAATCATACTTTGTGCTAAAACAGTAGCGGTTGTTGTTCCATCACCTGCAACATCATTTGTTTTTGTTGAAACTTCTTTTACTAATCTTGCTCCCATGTTTTCAAATTTGTCTTCTAATTCAATTTCTTTTGCAATAGTCACACCATCATTAGTAATGAGTGGCGCACCAAAACTTTTATCTAATACAACATTTCTTCCTTTTGGTCCTAATGTAACTTTAACTGTATCTGCTAATTTGTTAACACCTTCTAATAAAGATTTTCTTGCATCTTCTCCAAATTTAATTACTTTTGCCATTTTATATCCTTCCTTTCTCATTTTGTTGCCAAAGAATTTATGATTTTTGGCAACCCCAATTTATTTTTATTCTTTCAATATTGCATAACTAAAGCATCTTTTTCAGCTTTTTGTAATATTTCTATTCTACAATTGCTAATATGTCATCTTGTTTTACGATAATATAATCTGTTCCTTCATATTTTACTTCTGTTCCAGAATATTTACTAACAATAACATTATCACCTTTTTTCACTAGCATTGTTTCTGGTTTTCCATCTATCATTTCACCAGGTCCTACTTCTACGACTTCTGCCACTTGTGGTTTTTCTTGAGCAGCTTGTGCTAGTATAATTCCACTTTTTGTTGTTTCTTCGCCTTCTTTCATTTTTATTAATACTCTACTTCCTAATGGTTTAATCATTTCAATTACCTCCTTTGAATTTAGCACTCTTTCTTTGTGACTGCTAATACTGTATACCCATTTCTATTAAATGTCAATACTATTTTTTGATTTTTCACATAAAGTTCACACATTTATTGTATTCCTTTATTTTTCAATATATTCCTATTTCTGCACAACCACTTTTTCATCTTTAATTCCAATTTTATTGACTTTATCCTTTTTCAATTTACCATCTAATATTTCCTCTGCTAAACTATCCTCTAATATGTTTTGGATGGTTCTTCTTAAAGGTCTTGCACCAAAATTTTTATCAATTCCTTTACTTGCAATTAGTTTCTTAACAGATGGTTCTAATTCGATTTCTATTTTTTGGTCTTTTAATCTACCAACCACTTCTTTTAGCATAATATCAATAATTTTATCAATTTCTTCATCTGTTAATTTATGGAATACAATAATTTCATCAATACGATTAATAAATTCTGGTCTTAATTCTTTTTTTAGTGCTTCCATTACTTCCTTTTTGGTTTGTTCATATTCTTTTTGAGCTTTTTCATTTTCTTTATCTTTGTCTGTATTTGTTGTATTTGCTGAAAAGCCTAAAGACTTTTTATCTGTAATCAATCTTGCTCCTATATTAGAAGTCATAATAATTACGGTGTTTTTAAAGTTAACAGTTCTTCCTTGACTATCTGTCAGTCTACCATCTTCCAATATTTGAAGTAACATATTCATGACATCTGGATGTGCTTTTTCAATTTCATCAAATAAAATTACAGAATATGGTTTTCTTCTTATTTTCTCTGTTAATTGTCCCCCTTCATCAAATCCTACATATCCTGGAGGTGAACCAATTAATTTTGATACAGAATGTGGTTCCATATATTCAGACATGTCAATTCTTATCATAGCATTTTCATCACCAAATAAACATTCTGCTAATGCCTTTGATAATTCTGTCTTACCAACCCCTGTTGGCCCTAAGAATAAAAATGAACCAATTGGTCTTTTCGGATCTTTTAATCCTACTCTTCCTCTTCTAATTGCTTTTGCTACTGCTTCTACTGCTTCATTTTGCCCAATCACTCTTTCATGTAAGTTTTCTTCTAGATGTTTTAATCTTTCATTTTCATCCTCTGTGATTTTTTTGGCTGGTATTCCTGTCCAATTAGCAATCACTTCTGCAATATTTTCCTCTGTAATATCTGTCACAGATTTGTTATTTTTATTTTTCCATTTATTTTGTTCTTTTTCATATTTTGCTTTTAATTCTCTTTCTTTATCTCTTAAACCTGCTGCTTTTTCAAATTTCTGAATTTTAACTGCTTCTTCCTTATCTTTTGTTACATTTGCAAGTTCTTCTTCCAATTCTTTTAAAGAATCTGGCTCTGTATATGTTTTTAATCTAGCCCTTGAAGCTGCTTCATCTACCAAATCAATTGCTTTGTCTGGCAAATATCTATCATTGATATATCTTACAGACAATTTGACTGCTGCATCAATGGCTTCATCTGTTATTTTGACATTATGATGCGCTTCATATTTATCTTTAATTCCTTTTAAAATCGTAATGGTATCTTTTTCAGATGGCTCATTAACCGTTACAGGACTAAATCTTCTCTCTAAAGCAGAATCTTTTTCAATAAATTTCCTATATTCATTTAGTGTTGTTGCTCCTACTAATTGGATTTCACCTCTTGCCAACAATGGTTTTAAGATATTGGCTGCATCAATCGCCCCTTCTGCTGAACCTGCTCCCACAATCGTATGAATTTCATCAATAAATAAAATGACATCTCCCGCCTTCTTTACTTCATTTAAAGCTTTTTTGATTCTTTCTTCAAAATCTCCCCTATATTTTGCTCCTGCTACCATACTAGAAATATCTACGGTTACCACTCTTTTGTTTTTTAAAATTTCTGGAACATCTCCTAAAACAATCTTCTGTGCTAATCCTTCTACAACTGCTGTTTTACCAACACCTGGTTCACCAATTAGACATGGATTATTTTTGGTTCTTCTTGATAAAATTTGAATAACCCTTTCAATCTCTTCTTTTCTTCCTATAATTGGATCTAATTTTCCTGCTTTTGCTTTTTCTGTTAGATCTTCTCCAAATTGATTTAATGTTGGTGTTTGATTATAACTACCAGATTTTTTTGAATTTTTTGAATCTGTATCTCCTGTCAAATCTTCTCCTTCATTAATGACTTTTATAATTTCTCCATATAGCTTTGGAATATTTACATTTAATTCGATTAAAATTCTCGCTGCTACACTATCTCCTTCTCTTAATAAGCCAATTAATAGGTGCTCTGTGCCTATATAGTTATATCCTAATTTCCTAGCTTCAATAAATGCGTTTTCTATTACTCTCTTCGTTCTTGGTGTAAATCCTAATGTTTCATCAATTATTTCATCTTTTCCAACTAATGCAATGGTGATGTCTATAATATTTTCTGGTACAATTTCTTGATTTTCTAACACTTTAGATGCTACACCACTACCTTCTTTTGCTAAACCATATAATAAATGCTCTGTTCCGATATATCTATGTCCTAATTCCATAGCTTCTTCATTTGCTATTTCTATTGCTTTTTTTGCTCTACTTGTAAAATTATATGTCATAATTATCACCTAACCTTTCTTTATTTTTATCATTTTAGACTTTTTTGTTTGTTTTTTTTTATTTATATGATATAATTTGAATATATTATTGTAACTGTTAATGTCCAAGTTTATTGGATTGTTTCATAATCAAGGAGGATGGATTCCTATATGATGATTACAGTTTTTTTAATTCCATTTTTTATCATTTTTATTTCAACCAGCTTGGGTTTTTTTAGCTTGGGTTTTGAGATGTTCAATAACATAATTACCGACAGCTGTGTGACAATGGCACAGATAACTGCATTTGCCATTTCTTTCATTTGTTTTGGCATAAGCAATGATGAGATTCATAAAAAATCTCTCGCCGTTTTTATATTTTTGAGTATGTGTATACTATCACATATAATAATAAAATCGCCAAAGGATATCTCATCAACTGTGATTCTCACAATTATTCAAATTATAGGATTGCTAGCAATCCTGTGGGAAATAAAAAAGAAAAAAATGGAAAATGGAAACAACCGGTAGCCTCTTCGTGAGGCTATTAGTTGTTGTAAGAACATTTCTATTCACTGATAACTTGTTTTATCATCTCTGCTCTTTTTACTTCTCTATCTAATCTTTCATACTGTTCTCCAAAATATTTTTGTAAATTTCCCGGTCCAATATATAAGTATAATTTTTGAATCTGCAAATCAGATAGTTCTTTTAAAATTCCTAAATCCACGCCTAATTTTACTGTAGATAATAAATTTTGTGCTTCTTCCATTGTAATCTTTTTACAGTTTGTTAAAATTCCGTAATTTCTATAAATGACATCTTCTATTTCTATTCCTTCATTTGCTAGAAATCTTCTAGCTTCTCTTTCTTGTTTAATAACTTTTTCTACAATAATATTAATATTTTGTATAATTTCATTTTCTGTAATTCCTAATGTTTTCTTATTAGATATTTCATACATATCCCCTACAATATGACCTTCCTCATCATATACACCTTTAATATGAATACCAAAATTATTAATAGCTTCTAAGACTTTTTCTGTATTTCTTGTTTTGGCTAAAGCAGGTAAATGTAATTTTACAGATGCTTTTAACCCTGTTCCAATGTTATTCGGACAAGCAGTTAAATATCCATATTGTTTGCTAACACAATATCCAAATATCTCTTCAATCTTTTTATCAATTTCAATTGCTAAATTTAATGTATTTTCTAATTCCAGTCCACTACTAAATATTTGTATCTTTAGATGATCATCTTCTCCCACCATGATACACATATTTTCTTCATCATTGACTAAAATTGCCCCCATATTACCTGCTTCAAAAGCAAAATGATAATTCATTAATCCTTTCTCTACTAGGCTTAATTTGGTAATATCATCCATATCTTCTAATTTAAAAAATTTTAATCCATATCCTATTGAATATATATTATCTTTTATTCTATTTTCTAATTCTTGTAATTCTTTTGGACTTAAATGAAAGTTATATCCCTGTATATTTCTAGAAAATCGTATTCTTGTACTTACTGCAATATCTGATTCTTTCCCACTTTGTAAATACCAGTTCATATTATCCCTCTTTTCTATTGATTATCTTCTATTTTTTTGATTTCATCTCTTAATTTTGCTGCCTCTTCATATCGTTCTTCTTTAATTGCTTGTTTTAAATTTTCTTTCAATTCTTCTAATTGTTCCTCTGGGGCTTTTGTTTTTTTGTTTCGTTCATTTTCTTCTTTTCTTCCTTGTTTTTGCTCTATTTTTTTATCAATCTGTTTTCCTAGTCTTCCTACATGATGGTTGCTACTTTGAATTCTTCTAATAATTGGTGCTAATCTATCTTCAAAGACATCATAACAATTCGCACATCCCACTTTTCCATTATGAGCGATATCTTCAAAAGTATATCCACAATGATCACATTTTAGCGCCTTTAATTCATCAAACATCGGCATAAATTCTGTATTAGAAAAGTCTTCTATAAAGTCTCCAAAAAAGCTTGAAAAGTTAATTGGCATATCTAATCCCATTTCACCAATTCCTAATTTTTTACTACATTCTTCACATAAGTTTAATTCTCTTCTTACCCCGTTTATATTTTCTGAATATCTTACATTTGCCTCTCTTTTTTTACAATTATCACACAACATAATCATTCCTCCTTACTCTATATTTAATAACATATTTTTAAATATTTTTGCTCTTAATATATCTTTTATATCTTTTGCCAATAACAATACATTATCACTTGTTGCCACTTTTAAGAGCTTTGCTTCTTCTTTGGTTATTAAATCATACGTTAGAAAGTCACTAATTAGTATATCAACATCTTTTGAAGTCATTTCTTCTCCAATATTTTTGATAATGTGCATAAAATAATCTGATTTTGTATTGTTTACTTTTTTTATTGTGATATGACCTCCACCACCTCTTTTGCTTTCCACATAATACCCTTGAGATGGCTTAAATCTTGTGGATATCACATAATTGATTTGTGATGGTACACAATTAAAATGTTCTGCTAATTCATTTCTTTGTATTTCTACTAATTGATTATCATCATCAAATAAATCTTTTATAAATTCTTCTATGATATCTGACATTCGCATTGTCCTCATCTCCTTTTTGACTTTGACTTTCTTTGACCTACATTATTATTATACCCTTTTTTTATATTTTTTCAACTTTATTTTTATTTAATTTATAGATGTTTTTCTACATTTTTTTATATTTTGGACAATTTTTGCATCTTTTTATTCTTTTTTCTCTTTATTTTTCATTTTTTCTTTTATTTTTGTCTTTTTCGCCTTTTGTCATTTGATTCAATTCTTCTGCTCTTTCTTTTTGGTTTGGCAATGAAATCCATGCAAAATAAGATGAAATAAATTCTCCGTATTTGGTAGCATCTTCTCCAACTTCATATTTTTCTTCTAACCCTTTATTGACTCTTTTTTCAAAATCTTCATTTTGTTTATTATCAATTTTATTGGAATTATCAATACCCATAAAAAATGCACTTCCTTTCTTTATTCTATTTTAGGTATGTGCATTTTTTTATTTTTTATTCACTTAAATATAATTTTGTTATCATAAAATACTTTCGATATGTCATTTTTTATTCCTATGATTAAATATTTTGTGCTAACAATTTTTTCTCTAAATAGTTTTGTGCTGTTTCAATTTTATATAATCTAGCTTCATAAGATTCATGTGCTAACTTGTTATTTAAAATTTCTTCATCTAGTTTGTCTTCTATTTTTTTAAATCTTTTTTCTAAATAATTTATTAAGTTATGAAATTCTTCTGCTATCTCTTTACTTTGCTTGCTAATTGCTTCTTCAATTTTCTTATCCATCATTTTTATTAAACGTTCTTCTAGTGTAGATAATTTTTGGTCAAACTTTTTGTCTAACATATCTACCTTTATTTCCAAAGCATCTACTCTTTTTTCTAACTGATTGAATTTGGTTTCTAGACTATCTACTTTCTTTTCTATTGCATCTACCTTTGTCTCTAGTACATCTACTTTCTTTTCTAATCTATCTATTTTTGTATTGATAGCTTTTATCTCCTGTAAAATAAGTTCTAATATTTCCTGCATATTCCTCACCTCCTCGAATAAAATTATTTTAAATTGAAGTTTTAGATATAAAAAATAGAACAAAAAATTTTAATTGAATAAAAATGATGAACTGATTATATTATCTTTTATATAAAAAGTCAACAATTTTTTCCATTTTTACAAACAAAATTCATATTATGTGTTACCACATTTCAAATTTAGAATTATAGAATAAGGAGGACTTTATGCTTCTAAAAAATAACTTTATTATATTAAAATTAAAACGAAATTTTATCGCTCTTATATTTTTACTATTTACCATTTCTATTTTAATATTCTCAAATTCTAATTTGATAGCTGTCAAATCTGGAATTCAACTTTGGGTCACTTCTGTTGTTCCCTCTTTATTCCCTTTTTTTGTGGCAACAGAACTTTTAATGCATACAAATATTATCTACCATATTGGCAATTTGTTAAATCGATTTATGAAACCTTTATTTAATATACGAGGTGAAGGGGCTTTTGCCTTTATAATGGGAATCATCAGTGGTTATCCAATCGGTGCCAAAATTGCCACAGACTTTAGAAAAGAAAAAATTTGTACAAAAGAAGAATGTGAAAGACTGTTAAGTTTTACCAATAATTCTGGACCTTTATTTATCATTGGTTCTGTTGGTATCTTACTATATCGTAATACAATGATTGGACTGTTGCTTTTTATAACACATTTGCTTGCCTCTCTATCTGTTGGTTTTCTCTTCCGTTTTTGGAAAAGAAATACAGCTTCTAATTTATATTCTTCTTCCCCGTCTTATACAACAAATAAAACACAAGCAACTTTAGCAAATTTAGGTGAAATTTTATCAGAAAGCATTATCAGTAGTATACAATCTATTTTAGTGATTGGTGGATTTGTCGTTATCTTTTCTTCTATTATTTCCATTTTGAAATCAAGTGGAATTACACATATTGTAGAAATCATGCTAGCACCATTCTTCAATTTTATACATATCTCACCTTCTTTTATTGAACCATTATTTACAGGTTTTTTTGAAATTACCAATGGTATTAGTGCAATTTCTAATATTGTTTCTAGAAAACTTTCCATTAACATATTAATCACTGCATTTTTACTTGGATTTGGTGGCATCTCTGTATTGTTACAAGTACTTAGTATCACTTCTAAAAGTGATTTGTCTATTAAGCCCTATATATATGGAAAATTATTACACGGAATAATAGCCGTCTTATATACTGTTATATTTATGAATGTATTTCCTTTTTTTAATTTTGATTTATAGACATATATTCCATTTATTTTAATATATTTTAATAGATATATTAATATCTAAAGAGAAAGGAATGAAATTTCTATGGAAAAAGATTTTAATTATTATCAACAGCCTTTTATGGATTTTAATATGGGAAATCCCAATTTTGATATGAATGAATTATACAAAGATCCTATGTTTAATCCTATTATGCAATATGAACAGGCTTCTAGTTATTATCGCTATTTGTGTATGCAAATGGATTACAAAATTAAATGTAAAGAATATGAAAAATTATGTGCTTCTTCTCCTAGTAATGATAGAAGAGATACAAAAAATGTTTAATATCTTTTCAAAAGGATTGTTGTAAAAATTTAGGAAGCGAAATCTCGTGTAAATTCGTCTATAAGGAAGATTTGTATAACCCCAAAACCAGAAAATCCAGCTCTTATCGAACTGGATTTTCTGGTTTTTAAGTTCCTATTTTAACACATTTTGGGCTTTCTTAAACATTTCTCTATCTATAACGTTTTAAAACCCGCGTTATTGTTCGGCGCCAAATTTTACGTAAGTAAAATTGTGTACTGTGTTTTTTCCTAATTTATAAAGAAATACGCCAATACAATAACACCAAGAATGATTCTATAATATCCAAATACTTTAAAATCATGTTTTTTAATATAATTCATTAAAAATTTAATGACAAACATAGATACAATAAAAGATACTATCATTCCTATTAGTAAAATAATAATTTCTGCACTTGTAAAAGCCAAACCAAATTTTACTAATTTTAATAGGCTTGCTCCTAGCATAGTTGGAATAGCTAGATAAAATGTAAATTCTGCTGCATTTGGTCTAGATAATCCAATTAGCAAACCACCAATAATGGTTGCACCAGAGCGTGATGTTCCCGGAAATATTGCTGCTAATAATTGAAACACACCAATCATTAATGCATCTTTATAAGTAATCTCTGAATTTTTATCTTTTGCCCCTTTTCTATGTTTATTCCAATTTTCTACAATAATAAATGCAATTCCAAATACAATTAATGCTATTGCAATACATGTTGGATTATAGAATAAAGCTTCAAACATTTCATCAAATAATAAACCTATGATTGCTGCTGGCACACATCCTACTAAAATTTTTCCCCACAAATTCATAATATTTTTGTCAAAATAAGATAATATTCCCGTTGGTTTTATTGCATTTTCTTTATGGTTCGTAATTGGCCATATTTTTTTGAAATATAATAACACAACTGCTAAAATTGCACCTAATTGAATCACTACTTGAAACATTGACCAAAATTCTGGTGATACATTTTCAAATTTTAAAAATTGTTCTACTAATATCAAATGTCCTGTACTACTAATTGGCAGCCATTCTGTAATTCCTTCTACAATTCCAAATATAATAGATTTTATGATATCTAAAAACATACTTTTTCATCCTTTCTATTTCTTTTGTTTTTTATTCACATATGTGAATGACAGTCTTTGATTTCACTAACACACCTTTTTATCATATCTTTCATATATTTTGCAGATGTTACCGGTGCTGACTTACCGGGCAAACCTAAGGCTTCTATAAAATTTAGGTCTTCTTGCTCTACTATCTTTCTATCAATTCCATACGGCTTTGAAGCTAAATCTATCACTAATGTTTCTTTTTTGATTTCTTTTAATTCTTCTTCAAATATTTGCTTAGGAATTGTGTTTATGATTATATCATACTGTTTGAATTTTGTGCAGGTATTTTTCAAATTTTCTATTTTTGTTGTTTCATATCCATATACTGTTGCCCATGCTTTTTCTTCTTCATTTGTTACCATGCAAGTTACATTTGCTGATAATCCTTTTAATTTATATGCTAGAACCTTTCCAATTCTTCCAAATCCCATAATCAAACAATGGGTATTTTGTAATATCTTGTTGGTATTTTTTAAGATGATTTCAATTGTGGCTTCTGCTGTTGGAAGCGCATTTAAGATAGCAAATTCCTCTTTTTTCATAAAATCAATTACTTGATTATTTTTTTTATGTAATTCTTTGGCTAGCTCTTCCTGCATATTTCCAACAAATATGGTTTTATTTTGCAAATAGTAAACTAATTCTTTTATGGTAATATTTTTATTGGAAAATGGCATATTGACATATACATTATCTTTAGAAAATGGCATTGGCAAAATGATATTACTAGAAGAATCTAGCATTGGTCCATAACTTTCATATTCTTTCATATGACTTAACTTGTCAAATCCATATAGTTTTACTTCATATTTTTCTTTTGATAATATTTTAGCTAAGAAAAAATTTCTTAAATCTCCTCCTATTATACAAAAATTCATACTCATAAAATCCTCCTTCTTATACATTATAGTTTGATTGAAAGATTTTATGAGTATTTGTGATCATTGCGAAGCAATTTTACACATTCAGTTATTTTTGCCTTTCATCTTGCTCTTTATGAATATTTTCAATATGCATATTTTTCATTTCATTTTCTTTTACATTTTTCTTCAATAAATTAATATCATTGTAACTTAAATGTCTTGTAATATCTACCATTTCTTCTAAATGTTCTTTTGCTTTTAACTCTTTTTGCGTTAATTTTTCTTCTTTTTCCTCTTGATTGTCTAAATTAAATGGTATAGAAATTCTAGCAATTACAGGAATAAACAATGGCTCTTTTCTTATTTTATCTACTATTTTTCTAGAATCTATGTCAATTGCTGTATTCGCATAATTAATTGCTGTATCTTTGTCCCCTTTTATTAAATATATTTTTGCTAGTTCATAATATCCATCTGCTGATAATTCTTCTTCTTCAATTGCTTGTAAAAATCTTTTTTCAGCTTCTTCTAAATCTTTGTATATCAAAGCAATTTCTGCTAAAGAATATTTGGCATTATATAATAATGAATTGATATTGGCTGCCTTTTCATAGCAGATTTTCGCGTTTTGAAAATCATTTAACATTGTATAGGCAATTCCCAAATTATAATGTATTTCATAACTGACTGGATTATATTTCAAAGCCTCTTGATATATGTTTACTGCTTCTTTATACATTTCTTTTGCAATTAATATATCTCCTAATAGTTCTGTCGCTTTATACATATCTGGTTTTTTTTCTAGCAAATTAAACAACATTTCTGATGCTTCCTCTTTTTTGTCTAAATGATTTAATAATTCTGCTACTTTGTAATAAGATTCATAATCCTTTTTATTAATATCAATTGCTTGTACATATTCGTCAATAGCTTTTCTCATTCCTCCTTCTTTTTCATATAATTCTGCTAACATTTTATGCCCTTTATAACTATCTGGTATTTTTGAAACCAAATGAATTAAAGCTTCTTTTGCTTTTTTATCATTTCCCATTGATAAATAAAATTTTGCCCTTGTGACATTAATGATTTCTATTAAAGTCATTCCCCTTTTTTCTACAATCATTACAATTCCCGGTATGACAATTGAAAGTACATATTTTAGTAGGTTTAAAAACAGATTTAATTCTATAAAAAGTGCAAATCCTAAAAAATTGATGCCAATTCCAATTGCTTGTAATATTAAAATGACAATATAGCTTGTATCATTATTTCTTATCATTTTAAAAAACATATATACAAAAATTGCTAGTGAAATAACTGTAAATATAAACTGTTCTATTATCATTTTTGTCTTCCTTTCTTTATTTTTTATTCTAAATTCTTAATCGCATTTCTTGCCATTTCATCACATCTATTGTTAAATTCATTATCACTATGTCCTTTTACTTTTATAAATTTTACTTCATGTGTCTTGGTCAATGCATATAATTCTTGCCAAATTTCTTTATTTTTTACTGGCTCTTTCCCTGACGTTTTCCAATTATTTTTTATCCAATTATATATCCAGCCTTGATTGAATGCATTTACGACATAAGCACTATCACTATATATTTCTACTTTACAAGGAAATTTTAATAATTTAAGACCTTCTATCACTGCTGTTAATTCCATGATATTATTTGTCGTATTCTTTTTTCCACCAGATATTTCTTTTGTATTTTCTTTATACATCAAAATAGATCCCCAACCACCGGGACCCGGATTTCCTGAACATGCACCATCTGTATAAATAATAACTTTTTCCATAAAGCACTCCATTTCTTTTACAAAATTCTCTTTTGAATTGTCTTTTATGATTTTTTATGATAACATTATATCAATAAATTAAAAATTATACAATATTTTCGGAAAGGAAGTTTAGAAAATGAGTAAAGTTCTTGGAATCATAGCAGAATATAATCCATTTCATAATGGTCATCTATATCATTTGCAAAAGTCTTTGCAAGAAACTGGCTCTTCTTACTCTATTGCTATGATTAGTGGCAATTTTACACAAAGAGGTTCTACTTCTTTAATTGACAAATGGTCAAAAGCAGAAATTGCTTTAAAAAATGGTATAGACTTAGTCCTTGAACTTCCTGTGTTGTATGCTATATCTAGTGCTGAAAATTTTGCTGAAGGTGCCATTAAAATCTTGAATTCTCTAAAAGTTGTTGATTATATTTCTTTTGGCTCTGAAACTGGCAATATTTCTACCTTAGATGTAATTGCTGATGTTTTATTTAAAGAACCTAAAGGGTACAAAAATATCTTATCTCATGAATTACATAAAGGGATATCTTTTCCTAAGGCTAGAGAAAATGCTTTACTTATGTATTTAAATGATATTCGAAGATTTTCAAATGTACTTTCTTCTCCTAATAATATTTTAGGTATTGAGTATTTGAAAGCTTTGAAAAAATTGAAAAGTCCCATTATTCCTGTTACAATGGAACGATACAGTGCAGGATATCATGATACAACATACGCTGGAAATGTTGCTAGTAGTACAGCTATTCGAAATATTGTCAAAAACAATGGTTGGGATATTTTAAGAAAAGTCGTTCCAGATAATACATTTTCTACTCTTTTAGAAAGTATAAAAGTAGGACATATTGTTCCCGACATTTCTGTTTTTGAAAAACAAATTATCTATAATTTACGAAAAATGTCTATTGAAGAAATCGCAGAACTTCCAGATGTTAGTGAAGGGTTAGAATATGCTATCAAAAACACAGCTAACTCTTGTAACAGTGTTGTAGAATTTTTGAATATGATAAAATCGAAAAGATATACCAATACAAGACTTCAAAGAATTTTATTATATGCTTTATTAGGCATTACTAAAAAAGATATTGATTTATCCAAAAAGGTCATTCCTTATATGCGTGTGCTAGGATTTAATGATAAAGGCAAGTATTTGATTTCAGAAGTTGCCAAGGCGAATCCTAGATTAGAAATTATTACTTCTGTAAAAAAATATATGGATACAAGTAATAATAGAAATTCTAAATATATGCTAGAAAAGGACATTTGGGCTACCAATGTATATACGATTGGCTATGAATATGATTCTTGGAATAATTTGGATTATACACATAAGTTGATAACTTAGGGACAGGCCAAAATGGACAAAAATTGGTCAAATGGGACAGACCTACTGGGGATGGTAGTGGACCAGATATACACTAGAAAGTCATTTACGATTTTGTATAAGCTAAATTTTTCGTAGAACTTGAACAAAAAAATATGAGCCTCTTTCATTAAAAATGAACATTCCTCATATTTTTTTGGCAATTTCTATTCTCAAATTTAGATACGCAAAATCGTAAATGACTTTCTAGTGTATATCTGGTCCACTACCATCCCCAGTAGGTCTGTCCCATTTGACCAATTTTTGTCCATTTTGGCATGTCCCTATTTGGTTATCCATTTTACTAAATTTAAGTTTGCTGGTTCTAATAGCATTTCATGTTTTGGCATCACTCTAAATGTATAACCATAGTTTCCACCAGTTGTTAATTCAATCTTTGTTGTAAAGTAATATTTTTTATGCTCTTCATCTGCTTCTTGTAATTGCATTGGAATAATACTAACATTTTCTACAACACCATTATCTAATATTTTTCCATAATATGCTTCTACTGTCACGTTTTCTACATCAATATTTGGAAGTTGCACTTCACAACCTACCTCAATATGATTTCCTGCATCTATGGTAATATTATCAAAATTTTTATTTTCCTGTGTAATTTTAATATCTTTCCAATTTTCAAATAAATCTTTTTTCCATGCATTATATGATGCTACATTATCTATATTTTCATAATATTTTTTTGTAAGATTACACAATGGTATATATAATTGTTCTGTATAATCTACTAACATTCTAGCCGTACTATATTTTCCTCCTGTCGTTATAATAGAATTTTTCATGATTTCCATCCATCTTTTTGATATTCCATTTTTGTCTCTATTATAATATGTCGGGATAATTTTTTCTTCTAATGTATGATACATACTTTGACTATCTGCCATATCTTGTGCTTCATAGGAATCATATTCTGCATTTGTTCCAATTGTCCATCCATTTGTTTGTGTATATCCTTCAGCCCACCAACCATCTAGTACACTAAAGTTAATAACGCCATTGACAGATGCTTTTTGTCCACTGGTTCCAGAAGCCTCCATAGGTCTTCTTGGATTATTTAGCCACACATCTACACCACTTATCAAATATCTTGACATAGCTATATTATAGTTTTCTAGTAAGAATATTTTTCCTTTAAATTGTGGCATCATAGACACTTCATGAATATATTTGATTAAATCTTGTCCTTCTTTATCTGCTGGGTGTGCTTTTCCTGCAAAGATTAATTGCACTGGTTTGCCTGCATCATTCATAATTTGTGTCATTCTTTCAATATCTTTGAAAATTAATGTTGCTCTTTTATACGTTGCAAATCTTCTAGCAAACCCAATTGTTAAAGCATCTGGATTCAATTTTGATACAATTTCGTTAATTTCTTCATAACTATATCCAGATCTTCTTAGTCTTTCTGTTGTATTTTCTTTTACAAGATTGATTAATTTTCTCTTTCTTTCTACATGTGCACTCCACAATTTATCATCTGGAATGTTTTTAATTTTCTCCCATACATAATCATGATGCATATTATCTTGCCAATATGGAATTAAATATTTGTTATATAATTCTTTTAATTTTGGTGCTAACCATGAGCAAGTATGAATTCCATTTGTTACATATCCAATTGGTGATTCATTTGCTGCAATGTTTGGCCATACTTCGTTAAATAATTCTCTTGAAACTGCTCCATGAAGCTTACTAACTCCATTTTTCTTTCCTGCAATTTTTAACGCTAATATTCCCATATTAAAGCCTTTTTCTAAATCTGGTCCCGGCTTCATTCCTAATTTTAAGAATTCTTCCCTTGTAATACCTAATCGTGGCCAGAAATCTTTGAAATATTTTTCAACCAATTCGATTGGGAATATATCATTTCCTGCTGGTACTGGTGTGTGTGTTGTAAATACCGTTTTTGAACTTGCAATATCTTTTGCCACTTCAAATGAAACTTGTTTATCTTTGATAATATTTTTGATAATTTCTAAATTTAAAAATGCTGAATGTCCTTCATTCATGTGGTAAATCGTTGGTTTCAATCCTAAATATTTTGTAAGAAGGCTAACCCCTGCCATACCTAAGACAATTTCTTGTCTGATTCTCATTTCTTGGTCTCCGCCATATAATCGTAATGTAACATCTCGATCTTCTTCATTATTTTTAGGTATATCTGAATCTAATAAATATAGTTTGACTCTTCCTACATTGATTTGCCATACTTTTAAGTATAGCCTTCTTTTGGGGAATTTTACATAGATGGTTAAGTCATCCCCTTTTTCATCTTTTACAGGATTGATTGGTAAATCATATAAATCAATATTATTATACTCTGTTTCTTGTTGCCCATATCCATTAATTTTTTGATTAAAATATCCATTTTTATATAACAATCCTACACCTACAAGTGGAATTCCTAAATCACTTGCAGATTTTAGATGGTCTCCTGATAAAATTCCAAGTCCTCCTGAATAAATAGGAATTGTTTCATCTAGTCCATATTCTGCTGAAAAATATGCTATTAAGTCTTTTTTATTTCCCGGATATTTATTGGCAAACCATGTATTTTTGCTATTCATATAATCTTCAAAGTTTTCTGTTACTTTATCATATTCTTTTAAAAATGCGATATCTTTTGATGCTTTTTCAAGTCTGTCTTGTGATACTTGTTTTAGAAATTTTACTGGATTTTTGGCACATTGCTCCCATAAATCCATATCTATTTTTTGAAATAGCCTCAAAAATTCTGTGTTCCATGCCCACCATAAGTTGTTTGATATTTCTCCCAATTTTTCAATTCTTTTTGGCAATTGCGGATTTACTGTTATCCTATTAAATACATACATCTATATTTCCTCCTTAGTAATTTTCTTTCATTTTTTCTGCTCGTTTATTTTTATCCATATACATTATCTATTAAATATCTAAAAATGTCAAACCTTTTTAGATAAAAAATCATATTATCGTTCTTTTATCCATCTAATCTCTACTTTAAACAAATCGCCATCAATATCAATTTTAAAATTGCCACCTTGTAATTCTGTCAAGCTCTCTGCAATAGAAAGTCCTAATCCACTGCCTTCTGTATATCTAGATTTATCTCCTCTTACAAACCTTTGCATTAACTCTTCTGCACTAATATTTAATTTATCTTTAGAGATATTTTTAAATTCTAGATAAACTTCATCTTTTTGTTCTTCTAGTTTAATATATACTCTAGAACCTTCTAATGCATATTTTGAAATATTACTAAATACATTTTCAATGACTCTGTATAAATATCGATTATCTGCTTTAATTCGTACATTTTCATTTGGTAAATCCATTTCTAATTTTAGATTTTTCTTTTCTAATTTATCTTCAAACTCTCCAACTGTTTGATTTAATAATTCTTTTAAGTTAATCACTTCTATATTCAATTTCACATTTCCAGAAGATACTTTTGAAGCTTCTACTAAGTCTTCTATTAGTTTTTTTAATCTTTGAGATTTTTTATCTAATACGGCAATATATTGTTCAATTTGTGCATTGTTAATTTCTTGTTTTTTTAATAAATCTACATAATTTATGATAGATGTTAATGGTGTTTTGATATCATGTGATACATTGGTAATTAATTCTGTTTTTAGTCTCTCTGATTTTAAGCTTTGCTCAATTGCATTAGTAAATCCACCTGCAATATCATTAATATATTTTGCCATAATTTTTAATGTACCTTCTAATTCTTCTTCATTTAGCTTTATATTTGGATTTCCTTCATAGATATTTCTTAATGCCTCATTAATTTTTTGTACTTTCTTATTATATTGTAGTAGTTTATAATATGCCCATATCCAAAATGCAATTAATACCAATAATCCAATTCCGGTCCACATTGTACATGCTAATATCATACTAATTAGAACAAATCCCCAATATAGAATTGTCATTTTTCGATTTGAATTCTCTTTATCTGTCACTTTTCTGAAAATTTTCTCAATGGTTACCTTCATCCATCTACAAATTTTATATGTTAAAAATGAACGAATAAATTGTTTTGCTTTTAATCTTCTAATTGTTGTGCTAACCCATACTGCTAAACTTGCATATCCAATTAAATAACATAGTAAAAATACAGACATTAGGATTTTTTGAGGGATTTGTGTTTCTATACTTGCAATTGCAAAGCTTATCATCATACCAATCACAAATATTATAACAATAGATATAATTTCATAAGAAATTCTATCAATACTGTTTAATTGAATTCCATCTTTTCCTTTTTCATGTCCTATTGCCCAAATTAGATAAATAATCATAACAATTATTAATATTGATGATAATGGTATCAAATATGTAGGCAAGTTTTCATGTCCTTTAAATATGTTGTATACTGTTTGTTGAACATACAAAGAATTTGAATAGGTTAACGTTGTGGGATCTATATTAGAATATACCTCATATCCCTCAAAATTATCGATTGAATAATAAGAAGATGTAATATATTTTGCACTTTTTTGATTAATTGTGCTGATATTAGTAGATATATTCCCATCTTGATAATTCCAGTTTGTTTTTTCTGTTTTTAATTTATTAATCTCTTCCAGATAATCATTTGATTGGATATTCGTAAACATATTTCCAGTTTCTTTGTCTATAATAATATAATTAATATAATGACTAATCTTTGTACGATTATAATCATCTATTTCGTAATATACAGGATATTCGTAGCTTTCGTCATCTATTTGTGTATAATTGTCATAGGGATCTTCTTTTGGTAATTCTTCATTCTCTTCATTTTCTTCATAAAATTTCATTCGGTTTTTATCTTTACTAATATTTCGAACATTGTAACTTAATGTTAATAAATATTCTATTCCAAATTCTTCTGTTTCAATATATTCTTCTGGCCCTTTCATCTCTCCATATTGAGAAGTAATAGATACATCTATAATACTGATGGTTAATATAAATACCAGAATCGGAATGAATATATAACATAAAAATTTTAATAATATAGATTCTCTTATATTTTCCATGTATTCACATCCTATCTTTTATATCTTATTTTATATCTTCTATTTTATATCCAATTCCCCAGATAACCTTTAGATATTTGGGCTCTTTTGGATTAATTTCTATTTTTTCTCTTATATGTCTAATATGAACAGCAATAATATTCTCTGCTCCGTAGCTTTCTTCATTCCACACATTTTCATAAATTTGCTCTATGGAATATACTTTTCCTTTATTTTTTAACAAAAATTTTAATATGTTGTATTCTGTTGCTGTTAATTTTATCTCTTTTCCATCTACCATCACTTTTTTTGTCTCATCATTCATTTCTAGAGCACCTGTCTTTAACCCCTTTTCTTTCTGCGCCTCTGTATTTCCACTCGTATAATTTGCATGGCTAAAATCCACATATCTTCTAATATTCGATTTTACTCTAGCAATCAATTCTAATGGATTAAATGGTTTTGTTACATAATCATCTGCTCCTGTATTTAAACCCGAAATCTTATCATAATCTTCTGATTTAGCAGATAACATAATAACTGGAATAGTTTTATCTTTCCTAATTTCTTGTAATGTTTCAATCCCATCTTTGTTAGGCATCATAATATCTAAAATAATTAGATGAATTTCATTTTCTTTTAACTTTTCTAATGCCTCTTCTCCATCATAGGCTTTTATAATATGATACCCTTCTTGTGATAAGTAAATCTCAATCGCATTTACGATTTCTTTATCATCATCAACAACTAATATATTATACATATTTCTTCCTTTCTTGAACTTTAAGGACAATCCTTAAAGTTCATTTAACCATATTATTAACATTTCATATACTTTTCTTATCTATATTGATTATCAATTTGGTAAACTTAAGGACCGTTCCTAAAGTTCATATATACTATACCACATTTTTATTAATAATAAATAGAGGTTTTATTAATTTTTTATTAATGATAATGTTGGAGGCAGATTTTCCCTATACCATTAAAAATGAACCCAAATTATTAACTTTTCAGTTTAGTAATTTAGGTTCATTTCAAACATTCTTACGGTTCTTTTTTCATATTTGTTTTTTTATTTCTGTCTCCATTGACATCTGTTTGACATATTTGTGTCAACATACTCCGTCCTCATTGACACTTATTCATCTTTAAATGTATTAATTTTAAACAATTTAAACAATTCTACAATTATTAGTGGTGCTATTACAAGACCAATCAATTCTAAGATGTTCTCTGTTGGTAATACTGGTATGCTAAAGATTGTTCTTAAAGCTGGTATTGCTAAAATAATTCCCATTAGTAGTGCTGATCCAAGTACCGCCCATATTAATTTACTATTATTAAATATTTTTGTTTTAAATACAGATTTTTTGTTATTTCTAATATTAAATACATGTACTAGTTCTGAAAATGCTAGTGTTGCAAATGCCATCGTTTGTCCTACTTCTATTTTTGATTCATCTAATGTTAGTCCATCAATCGGTTCTGTTGTTGTTGCTAAGCCTATCATAAATGCACCAAGTGTTAATAGTCCTATCATAACACCTTGATATATAATTCTCCATGTCATTCCTTTCGTAAATACGCCTTTCCCCGGCTTATTAGGTTTTCTATTCATGATATCTGCATTTGCTGGATCAAATGCTAATGCTAATGCTGGCAATGAGTCTGTCACTAAGTTTATCCATAAGATATGAATTGGTAATAAGATTTCTAGATGTGTCATATCTGTAATTCCAAACCATTTAGCAAATAATGGTGTGAATAGTGTTGCTAAGAATAATACTACTACTTCTCCTATGTTACTTGATAATAAGAATTGGATAACTTTTAAGATATTGTCATATATTCTTCTTCCTTCTTCTACTGCTGATACAATCGTTGCAAAATTGTCATCTGTTAAAATCACATCTGCTGCTTCTTTGGCAACATCTGTTCCTACCATTCCCATTGCACAACCAATATCTGATGTTTTTAATGCAGGGCTATCATTTACCCCATCACCTGTCATTGCTACAATTTCTCCATTTTTTTGCCATGCTTTTACAATTCTTACTTTATGTTCTGGAGATACTCTTGCATATACAGAATAATGTCTTACATGTTTTTGTAATTCTTCATCAGACATTTTTTCTAATTCCAAACCAGTAATCGCTTCATCTTCATTCTCTAGAATTCCTAGTTTTTTAGCAATTGCTGTTGCTGTTATTTTATGATCTCCTGTAATCATAACCGTTTTAATTCCTGCTGTTTTACATTTTTCTACTGCTTTTTTTGCTTCTTCTCTTGGTGGGTCGATCATTCCTACCATTCCAACAAAGATTAAATCACTTTCTATATGTTCTAATTCTTCTTGGGTTGGTTCATGGTCAAACTCTTTATATCCACAGGCTAAAACTCTTAAAGCTTCTTTTGCCATTTCTTCATTTTTTTGTCTAATCGTTATTGCATAATTTTCTAAATCTTCTTTGATTTCTCCATTAAATACATATCCCTTACAAATTCTTAGTAATTCATCCACTCCACCTTTTGTGTAAGCAATATAGTTTTGATTTACTTTATTAACCGTTGTCATTAATTTTCTATCTGAATCAAATGGCACTTCTGCTATACGTACCATTCTATCATAAACGCTTGGATCAAAGTTCAATTTGAATGCCATATCTACTAATGCTGTCTCTGTTGGATCTCCTGTTAATGTTCCATCTTTTGCAATTTTGGTGTCATTACATAACATATTGGCATATACCAATGTCGTCATGTCATCTGATACTTGTTTGCTATCAATTTCTTCTAAGTCTTTGATTTCTCCATTTAAATATACTTTTTCTACTGTCATTTTATTTTGTGTTAGTGTTCCTGTTTTGTCTGAACAAATAACGGTTGCACTTCCTAATGTTTCAACTGCTGGTAATTTTTTCACAATTGCATTTTTCTTAACCATTTTTTGTACACCAATTGCCAATACAATGGTTGATACAGCTACCAATCCTTCTGGGATTGCTGCAACAGCTAATGATACTGCTGTCATAAACATATGAATTGGTTCTTTTTGTTGGAATAGTCCTATAATAAAGATAACAACACAAATAAGAATGGCTGTAATTCCTAATGTTTTCCCTAATTTGTTTAATTTTTGTTGTAGTGGTGTAATTTGTTCTTCTGTTTCATTGATCATCTCTGCAATTTTTCCAACCTCTGTTGTCATTCCAGTTTCTACAACCACACCTTTTCCTCTTCCATAGGTTACTAAGCTAGAAGAAAAAGCCATATTGGTTCTATCTCCTAATCCAATTTCTGTTTCCTCAATTTTTTCTGTCGTTTTATCAACTGGCACAGATTCTCCTGTTAATGATGCTTCTTGTGCTTTTAAATTAACTGCCTCTATTATTCTTAAATCTGCTGGAATATAATCTCCTGTATCTAGCACAACAATATCTCCCGGTACTAATTCTTTTGCAGGAACAACTGTTACTTGCCCATCTCTTATAACTTTAGAGGCATGGTCTGTTAACTTTTGCAAAGCCTCTAGTGATTTTTCTGCTTTTGATTCTTGGGTCACACCAATAATTGCATTTAGTATAACAACTATTAAAATAATAATTGTGTCTGTGATACCTTCTCCTTCTGCTACTCCTACTACACCTGATACAATAGCGGCAATGATTAAAATGATAATAGAAAAATCTTTAAATTGATCTACAAATCTCATAAATAAAGATTTCTTTTTCTTTTCTTTTAATTGATTGAGTCCATAGTTTTCTCTTCTTTTTACTACTTCTTCTGCTGACAATCCTACTTCTTGATTTGTTTCTAGTTCTTTTTCAACTTCCTTTATTTCTTTATTAAACCAGTTTTTATTTTCCATTTTTTCTTTCCTTTCTTTAGCATTATATTGATTGGATAAAATAAAACTACCGTTTTTTTCCCTTTTTTACATATTTTCTTTTTTATTGTATCCAAATAATGAAAATATATCAATATTTTTCTTTCATTTTGCATAAAATTTCTAGTTATTATTTTCACTTTTTTACATTCTGGTAACCTCCATTTCCTTTTTATTTAGAAATAAAATCTTTGATTCTTCTTCTATACCAATATTATGTTTTGTTTTCAACAAAAAAGACTTTTAAAAAGATTTTATTCCTTTTAAAAGTCTTGCTTACTTTATTATAAAAAGCTTACTAACCAGATATACTTATCGCGACTGTTGATTAGTAATTAAAAGCTACTCCCTTTTAACAGTTCTAGTATATCATATTTTTTTATAAAGTAAAGTATCTTTATAAAATTTATTCATTTTATGTTGCTTTCTATAGTAATTAACTTGATGATTAGTATAATTTTGCGTATCTCCAAAAGTATAAGAATCAAAATTTAGTTTTGTAAAACCTGCTACATAATTAATATCTTCCTTGTTATACTTCGTGATGTAACAGTTTGTCCTTGTATATTTCCACCATAACCCGAATATGCCACATGTAAGTCGTCTTCATAGGTTAACCAATTTTCTACACTACCATACAATTCATATTTATAGTTCATCAATTTCTTGTTCTGTTAAATTTGTTATTTTTTTTATGGTTTCTTTATTAAACCCTTCCTTTTTCATCTTTCTAGCTATTTCTCTTTTTTCTTCATCTTTTCCAATTTTTTCGCCTTCTTCTACTCCTTTTCTTCTTGCCTCATTCATTTCTGTATGATATGTTAGTCTACTTCTTTCTCTTATTTCATATAACTCTCTTTCATATTCATCTGCACTCATTTCTGTTAATTGGTCTACTGCTTCTTTGATTTCTTCATTTTCTTTTTTATACTCTTCCATCATTTTTCTATCTCCCCCAATGACATATAACCATTTTTCTAGTATATCTGCTACCTTTGGTTTTTTCTTCTTGAATTTCGGTAATTCTATGATGTAATATTTTAACATCTGGCTTAGATATTTATCCTCTTCCTTATACCCCATGTCTACATAACGGATTTCTTCGGTTTCCTCATATGTTAACATTGCTAAACTTAAATACGCATTCCTTTTTATAATGTTATCATTTACAATACATTAATAATGGTATCTTTTGCATTTTTATATTCTTCTGATACTTTTATATCTCCTGCTATTAGTTTAGCATTGTATACAATTAGCCTTCTTTCTATTGCTGTTGTATTTCCTACTTGTAATTCAATATCTATCAATGTATTTTCATTAATTTCTGCTTTGATATCTAATATACTTAGTTTTTCATCTATTGCTTCCTTGGGTATTTCTGGATTCTTTATTTCTATTTTTTGTATATGTATTTTTAATATTGCTTCCAAAAGGCTTTTTAATATCTTTTCATTTCCGTCCTTTTCCAAAAATTCTTTTAAATACATAGTCATTCGATAATGGTAGCATATCTACTTCTTTTAGTTTGTTTAAACTGTTCATATTTTTTCTCCTTTCATTTTACCAAATTTCTTTTTTGTATTCAATATCGAAATTTGATTTTTACTATTATATAAATTTTAATTTTAAACAAATTAGAGATTTTTCTTATTTTTTCTACAATAGGAAAGGGCAACTTTCCTATTGTAGAAAAAACGCTTCGCTCTAGCAATTGCACACAATTTTACATGCGTAAAATTGGCGCCGAACAATAACGCGTGCTTTAAAAAATGTCATAAATAGAAAAATGTTTAAAAAGCCCGCTATTGTTTGTTTAGGGAACTTATTACATAGATAAAAATTTACGATCTAAAAATCATAAATGTTGTAAAAATTTTAATTATTATAAAAAATGTGAAACTATAAATATATAGATTAATAAATATGTGGATTTTTATAATATACAAAATATGCCTTGACAAAATGCTTTGACTCAAAATATGAAACAATAAAAGCAGATAATCAATTTACTGATAGAATACTCTTTGACTAAAATTATTTATTCTTATAAATAAAGCTCTAAAAAATCTCTAATTGTATTTCCATTATTTTACAATACAATTAGAGATTTTTCAAGTCTACTTAACTATTTTATAAATTTTTTTCCACACTATTCAATTTTACTTGAGAACTTTTGACTAGCTTTATTATACAATTTATAATTTTGCTTAGGCTCTCCGTAAATTTGCTCTGTGCTAATTTTAAAAATTCACTAATTTGTGGTGACCCCTACGGGAATCGAACCCATGATTCCACCTTGAGAGGGTGGCGTCTTAACCGCTTGACCAAGGGGCCATTAAATTTACTTTCTATTTATATCATTTTTTTTGAATTTCGTCAACTATTATTGACCATTTTTTGTTAACAACATGCACAGTAAAAATTGTATAGCATTTTTTCGTGTCAAATAAATCTTTGTCCATTTGGGGACGTTTCTGTTTGAGACATTTTTATGTAAAGTTATTTCAGACATTTCTTCTGAAAACAAAGTTTACAATGCTTAATTTCACTTTGAATTGTAAAATACAAAGAATTTGTAGTATTTATAATAAATATTGCACTGAATATATATTTATCACAAGCTACTCAACTTTACATAAAAATGTCTCAAACAGAAACGTCCCCAAATGGACATAACTGGACACTGAATTAGACACAATTATTCATACCATTCTAATTCCCAATCATCTAGGATAACCGTATCTCCTTCACAAACACCTAATTCTTTTAATTTATCTTCAATCCCCATATTTTTTAGGCACTTTTGTAAATAATACATCGATTCATTATCTTCAATATTGACTCTACCCATTAGTCTTTGAACTGCTCTTCCAGATACAATAAATATGCCATCTTCTATCTTAATTGTCCAATCATCCTCTTTTTCTTCTAATGTATATACTTTCTTATCTTCTACTTCTACCAATTCTTCCTTTGGTAAGGTTTTCAAGACTTCTGCTACATGGTCAATTAATTCTTGTACACCTTGTTTGGTAGCTGCTGAAATTTTGTATAGTTCTAGTCCTTCTTTTTTTGCTAATGCTTCTACTTCTTTTTTCAATTCTTCATTTTGTATATCTATCTTATTTGCTACAATGATTTGTTTTCTTGTACTTAATTTTTCACTATAATTTTTTAATTCTTTATTGATGGTATAAAAATCATCTACTGGATTTCTTCCTTCTTGTCCTGATACATCTAAAAAATGTAGTAATAGTCTTGTTCTCTCTACATGTCTTAAAAATTGAATTCCTAGTCCTACGCCTTCGCTTGCCCCTTCGATAATTCCCGGAATATCTGCAATCACAAATCCGTCACCATTTTTGGTTTTAACCACCCCTAAATTTGGTTGTAATGTGGTAAAATGGTAATTGGCAATTTTGGGTTTTGCATCAGTTACAATCGATAGAAAGGTTGATTTTCCTACATTTGGAAATCCTAATAGTCCTACATCTGCTAATAATTTTAATTCTAGAATAACTTCTTTTTCCTCTCCTTTATCTCCATCTTCTGAAAATCTAGGAGCTTGTCTTGTAGATGTTGCAAAATGAGAATTTCCTCTTCCACCTCTTCCACCTTTTAAAACCAATTCTGTTTGTTCTGGATTAGACAAATCTGCTACTACTTTTCCTGTTTCTACGTCTTTTACGACTGTGCCAATAGGAACTTTGATGTATAAATCTTTTCCATATTTTCCATTGCAATGGCTTCCACTACCATTTTCACCATTTCCTGCTTTAAATTTTTTATTGTAACGAAAATCAATTAGGGTGTTTTTATCTTTATCTACTTGAAAGTAAATATCTCCGCCTTTTCCGCCATCTCCGCCATCAGGTCCACCTGCGGCTACATATTTTTCTCTTCTAAATGAGACAGCTCCATTTCCACCATCTCCCGATTTTATAATGATTTTTGTATAATCTGTAAACATATTTTTCTCCTTTTCTAATACAAATCATTTTCTTTCCCGTCAATTCCATCTTGAGGTCTAAATGCAGGTATCATTATTAATAGCAATTTCATCTTACCTGCAAAAACAAATTGCGTATTTTTAGGAACCTTTATTAAATCATCCTTCTCTACATTGAATTTTTCTTCTCCTATTTTGAATACACCTTTTCCTTCCACCACATAATATATTTTATCGCTATATACATTTGTATGATATCTATCATGTCCTTTGAAACAATCTTCTACTGTTATACTAATATTTTCTGCATTCAATGCATAATTATATCCATTTAAACCTTTTTGTGAAAATGATGGGTCCAATGGTAATTTATATATATTTTTCACAAAATTCCTCCTTTTTTTCCTAGCTATTTACTAAATATTAAATTTCTATTTAATCTATTTTCACATTATTCAAAATAATTCAGTTTCATTGCTTTTTTTATTTTTCTCATGGTTTCTTGCGCTGTTTTTCTTGCTTTTTCTGTGCCTTCTTTTAAAATTTTATCTATGATTTCTGGATGTTCTTCATAATATTTTCTTTTTTCTCTCATTGGTTTTAAATATTCGCTAATATTGCTTGCCAATTGTTTCTTACAAGCTACACAACCTCTTTTTCCTGCTCTACATTCTGCACATACTGTATCGACTTCTTCTTTACTAGAAAATAGTTTATGATAATATGCTACCATACATATATTAGGGTTTCCTAAATCATCCTTTTTTATTCTATTGGGATCTGTTACTGCACTCATTACTTTTTTGGTTATTTCCTCTTCTGAGTCTGATAAATAAATAGCATTTCCAAGAGATTTTCCCATTTTTTCATTGCCATCTAGTCCTTTAATTCTTTTTCCTTCTGACAATACAATTTTAGGCTCTACTAGTACCTCGCCATAAATACTATTAAATTTCCTAACAATTTCTCTACATTGTTCCATTAATGGTTCTTGATCTTCCCCTGTTGGGACCAATTCTCCTTCAAAAGTTGTAATATCAGCTGCTTGGCTAACTGGATATCCTAAAAATCCATATGTAACACTCTCTCCAAATAATTCTTTTTTTTGTGCAATTTCTGTTTTTACAGTTGGATTTCTTTGAAGTCTTGCGATGGTTACTAAATTTGAATAATATATGGTTAGTTCAGCGGTTTCTGGTATCATGGATTGGATATATATGGTTGTTTTTTCTGGATCAATTCCGCATGATAGATAATCCATTGCCAATTCTCTCACATTTTTTCTTACTTTTTCGGGATTGTTAAAATTATCTGTTAATGCTTGCACATCTGCAATCAATATATATATATCATATTCCCCACTATCTTGCATTTCTACTCTCTTTTTTAATGAACCAAAATAATGGCCTATATGTAATTTACCTGTTGGTCTATCACCTGTTAATACTCTTTTTTTCATATTCTTTCATTCCCTTCTTAGGTATTATTTATTTTTCTATTATTTCCGCTATCATATCATAATTGCTAACTTCTACTATTTTGCAATTTATAAAATGATTGACTATCTCTTCCGGTTTTTGTTTGGTTGTATTCTTTATGTACACCATTCCGTCTATTTCCGGTACATCCTGCATGGTTCTTCCAATATAATATTTTCCGTCAAATGACATATTTTCTATTAATACTTTGTAATGGTTTCCTATTTTCTGCTCTTGAAGATGTTTAGAAATTTCTTGCTGAATTTCCATGATTTGACGATACCTTGCTTTTTTTGTATTTCCGTGAATTTGATTTGGTAATTTCTCCGCTGGTGTACCATCTTCTTTTGAATACATAAATGTTCCTAATTTATCAAATTTCGTCTTTTTTACAAATTGTTTTAGTTCTTCAAAATTTTCTTTTGTTTCGCCGGGAAAACCAACAATTAAACTTGTTCTTAATATTACGTTTGGGATTTTCTTTCTAATATCTTCTAATAATTTTTCTATTTGTTCTTTACTTGTTCTTCGATTCATTCTTTTTAAAACTGGATTTGCAATATGTTGAATTGGTATATCAAAATATTTTGCAATCTTGTCATTTTTAGATACAACATTTATTAATTCTTCTGTAATTCCTTCTGGATATGCATATAAAAAACGAATCCATTGAATTCCTTCTATTTCACTTAATTTTTCCAATAACTCTGCTAATTTTGATTCTCCATATATATCTATACCATATTTCGTTGTGTCTTGTGCTATTACAATCAATTCTTTGATTCCTTTTTTGGCTAGTCCTTTTGCCTCTTCTATAATATTTTCCATTGGTCTACTTACAAATGGTCCTCTAATATAGGGAATGGCACAATATGTACATTTGTTGCTACATCCTTCTCCTATTTTTATATATGCATAGTTTTTTCCCGTTGTTAATATTCTATTTAAAAAATCTTGCTGTGTGAACATAGGCATTTGTGGAATCTGCGATATTTTTTTGCTAATTTTTTTCTTTTCTTTTACAACAATTCCCCTTTTTACTAAGTCTTCTATTTTGTCCCATAATCTATCATAGTCTTGTATTCTTATAAATAAGTCTACTTCTGGCAAAGCTTTTATCAGTTCATCATAATATCTTTGAACCAAACATCCCATAACAATTAGATATTGACATTTTTGTTTTTTGTATTCTGCCATTTCTAATATGGTATTAATTGCTTCTTCTTTTGCAGACTCTATAAATCCACATGTATTAATGACTAAGATATCTGCTTTTTCCTCTTCATTAACAATCTGATATCGATTATCTTTAAACATTCCTATTAAGCACTCTGTATCAATTAAATTTTTACTACAACCTAGTGCTACAAATCCTACGTTCATTTTTATTCTATCCTCTCTATTTTTTTGCATTTTCTCGTTCATTACATATTTTTATTTATAATGTGTCCATTTTAGCCTGTCCCCAATATCCAAAATTTGTCCATTTTGACCTGTCCCCAATGTCCAAAATTTGTCCGTTTTGGCCTGTCCCCAATGTTCAATCTTTATGACTGCATATATGTTTCCTTGTTAATTCCATTAGATCTAGTTTTGTGAATCCTTCTATTTGTGTTTTGCTTCTATCTTTTTTTAGTTCTTCTCTTAATATTTTCTCTATTTCTTGTTTGTCTTCTTCTTTTTGCATATCTATATAGTCTATGATGATAATTCCACCAATATCTCTTAGTCTTAGCTGTTTTGCTATTTCAATGGTTGCTTCTTTATTTACCTTAAATACAGTGTCTTCCATTGTTTTATTTCCTGTATATTTTCCTGTATTGACATCAATGGCTGTTAAAGCTTCTGTTTTATCTATTGTAATATACCCTCCACATTTTAACCATATTTTTCGATTATTTATTTTCTGAATTTGTTGTTCTAAATCATATATGTCAAAAATTGTTTCTTCTCCTTTTACTACGATTGACAAGTCTTTATATTCTTTATTTTCTTTTTTTATATGATTGATTTCATTATAATCTGTACTATCATTTACGATTACTTTTTCTATGCCTTTGTCTGTTAAATCCATCAACATTTTTTCTACTAAGTCTTCACTTTTATACAAACATCTTGGTATTTTGGCATTTGCATTTTGACTTTCTTTTAAAATTTCATTCCATTTTTGTTCTATATGCTTTATATCTTCGATAATTTCTTTTTCTTTTCCTTCTGCTGAAGTCCTAATGATAGCACCATTTTCTTTTGCTATATTTTCTCTTACCAATTTTATTAGTCTTTCTTGCTCTTCTTTATTTTCTATTTTTTGTGAAACGGTAATAATATCTGTATTTGGCATTAAAACAATATATTTTCCCGGTAAGTTAATATGCTTTGATATTCTAGCACCTTTTTTTTCATTGCTATCTTTTTTTATTTGTACCAATAGTTTATCATTTGGTTTTATGAGATTGGTTATTTCTTGATCTAAATTTACTTTTTGCTTTTTCTCATCTTTTTTTTCTAAAATATCTTTTAAATGGATTAAACTATTTTTATCTATTCCAATATCTACAAAGGCTGCTTGCATCCCTTTTACGATATCTTTTACAGTACCTATATAGATATTTCCTTCATTTTTATTATCTTCCTTTTCTTCTTTATAATATTCTATGACTTTTCCATTTTCAATTAATACAATTTGTCTTTCTTGTCCTATTCTTTTTATGATTAATTCTAACATAATTTTTGTCTACCTTTCTTGTTTAATTAAATTTATTCATTGCTGTATCTACACCATTTTTTAAAATTTCTATTATAGCTTCTTTGGCTTTTTTTGTTCCCTCTTCTAACATCTTTTTTTCTTCTAATGGAATCTTTCCTATTACATATTGAATTCTGTCGCTTTTATCAATTGGTGTTCCTATTCCTACTCTTATTCTTGTAAACACTTCTGTTTGCAATTCTTCTATAACAGATTTCATCCCATTGTGTGAGCCTGCTCCACCTTTTTTTCTTATTTTTATTTTTCCGGGTTCAACATCCATGTCATCATATATGACAATGATGTCTGATAATTTTATGTCATAGAAGTTTACAACTTCTTTTACACTATTACCACTTAAATTCATGTATGTTTGTGGCTTTAATAGACATACTTTTTCGTTTTCTACTATCCCTATTCCATATATTCCTTTGAATTTATTTTTATTGATTGATATGTCATATTCTTTGGCTAATTGGTTTACTGTGTCAAATCCCATGTTGTGTCTTGTATTGGCATATTCGTTTTCAGGATTTCCCAGTCCTACAATTAATTTCATTTTGTTTCCTCTTTTCCTATATAATCCATAATATTTTACATTGTTTTTGCCTATTTTTCAAGCTTTTGACACAAAAAAAAGCACCTAATTGTGCTTTTCATTTATTATTCTGCTGATTCCTCTGTTTCTGGAGCTTCATAAGCATCTAATATAGCTTTTTGAATTTTCTCTCTAGTTTCAGCATTGATTGGATGAGCTATATCTTTGAATTCTCCGTTTGGAGTTTTTCTACTTGGCATAGCTATAAATAATCCATTTTGACTTTCGATAACTTTGATATCATGAATAACAAATTCATTATCGAATGTTACAGAAGCAACAGCTTTCATTCTGTTCTCTGAATTCACTTTTCTTAAACGTACATCTGTGATTTGCATTTTGTAGTTGCACCTACCTTCCTTAAGTTTTAAAAATATTTCGTACATATATATTTACTCTTATGTACAATTATATTATTCTCCATAAATAATTTTTTTCCTTCTTTTTTTTACATTTTTTTTATTTTTTTATTGTAACCTTTTTTCTTTTATTTCAATATAGTAAAAATATATGCAAAAGTATTGAATTTTTAAGAATATCATTATATAATTTTTTTTGGAATTTTTATTCACATAGTTTATCTTACAAAGGAGTTGTCATACATGCCAAATATTAATCATTTAAAAAAATATAAAACCATACATATGATTGGAATCGGTGGTATCAGTATGAGTGGTATTGCTGAAATTCTTCACAATTGGGGCTTTACAATTACTGGATCGGATTTAACCAATTCTGAAACGGTTCAAATTTTAATGGACAAAGGAATTAAAGTTACCATTGGTCATAATATAGAAGATGTTCAAAAAGCAGATGTAGTCGTATATTCTGCTGCGATTAAACAAGATGACCTTGAAATGCTTGAAGCAAAAAAATGTCATATCCCTACAATTGAAAGAGCTGATTTTCTTGGCGAATTAACTAGATGTTTCAAAGACACCATTTGTATCTCTGGTACTCATGGAAAAACAACAACCACTTCTATGATCTCTCTTTGCTTTGTCAATGCTCTTACAGATCCTAGTATACAAGTTGGCGCTTATTTGAAACCATTAAATGGTAATTACCGTGTCGGAAATAGCGATCATTTTATTATCGAAGCTTGTGAATATGTTGAAAGTTTTTTAAAATTTAGCCCTAAAACTGAAATCATCTTAAATATTGATAATGATCATTTAGATTATTTTAAAACTTTTGAAAATATAAAAAAAGCATTTATAAAATATGTAAAACTATTACCTAGTGACGGTATTTTGGTTCTTAATGGTGATGATGAAAATTGTTTAGCATTATCTCATCATACAAAAGCCAATACTATAATGACTTATGGAATACATAACACAGATGTAAATTATTATGCATCTAATATTCAATTTAATACAGATGGATTTGCTACATTTGATGTATACAAAAATCATGAATTTTTAGACACATTTAGCCTATCTGTACCGGGAAAACATAATGTATTAAATGCACTTGCTTGTATTGCTGTCTGTTTACATTATCAAATTGATAAGGCAGTTATCAAATCTTCTTTATTAGAATTTACAGGTGCACATAGAAGATTTGAATATAAAGGTAAAATTAATGACATTGCTAGCGTCTATGATGATTATGGTCATCATCCTACTGAAATTATTGCTACAGCCAAATCGTTAATGAATAAACAATATCATGAATCTTGGGTTGTTTTTCAACCGCATACTTACAGTCGAACTAAAAATTTATTAGATGATTTTGCTAATGCTTTATTGAATTTTGACCATGTGATTATTTTGGACATTTATGCTGCTAGAGAAATTAATACTTTTAATATCTCTTCTAAAGATTTAGTTGAAAAACTTCAGTCTTTGGGAAAAAGTGCTTTATATATTCCAGATTTTAATGAATGTACTAACTATATAAAAGATCATATCCAAAAAGATGATATTGTCCTAACATTAGGTGCTGGAACAGTTACCAATATTGGACCAATGTTAATTCAATAAACAGATTTTGAGGGAATTTGAGGACGGACTCATTTTCCCTTTTTTTGAATCTAAGCAAAGCAAAAAATATAGAATATAAAAAGAATGAAACGATTTTGCGTATCTAAATTTGAAACTAGAAATTTTTAAAGAAAAAAATGAGGAATGTTCATGGGCAATCAAGTGATATATTCATTTCTTATAAATGTCTCGGCTCAATACACACTTTACTCTTTCTAAATAAAAAATAAATGAGCCTCTCGCTGCAAGAATTCGCGCTTCCTCATTTATTTTTTATTAAGAAAGATTACAAGTATTCCAATCACATTCGACATATTATGCGAAATGAATATATCACTTGATTGAGCCTGAATGAAAGAGGCGCATTTTTTTCTTTTAGAATTTCTGTGAGAATTTAGCTTATACAAAATCGTTTCATTCTTTTTATATTCTATATTTTTCTATTTTTTTAATTAGAAAAAGGGAGAAAATGAGTCTGTCCTCAAAATCCCACTTAATTTACTTCTTTAGATTGTTTTAACATTAAGTCTCCAAAAATAGCATAGCCTTCTGTGGCAGAATTAACTAGTACATGTGTAACTGCACCAACAAACTTTCCATTTTGTATAATAGGCGATCCACTCATACCTTGTATAATTCCGCCTGTTTTTTCTATTAGTTCTTCATCTGTCACTTTTATTTCCATACTTTTATTATTATAATTATTTTCTTTATAGATTTTTGTAATTTCTATTTCATATTCTTTTACACTTTGGTTGTCTAACCCACATAAAATGGTTGCTTTTCCTAATTCTATTTCATCACGTAAAGCTACCTCCATCTCTTTGGATCGATCTATATTTAAACTACTCATATTATCTATTTTTCCATATATTCCAAATTCTGTATTTTTAGAAATTTTTCCAATTGTTTCTTGTTCTTCTACAGTTCCTTGAATTTTTCCGGGATTTCCATCTTCACCTTTTTTTATATTTAATATATTAGCTGTTACAAAATCGCCAGATGCTATATTTAATAAATCTCCTGTATCAATATCTGTTATTCCATGACCCAATGCACCAAATTTTTGCGTTGATGGCTCATAAAATGTAACCGTTCCAACACCTGCTGCACTATCTCTTACCCATAATCCTATTTTATATTCTTCACTTTGTGTTTTTACAGGCATTATGCTACACTCTTTTGTTTCTTCATCGTGAATATATTGTATTTCTACTTTTTCGCCATTCGACATATTCACATGTTCAATTAAATCATCTGTTGTACTAATTGTGGTATTATTTACCTTTACAATAGTATCTCCTTCTTCTATTCCGCTATTTTCATATGGTTTGTATGTTTTATTATCTTTTCCCTCTATTTCTGACATCCCCACAACCAAGACCCCGCTTGTATACAGTTTTACACCAGCAACATTTCCGACTGGTATGACTGTTGTTTTTGGAAGCACAGATACATCTATATGTTTAATAAATAATTTGTCGAATAAATTAACTGTTAATTTTTCACTGCCTATTTTATGGATTGTTTTTTCTCCTGTGTTTGCTGATACACTTAATACTTCATTTTTTGAGTCTACTGTAATGCCTAAAATGGTCTTTAATGATATGTTTTCCCCTTCAAATATGGTAATTTTATCTGGGATATAATGTATTGCCAATACATATATATAAATAATAAATAAAAAAATTAATACTATCATTTTTCTTAATGTTTTTTTATACATAATTTCTCCTACTTTCATTTATAATAGTATTAACTTTTTTTATTTTTATATTCACTTTTAAAAATTTTTCATTTTTTGATTTTTTTATAAACACTTTTTATGTTATATTTGTTACCTTTTGCACAAACAACTTTTATGTTACAGTTCAGAGTCTAATCATTGGGAGACATATATATTATATTTTAAGCGGGTTTCGTGGGGACCGACACACTACATACTCTTATGAAATCAGCGACAGTCCTGCGGGAACTGATTTGATTAGAGTATGTAAAGTGTTGGGATAGCGAAAAATATAATATATATGTCTCCCAATGATTAGACTCTGAACTGTAACACTTTTATATTTCTATGTAAATAACTTTTTATGTTCTTCTTGATTTCTAAATATTTTATACATGCTATAGCGTTCTCTTCCCAATGCGGTATAATATATCTTAGCTAATTGACTATTACTATCCATATACTCGTATATGTTATCTGTTGCTTGTACACTTGTTTGTGAAACATAACAAGTATAACAACCTAATTCTCTCTTTGGATAATAATAATGTGTTTTTTGTGTTGTCTCATCTGTAATACTTTTTCTTTCAAAATCAATATTAAATATTCCTATTTTTATGTCACTTCTTCCAATTAAGTCTTTTTCTGTTGCTCTATGATAATACCCATCATTTGTGGTAATATAGATAGAATCTTCTGTCACGACTTCTTCATTTTTATTATTATTAATAACTGAATAACCATTATACACTTTTCCACCAATACTTAATCCTTGTAGGAAACTAATTAAAGATACATTATTTAATATTCTTTCCCAATCTTGTTCTGCTAGTTTTGGCATTGAAAATTGATAACTTCCAGATCCATAATCATTATAGTTTGCCAAAGCTATTGACAAATTTCTTTCTATGACATAACGAATAATCGCTAATCTATGTTGATTAAAATCTGATTGAGGCTCTTCTATAGAAATTCCTTCCTTATTAAAATCAAAAATACTATCATTTCCGCCAATAAAATTATATATGACATTTCCATCTGCATCTGTAAGATTTGTAATTGGTTGACCATTTTCATCTCTAGCATCTGCTGATGTTAAACTTCCTAATCCATATTCATTTAATATTCTATCTTTAAATTCACTTGCTTCTTTATAATATCTGTAAGCCATATTGTTATCGCCACGTTGGAAATTTTCTAATACATATCCTTTTTTTCCATTCATAATGTAGAACCATGATCCATTACCAGAATTATACTCTTGATCCCAATAATATGTTACTCCATTTATTTTTATATATGGATATTGTTTATCTTCTACATATTCATATAATTGTGCCTCTGATTCTATTCGTACACCTCTATAATATACATTTGATCCAGACACACTTACATCATCTATTAAATATCCTGCATCATTAATTGTTTTACCATTTGCCGTTCCTTGTATGGTTATATAATTATCCAAAGAATATGTGATAACGACATCAATTCCCGATTTTACATATCGGCAACTATAAAAGATATATGGTTTTAATCCTGTTACTTTTTCCCCTGCTGTATATTCCGCATTTGGATTTTGTGCCAAATTTTGTGCAGTTTCATCATCTAATGTATTTTCAAATGGCGAATATATATAAAATCCATCATACATTGTAAAGACTAAAGCAGGAACATATTCTTTTAATACTTCACTATTATACCCAGACATATTAAATGCAGTTGCAATTGAAGTAAAAAAACTATTGGCTGCTGCTTCTATGTCTCTTATTTTTGAGTTTGTTAAATCTGATGTACTACTATTTATAGTATTTAACTGAAATGCTTTAATCGCATCATATGTTGCATTATCCAATTTTGTATCATAAGATATTTGCAATTTTAATGTATCTACTTGAGCATTTGTATATGCCGAAAATATTAATGATATTGGTAAAATTATGATAACAAAAACAACGGCTAAATATTGAATTTTCATAAACACATCTTTCCTTTGTATTTTTATTTTTTAATAGCCTGTAACTTTTAATTACAGGCTATTATTTTTATATATTAAGAAAGTCATGCTGACTTTCTAATATATAAAAAACATATTGTACACAATTTTACTTACGTAAAATTGGCACAGAACAAATTTACGGAAAGCCAAAGAAAATATAAAATTATTTTCCACTTCCATTTGCTGTTACATATCCACCATGTTGTGCTGCTATTGCATATGTATCATTTCCAGCTACTGCATAGAAGAAATTTTTTAATTGTTGAGATAGTGTTGTATTCGTATTTTTTACACTTGTTGAAAACATATCTCCTTCTTTTAATGTTAATACACCACCATTAGCATTCATTGAATCTAATATTTGTGATGTATACATTGAATAATATACATTTTCACCTATTTTTGTATAATTAGCTTGTGTCGTCTTTTTTCCTGGATTTTCATCTAATATTTTTACTTCCATTTCAATATCATATGCATTTCCTGTTGCAGCTAGTCTTTGTTCAAATGATGAATAATTATCCATTGTCACTTTTCCTGTTGCTCTAACATTATCGACATATTCTGTTGTTGCTGTTTGTGCTGTCATGGTTACAATATCATCTGTTCTATCAGACATTGACATCAATGGGAAACCAAACATTAATATAGCTGCTAAAACAATTCCAAATATTGTTATAAATGTATCTCCTAAACTTGACATTTTTTATACCTCCTACAATAACATTATTATATTGTACATTTTATTGTAAATAGTAAGAAATTACTCGCATTTTCATTTCATTTGCTGTTTGTGCATCAACATTTTCTGTTCCATCTGCACCATCTCCTGCGCCTTCTTTCGCTTGATTTGGATAATAAACACCAAACTTCTCTAAAAAGCGACTATTACTACTTGATATTATATCACGAAATTCGCTATTATTCAAGTCCATTCCCGAATTTCCAGCCTTTAAAGATTGGTTAAATTCATAAAAAGATATTGAATTCCCATTTTCATCTTTCAAATCAGCTTCTGAACCATATAATAATGCCATTATAAAATTGTCTTCTTGCCTATCACTTCCTAGTATATCTTTGGTTGAATCGATACTATTTACAGATACTCTAATTCCATCTTCTATTTTAGTATATAATTGTATTGGTGTTCCATCATTGTGATAAAAATAGATTTTATAAAATTCATTATATGCTCTATATATTGTTGGTATAATTGTTTCTTTTCCTACAATCCTTTCTGTCGTACCAACATCTTCTATGTATTGTGTATTAAAATCTCTATCTGTATAGCTTAAAATAATTTCTGAAGTTTGTTTAGCTTGAGAAAAAGATGATATACTAATTCCCAATGCTAACACAAATGTTAGAACTGCTGCTGCCATTTTTAAAGCTTCTACTGCATTTTCCATAATATATCATCCTTTCTCTTTTATATCTTATTTATTTTCTGTAATGGTTATTGTTTGCACTAGACCCTTTTCTCCTCCTGTTGTTCCCATTGTACATACAACCTTGTATGATGAACCTGTCTTAATCTTTTCATTAAGATCACTTGGTACTTGTGTCGCATCTTGTGCCATATCAGTAGGTCCACTTATTGCGACTTGTCTATCTGTTGAATCTTGTGTAACATTGTTTGATAAAACTGCTTGATAAATTGCTCTTACAGTTGTTCCTCTTACTGATCCACCTTCATATTGTGTAAACTTTTGGTTGAAATTATTAATTTCTACTTCACTCATGGCATTATCATTTACAACACCTGAAGCTTGGTTATAAATTAAAATTCCTAATGAGATAATTAAAATAGCAAGTAATATAGCACCTGCAATAATTAATGCTTTTGATGCATTCTCCATACTATATCATCCTTTCTTATTTGACTATTTATTTTCTGAAATGGTTATTGTTTGTACTAGACCTTTTTCTCCTCCTTTGGTTCCCATTGTACATGTAACAGTATATGATGAACCTGTTTTGACTGCTGTATTAAGATCACTTGGTACTTGTGTGTCAGTTTCAGCCATATTAGTAGGTCCGCTTATCGCAACTTGTCTATCCGTTGAATCTTGTGTAACATTATTTGATAAAACTGCTTGATAAATTGCTCTTACAGTTGTTCCCCTTACTGATCCACCTTCATATTGTGTGAACTTTTGGTTGAAATTATTGATTTCTACCTCACTCATTGCGTTGTCATTTACAACACCTGAAGCTTGGTTATAAATTAAAATTCCTAGTGAAATAATTAAAATAGCAAGTAATATAGCTCCTGCGATAATTAATGCTTTTGATGCATTCTCCATATTCTATTCCTCCTTTTATTATTATATATATATCATTTTACTAAATTTCTTATTTAGTAACTTTAATAACATTTATCTTATGTCGCTATCTGCTCAAAAAATAGATAACTTACTAATTTTGTCTTACTATGATGTTTTACTTCTGTACATTTAAATTTTACTTGATTATAATATTGCATAAAGGTATCTGTTCCACTATGATAAATTTCTTCCATACTATGGATGGTATCATCATCTGTAAAATGGATTTCAATTCTAATAGAATTTATGCCATTATCCTTATATAATCCAGATGCCTCTTTTTCAATTTTATTTCGAATATTTTCATCTGTTGCTTTATTAATCAATGTTGCCAAATCTGTTCCATATATTTCTTTTCCTTTATAACTTTCATACTGTACATTTCTCACTTTTGCCTCATTTGAAGTCGCTTGATGATTTAAATATATATAGGAAATTGTTGCGACAATGATTAATATCACGACAAAAAATATGATTATTTTTTTCATTTCTTCACCCTTTATATTTCTGTACAAATCACTCTAAATACTCTTTTCGTTATATCGCTGATTTCCGTACGTATTGCATAATTTTTTAATCCTGTTGCATTATTTATGTTATTTACTTCTCTTTCGATTAGTTTGTTATATTCTTTTTCTATGACATCTCTTTTGGTTCCAAATCCATATTCTATTGAATTTCCATTTAATATAACAGCTATATAATTATTTTTTCCAGTAGCAGTTTGTTTTGCAAATTCATAGTATTGATTATTCTGTGTTGCTAGATTTGCCATAGAAATAATGTCATGTATGGTTACTGTGTCTTTTACTTGATATGATGTAAATTGACTATTAAACTCTTCTATCTGACTTGTTTCTATATTTTCATGTATCTGTGCTGAAGTTCCTCCAAACTGTGTAAATAAATAAGCTGCTAAAGAAAAGATCATGATTCCAATTAAAACGCCTGCTGCCATTAATAATGCTTTTGATGCATTCTCCATATTAAACTCCCATTCCTGTACATTCAAATTTCATATTGATAATTCTTCCTGTGTGTTTATCATTTTTTGTTTCAACACACTTAAATTTCGCTCTTTTGAATTGTACATATTCGTAATAATATAAAGCATCTTCTTTGACACCTGCTAAACTAATTCCATAAGAAGATAGGGGTTTAGGCAAAATTTTTTCTGTATCAAAATCATTCTCATCATTCATAGCCATAATGTTAGCAATTTCAGCAGCAAGTTGATTTGCATATTGTGATTGGTAACGATTTTCAATTTGTCTGATTTTTCCTGTGCTAGCTCCTCCACTAACAGAAGATGGCGCTCCAACAATTGTTTTGATTGTTTCTTCATTATATTGATTACTTGTCACTAAACGATTTTTCCCATCATAAGACAAATCACTATTATGACCATTCATATTAATTGTAATTCCCATTTTTGTAAAACCATCTTCATCACTTTTGGTATCATTATAATCTACTATTCTATTCATTAGTGATATCATATCACTTCCTCTAACATCATTTCTATTATAAGAAAGATATACGTTGTTAAATTCTGTTATTTGGGCATCTTGTGTTGACTGATATGATTTATCTTGATAATCTGTTAATCCTGTCATCATTAACATGAATGCACCAATGATAACAATAGCAATTAAAACACTTGCTGCTATTAATAAAGCCTTTGATGCATTTTCCATGTTTTTTCCTCCTTCTTTTTACATCGTTTGAGATGTCATGGTTGTAAATGAACTTGACATACTTGTTAAGCCTATAAATACTAATGGAATAATTAAATATCCTACAAACATACATACCATTGGTGCAAATCCGATTGCTTTACCTATCATTCCTTTTCTTTTGATTAATCTTTCATTTGATTCTTTTCTCTTTTCTTGATAATAATCTCTTTCTGACTCTAATTCATCAAATGCATCTCTGATTGGTATTTTTTCCACTGCTGCTTGTAAGCTCTCAACAATTCTAACTAATGGCATGTAGCTAATATCTTCTTTCATTTCTTCTAAAGCTTCCCAAGCACCTGCTTCATAATTGTTTACACATCTAGAAATCGGTTCCTTAAAGATATTGGCATATCTTTCTAACCATTCTAATATAATTTCAACATTCACTCTTTCAATTCTCATAAGCATTAATATGATTGTTTGGAATTGCATTACTTCATCTTCCATTTCAATTTGCCTCATTTTTGCTTGGAACATAAGCATCCAAATTGGAGCCATATATCCAATAATTGCAAATACAAAAGATAGTAATACTTCAAACCATTTCATATATTCACTATTGACAATTTGAATTTTATCATAAATTCTTTCTGCTGCTAATTTTATTTCATCTTCTTCTGTTTCTTCATAATAGTCTGCTCTTTCTACTGCAATTTGTACTTGTTGTAAAGTCGTATCTAATTTACCTCTAAACTGATCAATGATTTCATTGTCTTGCCTTGTAATTTCCATTGCATTTTCTCTATCTTTTTCAGTCATTTCTCCGTAGAATATCATAAGTTGTTGTTGGCTCTGTATACACATAATCAATTGCTAATTGATGTAAATATACAAATATAATTAATGAAACAATACATGTTGTAATCGCAAGCGTGATTCGATTAATATATAACCATTCCATTTTTAAATGGGATGCTGCGTCTTTTAATAATTGTTGCACTTTTCTATATTCTTTTGTTCCATCTTTTGGGATAAACATATCTACAATTTTTTTAATATATTTCTTTTTGTATAATTTTGCTTGCCATGGATTTTCTGTATTTTTCGTATTCATTCCTGTTGAACCATTATCTTTTAATCTTCTAACTAGAACATAAGAGATAAATGTTAGGATTAATATTAATATTTGTACAATCATTCCCGGTTTTCCATTATACCAACTTTCTGTGAAAGAAAAGTTACTAATTGACCAGCTTTTTAATGGCTCTAATAACAATATTGGTGCAATCGATATTAAAGATAAACTTTGGAATACATAGTTTAGCTTGTCTCTTTTCAAAATTTCTAGTTGCATTTCTTTAGTAATATTATTGATATTTTTTAAATATAATGATGCTCCATTTACCTTTCTATCTCCAAATTCTTTGGTTAAATAAGAGATACCTGCAAACTCTTTTAGGAATACATTTGGTGCAATATCGTAATATTTTTCTAGTTCCATTTCTGGATCATCTGAAATTAATATTTCGTATATTTTCTCACCTTGTCTAGATATATCCATTTCATCATCTTGTGATACTTGATAGATTGCTTCTTCTACCATGTTAAATTCATGGTAAGCATGTCTAATTTCTGAAAAGAAATCTAATTGTTCTTTTAATAAATTACTATCTTTTTTATCAATAGAACCATCTATTAATGTATCTACCATAAATAATTCAAATATCAATAAAATTACCATCAATAAAAAGTTACTACTTGTAATTAATATGGTTAATATGGCTGTTGGAATTACTATTGCAAGTGCCTTTGTTAATATTCTTGCTGAATCTTTTCTTGTATTATACTCATCATCTATATTAATAATTTCTAGTCTTCTTCTTAATTTTAGTATGTATCGTTTTAGAAATGGGATTCTAGCATATGTAATGTATAATCTTTGATATAAAATCTCTGTAGAAAAACTCTTTTCTTTTGTTCCTTGTTGTAATTTTCTGATTTGCCTATACTCAGATTTTTGCATTTTCTTAGATAGTATATAATACACTAGTATAATAACGACCAATACTGCTACTGAGCCACCCATTATGTAAAATATAATTTCGTTAGACACTTAGAATAGCACCTCCTTTACTTTTTCTAAATTTCTGTTTTTCTTGGTCTTCCTCTCCTTGTGGTCTTTTCTACCTCTGCATTTACTTGTACAGTTGTTTTTAATCTCACTCCCCAATTTCTTTCAATAAATTGATCAAATCCTTCAATATCTGATTCGTCCATATTGTTTCTCATCTCTTTTATATTTTGGTTTGTAATTGGGTTTGTCATTACATATTCTCCATCAATATTTTCTAATATATTTCTGTAAATATATAATTTTTTATCTGTTGATTTTGTAAAATAATGTGTTGCATTATCGAAAAATTTGTCAAATTTTCCTTCTAATGTTTTTTCACTTCTGTGATCAAATGTATATTCATTTTTATCTTCTACTGGTATACATTCCGTTACTCTTTCAATATATCTTCTACCTCTAAAGTCTTTTACTAAGTGAATGTCAAAGTTTAAAACTTGAACAACTTGTTCTTCTGCTGTTTTTTCATCTTTGAATACACCTGCTCTTAACATTGAGTTTCTTAAAGCGGTTACTAAATCTGGAAATGTTTTTGCGTGGTGTGTAAATAAAGTGAATTTTGATGCAACTTGTGCTGATTGAATCATCCAAGATGCTACGGGGTCAGTTGCAACCTCTCCGATGATGTTAACAGAACCATCTGTCTTTTTCTGAACGTCCAAACAGTCTTGTCCAGAAATTGTTTCTGTTTCCCTCATAGATAAAATATTTCTTGTTGGATAAATTTTTCTTAAGTGTAACTCAAATGCCGTCTCTGTAATACGAAGGTTCATCGTTTCATAAATGTTTTCAATCATCGCCATAAGCATAGTTGTTTTTCCGGCAACCTTGCTCTCCTGTAAGGGATATGATTCTGGCACCTTTTACTAAATATTTTAATAAATCAATCGCTTCTTCTTTACCTGGGCCATGAACAATCTGTTCTAACGCTGCCCTCTTAACATCGAATTTTCTTACGAAAAATGCCCATGTTTCTGACATAGATGGTCTTACAACAACGACACGAGATCCATCTTTCATTTCATTAATTTTATAACCATTGGTGTCTGATAATTGTCCCGGATTGTTGTATTTATAAATATTTTGACACACTCTTTTTAATTCTGCTTCTGTACCAAATGATAGAAAAGCCAAACGAATAGACTTACCTCTAAACATAATCCAAATACTATCACATGCTCTTGGTACTTTATGTTCTGCAATTTGGCTTAAATAATCCCCATCTGTTTGTGCTACTTGACTTAAAAAGCTTTCTGGTAGTCCTGATACACCACCAGAAACACCATCAATATTCATATCTCTGATTTCATCTATTGCACTGTATCCTTTATAATGTTGATAAATTCTTTGTACAACAATTGCTAATTTATCTGAAAAAGTTAATGTAATATTTTCTTTTTCATACATATCATTAATTTCTTGTTCTGTAATAACATAAGAAGGCTTTGCTTCTCCTTCAACATATTTTAAAACATCTAAATTGTATTTTTTTATCATTTCAGCTAATGCTTCATAAGCGAATTCCTTTTTAAATACATAGATTAATATATCAAATTTATCTTGCGCTGTTAGCAAAGATGGAATATCAAAAGGGATTGCTTTTGATATATTGGTCTCATCTACTCCATATTCTTGTGCTAATAAATCATAAATCAATTCTTTTACATATTTTTTATCGTTAACATCACCATATGTACAGCCTTTTAAAGCCTTTTTCAATTCATATTTCTTGTTTTTTCTTCTTTTTAATTCTTCTTCTGAAAGACCTATATCGTATAAATTGACCTTTGTTATTTCATCTAATCTTCTCTTAATAAATGCTTTCATAACATCTAAGGTATATGTTTTATCATCTACATTAAGTGTGTTTTCAACTTCTTCCGTCTTTTTCTTTTTTAAGACGTAATATATTGCAAATATAGCAAGTCCTAAAACCACTAAAATTAGTATAATGTTTGTTATTGTCATTATAAGGTCTCCTTTCTTTTTACATTTTCATTTGCAAATCTTGTAATCGATACACTATGTTTTCCGCAGCTCTTTTTACTTCTTCTATAAAAAATGCATTTCTATCTTCTGAATCTAAATTTTTTCTAAATCTTAAAAATAAATCTGGTACACCAGCTTCTTCTGTTGCTTCAAAAAATAATGTATTATATGGTATAGTTAATACTTGATTTTTTTCTCCTAAATATCTTGATATATTTTTTGCATTGTATTTTGAATATTTGTCATATCTTCCTATTAATATTAGTGCTTTTTTAGAATTAATTAATTGATTTTGTTCTCTTAGCTCCATAAATTTATTAACGCTTCTTAATCTTTGTGACATGTTAATGATTACAATGTCCGAATCATAAATAATGGTTTTTCTAGTTTCTTCATCAACATTTTCATCTAAATCCACAAATACTAAATCATAATATTGATTTGCTGCTTTTATGATATTGGGATATATGGTTTCAATTACTGTTCCATCTGACGGTGGATTCTCACATCCTAGTAATACTTCAAATCTATCTTTAAAAACAACTTTTGTATAATTTGTGATAATATCTGGTGTAATCTTATTACTTCTAATGACTCTTGCCAATCCCTCAACACCATTTTCTATTTCTACACTGGCATTAGGTCCAAAAATTCCTAAATTTCTTTTCTTTTTCTTTTTGTCCTCCCAAAAACATCTTGCAAATGCATCTTCTGTGTTTGTCGTTGATATTACCAATATTCTATAATTATGTTCAATTGCCATATAGGTAGCAATCGCCGCTATTGACATTGTTTTCCCCGTCTGCTCTTTACTGCTGTTATAAAATGTTACAATTGACATGTTTTATACTCCTCTTTCTATGATTTTAATGGCTCTTCTTATTTGATTTTCACTTGTATCATTTAAAATTTCACTAACAATATATACTAAGCTATCTTTATATTGTGTACTCAATCTCTTAAATTTTATTTTTGCTACTCTTTGATTTTCTGCTAGTACTGACCAATCTCCATTTTCAATTGGGAAATATACTCTATATTCATTCCACATGATTTTATATCCCAATGATAGAAAATTTAAATAATCATCTTCTTCTTTTAAAATTTCCTTTGTGTATAAGATTTTTGTTAGCCCTATAGGTGACTTTAAATTACTTAGTATTTCTAAACCTCTTTTTAATGAATATAAATCAAATGATGTGACAAAGTAGTTTTTAGGATTAATGGTTAATTCAAAATTCTCCATTGCTTCTGTATTGTCTACATCTATTAGCATGATATCATATGGTAATTCTTCTTTCTCATTAACACCTAAATATTCTTTTATTTCTTTTTCTTCTTTAAAACCTACGGCAACATCAATATCTTCAAAGTCTGTTATGTATGTAACTGTAGGATTTATAACTGGTACAACATATTTGGCTTTTTGCATGATGGTTGCATCTACTACAATTACTTTTTTTTTCATTGTTGTTAAAATCTTAGCAATATTTAGCAATAAATCTGTTTTGTCATACATTCCTATAAATCCTATTTTTTTCATGGTTACTTCCTTTCTTAATTTTATCTAGTTGGTTGTATTGGTGGTTGTTGCAGAAGCAGCTGCAGCAGCTTCTGCTGACAATCCTTCTAAGTATTCTTGTCTAGTTGTTAGAGAATTTGTAATACTTTCTTCCATATTTTCTTCTAAATTGTCTTGTGCATCTTCATTTGTGACTGCTGGGTTGATTACATCATTTCTTTGTGTTGCATTATAACGATCCCATAAAGCGGTTCTTGCCTCTTCTACTATATTTGGATTTTCATTAATTAATTGCATTACTTCTTGACTTACTGCATATGTTGGTACTGATGCTTCTTGTAAACCTGGCTCTGTATATTTATTTACATATAGTTTTGCTCCATTTACTTTAAATGCATCAACAATTGCATTACTAAGCATATTAATTTCATCTTCACTTAATTCAATTGATATTGTTCCAGTAGCATCCACACCAGAAATTACTGGAATTTCTACTTTCTTTTTAGATACAACAATATAGTCTGTTCCACCAGGCATTAATAATCTTACATCAATGAAATCACCTGTTTGTAAATCTGTTGGTAATATAAACATATTAAATTCTTGTTTTCTTACATCATTTCCTGTAACTGTTTCATCAATATAGATCATTTCTTTTGATACAACCGTTCCTTTTGTCATAGAAATTTTTGCTATATTGGTTGTTCCTAAATCAGAAGGTGTCAAATAATCTGTTGGTGCATTATCTTTTATTACTTCTGTGATTGTTAAATCTGTATTTGCATCTATTTCCTCCCCTGATTCTACATCTTTATTTAATGTATATACTGTCACATAAGATGCCGCTTCTTCCTTTTCTTTCTCCTTTATATTAATTAATTGTAATATTAAAAATGCAATAACTGCTCCTGTTATAATCAGCATTAATAACATACCTAATAAAAATGAATTTCTTGCTTTTCTTTGCATTGGATTTGTTGCCATTACAAATTCCTCCCTTTATCTTTATTTTTGTATATTTTTTTACAAATTTCCATCTATTTTATTGTAACGCATCTATTTTATAAAATCAATGAAATACGTCTCTGTCATTAAAAATTAATATGCCTGTAATATTTTTGTAATATTACAGGACATATTTTTCTAAAACTTTAGCTACTCCATCATGATTGTTCGTATCTGTCACATATTTTGCTACTGAAATTACTTCTGGTGTACTACCTTTTATTGCAACACCTAAACCAGCATTTTCTATCATTTTCTTGTCATTCATATTATCGCCAATTGCCATTACTTGTTCTGGCGTTATTTCTAATTCTTTCATTAAAAATTCGATTGCTTTCCATTTGTCTACATCACTTGCTGTAATTTCTGTATAGTAATATTCTACTGGTATTTGTTCCGTTCCTTGTTCTATTAGCTTTCTTGACATATGAGAAACTTCTAAAATATCTATTTCATTTATTTCTTTTACTTTTTTTATGATAGAATTGAATATTGTACTATTTTCATCACAAATTGTTATTTTTAAAAATTTTTCTTCTTGCATGTTTTTTACATAGTCATATACATTTTCAACAATACTAATATTGGTTTTTTTATCTTCTTCTTTTTTTAAGTTCTCTTTGTAATAATATAATACATTGAATTTTAAATTGGATGTTAAAATTGTTTTATCTGTGTATACATTATATGCTATGCTGTTTTCTTCACATATTTTTATGATCTCTAATACTTTTTCTTTTTTCATATAGTTTTCGTATATCATCTTGTCTTCTTTCATATCATATACTAAAGCACCATTGCCAGCTATAAAGTATTCTTGACTTTTTATTTCTTTTGCTATAGTTTTTATAGAGTCAATTGGTCTTCCAGATGCTAAAACAATATAGATTCCTTTTTCAATACATTGCTTGATGATTTCTTTTGTTTTTGCACTGACTTCTCCATAACTATTTAGCATTGTTCCATCTAAATCAATCGCTACTAATTTATACATAATTTCCTCCTTTGTTATTGTTCTTATTATATATGTATTTTTGTTTATGTCAAGATGATCCTTTCGTTTATATAATTTTTTTGTAAAAATTTCCTGTTTATTTTTTCAAATATTGCAAATGATAGTATTAGAAAAAACAATCGTTTTTTCTTAGAAGTATATATACTGGAGGTGAATAAACAATGGCAAATAACAGTAACAAAAAATTAGTTCCAGAAGCAATGAGCGCTTTAGATAAATTTAAATATGAAGTAGCTAGTGAAGTTGGTGTTAATTTAAAAGATGGATACAATGGTGACATCTCAGCTAAAGATGCTGGTAAAATAGGTGGTAACATGGTTAGAAAAATGATACAACAAGCTGAACAACAAATGAAATAGTTGTTTTTACACCTTAGATAGCACTAATTATGCTTAATTTTTGGCAGAAAGTTAAATTTTGTTTTTATTGATTTTATTTATAAAATACATAAAGGCAGGATTTGATTTCCTGCCTTTTATTAATTTTCTGGTTCTACTAACCCATAATTTTTTCCGTCTTTTAATTTATGTATAACATTGACTTTTCCTGTTTCCACATTAATAAATGTTAAAAACGTATGTGTTGGTTTTTCTTGCAATTTAAGCATTGCATCTTCTGGTAACATTGGTTTTATTTCATAATATGATGTTTTTATGATTTCATTTGCTATTTCAGAAGTTTTTTCTTCAGATGTTTCCATCATTTTTAAACTTCCTTCTCTTAACATTTTTTCTTTTTTCGTTTTTACTTTTCTAATTTGTCCTTCTAATATATCTATATCTTTGTCAATAGATGCATACATATCTTTGTCTTCTGTTACTGCTCTATATTTTTCTCCTCCTGCTAGTACACATATTTCTGCTATTTGTTCATTTTTTTCTGTTCTTAAAGTAACATCTGCTTCTGCATTATCAAAATATTTATCAATTCTGTCTAATTTTTTCTCTACATAATCGTTTATTGCTTCTGTTATCTTTAGTTCCTTTCCTATTATTTTTATTTTCATAAAAATCGCTCCCTTCTTCTTTCATGTTTCATTATGATTTTATATGATTATTATATATGGTATTCTATTTTTTTTCAACCTTTTTCTAGATTTTTATAACGAACATTCCCATTCATTTTTTCCAATCTGAAGGATGTCTACTAGAATATTTCTTCTATTTTATATTCCTTTTCTAATTTCTCATTAAAATAAATTTTAGTAATCAATTTAAATTCTTCCAATGATTCATTTTTTAGATCAAACGAAAATAGTTTTTTCGCTGGTGCGGTTATTGTATATTTGATTGCATTTGCAGTACTTTCAGACATGGAAATAGAAGATTTGTCTTGTCTACTACACGCTTGACATTTAAATCCGTTATCTTTTATACTAAAATCTCTTAAATTTTCTTTTTCTTTACAATTCACACATGTGGCAATTCTTGGTGTAAATCCTAATAATGTTAATAATCTCATTTTGAATATACTAACAATAAATTCCTTATCTTTGTTGGTTTCTGCTATCATATATAATGCATTTAGATATAACTGAAGAATTTGATAACAATTTTCATTTTCATCTGTTACATCTAACACAATTTTATTTAAATATATTGCATATTTTAATTTATCTAAATCGATTCTTATTTTATAAAACATCTCGATTGTTTCACAAGAGTTCATATGATATGTACTTGTTCCTTGATATACTAAATATTCCCCAAAGCAAAAAAGTTGTGTACCAGCCAAAAGAGCACTTTTCGGTCTTCTTGCTCCTTTGGCTGCACATGAGATCTTGCCAAAATTTGGTGTTAATATTGTAAGCATTTTATCGTAATCTCCCATATTGTTTTCTGCTAATATAATTCCTTTTACTTTTATCGTTGCCATTTTTTCCCTCTAACTATTACTTTATCTTTCCTATTCTACTTTTAATTTGTTGTATATTTGTTATTTGATATATCGGTTATTTCTTCTTGATTTATAAGTTTTTCTTGTTGAAGTGTATTGTTATCTAGTTTTTCTTCTATATCTTCTATTTGTTTTAATTCTAGGTACATATTGATATCCCCTGTATTTTTAAAAGCCTCCCATGCAATCTTTTTTATCATAAGCTATCATCTCCATTTTTTTAGTTTACTATTATCTTTTGCAAATTTTATTTTATTATTCAACGAAACTCTAATTATTGCAATTTAAATTTATTCACAATGGATGGATTGTCTATCCATTCTTGCTTTACTTTTACCCAAGTTTTTAAATTAATTTTAACTCCAAAGTTTTCTTCCATATCCACTCTTGCTGCTCTTCCAATTCTTTTTAACATTTCCCCATTTTTTCCAATAATAATTCCTTTATGTGACTCTCTTAAGCAATAAATGGTTGCTTCTATATCGTAGATTTCCTCATTGTTTTTATTTTTCCTCAATTTCATTTTTTCAACTTCTACATATATTCCATGAGGCACTTCATCTTGCAATAATTTTAATGCTTTTTCCCTTATTGTTTCTTCTGCTAATTGTCTCATTGTTTGATCTGTATATTCTTCTATATCATAATATGTAGGTCCTTCTTTTAAGTTCTTTTCTATCTCTTGTAAAATAATTTCTTTATATTTTATATCTGTTGCTGAAATTGGTATAACCGCTTCAAAATCATATTCTTTACGATACATATCGATTAAACTTAATAATGTTTCTCTTTTTACTAAATCAATTTTATTAATGATTAAGATCGTTCTTCTTCTTGCTTCCTTCAATTTTTCTAGGATTAATCTATCGCCTTTTCCAATATCTTTACTTGTTGCTTCTATTAAAAATAAGATAATGTCTGCATCTGGTATACTTGCAAATGATGTTTCATTCATCGTTTCATTCAATTTATGCTTTGGTTTATGAATTCCCGGTGTATCTGTAAACACAATTTGAGAATTTGCTCTATTGACAATCCCTTTAATTGCTGTTCTCGTTGTTTGCACCTTGTTAGCAATTGCGGCTACTTTTTCTCCCACTAATAAATTTAGTAATGTTGATTTTCCTACGTTTGTTCTTCCAACTAATGTTACAAATCCTGATTTAAATTCAGTCATATTTCCTACCTTTCTATCTTAATGATATCGTTATTGTTGTTTGTATTTTATATTTCTTTTTTGTATTTATATTATACACCATTTTTTTGCTAAATTTGTAGAATTTGTGAAAATTCTTTAATTTTTTTCTTTTTTAATTATGTTTATAGTATGATTTCTATTATTTTTAATTTGTAAACATAGGTAAAATTGTGTGTAATATGCTTCTATATTAAGAATGTAAAAAAAATACCAAAAAGTTTTTTTGTGACTTTGTGGTATTTTTTTATTTATTAGTAAAATCGACTTATCTCTACTATTTACTGATTTGGTGCATATTTGTACTATTATTTTCTCCTTCACATGCTGTGATTTGGATATCAGACCCTAGAGAAACTACGGGGCGAACGTGACGGTTGATGCCGCTGATGCCGCCGTTTGAATAGAACATATAGTTACCGCCAAGGTCAGAATCGCCCACACTGCGCAAGCCAAAGTTCGCATTAGATGAATAGCAATTTAGTACTACACCTGCTAAAATTAATAACACGACCTTTGATTTTCTTAGTTTTACAATATTCGAGTTACATAATTATATTATATTCATCTTCTTATTTTAATATTAAATCAGATGCACTAATACATATAATTGGTCTTATATCTGGTTTTATACTACCGGTAACATCACCTAAAGTCCAATATCCGCCATTTACTATCATACGAAAATTATAATATCGTCCATTCCAAGGTGATGCTAACCACCAAGATCCATCACCACAGTTATATATTCCATTTCTATCACTAGAAAAGAAATATCCACTACTGGTTTCTATACTTTTATATCCATCTTCTTCTGGCTCAATATTAAGATTATATCCATGTGCTTGTGCTATTGCTGATGCTACATTATAAGATGCTGCAAATAATTCTAAAGTTGGACTCCCTATTGAAAAAATCGCTATTCCTTCTGTATCCTCATATTTATTTGTTGTTCCCCAGAATTCAGTATCTAATAACCATGCTGTATATCTTATATTCTCATTTGTATTTTTTTCAGTAAACAGATTACTTATTTTATAACTTAATTTTTGCCCTATTTTACTAACATCTGCACCATTTTTATATGATAAATATGAACTAGTGCTATATTCTTTTATCACTCCATCATATATTAAATAAGCATAGTTATCATCTTGATAAAATAGTTTCCAATCTGAAATCCCATTTTCTGATTGAAAATTCACTAATCTACCATAGTTTTCTACATTTTTTGCTACTCCTATTTTAAAAGTATTTTCATCAAATATTAATTTAATATTACCATCTAAACTTATTTTATATATATTACCATTTACTTTAAATATCCATCCTGTATTTTTAGTCTTTAAATTATTTTCTACACTGAATTCTGATTTATCTAAAGCTTCTTTCAAATTTTCTTCATTTAGGCCTCCTTTTCCTTCTATAAAAGCTGAATTTACAGCTAATTTTATTTTTTCTAGTTCATTAGCAAGTGTAGTTTCTTCTTGTGCTTGGTTCATTCTTGTTATTATTCCATTCTCTCCTGTTAGTGTCGCTATACTTATTCCAGCTAATATTAATAACACGATGATTGTAATAACTAACGCTATTAGGGTAATACCATTATTCCTTTTATTATTCACTTGCTTTTGTATTTTTTTCATTCTTCAAAATTCTCCCCTCTTTTGTTTTTTATTATGCATTCTTTGTTTTACGAATTATTTATTCTTAGAATTCTTTTACTCTTAAACAACACTCTATTTGTAATAGTATTTACATCTCTTTTTCCTTTTATTCGAATAATGATATTTACTTTTCAATATTCTACTATTTACAAAAGATTGTCTTGTTTCACCTTTTTCTTCTTTATTGTAACTATATCACGGAATTAAGTTAAGACTTTATAGTATTTTATTTCTTGATTTTTACTTATATTTCAAGACTCTAAGAAAATTTACTTTTCTTTTAAAGTATTGGTATTTCAATTTTTTTTATATTCTAATTATCAAAATTTTAAAATATTTTTTATTACTAATATATATTTTCTTTAAAAATTTTTTTCAAAACTTTTATTGACTTCTATATATTTTATTGCTAAAATTGTAATGTAAAAAATTTTCTTAGAGTCTTGAACTAAAGGACTTAAAAAAGAAAAAATAGAGTAAAAATAAAAAAAATTTGCACAAAATATTACAAACTCTGTAATACTAAAGAGATCGTAGTTTTTTTGATATAAAACACATATAGCTATGACAGATGAAAGAATAATAACAGAGCTAACAATAACAATTGGAAAAGCATGATAAAAAACAATTACCAGAATTAGTAAAAAGATTGAAGAAAGCAAAATAGAAATAGAAGAGATATTAGGAGATGTAGCATATGGAAAGAAGGAAAATATAAAATTAGCGAAAAAAAATATAAAACTAAAGAAAGAAATAACAAAAAACATAGAAAATCTTTAAAAATCAAGAAATTTTCTATGTTTATTTTTATACTAAAAAATAAACATGGGCTTTTCACTTCTTTAGTCAAACAGCTCTAGGAAATTTTCAGCTTTTTATAAACTTTAAAGATATTTTTTCATTTTTCTTGTAAAGGAATTATCTTCCATATTCATATGATTATAAAAACTTTGAAAAAATATATTAAAAAAAGTTGTACCTGTCTGATACAACTTTCTTTCATATTAAGCATATGCTTGACGTTTTCTAAAGTTAAGTAGATTGGTAATTTCATTATCACCTTTAATTGTCTTTTTCGTTTTCTTAGCTCTTTCTTGTTCAATTTGTCTTTTTTGTTTTTCAGCCATTGATTGACAAATTGCTTTTTGATATGTGAAATGTGTATCTTGTGCAATCTTGCTCCAATTATACTCATTTCTGACCTTATTCTTTGCTTTTTTCGTAATATCTGCACATAATTTATGGTCATATAATAATTCTAATATAGAATCTGCTATCGAATTTGGATTTCCACAATATGCCTTCATTCCATTTTCTCTATGTTGTACAATTTCATTTAATCCGCCAATATCAGATACGACAATTGGATTTTCTGATAGCATCGCTTCTAGTGCTACAATTCCAAATGGTTCATACGTACTTGGAAATACTGCTATATCTGCTGCTTTATACATTTTTTGTACATCTTTTCCTCCCATGTATCCAGCAAAATATACTTTATTGCCAATTCCCATAGCATTTACTTGTGCTTGTAATTCATCTAACATTCCGCCTTTTCCACAAATGACTAATTTAGAATCATGATAGCCACTTAAGATTTTAGGCATTGCACTAATTAGATGTTGTACTCCTTTTTCATACACTAATCTTCCCATGAATAGGATGATTTTTTCATTATCCATTGCAAATCTTCTTCTAAAAGTATAGTCTCTTTCTACTCCATTAAATAGATTTAAATTTACTCCATTTGGCACGACATTGATTTTTTCATATGGTAATCCAAATAATCTTTGTAATTCATTTTTCATATAGTTGCTATTAACAATTACTTCTGAAGCTTCATATGTTAACATCCATTCTGTATCATTTATATATCTTTGTGTTTCATCATGAATTCCACTGTTTCTTCCAGATTCTGTTGCATGTATTGTTGCTACAATTGGTATATTATATGAATTTTTTAATGTTTTTGCTGCATATGCCACTAGCCAGTCATGTGCATGGATGACATCAAAATTCCCCTGTTCTGCTATTATCTCATTTGCTTTGGCAATTAAGTTAAAGTTTAATTGCATAATCCAATCGATAAAATTATTTGGGTTTATCATATAATTATCTACTCTATATACTTTTACTCCTCTGTCGTCTTCAAAATATGGTGCATTTCCATCTTTATATGTGACAACTGTTACATCATGCCCATCTTTTAATAATGTTCTTGATAAATCATATACAACTCTTGCAATTCCTCCTACTACTCTTGGTGGATATTCCCATGTTAACATCAATATTTTCATTGATATACTTCCTTTCACTTTTGATTTTCTTTCGTTTATGACAATTTAACACAATTTAGTATATTTTATACAAATTTTTTTAAATTGTAAATGCTTTTTTAGAAATATTATGAAAAAAAAATCAAGTTTAGACCTAAACTTGATTCTTTTATTTATACAAGAGGGTATCCTAAAATAAGAACCCTTTTATTTGTTCTATTCTATGATTCTACTGGATAAACACTAACTTGTTTTTTATCTCTACCTTTTCTTTCAAATTTAACAGTTCCATCTACTAATGCATATAAAGTATCATCACTACCTTTTCCTACATTTGTTCCCGGATGTACTTTTGTTCCTCTTTGTCTTACTAAGATATTTCCAGCTAGAACAAATTGACCATCAGCTCTTTTTACACCAAGACGCTTTGATTCACTCTCTCTACCGTTATGGCTACTACCTTGACCTTTTTTATGAGCCATGTCCTTTCACTCCTTTCGGTTTTAATTTATATCTCTCAAATACATTTCTATTTATTTTATACTTAATGTTAAAATTAAGCTTCTGCTTTTTCAGCAACTTTTTCTGTTTCAGCTTTTGCACTTGCTACTTTTGTTTCTGCTTTTTTAGTAGCTGTTTTGATTGATGTAATTTCTACTTTTGTATATGGTTGTCTATGTCCTTGTTTTCTTCTATAATTCTTTTTAGGTTTCATTTTGAAAACAATGATTTTTTTACCTTTACCATGAGAAACTACTTTTCCTTCTACTTTTACACCTTTTACAT